>CAKSPH010000004.1 GCA_934481355.1 uncultured Oscillospiraceae bacterium | reverse complement strand
AAAAACCTTGTTTGAGTGAAAATGTGTATAGCACACCGACTGCTTCAGAAAACCTCCTCGTAAGGCATACAGCCTTATTTCGTCGGCTTTCATCGCATTCGGTGCACTCTACCCATTTTCACTTTTCAAACCGGTTTTTAGAGGTGACCATCAGAATTTCCACTGTATCTCTATTCTGTCCTCCCAGATGAGGATTTTTGAGATGAATTCCGAGGCTATCTGGCGCTTCACGTTGATGGGCATTTCGGGGAATTCGTCCAGAAGCGGTATGACCTTTTCGTATGACTGACGCGGGGTGTCTCCGCCAAGCCTGTCCAGCTCCTGCTGCGCCCTGTCGCGCTCGGAAATAAGCTGCTCCAGCTTCGCTTCAAGCACCTTCCCGATTACGGCGGAGGTTTCGGTTATCTTGTTCACAAGGTTGTCTATCTGGGAGTTCAGCGTTTCAAGCTGCATTTTAAGCTTGTTCGCTTTCGGGGAGACAGGGGCGCTTCCGTTCGGGCGGAGCTCCCTGATTTCAGCGAACTTCTTTTTCAGCTCGGAGTAAACAGCCTGCTCGGCTGCAAAAATCTCAGGCTTTCCGGAGATTCCCTCGCAGAGGTGCAGGTTAGCCTTGCCGGAGCAGTAAAACCAGCTCCCGGACATCACCCGCATTGCGTAGCCGCATTTCCCGCATTTTATCAGCCCGGTGAGCCACGAATGAGTGCCGCTTTTTCCCTTGCGGAGCTGAGTGTTTCCGTCAAGCTTGCGCTGCACCTCCAGCCAGAGCTCTGAGGATATCACCCCGTCGTGCAGGCCTATGGAGAGCACATGGTCGTGGACGTCGGTGTACTTACGCTCGTTGGATTCCCGCTTGCCATAGAGGAAACAGCCGTGCTGCCCGGTAAAATCCCCGGCGGAGCCGGAGATTTTCGCGCCCTTTGCCTTGAAATAGCGGTAGACCTCCATGTCGGCGCAGACGTAGATGGGACTTCTGAGCAGCCGGCTGACCTTGCTGCTGTCCCAGAGCGCCCCGGCCGGGGAGGGGACTCCCTGAGCATTAAGCGTTCTGACGATATCCCCGAGGGAGCAGCCGCTTTCACGGTAGGCGCTGAAAATGTACTCTACCGTGCTCATATCCGCGTTCGGGATAAGCACCGATGTCTTTATCCCGTCTAGCTTTGCAGGTATCTTGTCGAAGCCGTAGACGGGCACTCCGCCCAGATACAGTCCCTTTTCGCCGCGGGCATAGTAGTTGTCCCTTACACGTTGGAGAATGTTCTCGCGTTCCAGCTCTGCGAATACCATTATTATACCGAGCATAGCCCTGCCTATCGCCGTGGAGGTGTCGAAGGTCTCCACTGTGGAGGCGAATTCCACGCCGTACTTCTTGAAAACCTCCATCAGGTTTGAGAAGTCGTTCAGCGAGCGGCTGATTCTGTCCAGACGGTAGACGACTATCTTGTCTATTTCGCCGCGCTTTATGTCCGCAAGCAGCCGCTGGAATTCCGGGCGGTCGAGATTCTTGCCGCTCCAGCCCTTGTCGGAGTACACCCGGAATTCCCCGGTGCAGCACTTCCGGCAGCATTCGACCTGCGTTTCTATTGAGATACTGTCCTTTTTGTCGATACTCTGCCGGACATACACTGCGGTCATGCTTTCACTTCCTCACGGATTTTATGCGGATCTTTCGGCTTCTTTGCGGTTTATGTACTTGATGAGCTCCTCGTAGACCCGCTTGGCGGCGTCCATTTTCTTCTGCTCTTTTCTGGGAGACTCCGGCGTGGTGCTTGTGACCTTGTAATTCATGTCTGCGCTTCCTTTCAACTGTAATATTCTGCCACAAGGATATTATATGCTCCTGTATGGCTGATTATCACCGAAAAGAAACGCGTAAAACCACTGTTAAAGTAAAAAAAGAACACCCCCGGATCTCTCCGGGGGTGCGGTTAGTGTTTGAGCTATCTGATCACTTACTTATTGATTACTTTCTCTTGCGGGAAACTACAACAGCAGCGCCAGCCAGAGCTACAACGCCAGCAGCAACAGCTACGCCAGCAACGCCGGTGTCAGGGTTGCCCTTGCCAGCGTCAGTATTGGTGTCATCAGCGGGAGCTTCTGCGTCAGCGGTTGCAGCGTCAGCAGTGGACTCAACAGTAAGAGCCTCAACAGTGGTCTCAACAGTTGTATCAACCTCTTCTGTGTAAGCTTCAGCGGTGTCCTCAGCAGTAGCCTCTGCTGTCTCGTCAGCAGTTGCAGGAGTCTCATCCTCAGCAGGAGCAGTGGTCTCCTCAGCGGGAGCAGTGGTTTCAGCAGGAGCAGTAGTATCAGCAGGAGCGTCAGACTTGATGTCTCTGATATCAACACCGTCAGCGTTCAGGAGCTCGCAGCTAATGTACTCGAACTCATAGGAGCTGGACCAATCCTGCCACCAAACCTGAGCGTATGTATCGCTTGCGGAGAAGATAGGAGCCTTGTTGTCGAATGTGATCTTGTAAACATATCTTGTATCGGTAGGAACCATTGTCAGCTCCTTAGTACCTTCCTGAATGGACCACTCATGCTGGGACCAGCCAGTGGAGTTGGAGTTAACGCCGAAGCCGCCGCCGTACCAAGTATCGCCAGCCTTAACAGCCTTCTCAAAATCCTTGTCCTTGGACTTAAGGGTAACGCTTACCTTTGTGATGGTAGAAACGAGGCTGCTGTCTGTGAACAGCGGAACTTTGGAATCATCAGAAAGCAGGCAGGCGAACATACCAGAGTTAGGGTCTGAGCCCTTTGCAACGGAAGTTGCAAATGAAGAAACTGTAGTTGCTGCAACAACTGCGAGAGCAGCGGCAGCAGAGATAACTCTTCTTAACTTCATAAGAATAAAATCCTCCTAAAATTTTTGTGCGGATAGCAAACACTAAATCCTCATATACTATTTTACAATAAAGCACGGAAAAATGCAACTGTCATTTTAAACATTATTTACAAAAAAATTTAGTGAAAACATATAATTTTTCTGACCTGAAATAACAATGCGCTCCCGTGTTAACGAAAGCGCAGTTTAATTAGGTTATTTGCTTAAATCATTCGCCGCGCCTGGAGGCAGCAACGATACCTGTGATACCGAGGGCAGCCGCTCCTACCGCAGCAAGGCTGAACGGAACGCCGGTGTTCGGGTTGGGAGTTGTGGTGTTCGTTCCGTTGGCTGTGCCGCTGGTGGTTCCGGTTGAAGTGCCGTTTGTGCCGCCGACAGTACCGTTAGCAGCTCCATTGGTAGTTCCGCTGGTGGTTCCATTTGTCATACCGCCGGTGGTGCCGGAATCAGTTCCGTTTGTCGTGCCGCTGATCGTGGTTCCGGCGCCGGTGGTGGTATTTCTGCCGGTAACGCCGTTTACGATGTCCTCGCCTGCGTTTACCACGCCGTTTACTATATCCTCGCCCGCGCCTACAACGCCGCCGACTACTCCGCCGTTCGCGGAGGCGGCACAGCTTATGACGGCAGCCGCAGAAAGCGCTGCCGCAAGACTAAGAAGCTTCTTCATGGTTCAGATTCTCCTTTTTTCAAAAGACTGTGCAGCGATATCTGCACGGCGTTATTATCTGCACCATGGGCGGCTTTATTAATGGTTAATTTTTGAAATCATCAATACTGGCTGCGGAATTTCGTGGTAAAGAAATATATTCCCCAGAACAGCCCGAAAATTCCGCCGATGATATGTCCGAACTGGGAAACAGCGTCCGGAGTGAACGCGTTGACGATCTCGCGGCCGAGATATATGGCGGCAACGAGTATCAGGGTCAGCGGTATCTCGCCCTTTTTCATGTTCGTGAAAGCACTTAGAATTATCATCATGAACACGATACCGCTGGCGCCTATGATCCCTCCGGTGAAGAAAATGCAGTGTATCAGTCCGGAGGCGACCCCGGTCACCAGAATCATGAATATCAGGTTTCCGCTGCCGTACTTTTCTTCCACCACGGGACCCACGAGGAGCATCAGAAGCATATTGCTGGCATAGTGTTCCCAGCCGGAGTGCCCGAAGAAATAGGTCAGGCACCTGACGTAGGTCATCGGGTCAAGGAACGACGGATGCCCCCAGCAGACCATGACGTTCTGGTTCCACCAGCCGCCGGTTATCCAGTTCACGCCGAGCATAACGAGGCATACCGCCGCGTATGTCAGCACGACCGGGCAGTTGTAGGACAGCTTGTATTTGAATTTGTGCTTAGCAGGCATTGTTTCCTCCGTGGGTACGTTATCTTCCGTTCAGCTCAAGGTAGAGCTGGCGGGCGTAGCCGTCCGTCATTCCGCAGATGTAGTCGGTGACGAGCAGCAGGCGGCTGTACAGCTCGGAGTTTTCATCGTGCCAGCCCAGCCGGCATATCTTGACGTAGTTCTCCGAAATCACGCTTATCAGCTTGCTGTCGGTTATCTTTTCCTGAGGGGTCTCAAACCGGAGTGCCGCGCCGGTCAGCCGCTCCAGCAGGAAGTTCATCATCTGGGACACGGCGAGCTCTATGCGAAGTATCTCCTTTGAGCGGAACGCGTATCTCAGCGCGATATCGCCGAGGGCGTCCGCAAGCACCCGTGCGGGTGAAAGGCTGAGAAGCTCCGTGCGGAGTTCGCCGTTCATTATCTCGTCGTAGTGTTCCACGAACGCGTCAGCGGCGGAGTTTATCAGCAGCGACTGAATGCGCACCATGCAGTTCTGTACGGCGTTTTCCTCCGGCGAGGGCATACCGTTGTCCAGAGCCTTTGCGAGATAGTGCCGGAGTTTATCCGCCGCAGCGGCGAGGGTATTACGCTCAGCCTCGGTGCGGCACTGCCCGGCGAATTTCTGGGAGGTGAGCTCCGCCAGCAGGGCGTTGTAGGAGATCAGCCCCTTGCGCTGTGCGTCTTCGATATCGGCGGTCTTGTACGCGATATCGTCCGCGGCTTCAAGAAGCCATGTGAGGGGATAGCGGCAGTCTGCCGCCCCCGTGGAGGCTATGATGTTTTCGTACAGCTTCTGCTCGGAAGCGAAATAGCCCATCTTCTTGGTGCGGATATCCCCGCTCCGGCGGTCTATACCGGTGGACGGCACCGGATATTTTATTATGGTGTTGAGCAGGGCGTGGGTGAGATTCATTCCGTGCTCGTCGATGAAATAATGGAGCTTTGTCAGAACCCTCAGGACTTGCGCGTTGCCCTCGAAATTCGTGAGGTCGGCGCACTGCTGCTCCGTCAGGAGACCGGTGACTTTCTGCCCGCAGAATTCCAGCTCCGGGAGCTTTTCGGAGAACCACTCGCGTATGGTGAACTCCCCGAAATGACCAAACGGCGGGTTCCCTATATCGTGGATAAGCCCGGCGCAGCGGAGTATCTCGGCGCAGTCCTGCCGTATCTGCGGGGTTATCTCCGGGCGTGAGCCCATCAGACGGGCGAGCGCCGTGTCACCGATGGAACCCGCGAACGAGGACACCTCCAGCGAGTGCGTAAGTCGCGTCCTGACGAAATCACCGCGGTCAAGCGGAAAAACCTGCGTTTTATCCTGAAGCCGCCTGAAGCTGGCGCTGCTGATTATGCGGTGGTAGTCCCGGGCAAATTCCGAGCGGACGTCCCCGGGACGCGCCCCGGCGTTTGGTCTGCTCCTGTTCGGTGAAAGTATTCTGTCCCATGTGAGTTCAGGCATTTTGTACTCCTGTTCCAGTAACTTAATTAGTCATAAAGGAATAAAATATAGTGCCGGGGATCTCCGTTTTATGAAAACAGCCTGTATAACTTTCAGGGTGCAGGCAATAATAACGTTGAACCGGAAACCCGGAACAGACGTAAAGGATCAATATGAAAGGAATGATTTTAAATGCTGGTGAAACGCGGAGAGATCTATTATGCGGACCTAAGCCCGGTGGTAGGCTCAGAGCAGGGCGGAATACGTCCGGTGCTGATAGTCCAGAACGATATCGGGAACAAGCACAGCCCCACCGTGATAGCCGCTGCAATAACTAGCCAGAAGGACAAATCGAAGCTTCCGACACATATTTCGCTGAATGCCGCTTCCTGCGGACTTGCGAAGGACTCCATAGTGCTTCTGGAGCAGGTGCGTACATTGGATAAAAGGCGGCTTAAAGAGCGCATGGGCGAGCTTGACAACGACGCCATGTCGCAGGTGAACAATGCTCTTTCAGTGAGCTTCGGTCTGTGATATTTCTTGCGGGGCTGGGATATTCAGCCCCTTTTTTCGTGCCGTCAGAACTCCCAGAGGAACAGCGAGCCGTCCTTTCCGCTCATGTTGACCGCGAAGCGGCGCGTTTTTCCGGCGTCAGGGTCGGTGTAGGATATTCCGTTGTTCGGTATCGTGCCTATATATTCAAGGCTTGCATTCAGCACGGAGTCCGCGGTGAACTCCGGGATAGTCATGAGCTCTTCAACGGAAAACGTGATGTTTCCGTCCTCGTCTATATCCTCGTAGGTCAGCGCAAGCACTTTCAGGTCAGCGACCGTGCGGCTGGCGGTGAATACAGTCTGGACAGGCTGCAGGGCTCCGGCGGCGGAAAATTCGAACACCTTCGCGCTTTCAGGAATAATTACGTCCCCGGCGTAGTTTACGGTTATCGGGCTGCCGGAGTCAGCGGCTTCCTCCGTATGGGATTCCGCCGGTTCTTCCGTCGCAGCGGTGCTCCCGGTCTGTTCGGTCGCAGAGGTGCTCCCGGTCTGTTCGGTCGCAGAGGTGCTCCCGGTCTGTTCGGTCGCAGCGGTGCTCTCGGTCTGTTCGGGCGCAGAGGTGCTCCCGGTCTGTTCGGTCACGGCGGCGCTTTCTGGCTGTGACGAGGTGTTTTTAGTTTCGGGAGTGAGGCCATCGGGCTGTGACGATGTCTTTCCTGCGCAGCCGGTCATCAGGAATGCGGCGGCAAGCACCGCGAATATCTTTTTCATATAAACTCCTTACCAATAATCAGAATCAGCTCTGTAATCAAGATTATACACGAACTATGTTATTTTGTCAAGGCAATGCAGCGTGAATATAAGCTCTATCAGCAAAAAGTCCGGCAAGAATAATTGACAAATAAGCACGCGTGTGGTATTATAAATATATTATATACTCCATGTTAAGGGACGTGATACCATGCTGAATGTGAAAAAATACAAAATACTCGGGATTTGCTGCTCTAAGATAACTAACGAGGACGTCAAGGGAATAGTGGATTCTATCTGTTCCAGCGCGGTAAGGTCCGGCTGGAAGGTAATGATATTCTCGTCGTTCTGCGACCTTTACGCGAACAATGGAGAAAGTGCCGGAGACATCGCGGGAGAGGCAGGGATATACCGTCTGGTGAACATCGACCTGCTGGACGCGCTGGTTATCCTGCCGGAGTCGATAATGAACGATGAGGTCAGCGGGAAGCTTGTAGAAGCGGGCGTAAACGCGGGTATTCCGGTAGTCACGCTGGACAGGGAATTTGCGGGAGCCTCCTGCATTCGCTTTGACTATGTTACCACATTTGAGAAGATACTTCGCCATGTTATAGAGGTTCATGGCTGTCGTACCATAAACCTCATGGCGGGATTCAGGGGCAATGCATTTTCTGAGGAGCGCCTTTCATGCTGCCGCAGCATATTCAGGGAGTATGGGCTTGAACTGGACGAGCGGCGAATCGGATATGGAGATTTCTGGAACGTCCCGACTGAGCAGGCAATGGACAAGTTCATGGAGACCGGGCTTCCATTGCCGCAGGCGATAGTCTGCTTCAATGATTCCATGGCGATAGCCGTTTGTCAGTATCTGTTCAAGAGAGGTATAAGGGTTCCTGAAGATGTGATCGTCACCGGATTCGACGGAATTGCGCTTGAAAAATACTACCAGCCGCGGCTTACTACCGGCTGCGTGGATCACTCATCGGCAGGAGAACGCGCTATGGCGCTTATCTCCGGAGAGCACCGCGATCCGGTTACGGAGTTTGTCCAGTATCAGATGCGGCTTGGTCAGTCCTGCGGGTGCGTGGAGCTTTTGGCTCACGAACCATGTGAGAAGATACTCCAGCTTTATGAACGCGTCGGAAATTCCGCGTGGCATGAGGACTTTATGTTCAGCTTCCTGCGCAAGGCTACCAAATGCGGGAATCTTCAGGAGCTTGCCAGGACCATGGGAAATCATGGGGACTATGTCGAGTGGTTCTGCGTGAATACCGATATTTTTGAGAACGAGCCGGGCTCCCTGCGATATAACGAGCTCTTTACTGAAAACGTGAACTGCTTCATGCACCGAAACCGCGATGATATCTTCACGGACAGCATTATTTTCCCTGCGTGCGAGCTTCTGCCGGATATGGAGGGCGTGCTGGAAAATCACGATGTGCTGTACTTCTCGCCGCTTCACTTCATGGAGAAGATAATCGGCTACGCCTGCGCTGATATCGCCTTTGCAGATGATTTCGTCTATTCCAACCGGAGGCGCTACATCGGCAATATTTCACAGCTCCTCGAAAACCTTACCAACTGCGTAAAGCTGGAGCGTGCGAACAGCGAGCTTGCCGAAATGCATATTCACGACCCGCTGACAGGTCTGCTCAACCGCCGTGGATTCTACAAGGAATTTGAGAAGCGCAACACCGGGGAAAAGATGTATGTGTTCTCCATAGACATGGACAGGCTGAAATACATCAACGACAACTTCGGCCACACGGAGGGCGACTGCGCGATAAAGACGGTCGCGGCTTCCCTGGTGTATAACGGCGGAAACATCGCCTGCTCGCGTTTCGGCGGGGATGAGTTTGCCGTAATAGCCTCCGGGAGCGATTTTGACCCGGAGGAGTATATAGCGCAGGCGCGCGGTTATCTTGACGAATACAACGGCCGCTCAGGGAAACCTTATCCGGTCGGGATAAGCGTTGGCTGGGAGAGCTCCATGACAGGCGCTCCCGTGGATATAGACGAGATGATAAGGATTGCCGATTCCCGTATGTACGAGGACAAGCGGCAGAGAAAAGCAGTACGCATGGATTGAATTATAAGCGCCGCATTTACCTGCGGCGCTTTTCACATTTATCTGCTGTATTTTTCCCGGTGTATTCAGTTATTGTTACCAGTCATGTCACAAAAATATCACGTTAGTGGGCTATAATCTGGTTGTAAACAAAAACGGCACTTCCTGCAAAGAAAGGCAGTGATACTATGAATACACCAAGATATTTTGCTTTAGTATGCGCGGCGATAGTTGCCGCTTCTGCTACCGGCTGCTCCGGCAGTACGGAGAGCCAGGCGGCGTCCTCGATGGATTCTCACGCCACGCTCGAAACACAGACCTCTGATTCAGCAGAGGCAGTGCAGTCCCAGAGCCACAAGACCGTAAAGGTAACGTCTGTGGACGGAAATAAGATAACCGCTGATGAGGGCGAGATAACAGCGGCTTCAATGAACCCTGCGCCTGACGGAGCGGCTCCTGACAAGCCCGCAGACAGCGATAACGGCTCCATATCTGACGGTACGCCCCCTGAAATGCCCTCGGACAACGGCTCTGCGCCTGACGGAGAACCTCCCGCAAGACCCGGTGAAAGCGGCAGCGCTTTTGAATCCAACGGAAGCAGCGTTGAATTCACGGTGACAGACGACACCGAGATCTCGTTAGAATTCCTTCAGGGAAGCAGCGCCGGCTCCGTTGACGATATAACAGTTGGCAGCGTGCTGGCGGTTACGCTCAACGATGACGGAACTGCGGCTTCCGTTCTGGTGAAGAATATGGCGGCAGGAGGCGGATTCGGCGGCAGCAGCGGGGTATCGAACGGAACCTCCGCGAACACGATAACGGAAAGCGCCGAGGAGAGCGACACGGAATACACCTCCATCGGCGATGACGAGAACGCCCTGCGCATAGACAGCGCCGAGGCCGTGCTCACCAACATAACCGTAAACAAGAACGGCGGCAGCTCCTCAAATACGGAGAACGGCGATTTCTACGGCATGAACGCCGGACTTCTCGCAGCGAACGGCGCAAAGGTTATAATCAGCGATTCCACATTCAACACAGGCGCGGTAAACGGAAACGCCGTGTTCAGCTATGGCGAGGGAACCTCCGTTATGATATCCGACAGCGTTATCCGCACCACGGAGCGCAACTCCGGAGGAATCCAGACCACCGGCGGAGGAACGATGACCGCGAACAACCTTGACGTTGAAACGCAGGGTAATTCCTCAGCGGCGGTAAGGACCGACCGCGGCGGCGGAACAGTCACGGTAAACGGCGGAAAGTACGTCACCAACGGCACCGGAAGCCCGGCGGTGTACTCCACTGCTGATGTAACGGTCAACAATGCGGAGCTCACGGCTAATGCCAGCGAGGGCGTAGTCGTCGAGGGAAAGAACAGCGTAAAGCTGACCAACTGCACCCTTTCCGGCAATATGTCCGAAACCTACAATGGCGACCCGGACGAGAATATCCACACCATAATGATATATCAGAGTATGTCCGGCGACGCGGATATCGGCGAGGCCTGCTTCACTGCCGAGGGCGGCAGCATAACCGGGCTCTCCGGGGATATGTTCTACGTCACGAATACAGACTGCACGATTTCCCTGAAGAACGTTGAGTTCACGCTGGCGGACGATACATTCCTGCGGGTGGAGGGCAATTCCAGTTCGCGCGGCTGGGGCACCCACGGGTCAAACGGCGGCGACGTTATCCTGAACGCTGAGACCCAGAACATCGAAGGCAATATCCTTGTGGACAGCATATCCAGCCTTGACATGACCCTTACGGGGTCTACTTTAAAGGGCGCGGTAAATCCAGACGGCGATGGCGGAACCGTCAGGGTTACTCTCGACAAGGATTCCGAGTGGGAGCTTACAGCCGACAGCTACATAACTGAGTTTGACGGCGATGTGTCCCAGATAGTTTCCAACGGATATCACCTTTATGTAAACGGCGGGCAGGTCGTATAACTTTGGGTAACATTTAAGGTAACCTCTAAAAACCTCCTTCACGGCAGATTTCTATGACTTATATCATCTGCTTCGTTGTCAAACCTTGAAATACATACAGTATTACTGCGGTTTGACGCCTAGCATCTGATATAAGTCATATACGAAATCTGCTCGTGTCCCGGTTTTTAGAGGTTACCTTAATTGAATGCGGAACTGTTATACTGTATCATGTGTTGAATTTTTTCTTTATTTCCTGATTTATGTCGATCAGGCAGTTGAGCAGGATAGGATTGAACTGACCGCATTCGCCGTCGAGTATCATCTTTATTGCAGTTTCATGCGGGAGCGCCTTCTTGTAAACGCGTTTGCTTATCAGCGCGTCATAAACGTCCGCGAGGGATACTATCTGCGCGGAGATCGGTATTTCATCGCCCTTAAGTCCGTCGGGATAGCCTTTTCCGTCCCAGCGTTCATGGTGCCAGCGGCATATTTCATGCGCTATCTTTATGAGTTCCTCGTTCTGGTACTGTTCAAGGCTCTCTATCATTTGGGCGCCGATGACCGTGTGAGTCTTCATTATCTCAAATTCTTCCCTGGTAAGCCTGCCGGGCTTGTTTAGTATCTTGTCGTCAATGCCTATCTTTCCGATATCATGCAGCGCCGAGGCTGTTGGAATTAGCATCTTGTCAGTGCTGCTGAGCTTGTATTTGTCGGTCTTTTTCACAAGCTGTTCCAGCAGCATTTCCGTGAGGGTGTGTATATGCACAACATGAAGTCCGCTTTCGCCGTTGCGGAATTCTACGATCTGGCTGAGAATTCCTATCATCATGCTGTTGTTCTTTTCCTTTTCGTTTATCTGGTCGGTGACAAGCTTCACGAGGCGGCGCTGCTTGGAGTACAGCTTTATCGTGTTGAATACGCGGTGATATACCACCTTTGCGTCAAAGGGTCTGCTGATGTAGTCGGAAACGCCCATTTCGTAGGCTTCCCGCACGGAAGAGTCTGAATTGTCGCTGGATATCATAATGACCGGAATATCCTCTATAAGGTGATCGGCGTTCATCACCCTGAGAACATCGAAGCCGCTCATTCCGGGCATAACGATGTCCAGCAGGACGATGGAAATATCGGTGCCGTATTTCTCCAGCATTGAAAGGCAGGTCTCGCCGTTGGCGGCTTCCAGAATGTTGAACTCGCTGCTTAGCATGGAGGAAAGGATCTCGCGGTTGAGCTCGGAGTCGTCAACGATCATGATGCTGAGCTTGTCCGCGTTGTTTCCGGAAAGCTTGCTGTCGTCTGTAACGACAGTGTTCTTGCGGTTCTTTGCAAGGTACATATTCTCGTCGGCACGCGCAACTGCGCTGATGAGCGGCTCGTTCACGGCAAGCACGCCGCCTATGCTGACAGAGAGCTGCCCGGAATATCCGGGGATATCCGTCTTGTGGATACGCCGTTTTATGTACCGCAGCTGCTGAGTGAAACGGTCGTCGGTGATACCCGGCATTATGATCAGGAACTCATCACCGCCGTAGCGCACCAGCGTATCTGTCGCGCGGATACACTTCCTGATGGTATCCACCGTGGAATGCAGGACGGTATCCCCGGATTCGTGACCGCAGGAATCGTTATACAGCTTGAAGTCGTCAAGGTCGATCATCACAACGCCCGCGGAGGTAGGCGTATTTTTCAGGAACTCCTCAAAATAGCGGCGGTTGTAGGCGCCGGTGAGGGAGTCGATGTATAATTCCTGGTTGCTGCCGGTGAGCTTTGCTGCCAGATCCTGCTTGTCGCCGGGATACATCAGCGAGTCCCCGGAGAGCTTTTTCGCCATCTCAATGACATGAGGGATCCCGTCTATCTCAACATACTGCGCGATGATCTGAAGCATATCCGATCCGGAAAGTTCCAGCTTTGTGATCTGCTTTTTTTCATTCAGCGCGCTGACTGCTATACGGCTTCCGCAGTCTGCCTTTATCCCGTCAATGGAAATATCCCCGGCGGGGCTGGTGGAGCCTTCTTTAAGCTGCTCCCCGCTCAGAAGCCTTACTGACGGAAATATCCGCCTGAGCGTTTCGACCTCTTCCAGCGCCTGCTTCATCGTTAATTTTTCATCTGGATTCATTTATTGTCGCTCCTTCTGTTTTGGGATCAGACTGCGCCTTTTTTGCGCCGCCGTGTCAGCACTTCCCGTGCTGCGGATATCTGTGATTTTACGACCTTTATGTCCAGTTTTCACCCACCTTATCCATAATAAGGCGGAATTACCGTATAAAACAAAAGTCTGTAACACGCGTTTGGTGTTTCAGACCGAATGACAATTTCCTCAGAATATTGGTATGCAAAGCATTAACCTATAATAATTATATCATATTGCTACGGTTATGTCAATATAACTCACACGCTTTGACATAAAATAACTTATACCATTTATCTAAAAAACGCAAGCAAAAATCATGATTTTTTGATATTGGAACCAAATGTTATTCCCGGAGGTGTCCGGTGATATGCAGCGGTCATTCCGGTTCTGCTTTTTTGGGATGAATTATGTGGTTTTGTCCACTGACAAACCGCGGAATATGTGCTACAATATACTCATCAGGGATTCAGGCACAGCGCCGTGTGCTCTGGCTTACAGGCTTCATTCCCCGCTGTACTGACACCTCTTTCCATGGAATCGCAATCTGCAATTATATCCACTTGACATCAGGAGGTCATTATGAATGAATGGAACAATACCGAGCTTTCTCCGCAGGAACGCGCCGAGGCTCTTGCGGATTCCCTCTCTGTGAGGGAGCAGGCGGAGCAGCTCAAATACGACGCACCAGCCATACCCAAGGCAGGTCTGCCGGCATACAACTGGTGGAACGAGGGGCTCCACGGAGTCGCACGCGCCGGCACCGCAACAATGTTCCCGCAGGCGATAGGGCTTGCGGCGATGTTCGACCGGGGACTCCTCCGCCGCTGCGGTGAGATAACCGCCGACGAAGCCCGGGCAAAGTACAACGCGGCTTCCGCCCACGGAGACTACGACATCTACAAGGGGCTCACGCTGTGGGCGCCGAACGTGAACATATTCCGCGACCCGCGCTGGGGCAGGGGACACGAAACCTACGGCGAGGACCCGTACCTCACCTCAGAGCTTGGCAAGGAGTACGTCCGGGGGCTTCAGGGCGGGGGGAATTACCTGAAAACCGCCGCCTGCGCGAAGCATTTCGCCGTGCACAGCGGCCCGGAGGCTGAGCGCCATTCCTTTGACGCAAAGGTCAGCCCGAAGGATCTGGAGGAGACCTACCTCCCGGCATTCCGCGCGCTGGTGGAGGAAGCACACGTTGAAAGCGTGATGGGAGCCTATAACCTCGTGAATGGAGAACCTGCCTGCGCAAGCCCTTTCCTCATGGGAAAGCTCCGGGAGTGGGGATTCGACGGGTATTTCACCTCGGATTGCTGGGCTATCCGGGATTTCCACACGACCCACTGCATAACCGCCACCGCCCCGGAATCTGCGGCAATGGCGCTGAAAGCCGGATGCGACATGAATTGCGGAAACACATACCTCCACATTCTGGCGGCTCTTGAAAAGGGGCTGATAACAGGGGAGGATATCCGCCGCGCCTGCGTCCATGTGCTCCGCACAAGGATAAGGCTTGGTCAGCTTGACCGGACGGAATATGACGATATTCCCATAACACGCGTTTCCACTGAGGAAAACAAGGCAGTATCGCTGGAGTGCGCTCTGCGCTCTGCGGTTTTGCTTGAGAACGACGGGACACTCCCGCTTTCGGACAAGACCGGCACTATCGCGGTCATAGGGCCGAACGCGGACAGCCGCGAGGCTCTCACGGGGAACTACAACGGCACCGCAGACGAGTATGTTACGTTCCTTGAGGGAATACGCGGGCGCTTCGGCGGGCGTGTATTATATTCCCAGGGCTGTCATCTCTACAAGGACAGATGTCAGGGGCTGGCGCAGCCCGGCGACCTGTATTCCGAGGCTGTCGCGATGGCGGAGGCAGCCGATGTGGTCATCGCCTGCGTGGGACTTGACGCGACCCTGGAGGGTGAAGAGGGCGACACCGGAAACGAGTTCAGCTCAGGCGACAAGCCCGACCTCCGCCTGCCGGAAAGCCAGCGCATTCTTCTGGAGAAGCTCTCCGCCCTCGGGAAGCCGCTTGTGATCGTGCTTGCGGCTGGAAGCTCGGTCAACGCTGAGGTGAAGTGCAGCGCGCTTCTGGATATGTGGTACCCGGGTCAGCTTGGCGGCAGGGCGCTTGCGAAGCTGCTTTTCGGGGACGTTTCCCCCAGCGGAAAGCTCCCGGTCACATTCTACATGACCGCAGACCTGCTTCCGGATATCCGGGATTACAGCATGAAAGGCAGGACCTACCGCTACTGCGCCCCGGAAAACGTGCTCTATCCCTTTGGCAGAGGGCTGAGCTACGCACGATTCAGATTTACTCAGGCTGACGTTACCGCTGAAAGGGCGGAGGTCACGATAGCGAATCTCAGCGATATCCCCGCCGAGGACGTTATTCAGGTCTATGTGCGCGGCTTCTCTGAAGAGGACGTTCCGAACGGCTCGCTGTGCGGCTTCGCCCGGGTAAGCCTCCGGCCGCGCGAGGAAAAGCGCGTGGAGATCCCGCTGCCGCGCTCCGCGTTTGAGACCGTCCTCGCGGACGGCACGCGAAAGGTATGCGGCGCCAGATTCGGAATAAGAATATCTGACGGCGCAGGCGCAGAGCTTCGCCGTGAAATTATGATCTGACAGGAGAAAATACTATGTTTAAACCCGCTGAAACAGGCTCTGTAAAAATACTCCCCGGCGTATTCCGTGAGAGAATGGACGTAAACCGCAGCTACCTGATGGAGCTTGACAGCTCCTGCCTGCTCCAGAATTTCTGCCTTGAGGCGGGAATTATCCTCCTGGGGCTTCAGGTGGTGGATAACCCCGAGACCGCTAATCTCCACTGGGGCTGGGAAGCTCCTACCTGCCAGCTCCGCGGGCACTTCCTCGGGCACTGGCTGAGCGCGGCTGCGAAGCTCGTCGCGGCAGAAAACGACGCGGAGCTGAAAGTGAAGCTGGACAAGATAATCAGCGAGCTTGCACGCTGTCAGGAACTCAACGGCGGCGAGTGGGCAGGCTCCATCCCGGAGAAGTACTTCACAAGGCTCATCAAGAACCAGTATATCTGGTCTCCGCAGTATGTTATGCACAAGACCATCATGGGACTTACCGACGCATATGTGTACGCCGGAAACACTCAGGCGCTGGATATCCTCGCGCACCTCTCCGACTGGTATATCCGCTGGACTGAAAAGGCTGCGGAGCTTAACCCCCACGCGGTTTACAGCGGCGAGGAAGCCGGAATGCTGGAGGTCTGGGCTGAACTCTATCAGCTCACCGGGGACGAGAAGTACCTCACCCTTGCGAAGCGCTACGCTGACGCAGGGCTGTTCCGCAAGCTGCGCGAGGGAAAGGACAGCCTGACCAACTGCCACGCGAATGCAAGCATCCCGTTCACCCATGGCGCTGCAAAGATGTACGAAGTCACCGGCGACAAGGACTGGCTGGAGGTGATCAAGCTGTTCTGGAAGTGCGCGGTCACCGAGCGCGGAATGTTCAGCACCGGCGGTCAGAATGCCGGCGAGTTCTGGATACCTCCGCATTTACAGGGGCATTTCCTTGGCAGCAACGATCAGGAATTCTGCACGGTATACAACATGGTGCGCACCGCTTCCTACCTGTTCAAGTACACCGGCGAGGCGCAGTATGCGGACTACATCGAGCGCTGTCTCTACAACGGATTCCTTGCACAGCAGAACTCCCAGACCGGAATGCCCACATACTTCCTGCCGCTGGCTGCCGGAAGCCGCAAGAAGTGGGGAACCAAGCGCCGCGATTTCTGGTGCTGCCACGGAACGATGGTTCAGGCGCAGACACTATACCCGGAGCTCATCTACTACACCGGAGAGAACCGCGTGGTTATTTCCCAGTATATCCCCTCCGGCTTCCGCACGGAGATGGGCGGCGCAGACGTCGTAATCGAGCAGGCCACAGGAATGAAGTACTACAACGACCAGGCGTTCTTTGATGAAAAGGACGACGGTCAGATGTCCCGCTGGCTGCTGAAATTCAGCGTTAAGTGCGATAAGCCCGCCGGATTCACGCTCTCCTTCCGCGTACCCGCATGGACGAACGGAGCTCCCGAGGTCGAGGTCAACGGCGAAAAAATAACCGCCCCTGTAAAGGACGGCTACATAGATATCACAGCGGACTGGAGCGACAGCACGGTTCAGATATTCTTCCCGTCGAAGCTCCGGGCGGAAACTCTCCCGGATATGCCTGAGCTGATGTCCATTGTTGACGGCCCCATCGTGCTGGCTGGTCTTACCGGCAGCGACTGCGGGATCACTGGCGCAGACAAGCTGGAGGAGCAGTTCATGCCGCAGCTTGAGCACACCTACGGCACATTCCCGTGGAGACAGAACAGCTGGCGCACCCGCAATCAGCCGCAGTCCGTGATGTTCCGCCCGCTTTATGAGATAACTGACGAGGAATATACTGTATACTTTACCAAGAAGTGATTTATCTGACCCCCAGCGCGGCGCGGTACTGCATGGGGGTCATTCCCTCTGTGCGGCGGAAAATGCGCATATAGTACTTTTCGTCCGTGAAACCGCAGGAGAATGCGGCTTCCTTTATGCTCACGCTGCTGTCTGACAGCAGTTTTTTCGAAATATCGATCCGGGCTCTGTTCACGCTTGCCGTGAGCGTCTGCCCGGTTTCTTTTTTGTACAGCGCGGAAAGGTATTCCGGGTTGTAGTGGAATTCCTCGGCTATAATTTTCACCGAGAGCTGACGGTGGCAGTTCACGAGTATCCACTCGTTTATGTCGGCGATGAGCGGCGGCAGGGAACTGTGTCCACGCTGAGCGTCGAGGTATTCCTGCGTCATTTCGGTGAGCAGCATTTCAAGCGCGCACTCCGCCATGCGGGGAGTGTACATCTCCCGGCGGGAGCAGTCCACAAGCTGCCGGAAAAGCAGGCTGACCCGCTGGGAGGCGGCGGTGCCGTGCTCCTGCAAAATCAGCGCGAAGTCCTCAGGAGGCTCTTCCGCTTCTGCAAGGGGAGAGTCAGCCGAAAAATGCGCCCACAGGTAGGAAAGCTCGCCGTCAGACGGAGTGGTCCCGGAGTGCTCCACGCCGGGTCTCATCAGTAGCCATTCGCCGCCCTGCACGGTGTGCTCACTGCATCCAACGGAGATATTCAGACAGCCGGAGAGCACATATATCAGCACACAGCACTCCATCGTGCGGCGCTGGTGGACGAATCCCCCGCAGCTTGTGAGGTTCCCGCCGTTGTAGAATCTCAGCCGCGGGAGCTGTTCAGAACAGAATATCATAGTACCTCCAGTTTTCGGATTTTGCGGGTAGGCTGCTGAAGCTTCACAGCGCTTTCAGCCCTCCGCTGCCGTCTGATGTGTCTATCCATATCACGAATCTCTGACCGCAGAGGGCGCACTGAACCTCATGACGGTAGTACCCGCGCGGCTCGCCGGTCATCTGCTCCAGCGGAGCGGTGGCGGAAAGCACCGTCATGTCTCCAAGGCTCACCAGACCGCGTATCTTGCTTATCTCATGGGAATATTGCAGCGCCGACCGGAATCTGTCATAGAAGTGGAGCTGCTTGCAGCTATTGCACATAGTATCTCTTTCTTTCATATATAAAAATGCCCCCGAAAACCGGGGGCATTCTGTACTTTGTGAGTTACAATTACTTGAGCTCTGCGAAGTACTTGATCGTTCTTACCATCTGAGATGTGTAGGAGTTCTCGTTGTCGTACCAGGAAACAACCTGTACCTCATAGAGGTCGTCAGCGATCTTAGCTACCATTGTCTGTGTAGCGTCGAAGAGAGAACCGAATCTCATGCCGATAACATCGGAAGAAACGATCTGATCCTCGTTGTAGCCGAAGGACTCGGAAGCAGCAGCCTTCATAGCAGCGTTGATGCCTTCCTTGGTAACGTCAGCCTTCTTAACAACTGCGGTGAGGATAGTGGTGGAACCTGTGGGAACAGGAACACGCTGTGCAGAACCGATCAGCTTGCCGTTCAGCTCAGGGATAACAAGGCCGATAGCCTTAGCAGCACCTGTGGAGTTCGGAACGATGTTAGCTGCGCCAGCTCTTGCTCTTCTCAGGTCGCCCTTTCTGTGAGGACCATCGAGGATCATCTGGTCGCCGGTGTAAGCGTGGATAGTGCTCATGATACCGGACTGGATAGGAGCATAATCGTTAAGAGCCTTAGCCATAGGAGCGAGGCAGTTTGTTGTGCAGGATGCAGCAGAGATGATAGCATCGTCAGCAGTCAGGGTCTTCTCGTTTACGGAGTAAACGATGGTCTTGAGGTCGCTGCCTGCGGGAGCAGAGATAACAACCTTCTTAGCGCCTGCGTCGATGTGAGCCTGGGACTTCTCCTTGGAGCAGTAGAAACCAGTGCACTCGAGAACAACGTCAACGCCGATCTTGCCCCAAGGAAGATCCTTAGCGTCCTTCTCAGCGTAGATGGTCAGGGTCTTGCCGTCAACAGTGATGGTGCCCTTCTCATCGTCAGCGGTAACGGTGTGAAGATTCTCACCGATCTTGCCGCAGTAGCCGCCCTGAGCGGTATCGTACTTGAGGAGCTGAGCAAGCATAGAGGGCTTGGTCAGGTCGTTGATAGCTACTACATCGTAGCCCTTAGCACCGAACATCTGTCTGAACGCAAGGCGTCCGATACGGCCGAAGCCGTTAATTGCAACTTTAACATCTGCCATTGGAATATTCCTCCTGAGAATTTTATTTGCTCCGTGACCGAAGCATCTATGATACACCACAAGTGCATATCATTACATATTCATTATACAAAAAATCCAGGATTTTATCAAGATGTTTGCGGAAAATTAATGACAGGATTTTTTAAAAATTCGCGAAGCTTTTTTGTGCATTTTGCCTAACTAAACTATTTTAAATGCTCATGAAATTTCTTCACGAACCATATATTTTCCGGCGATCTCACCGAAAAATCCCGGTGGTTGAGGTACTCCAGGCAGCCCGACGGGGTCGTGAATTCAAAGGTCAGCTTGTAGGAATACAGCGCCTGCCCGTCGAATCCGGCTTCCTTATTGATTTTATTGTTCCCGTATTTTCCGTCCCCGAGCAGCGGGTGACCTATGTGCGCGAAATGCGCGCGAATCTGATGGGTGCGCCCGGTGAGAAGGTCTACTTCTAAAAGGGTCTGCCCGCAGGATTCCTCCAGAACGCGGTATTTCGTCATTATGGTGCGGTTTGACGGGGTTTTCCGGTCGGAGACGATAACGCGGTTTTCATCCGGGAGCTTCTCAAGATAAGCCGTCATGGTGTCCTGCTTTTTCGGCAGAGCGCCCTGAACAAGGCAGAGGTACAGCTTCACAAGCTCGCGGTCGCGTATCTTCTGGTTGAGCACCCGCAGGGATTCCGCGTTTTTGGCGGCGATGACGATCCCACCGGTGTTGCGGTCGATGCGGTTGCACAGCGCCGGTACGAAGCTCTGCTCGTTTTCCGGGTCGTACTCTCCGTTATTCCAGAGGTAGCATTTGATTCGGTTTATCAGCGTGTCGGAGGTGTTGTCGTTATCCTCGTGGACGACCATTCCTACCGGCTTGTCGCACAGCAGGATGTTTTCGTCCTCATATATAATGCTGAGCTCCGGCGGTACGCTGCGGAAATCCGCCGCCTTTGTCCTGCCGCCGGTGTCGAGAAGTTCGTCGCTGAGGTAGAACCGGAACACGTCCCCCTCGCAGAGCTTCGCGTTCGGCTCGGTGCGGGCTCCGTTAAGCTTTATGCGCTTTTTCCTCATGAGCTTGCATATCAGCGGGAGCGACAGGTTCGGGTACGCTTTTGTAAGGAATCGGTCGGCGCGCTGTCCGGCGTCATTTTTAGATACGGTTATCTCGGTCATTTGTCTGCCTTTCGTGAATCATTCTGCGGAAACCAGCAGCACAGCCGCCTGAGCGCCTATTCCGTTTCCCGCGAGCCCGAGTCCCTCCTCGGTGGTGGCCTTTACGCTGACCTGCGAAATATCGCAGCTGAATGCCGACGCAAGGCTTTCGCGCATGGCGGGGATATGCTTTGCGAGTTTCGGTCGCTCCGCGATTATCGTGATGTCGAGGTTCCCGAGGGCGAATTTGCGCTCTTCCATCAGGAAGATGACGTGAGCCAGCAGTTTCATGCTGTCGGCGCCCTTGTACTGTGGGTCGCTGTCCGGGAAGAGCTTTCCTATATCTCCGAGCGCCAGCGCCCCGAGTATCGCGTCCATCAGCGCATGGACTGCAACGTCCGCGTCGGAATGCCCAAGAAGCCCGAGCTCCGAGGGAACCTCAACTCCGCATAGAATCAGTTTTCTTTCCGGGACCAGACGGTGAACGTCATAGCCTGTGCCTGTTCTTATCATAAAGTATACCTCATTAGTATGTTATAGAATATATTGTACTACAAAAGAGTTTTTTTGTCAACACAGCGGAAAATTATAAAATAATGCTTGACAAGCCGATTCATTTGTGATATAATATTGTTACCTCGAATGGGGTCTATTTTTTTGTGCCCGTTTTTAAACAGCACGAAAGAATGTTCCCACGTTTAAAACCGCAATTCCGCGGCCGAGGGAGGCAATAATGCCTGAAAGGGCAAGAAAATAGGAGGTGCCGAAAGTGAGAGTTAAAATTACACTGGCGTGTACAGAATGCAAGCAGCGCAACTACAACACCATGAAGAACAAGAAGAATGATCCTGACAGACTTGAGATGAACAAGTACTGCCGCTTCTGCAAAAAGCATACTCTTCACAAGGAAACCAAGTAATCAGGAGGAGTAACATGGCAAACGATATCGAAAAGAAGAGCGTTGGCAAAGAAACTCCCGATATTTCCGATGTGAAAGAAAGCGCAGACTCCAGAAAGTCAAAGGATAAGGACAAGTCCAAAAAGGCTGCGTCCGCTAAGAAGCCCAATAAGTTCGTCAAGTTTTTCAAGGACGCAAAGTCCGAGTTCAAGAAGGTCGTATGGCCCACCCCCAAGAGCACGACAAACAACACCATCGTTGTTATCGTTGTGTGTCTGGCGGCTGGTCTGTTCGTATTCGGCATTGATTCTCTCTTCGCGTTCATTAACAGGCTGATACTGGGCTGACAGGTTCAAGGGGGTAAATATGGCTGACACAGAGGCAAAGTGGTACATTCTCCACACATATTCAGGTTACGAGAACAAGGTCGCTAACGACATAAAGAAGGTCGTTGAGAACAGAAATTTCCAGAACCTCATTGAAGACGTTTTCGTCCCCGTTGAAAAGCAGACAAGGACAAAGGAAAACGGCGAGACTGAGCTGGTAGATGAAAAGCTGTTCCCGGGCTATGTGTTTGTTAAGATGATCGTTACTAACGAGTCATGGTACATCTGCCGCAACACAAGAGGCGTTACCGGTTTCGTAGGTCCCGGATCCCAGCCTACTCCACTGAGCGAAGACGAGGTAAAGAACCTCGGAATCACCACGAAGGAGACCACGGTTTCCTTCGATCCCGGCGACAGGGTCAGCATCAAGTCCGGTCCTCTCGAGGGCTTTGAGGGCGTGGTCAAGAGCGTTGACGTTGAGCACATGACAGCAGACGTCGATGTTTCCATGTTCGGAAGATCCACTCCCGCTACACTTGAGCTTTCAGCTATCGTCAAGATCTGACGCATCAAGCGCAGAACACACTTCAAGTTTTTTATGGAGGAATAAAAATCATGGCACAGAAGGTAACAGGATTTATTAAGTTACAGATCCCGGCCGGCAAGGCTACACCTGCGCCCCCTGTTGGTCCTGCTCTGGGTCAGCACGGCGTTAATATCATGGCATTCACCAAGGAGTTCAACGAGCGTACAAAGGATAAGGCTGGTCTTATAATCCCGGTTGTTATCACAGTTTACGCTGATAAGAGCTTCACATTCATTACAAAGACCCCTCCCGCAAGCGTACTCATCAAGAAGGCTTGCAAGATTGAGAGCGGTTCCGGCGTTCCTAACAAGACCAAGGTTGCAAAGATCACCAAGGCTCAGGTCAAGGAGATCGCTGAGACCAAGATGCCTGACCTGAATGCGGCAAACATCGACACAGCTATGTCTATGATCGCTGGTACTGCACGTTCCATGGGCGTTGAGGTCGTTGACTGATAACCCCGTCACACTACTAATCAACAATTCAGTTCAGTGGGAGGATCAATTCCGCTTGACCACAAGGAGGATTTTTTAATGAAACACGGAAAGAAGTATGTAGAAAGCACAAAGCTCGTTGAGTCCGCTAAGGTTTACGAGTCTGCTGAGGCTTTCGATTTAGTATGCAAGACCGCTAAGGCTAAGTTCGATGAGACTGTTGAGCTTCACGTTCGTCTGGGCGTTGACTCCCGTCACGCTGACCAGCAGGTCAGAGGCGCCGTAGTTCTCCCGAACGGTACCGGTAAGAAGGTAAGAACTCTCGTATTCTGCAAGGCTGACAAGGAGCAGGCTGCCAAGGACGCTGGCGCAGATTACATTGCAGACAACGACACCGTTGCCAAGATCAACGGCGGCTGGATGGACTTCGAGGTCGTTATCGCAACACCTGACATGATGGGCGTTGTTGGTAGACTCGGTAAGGTTCTCGGTCCGAGAGGCCTTATGCCTAACCCCAAGGCTGGCACAGTTACTCCTGACGTAGCAAAGGCTGTTCAGGACGCTAAGGCTGGTAAGATCGAGTATCGTCTCGACAAGGCAAACATAATCCACTGCCCTATCGGTAAGGCTTCCTTCGGCGCAGAGAAGCTCGAGCAGAACTTCAACGCGCTCATGGACGCAGTTGCTAAGGCTAAGCCGGCTGCTGCAAAGGGTCAGTATATCAAGAGCTGCACAGTTTCTTCCACAATGGGCCCTGGCGTTAAGGTAAGCACCATCAAGTTCGGTGTTTAATTGACCGCTTAGCAGACAATCAAGACCGTCCCCTCGGCACAGCGCCGCGCCGGACGGTCTTTCGTCTATCAGGAGAAATCAATGATGAATTTATCTAAGCCATTAGTCAGCCTGTTCACAGCCATTGTGATGGCGTTTTCTGGCTGCTCAAATGTTCAGAAGCCTGACGCGCCCGCCCCAGGGAATTCTGAAACCACCAACACATCGGAGGACAACATCATGGAGCTCACAGAGAAGAATTTCCCCGCGGATGAGCAGAATGTCAAGCTCATCGGCAGAACCGGCGAAGCGGAGGGTATCCGCTGGCTGGCGCTTTCCGCAAGCGGCGTGGAGTTCACCTTCACCGGAACAAGCGCAGCGTTTACGCTGGTCGGCGATAGCATGACCACAAATGCCGAGAAACAGCCGAGATACGCAGTTTACATAAACGGCGAGCAGACCATGGACGAGCTCATGGACGCTGCTGAAAAGACCATTACAGTATTCACAGCGGATGAACCTGCAGAAACAACAGTAAAGCTCCTGAAGCTCTCCGAGGCTCAGGAATCCACTATGGGAATCAAGAACATAGCCGTTACTTCCGTTGGAGGACTCACCCCCACCGCCGAAAAGAAGCTCAGGATAGAGTTCATTGGCGACTCCATAACCTGTGGCTATGGAGTTGACGATGAGAATCGCGACCATCATTTCAAGTGCTCCACCGAGGACGCTACCAAGGCGTATGCGTACAAGACCGCGCAGGCTCTTGACGCTGATTACAGCCTTGTTTCTTACAGCGGCAACGGAATCATTTCCGGCTACACCAACGATGGCAATAAAGTGACAGCGCAGCAGGTTCCGTCTGTATACACCAAGTTTGCAAAGAGCTGGGGCAACTACAACGGCACATTCAACGTTTCCGAGCTTGACTGGGATTTCAGCAAGTTCCAGCCGGATTTCGTGGTGATAAACCTCGGAACCAATGACGCAAGCTACACCAAGGGCGACAAGACAAAGGTGCTGGAGTACGTTGACGCCTATGCTGAGTTCCTCAAGGTGGTACGCGAAAACAATCCGAACGCACATATTATATGCTCCCTCGGCGTAATGGGAACAGACCTGATGGTGGGCGTAAAGAAGGCGGCTGAGAAGTACACCGAAGAGACCGGAGATAAAAACATTTCCACATTCCAGTTCAAGGTACAGGACGGCAACACCAACGGCTACGCAGCCGACTGGCACCCCACCGCAAAGACCCACGACATCGCGGCGGCTGATCTTACAAAGTACATCAAGTCGCTCATGTAAAATCCGGAATAACTGATTCAACAAAAAAGGCAAAGCAGTTCATTATCTGCTTTGCCTTTTTGGATTCATTTGTGATTATCGTGCGAAGTGCGCCCGATAATTCCAAATAAAAAACAGGCGCCCCTTACGAAGCGCCTGTTTTTTTAGATCAGTTCTTGCTCTTGATGTACTCGTCCATTGCCTTTGCAGCGGTTTTTCCTGCGCCCATTGCGAGGATAACTGTAGCTGCGCCGGTAACTGCGTCGCCGCCTGCGAATACGCCCTCGCGGGAGGTCTGACCGTTCTCGTCTGCGATGAAGCAGCCATGCTTGTTGGTATCCAGTCCCTTGGTGGTGTTTCTGATGAGCGGGTTCGGGGAAGTACCGATGGACATAACCACGCAGTCAACATCGAGAACAAACTCGCTGTCCGGCTTCTCAACAGGTCTGCGGCGTCCGGAAGCGTCGGGCTCGCCGAGCTCCATCTCAACGCACTTCATGCCGGTAACGAACTTATGCTCGTTTCCGAGGATCTCGACAGGATTGTTGAGGGTCTTGAAGATGATGCCCTCTTCCATTGCGTGCTCTACTTCT
Organism: uncultured Oscillospiraceae bacterium; assembly: GCA_934481355.1. Classification (GTDB taxonomy): domain Bacteria; phylum Bacillota; class Clostridia; order Oscillospirales; family Ruminococcaceae; genus CAG-115. The sequence goes on along the minus strand of CAKSPH010000004.1, from coordinate 83,102 downwards.
TCCTTACGGGCAGGCATTTCTTCAAGTCCGCGGCGGTATACTATGTATACGTTCTCGGCGCCAAGGCGCTTTGCGCAGCGTGCAGCGTCCATTGCAACGTTACCGCCGCCGACAACTGCTACGTTGGTGTTCTTCTTGATAGGAGTATCGCTTTCGGGCTTGTAAGCCTTCATAAGGTTAACTCTGGTGAGGAACTCGTTAGCGGAATATACGCCCTTGAAGTTCTCGCCGGGGATATTCATGAATCTCGGCAGACCAGCGCCGGAACCGATAAAGACAGCCTCAAAGCCCTGTTCGAAGAGCTCGTCTACCTCGATGGTGCGTCCGACTACAACGTTGGTGTTCACCTTAACGCCCATAGCGATGAGGTTGTCTACCTCGTGCTGAACGATGGACTTCGGAAGTCTGAACTCAGGGATACCGTAAACGAGAACGCCGCCTGCAAGATGAAGCGCCTCAAATACTGTAACATCGTAGCCCATCTTAGCGAGGTCGCCTGCGCAGGTAAGGCCGGAGGGACCCGCACCGATGATGGCAACCTTGTGTCCGTTGGGAGCGGGAACGGCGGGAGTTTCAGTGGAATGCGCATTGTGCCAGTCGGCAACAAATCTCTCAAGTCTGCCGATAGCGACCGGCTCGCCCTTGATTCCGCGAACGCACTTGCTCTCGCACTGTGTTTCCTGAGGACATACACGGCCGCAGACAGCGGGCAGTGAGCTGGACTGGTGGATTATCTGATAAGCGCCCTCAAAATCGCGCTCCTTGATCTTTGCGATGAACTCCGGAATGTTGATAGAAACCGGGCAGCCGCTCTGGCAGGGCTTCTTGGGGCAGTGGAGGCAGCGGTTGGCCTCGTCCACAGCCTGCTCCTCAGTGTAGCCGAGGGCAACTTCCTTGAAGTTCTTGTTGCGGACGTTCGGGTCCTGAACAGGCATTTCGTTCTTCTTAAGACTCATGTTAGGCATTTCACTTTACCTCCTTCTTGAAGAGATTGCAGACTTCTTCGCGCTTTGCGGTCTCGAATTCCCTGTACATCGTACCGCGCTCCATAGCCTCGTCGAAGTCAACAAGATGACCGTCGAAGTCGGGACCGTCAACGCAGGCGAACTTGGTCTCGCCGCCTACTGTCAGACGACATCCTCCGCACATTCCGGTGCCGTCGATCATGATCGGGTTCATGGAAACGACAGTCTTAATGCCGTACTCCTTGGTGAGCTTACATACGAACTTCATCATTACCAGCGGACCGATAGCGATTACCTCGTCGTACTGATTGCCAGCCTTGATGAGCTCTTCAAGGGCGTTTGTTACAAGACCCTTCTCGCCGTAGCTGCCGTCGTCCGTCATGAGCTTCATGATATCGGACGCTGCCCTGAACTCGTCCTCAAGGATAACGAGATCCTTGTTTCTGAAGCCGACAATGCTGTGGACCTCAGCGCCGAGGTGGTGGAGCTTCTTTGCGATGGGGTATGCGATAGCGCAGCCAACGCCGCCGCCTACGACAGCGACCTTCTTGAGACCCTCTGTGTGGCTGGGAACGCCGAGAGGTCCTACGAAATCGTGGATATACTCGCCCTGCTCAAGGTGATTGAGCTTTTCGGTGGTAGCGCCTACGATCTGGAAAATTATTGTGATTGTACCCTTTTCACGGTCAAAATCCGCGATAGTGAGCGGAATTCTCTCGCCCTCTGCGTCAACTCTGAGAATAATGAACTGACCCGGCTCTGCCTTCTTGGCGATCATCGGAGCGTCAACTTCCATGAGAGTAACTGTGGGGTTGAGGATTTTCTTGGTAAGAATTTTGTACATTCTCCTGTGTCCTCCTGTATTGATTGACGGCGTTGTCCGGAACTGGACATTCCCGTCTATAATAAATATTATACCATGTTAGTGCGGACTATTGCAATATAATTTTGCTTCCAGAGCGGTTATTTGTAGGCTTCGACAAAAGTTGTTGTGAGATTTGCACAATCTGCACAATGACACAAGGCTGCTGAAAGGAAATAAGCCTGTCAGCAGCCGGAGTATTGGGGCTTTCTGGAATCACTTTATGTGCGAATCAAGGAATTTCAGTATATCCTCCATGACTTCTTCACGGTTGAGCTCGAAAAGCAGCTCGTGCCGTGCGCCGGGGTAAATCCGGATATTCACGCGGCAGCCGTGTTCAAGATACTTCATGCAGGCGGAGCGAACTCCTGCGCCGTAGTCCCCGACAGGGTCCATAGCCCCGGACAGGAACAGCATGGGCAGGTCTGTTGGCGTATTCTCAATAACGCAGCGTGAGTTAGCGCACATCAGCGCGTTCAGCAGATCCTTGAATCCCGCCACGGTGAACGTGAAATTGCACAGCGGGTCGGCGGTGAAGCGGTCAACATTATCGGCGTCCCTGGATAGCCAGTCGTTTTTCGTGCGGTGCGGGCGTGTGCGTATGTTGAACACTCCGAAAGCCAGGTCGCTGCTGAATTCCGGGCGGAAACGGCTGTCCTTTGCATGGCAGAGTATCTCAAGCAGCTTTCTAAGCGGCGCGGAGCCGGTGACTCCGCCGGCGGTGCCCATGATTATCGCGCCGTCCCAGCGGTCGCGGTATCTGGAAAGGTAAATGCGCGCTATGAAGCTTCCCATGCTGTGACCCATCAGGAAATGCGGGATCCCGGGCAGCTTCTTTTCCATGATGACCTTCATGCGGTGGAGATCCTTTGCCATGTTGACGAATCCGCCGCTTTCCCCGAAGTAGCCCAGCATATCCGGGTCGGTGACGGAGCTTCCGTGCCCGATGTGGTCGTTTCCGCATAGGGCTATCCCGTTTTCGCAGAGAAATTCCGCGAAGCCCTCGTACCTGCGGATATATTCGCACATTCCGTGGGAGAGCATCAGCGCGGCTCGGGGATTCTCCGGCAGGTACATATACCATCTGCACCGGCAGAGTCCGGAAGTGCTGGGGAAGGTTCCTGTTATCTTTTCCATGGTGAGTGTTCCTTTCACTTTTGGCGACCTCTAAAATTCATGTACGAAATCTGCTCGTGTCCCGGTTTTTAGAGGTTCCATTTTTATATTGATTTTAGCATATTATTCTGTGTTTTTCAAGCTGAAAAAGTCTATCCCAAGAATTCTGCCACAAAATCTCAAAAAAATACGAATTATTTTTTGTAAACCCCTTGACAAATCCAAAATAATGTGCTAAAATCATATCAAGTTGATAGGCGATGTCGGTATTGAACTGACGCCTACCGGAAATTAACTATGTACGATTCAGAGAAAAGGAGAACCATCATGAAAGTTTATCAGACTATCACCGACCTCGTAGGACGCACCCCCCTGCTCGAAGTAACAAAGCTTGAGGCTGAGGAGCAGACCGGCGCAAAGATTTTTGCAAAGCTGGAGCTTTTCAATCCGGCAGGCAGCGTAAAGGACAGAGTTGCAGTAAACATGATAAACGACGCTGAGAAGCGCGGCGCGCTTAAGCCGGACAGCGTTATCATCGAGCCGACCAGCGGCAACACCGGTATCGGACTTGCTTCTGTTGCAGCGGCGAGAAACTACCGCATAATCATCGTAATGCCCGAGACCATGAGCGTAGAGCGCCGCAACCTGATGAAGGCTTACGGTGCGGAGCTTGTCCTCACAGACGGCGCAAAGGGTATGAAGGGCGCCATTGCAAAGGCTGAGGAGCTTGCAAAGGAGATCCCGAACAGCTTTATCCCGTCACAGTTCACCAACCCCGCAAACCCGGCGGTCCACGAGGCTACCACCGGCGTTGAGATCTGGGACGACACCGACGGCAAGGTCGATATCTTCGTTGCAGGAGTAGGCACCGGCGGAACCGTAAGCGGCGTAGGCAGATACCTGAAGTCCAGGAACCCCGCTGTAAAGGTAGTCGCAGTTGAGCCCAAGACCTCTCCGGTTCTTTCCGAGGGCAAGGCTGGTCCCCACAAGATCCAGGGAATCGGCGCAGGCTTCGTTCCTGAGACTCTCGACACAAAGATCTACGACGAAATAATCCCCGTTGAGAACGAGGACGCTTTCGCTACCGGCAGACGTATCGCAAGAACCCAGGGCGTTCTGGTCGGAATTTCCTCCGGCGCGGCTATGTGGGCTGCTATCCAGCTCGCTAAGCGTCCCGAGAACAAGGGCAAGAATATCGTTGTGCTTCTCCCTGATACCGGCGAGAGATATCTCTCTACCGCTATGTTTGCTGAGTAATTCCAACTAAATCTTGGTAACCTCTTCATATTCTTCCGTCCCGCGGCATACTGAATGCTGCGGGATTGTTCTTTTGTAACTAGTGACGGAATTAATCAGTCCCTTTTATGCAGTTTTATTGATTTTTTGCTTGCATTTATAGAATTTATGATGTATAATAAAAACAATGTTTGAAAAAAGGAGAATTCCCACCATGAAGAAATTTATTGCGGCGGTTTCGGCTCTCGTACTGTTGATGTGTATGCTGACCGGCTGCGCTGCGGAAAAAGCTGAGAACACCGTTTTCGGCGCCGACGACCTCGTCGGAAAGAAAATAGGCGTACAGATCGGCACCACAGGCATGACCTATGCCGAGGGAATCAAGGACGCCACCGTTGAAAAATACAACAAGGGCGCTGACGCCGTTGAAGCGCTGAAGCAGGGAAAAATCGACGCGGTGCTGATAGACGCATCTCCGGCAAAGTATTTTGCCAGCAAGAATTCCGATATCGTGGTTCTTGACGACCCGTTCGCAGTCGAGGAATACGCCTGCGCGGTAAAGAAGGGCAACGATGAACTCACACAGCAGATAAATTCCGCTCTTGCAGAGCTCCGCGAGAACGGCACTCTGGAGCTCATCGAGCAGAACTGGCTGGTAGACGCCGAGTACGGCAAGCACCCATACGAAAGCCCGTCTGAGGTAACGCGCGACGGAAAGCTGGTCATGGCGACCAACGCAGAGTTCGCTCCCTACGAGTTCAAGGAAGAGGGCGAGATAGTAGGCTTTGACGTCGACATGATGCAGGCTGTCTGCGACATTCTCGGCAAGGAGCTTGTCATAGACGACATGGCGTTTGATTCCATCATTGCCGCTGTCGATTCCGGAAAGGCTGACGTTGGCGTTGCCGGAATGACCGTCACCGAGGACAGATTAAAGAACGTAAACTTCACCGAAAGCTACACTCAGGCAAGCCAGGTCATCATCGTCCGCGGAGTATCCACCGACCTCACCGGAAAGACCATCGGCGTACAGATGGGCACCACCGGCATGACCTACGCAGAAAGCGTAGAGGGCGCGAAAGTTGAGAAGTACAACAAGGGTGCTGACGCTATCGAGGCTCTCAAGCAGGGTAAGGTTGATTTCGTGCTTATAGATTCCTCCCCCGCGAAGTATTTTGTAAGCAAGAATCCTGACCTCTCCATAGCTCCGAAGCCCTTTGCAGTCGAGAAATACGCCTGCGCCATCAAGAAGGGCAACGACGAGCTGACCCGGCAGGTAAACGACGCACTGGCACAGCTCCGGGAAAACGGAACGCTCACATCTATCGAGCAGAACTGGCTTGTAGACGACGAGTACGGCAAGCACCCCTACACAAGCCCCGAGGGAATAACCTATAACGGGAAGCTGGTTATGGCGACCAACGCGGAATTTGCTCCCTATGAGTTCAAGGAAGAGGGCGATATAGTCGGCTTTGACGTTGATATGATGCGCGCTGTCTGCGATATTCTCGGCAAGGAGCTGGTTATCGACGATATGGCGTTTGATTCAATCATTGCCGCTGTCGATTCCGGCAAGGCGGATATCGGCGTTGCCGGAATGACTGTCACTGAGGACAGGCTGAAGAACGTCAACTTCTCCGACAGCTACACTGAGGCAAATCAGGTCATCATCTACAAGAGCGGCACTGCGGCTTCCCAGAATTTTGCCGAGAAGCTGAAGAGCACATTCCTTGAAAAGGAACGCTGGATGTATCTGCTCCAGGGTCTTGGAAACACTCTGCTTATCACCGTTCTTGCGGTAGTTATCGGTATCGTGCTCGGATTCGTTATTGCTGTTATCCGCTCCACGAACCAGCGCACAGGCAGACTCAAAATCCCGAATCTCATCTGCCGTCTTTATCTGACTGTAGTGCGCGGTACTCCTATGGTAGTACAGCTCCTTATCATCTACTTCGTTGTGTTCAGCTCCGTTAACATAAGCAAGATACTGGTTGCAGTCATCGCGTTCGGTCTTAACTCCGCGGCTTACGTTGCTGAGATAGTCCGCTCCGGTATCATGTCCATTGACGAGGGTCAGTTTGAGGCTGGCTATTCGCTGGGATTCGGATACACCCGCACAATGGTTACGATAATTCTCCCGCAGGCGCTCAGGAATATCCTCCCGGCGCTGGGCAACGAGGCTATCGTTCTCCTGAAGGAGACATCGGTTTCCGGCTATATCGCGCTGAACGACCTTACAAAGGGCGGCGATACTATCCGCTCTCAGACCTATGAGGCATTCCTGCCGCTCATCGCGGTAGCGTTGATCTACCTGATAATGGTAGTCGGTCTGTCCTCGCTTGTTAACCGTCTGGAAAGGAGATTATCTAATGATAAGCGTAAGTGATCTTAAAAAGAGCTTCGGTGATCTTGTCGTTCTGGACGGGATAACCGCAAACATAGAAAAGGGCGAAAAGGTGGTAGTTATCGGCCCCTCCGGCTCTGGTAAGAGTACGTTCCTGCGCTGCCTGAACCTGCTTGAGCAGCCCACCGGCGGCACGATAGAGTTCGAGGGCAGAGACATTACCCATGCCAGGGGCAAGGAGCTTAACGCTGTGCGCATGAAGATGGGCATGGTGTTCCAGCACTTCAATCTGTTCCCGCACCTGACTATCCGCCGCAACATCACGGTCGCTCCGGTGAAGCACAAGCTGATGACTCAGGCGGAGGCGGACAAGCGTGCAGACGAGCTCCTCGCGATGGTAGGACTCTCCGACAAGGCTGACGCGTATCCTTCTCAGCTTTCCGGCGGTCAGAAGCAGAGAATCGCCATAGCCCGCACGCTTGCGATGAATCCGGACGTTATCCTGTTCGACGAGCCTACTTCTGCGCTTGACCCTGAGATGGTCGGCGAGGTTCTGGAGCTGATGAAGCGCCTTGCGGACGGCGGCATGACGATGATCGTGGTAACTCACGAGATGGGCTTCGCAAGGGAAGTTGCAAGCCGCGTTATGTTCATGTGCGATGGAAAGGTGCAGGAGGAGGGAACTCCCGAGGAGATATTCGCCGCACCGAAGAACCCCCGCCTGAGAGATTTCCTTGCGAGAGTGCTTTAATAACAGAAACAGGAGAGCGCGAGTTCTCCTGTTTTTATATCATAACGAAGTGACGCCATGTGCTTCCAGCGTCTTTTTCAGCCACGAGATATATTCGTCCCTGACCTTTGACGGCCCCAGTATCTCTATATTCCCATTGAACTGGAACACCCACGCATAGAACGGTCCCGAGGGCACCACTGTGGTAGTTATGCAGAACGAGGTATCATTTCTGTCGGTCAGCCGTATATCCATTCCGAACCTGTCGAAAATCGAAGAAGCAATGGAATTGCTGCACCTCATCCTGACCTCTGCCGCAATTCCGCTGAACATGGAGAAGTGAGCCGAAATGTACTCCATCATGTTGAATCCCTTGTCGAGCGGACGCGCAGGTTCATTGATAGGCTCAATGTACTCCATGCGGTCTACGCGGTAGTTTGAGTAGCACTGGCGGTGGTCGTTCCATGCGACAAGGTAGTATCTGTCCTTGTCCCATACCAGCGCATACGGGGTGCAGACGCGGTAGTCCCCGTGGTACTCCTTGTTTTTGTTTACATCATATGAGAAGTACTTGAACTTTATCTTGTACTTCTTTTTCTTTTCGTTGAGGGCGCGGTTTATTTCGTCAACATTGTAAAGGAGCTGTCTGTTTCTGCCGTAGACCTGAATGTTTCTGTGAAGCAGCTTTGCTTCGTCCTTTGAGCACAGAGTTCCCAGCTTTCCTATGATATCCTTGGTCTGCTTTTCGGTCAGGAACTTTGAAGCGCTTACGGCGTCCGCCAGAAGCTCCAGCTCTGCGAGTTCAAAATCGCGGCTTTCTACCCAGTATCCGGCCTTTCTGCCGTTCTGCGACTGGATATCCATTCCGGCAAGCCTGAGCGCCTTTATATCCTCGGCGAACGCCTTTCTGCTTTCGAAGATTCCGTATGAAGAAAGCTTTTCTTCTATCTTGTCACGGGATATGGGGTTTTCCGGGCTGGTGTATTCAAGGAGAATATTGCGGAGAAACAGAAGTCTTGCCCGCTGGAGCAGCGGCTCCTTGGCTTCCTTTTCTATGTTCGCCATCTGATTTCCTTTCCAGTAAACTGTCCTGTTTTATACTCATATTGTAACATACCACCGTCAAAATTGCAATAGAAATATGCTTCAAAACTGATACACTTTTCCGAAAATAAAAATGCGCCCGCAGGGGCGCATTTCAGTTATAGTGTCAGTCCTCAAAAACCACGGTAATGTGCGGATTCTCCCTTTCGGCGTCGGCGAGCACCCTGCGGAGGCCGCTGGCTTCCTTTTCGCCGATGTTCTGCTCCAGGACGGAACTGTTGCAAATCTTTATTTCGGCGTCCTCCTTTACTATCTCGCAGAGATAATCGTAGAGTGCGTCTAGGTTCTCTCCGTAACACTCCGGGAAATCGAATGCGGCGTAGAATCTGTCGTGGATCTGATCCATGCTGTCAATGGCAGCGGCGTTGATAATAAGTGTTTTCATGGTGTTATTCCTCTCCGTAAAGTAATGTGAAGCTGGAGTAATGATCCTCCGTGTAGTATATCAGCCCGTCGTTTGAGAACACGACGCGTTTCGCTCCGCGGCTGCTTTGCCCGAGTGTGTCTATGTCGCATTCCGTGTAGCTGCGCCCTTCCTTTTCGGGGAGCTTTCCCTCGTAGTTGCCGAAGTGCGTTCCACCGATGCATTTTCCGGGCGCGTAGGGTTCAAGCGAACCTCCGCTCCAGCCGAGTGACTGGGCTTCCTTTTTGGTGATGAAGTTCTGCGGGAGCTTTCCGTAGGTGTGGATATACAGCGCAACATCATCGCGGGTGGTGTAGCTTCCGTTCTCGTCAATGAGCGATTCCACGGTGGACTGCTGAGTATCCGCAGGCTCTTCGGTGGTTTTCTGCGTGGCGGTTTCCGTGGTCTCCTGCTGCTCTGGCAGTGAGGCGGCTATGCCGTTTTCCGGAGATTCGCCGGACGCGCCAGACTCTTCCACTGCCGATATCACATCGGATATCAGGCGGTCGCTGTTTCCGCAGCCTGTCAGCGTGAACGCCATGAGCGCCGCCAGAATAAGGCACAATAGCTTTTTCATTAAGTGTTCCTTTCTGTGTTTTTTTGATGCATTGCCTGAATCCTATTATAGCATATCCGGCTCAGAAAGTAAAGCGGGAGAACGTTTGCTCTCCCGCCTGGTATTATCAGAATGCAGTATCTTATACCCTGAGCTTGTCGATCTGTTCCTTGAGCACCCTTGCCTGAGCCGAAAGCTCCTCGCAGGAGGCCGCGGATTCCTCAGCAGTCGCGGAGTTTGTCGCAATTACCTGAGAGATCTGGTCTATGCCGACAGTGACCTGCTTAACGGCGTCAGCCTGACTCTCTGCGGCGGAGGAGATATCCGCAACGAGCTGTGCGCTCTGCTGGGAAAGCTCCGTTACCTTCTTCATGGTGTCGGCTGTCTTGTTGGCGATGTCCGAGCCGTTGTTCACGGCCTCTATCGTGCTGGAGATAAGCGCTCTTGTGCTGTTTGCGGACTGCGCAGACTTGGAGGCAAGGTTCCTTACCTCGTCGGCAACGACTGCAAAGCCCTTTCCGGCTTCGCCAGCCCTTGCTGCTTCTATAGCCGCGTTGAGTGCGAGTATATTTGTCTGGAAAGCTATGTCCTCAATAGTCTTGATGACATCGGAGATAGCCTCGGACTGCTGTTCTATCTGCTGCATAGCGCCGAGCATATTCTGCATTTCCTCGCTCTGCCTGATGATCTGGTCGGCGCAGGTGTTTGAGAATTCGCTTGCCTTTGCCGCGTTATCGGCGGTGCGCGCTACATTCACGGAGATCTCGTTTACAGTGGAGGAAAGCTCGTCAACGGCTGTAGCCTGCTTTGTGGTTCCCTCTGCGAGGAGCTGCGAGCCGTCCGCCATCTGCTGGGCGCCAGCCGTTACATCGTTTGCGGAGGAGTTGATGTTCTCGATGATTCCGCTGAGGGTCTCCTTGATATTGCGGAAGGAGCTGTTTATCTCCTTGAAGTTTCCGATGTATTCAAGACCGGGCTGCGCGGTGAAATCACCAACTGCCATGTGCGAGAGTACTTCGGAGATATCCTTGACGTAGGAATTGAGGGTGTGCTTGGCCTGAGTGAGTTCCTTAGCTATCTCGCCCATTTCATCTCCGCTGAACCTGAACGAGGAATCCGGGGAATCAAGCGAGCCTCCTGCGAGCTGGTCGCATATCTTTACGACTTCGGATACCGGCTGCTTTACCATCTTCTTCATCACAATGAAGAGCATGCCGCTGGATATTCCGATAATGACTGCGAGGACAGCAATGGCGATAATGATCGCCGCAGCAAGCTTCTGGTCAGCCTCGGCGGTCGTATAGCCTGCGAAGTACGCGCCGATATAGTTTCCGTTGATATCGGTCATCGGGTCGTAGTTTACATAGTAGGAAACTCCGCCGATATAAACCTTGTTGGAGTAAGATTCGCCTTTCTGGAGCACTGCCCAGATGCCGGGATCCATCTCTGTGCCGACATTTCGGTTGCCCTCGCTGTTGATGAGGGTGGTGCAGTAGCGGATGTTTCCGTTGAACAGGGTGAGGTCAGCGCCTGTCTTGTCCTTTACTGCGTCAACATATTCAGAGCTGGAGAGGTCGCGGTATACTATAAGAGTTCCAACTTTGCCGACCTTTGTGCTTGCCACCATGCATAGCTTTCCGTTCTGGATAATAAGTCCGGAGATGGTGTCGTTCAGCGCCTGCTGTATCACGGAATCATCAAGGTCAAACTTGGAGCTGCTCTTCCACTGCTCGCCGCCGACCGTGGTTATGTAAGCCGCCTGCTGTTCTGCGGATTTGGAGTTTGTCTGCCATGTTATGTCGAGCACGGCGGGGTTCATGTTTCCGCCAGCGGAGATAAGCTTTGCGAGGTCGGAGACCTCGGTTATCTCGTTGTTTATTTCGGCTTCAAGCACATGGACTCCGGTCTTGGATTCGTCCATCTGGAGTGATATAATGAAGTTCATGAACACCACGATGACTACTGTTCCGAGGAGCAGCGCAGTTACTGCCGCAGATATGCATGACATCAGCGTGAGCTTTGTGCCTATTCCGAGCGCCTTTTTTCCGGCGGTTTTGTTTCCTTTATTAAATTTCGCAAACAGCGGCTTTTTCAGAGCGGGCTTTGCGGGATTCTTGTTTTCCTTTGGCTTTTTCTCCTTGACGGGCTTGGGTGTTTTCTCCTTTGGAGGTTTGTTCTTCTTGTCCTTGGGGACACGCGACATCAGCGCCAGCTTTTTGTCCTTCTTTAATGTATTCGTTTTCACAGCTGCACCCTGTCCTTTCTTTTCGCAATTACGCAGGCGACCCTGCTTGTATACATTATACAAAATTTATGCAGGAATGTCAACTGAAATTTACACATGAAACATATAATATTTGATATAATTCACATAAATCTTAAATTATGTGAAATAAAAGTGCGATTATAATGTTTAAAGCTGGTGTTGTTCTATAAAATGGGATTCTGGCATATATTCTGGAAAGGACAGGTAGTACGGAGGTGGTGTTCATGGGAATAAAAAGCAGACTGATGGAGCTGGGCGACCTGCCATACAGCGGAATGAACATAATTATCCGCGACGGCAGCCTTTCTGCTGAGAACTGCGCCGCCGTGGTGGGATGTACGGACAGCCGTGAAAAGACAGGGGAGATAGTGCTCCGCCTGAGAAACGGCAGGCTGGTGAGGGTCTGCGGCGATGGGCTCACGCTGGAGAGCATGGGCGGCGACGGCGTTTTTATCTGCGGCAGGATAAGCTCCGTGACTTTTATTGAGCTCTGAGGAGGAACAAATGCCACATAAGAAAAGGGGTCTGCCTTACGGCAGCGTGGAATTCAGCGGGTTTGGCGGCTTCCCGGAGAAGATGGCGAGCGAGCTCCTCCGGCAGGGAGTGCAGCTCCGCCGTGTGCGCTTCGGTGACGGCACTATATCCGGCGCGGTGTCCCCGATGGACTACTGGCTGACGGCAAAAACCGCGCAGAAATGCGGCGTGCGGATAAGATCCGGCAAGCGCCGCGGTCTGTATTTTTCTGTTATGAGGTACAGCCGCCGTGCCGGGCTGTATGTGGGGTTCCTGACATTCCTTACAATAATATCAATGGGCAGCAGCCACATTCAGGATATCGTGGTAGAGGGCTCCGGCGGGATAACGCCGTCCCAGCGCTCCAGGGTGATGACGATACTGGAGGAGTGCGGCATAAAGCGCGGGGTTCCCGCACGGGGGCTGAACATAGCCACCGCCGAGCGCCGCATGATGCTTGAGATACCCGAGGCGGCGTGGACAGACGTATCGTGCGTGGGATTCCGGGTAAAGGCAACGCTGGAGCTTGCAACTCCGAAGCCGGATATGCTGGAGCTGGACGCGCCCTGCAATCTGGTCGCGTCAAGGGGCGCGAAGGTGATAGGGCACACTGTCCGTGACGGAACTCTTGTGGCGGAGACCGGAAGCGGAGTTCCTGCGGGAGGACTTCTGGTCAGCGGAGTAGTTACCGACAGCGCCGGGAATGTCACGCTGAAACACGCTTCTGCGGACATAATCGGGGAATTCACCGAGAGCCGCGAGTTCTTTGTACCGTACAATGAAACGGTGAGCACCGCCGACGGCGGGCAGACGGAATTCCGCTGGATTCTGGCGGGCGGCGATGAGATCCCGCTGTTCTGGGGAGAAGCCGCCGTTCCGGATTCCGTCTATCATGAGGAGACCGAGGTGCTTTCCCTGTTCGGGCATGAAATTCCGCTTAAGCTCCGCCGGGGCGTTTTCACGAAGCTGAGGCAGCATGACGTCACGCGCAGCGCGGACGACTGCCTTGCAGAGCTGGAGCGGCTCCAGAGCGATTTCGAGCAGAATTTCTACGGGGAGTACGAGATATATTCCTGCGATGAAACCGCCGTACCTGAGCAGTACGGGATACGGCTCACGGCTGTGTACACCCTGCGCGGAAACATAGCGGAGGAGCGCGTTATCGAGACCGGCTGAGTTATTTTTCCGCCATGCGGTAGCCTATTCCCGTTTCTGTGAATATGTACCGCGGATGGGATGGGTCCTTTTCTATTTTACGGCGTATATTCGTCATGTTCACGCGGAGTATCTGGTTATCGCCCCTGACGTTCGGTCCCCACATCTTCTGGATTATGAAGTCGTAGGGGAGAACCCGCCCGGCGTACTGCCCGAGCAGTGCCACAAGTTTGTATTCGTTCTGGGTGAGCTCGGCGTCTTTTCCGTTTATATAGACCTTGAACTTGTCGTAGTCTATCACAAGATTTCCGACGGTGTACCTGCCGTTGAATGCTATCGAACGGTTCGTTCCGCTGCTGCGGACGTGCCGGAGGGCTACCCGCACCCTTGCCATCAGTTCATTCTGACCGAACGGTTTTTCTATGTAGTCGTCCGCTCCGTCCTCAAGGGCGGCTACCTTGCTTCCTTCACTCTGGCGTGAGGACACTACGATTATTGGAGACGCCGACCATTTGCGGATATTGCTGAGCACCTCCATGCCGTCCTTGTCAGGAAGTCCCAGATCGAGCAAAATCAGATCGGGGCAGTGGGAGCTTGCGAGTATCTCGGCGTCGCTGCCTGTTTCGGCGTTTATCACATCGTAGCCGTTTTTTTCCAGCATTCCGTTTATAAAGCAGCGCAAGCTGTCGTCGTCTTCTACAACTAGTATTTTGTAGTGAAACTCCATAAATTACCTCCGGGGTCTTGCTCAGTTAAAGATATTATCATTTATATTTTACCACTTTTTAAGAAAAAATGGAATACGCAAGCGTAAAAAACTTGTTAAGAAACCCGCTGTGGTGGAAAATTGTTGTTTTTGAGGGGTACAAATGGGAATCGTCGGAGGAATAAACGGAATACTCTGGGGCGTCCCAATGCTGGCGCTTATGCTGGCGGCGGGCGCGTATTTTTCAGTGAGGACCGGCTTCTTTCAGCTCCGCAGGGCGGGGCACTGCCTGAAAAAAACCATTTTTTCACGGCAGGGGAGCGGCGACGGGATATCCCCGGTACAGGCGATGTTTTCGGCGCTTGCCGGTACTCTCGGCACCGGGAGCATAACCGGAGTTTCCACGGCGCTGACCATAGGCGGAGCAGGGGCGGTGTTCTGGATGTGGCTCTCGGCGCTGCTCGGAATGATGACAGGATTCGCGGAGAACACCCTCGGAGCGTATTACCGACGATCCTCCCGGGAGGGCTGGCGCGGCGGAGCAATGTACTATATCCGCGGCGGTCTGGAGAAAACCCGCTGTTCGTTCCTTGCAAGGCCGCTTGCGGCGGTCTACGCGGGGGCGTGCGTGCTCTCGGCATTCGGAATGGGCAGCCTCGTGCAGATGAATTCGGCGGCTTCAGCGCTGAGATCCGGGTTCGGCGTGCCGGAGGCAGTCACGGGAATAGTGCTTGCCGGGGCGGCTTCAGCTGTGATTTTCGGAGGTGTGAAGCGGCTTGGAAGCTTCACGTCAAGGGTGGTTCCGGTGATGTCCGGGCTTTACATCGCGGGATCCGTGCTTATCCTCGCGGCTAACGTCCGGCGGCTGCCGGAGCTTTTCAGCGTGATAATGCGCGGAGCGTTCTCACCGGAGGCCGCCGCCGGAGGGGTCAGCGGATATCTTGTGAAGCAGGCTGTTTCCATGGGCGTGCGGCGGGGAGTTTTCTCGAACGAAGCCGGGCTAGGCTCCTCTGTGGCGGCGCACGCCGGAGCGGATATCCCGGAGCCGTGCGTGCACGGGATGTGGAGTATGCTGGAGGTGGGATTCAACACCATTGTGATGTGCTCCATGACCGCGCTGACGCTTCTTTCAAGTCCCTGCCGGGCGGCGGATATGCAGGAGGTATTCAACAACGTAAGCTTACAGCCGCAGTATTTCCGGCTGACTGAGGAAAGCGGGCTTATCTGCGGCGGAACCGACCTGCTGACTTCCGGAAACGGGGAGCTGCGCAGCTTCCGTACGGCTTGCGGACAGAGTTTCACGGCACGGGTAGGGAACGGCGGCTTGACCTGTTCCAACGTGATGAAGCTCACCGGGATACAGGCGGCCGATGATGCCGGAGCGCCGCTTTACGACAGTCACGGCAATCCGCTGATATGCGGCATTATCCTTGAGGAAGTCACCGGGACGGAGCTTGTGACGCTTGCATTCGGCACGGTGTTCGGCGGCGCGGCGGGGAAAGTTCTATCGGCGGCGATGGCTCTTTTCGCTTTCTCCACCATCACCGGGCGGAGCATTTTCGGGGCTCAGGCGGCGGTGTATCTTTTCGGGAGCCGTGCGGCTGTGCCGTTCAGGGTGATGTTCATTCTGTGCTCCGTTCTGGGGGCGTTCGTGGATATATCGGCGGCATGGGGGCTTGCGGATATGTTCAACGGATTAATGGCGGCGGTCAATCTCCCGGTGCTGCTGGCGCTTTCCGGAACGGTCATGCGGCTCACGCGGAACTACTGCGCCCGGAATCTCCGGCACCGCGATATAAAGCCGGAGCTCTCCGCCTATCCGGATATACAGCAGAGGCAGGAGCGGAGCCTTAAAAAAATGCAAAAAATTCCATAGGAATATACCGCGCGGTAACGAGCATAATAAATCTGCGGCAAAGAGAAATCAACGCCGCAGCTACTATTTGTAATGTCTGAAAGGAAGAATAAAAATGGGAACTGAATTTGCAAACAAGCACATCGGCTGTACTATCAAGAACTGTGAGCACCACTGCTGCTGCGAGGACTATTGCTCCCTCGACAAGATCGAAGTCGGCACGCACGAGGCTAACCCCACCGTATGTCAGTGCACAGACTGCCTCTCTTTCAAGATGAAGCAGGGCTGAAATGCCTGACGAGCGGATATTCAGGGATGAAGAATCCCTGACGCCGGACGCACTTGCCGCTGACAGACGCGGCGAAGCAGGATTACCTCTTTATGTCTTTGCATTGACCTCCTCAATAAACCGCTTCTACGGCAGTATGCTGTGAAGCTTGTGCTGCGGCTGTCGGGAGCCGCTGTACAGAAGAGCGCCGCATTTCTCAGGAAATGCGGCGCTCTTGCGGTTATTCAGATGTTTTTCGCTTTTCGCCGAGTGGGTAAACTGCGTTTCCGTCCTCGTCGTAAACGGGGTTGAACTCTCCGGTGATATACGCCGAGATGATGTTGCAGGCGATGTGACGGCTGAACTCGCTGTTCTCCATACATACGCCGAATGCGATCTCGGGGTTGTCGGCGGGGTAGAAGCCCACTATCGTGGAGTTGAACTTCGTCATCGCAATGACCTCCGGGGTGCCCGTCTTGGTGCAGACGTTCTCCTTGCCTATGCCCTTGAAGTCGTAGATGTTGTACCAGCCGCCCTCCATCAGGAAGTTCGCGTTTTCGCTTACCTTGCGCATACCCTCCTTGACCTCGTTGAAGATATCCTCCATGCCTTCGGAGAAATCCTCGGCAACCTCGGGCTTTGTTTCCTTGATGAGCCTGGTGTAGTCGTAGTTGTATATCGCCTTTACCACGTGCGGACGGTAGCGTACGCCCTTGTTCGCGATAGTCATTGCCTGCGTTGCGAGATGGAGCGGCGTGAGCAGCGTTTCCGACTGACCGATTCCCGCCTGAATGGTATCGCTGGCGTTCCATTCAAGCCCGAGCCTGTCGAACAGCTCCGGCGAGGTCATTCTGCCGGTGGACATGGGTATCTCAAAGCCGAGGTCGGTCCCCACGCCGAATTTCGCCGCCCAGTCTGCGAGGGCTTCTATCCCCATGCGGCGCGCGGTCTCATAGAAGAATACATTGCAGGAGTGCTTCAGACCGTACTGCACCGTTATTGCGCCGTGGAAGCCGGTGCATTTCGGCGTGAAGCTCGGCGCGTAATAGGTGTACACCTGATTGCAGGTGATGGTGGACGTCGGGGTGATGACTCCCTCGGCAAGTCCGGCTGTGGCGGTTATCGTCTTGAACGTGGACCCCGGGCGGTATTCGCCGTTTATCGCGCGGTTGAGCAGCGGGGAGTTCTTGGCGTTGAGCACCTTTCCGTAGTTCTCAACGAGGTCGTTTATGTCGTAGCTCGGCAGAGTCACCATTGCGAGCACGGAGCCGTCCCTGACGTCCAGCACGACCGCGGAGCCCACCTCTGTCTCGGTGCCGCGGTGCTTTTCGTCCATTGCCGTGGTGTAGTACGGCGAGTGCAGGAAGTCCATGTGGTACTGCACTATCTGCTCCACCATGTTCTGGAACTTGGAGTCTATCGTCAGCATTACGGAGTTTCCCGCCTGCGGCTCCTGAATTATCTCATCGGAGATCTTCACACCGTCGGAGTTACGGGTGATTTGGCGGGTGCCCCGCTCGCCCCGGAGCACGTCCTCAAATGCAAGCTCTATACCGGAAGTGCCGATTATGTCGTCCACCTTGTAGCCGGCGCTTTTCAGCTCGGCGTACTTCTCAGCGGAGATAGCGCCTACTGTACCGCGTATATGCGGAGCGGTGGCGCCGTCAAGGTAGACGCGGTTCCAGCCCTCGGATATCTCCATTCCGGGCATGAGGTTGGAAAGCTCCTTGAGCTCAAGCACGGTATCGCTGGAAATTCCGGAGGCGACAACGTATTTGTTCTGGTAGTTGAAGCCCTTGAGTTCCATTTCATAGCGTACTCCGGCGATATAGCGGCGCATGGGCTCGCTGTACTTGTCGGAGATCTTGTAGTTTTCGTACAGGGCGTTCATGCAGTTGTCCACAGTCGCGTACACGCCGAGGTTCATTCGGGACTTCAGCGAATCCACCGCGTTTTCCCGGTCCTTTTCGAACTGATATGGCTGGGTCTTTGTTATGGGCAGGGATTCGTTCCATTCCTCGCCCTTTTCCAGCAGTACGGTCAGGATACGGTAGATGATCTGGTTTTCCGTGCCGGCTTCAAGCGAGGATTTCTGGAGGGCAACGCTGCAATCCAGTTCGTTCGTGTTCAGGATTTTTCCCGTGCTGTCGGCTATTTTGCCGCGCGCGGCCTCGATATCCTGCGTTACTGTATGTGTGCTTTTAGTCATGGCGAGGTATTTCCCGCCGTCAGCTATCTGTATTTCAAGCAGCTTCAGACCGCACAGGAATGCGGCGATTATGACTATCGCAGCAAGAACTGCGGAGCGTACTACATTAGAAAACTTTGACATTGTATCACCAATCTGATTTGCCAGGTCACTTTTCGCCTTTTGTGATTTCCTCTTCCGTGGCGCTGTCGGCTGCGGCCTCTTCAAGACGGCGCTCTTCCTTGGGCCGGAACTTTCCGGAGATGAACCGCACAAGGAAATATATCGGTATCGAGAACACTATCGCCCATGAATATGCCGGGAGCAGCGTCCTCACGAATGATATGCCGGAGCTTTCGCGTTCCCATACCCAGTGCAGTATAAGGAAATCCATACCCGCCATGAACACCACGGTGATAAGGTTCATCACTGCATGGCTGAACCAGTTTGAGCGCAGTACAAACTGTCCCAGCAGGGAAATCATCGGACAGCATATCAGCAGAAGCAGCGAGGAGAATCCGGGAAGCGTTCCGCTTGCAACATCAAGCATGAACCCGCAGAATACCCCGAAAACGCCGGCTGCGAGCTCTCCCTCGAACATTGCAGCGGAGGTCGCCAGCGGGATTATCAGCAGAGGACACCACCCGCGTATCAGCGGTGCGACCTCCCACAGATAAAAGACGAGCAGCACTGCCGAATAGCAGAACCACCGCATGAAGCACCGGAACATCGCCCGGCGGCTCCGCTGCTTTCTTGATATCCTTTTAACCATTTTGTTCCTCAAATTCGGGGAAACCCTGAAGCCGCCCCGCCAGGTTGCCTTTTGATAAACGGCACAGCAAATGCCGTACCGTTATCAGTATTCTATGTCGTCGAATGAAAGACCCTTGCCGTCGAAATCCGTCACGGCGTATACGGAGGTTATATTGAAGCTGTCCTCGGCGGGCTCGATAATGGCGTGCTTTGAAAGTCCGTTCGGGTCGTTGTAGACATCCTTTACGGTGCCGACTATTATTCCCTCCGGGAAAAGACCGCTCTGACCGGAGGTCACGATAACGTCTCCCGGCTCGATATCAGCGTCCTTCAGGATATTGCTCATAAGGCACAGCTTGTCTCCGGCGGTGATGATGTCGTTTTCAAGCACGCCGGTGGTCTTGGTGCGCATGGTGTAAACTCCGACGTTCACCTGCGGGGAAAGTATCGTGGACACCCTTGCGTAATTCGGGGCTATCTCAGTGACTCTGCCGATAAGACCTACCGAGGTTATTACCGGGTCGTTGAGCGATATTCCGGAGCTGCTGCCCTGATTTATCGTGAATCCGCCGTAGATGTCGTTTGCGTTTCTGGCGATAATGCTGCACGGCTCTGAGAACTTGAAGTCCTTGTGCTTCTGACTTAGTCCAAGCATTTCCCGGAGCTGCTCGTTTTCCTTCTGGAGCTCCTCATAGTCTGCGGAGCGTTCATACATCTCGGTGACAAGCTCGCGCAGCTCGTCGTTCTGGGACTTATAGGTGTCTGCGTTCACCAGCTTGTCGATGAAGCCGTTCACGCTGTTGGAGATGGCGTTCGCCGCCGTAACGAACGGATAGGTCACGGTGTTGATCATCTGCTCCGGGAGCGTCTGCGTTCCCGCCGCGACTGCAACGTAAGCCATCAGCCCGAGAAGCAGAGCAGCTATGCAGATAAGTATTTTGAATTTTACGCTGTGAAAAAACTCTTTCATAAATGCTCCGCTTTAAGGATACCGGAAATTACCAGGGCTTTACCTGACCTGTCAGCTCGGAAAGATCCCTGATGCCGTTCTTGTCCATATAGTCGTTCAGACCCTCGATGACCCTTATCGGGGACCACGGGTCGGTGAATATCGCGGTGCCCATCTGGATAGCTGTCGCACCGGCGAGCATCATTTCAACGGCGTCCTCCCATGTGGAAATACCGCCCATGCCGATTATCGGGATCTTTACGGCGTTGTAGCACTGCCATACCATGCGTACTGCAACCGGGAATATCGCCGGGCCGGAAAGTCCGCCCACGTTGTTGTGTAGTATAGGACGATGGTTCCTGATATCTATTCTCATGCCGAGAAGCGTGTTGATGAGGGAAATGCTGTCCGCGCCCTCCGCTTCGACCGCCTTTGCGATCTCGGTGATGTTGGTGACGTTCGGGGTGAGCTTAACTATCAGCGGCTTGCTGGTGGCGGCTCTCACCGCCTTTGTTACGGAGGCTGCGCCCTCGCAGGTCACGCCCCATGTCGCGCCGCCCGCCTTTACGTTCGGACAGGAGATGTTCAGCTCTATCATGTCCACGCTGGTGCAGTCGAGAGCCTCTGCGGCGGCGATGTAGTCGTCGATGACAGCGCCGGCAACGTTCGCGATGATAACGTTGCCCTCTTCCTTGAGGGTCGGGAGGTAGTACTCGATGAAGCCGTGAACGCCGATGTTCTGGAGTCCTACGGAGTTAAGTATACCGGACGGAGTTTCCGCAATTCTCGGGGGAATATTGCCCATTTTCGGTTCGATGGTCATTCCCTTGCAGGAAACGCCGCCGAGACGGGACAGGGGATAAAGGTCGGTGAAGCATTCGCCGTTGCCGTAGGTGCCGGAAGCCGCGATAACGGGATTCGGGAACTCCACGCCGGCGATTTTTACGCTCAGATCAGCCATTGAACTTTACCTCCTTTGCGTCGAATACGGGACCGTCCTTGCAGACCCTTGCATAGTGTTCCTGACCATTCCTTACAGTCAGGCAGGAGCATACAACGCACGCGCCCACGCCGCAGCCCATTCTCTGTTCCATGGATACCTTGCAGGGAACGCTGTACTCCGCGCAGACCTTAGCCACAGCGTTCAGCATGGGCATAGGACCGCACGCGCACACGAGGTCGGCGCCGACGTTTTTTAGCGTGCTCTCAAGGGGAGTGGAAACCGTGCCGTTGTATCCGACGGAGCCGTCGTCCGTGCAGATGGCGGTGCTTGCGCCGTACTTCTCAAATTCATCGGCGAGGATTATCCTGCTGTAATCCCGGAAGCCAAGGATAGCCGTGCTCCTGCTGCCGAGCTTCTTTGCAAGACCCAGCATGGGGGGGACTCCGATGCCGCCGCCGACCAGCACGACTCTTCTTGCGCTGTCCGGAACGGAGAATCCGTTGCCGAGGGGACCCAGCACGTCCAGATTATCGCCGGGGTTCAGCCGGGAAATAGCCTCCGTGCCCTTGCCGCGGACTTCGAATACAAAGCGTATAGTTCCCTTTGAGCGGCTGAATTCGCATATGGATATCGGACGCCTGAGGGTGAACCCCGGCGCAGATATGTTTGCAAACTGTCCGGTGTGGGCTGCCTTTGCAGCCTCCGGAGCGTATATCGTGATAGAGAATGTATCCCTGGAGATCGTTTTTTTCTCCACGATGGGATACTTGTCGCAGTAGTAGCTCATGTCAGTTCCTTTCGGTATCGTTGATTTTGTCGTCCCCGGCGGGAGCGGGGCTCTCCTGCCCTGCGGGCCTTGCGACTGCCTTTACGCGGACTGCTCCGGTTTTAGGCGCGGACGGTTCGGGAGTTGTCACTTTTATCATCAGGTGCCGGAAAACGCATATCAGCAGCGCGATGATAACAAGGTCGAGCGCGAGCTGAACAGAAACCCAGCTCTCATCCGACAGCAGCATTTTGTTGTGGGTTATCATCATCATTTCATTGATGAACATAAGCGCAGGTATCTTGCAGAGCGAAACGCACAGCGTATACATATCGTAGACCTTCTGCGCATTGCGCTTATTTATGCTGAGCCCGCTCAGCCTGTGGCTGGTGAGTACCAGTATCACATAAACCACAAATACTGCCAGCACGGCCGCCGGGAATATCAGGGTCAGCCAGTGCTTCCATGGCAGCGATGGGTCCGTTTCCGTGAATTTCGCGAGATTTTCCTCGCCGATGTAGGAGGTCAGCGTGTCGCTGTACACCGACATGAACATATATTCCACGGAGCATATGAACACCGCCAGTCCCAGCGAGAAAACATCTGAAACTATGCGCGCGACTTTATATGAATGCCTGACGGGGTATTTGCCGATTTTCATTTATTGTCCTTTCGGGAATCAGTAGATGTTCTCGTCCTCGCTGAGTACGTCCTCAAGCTTGTCGATGTTTTCGAGTACCTTTCCGGTGCCGTCTGCAACGCAGTCGAGGGGTCTCTCGGCGATCTTTACGGGCATACCGGTCTCCTCGTGGATAAGCTGGTCGAGGCCTCTGAGGAGGGCTCCGCCGCCTGCGAGCATGATTCCGGATTCGATGATATCCGCCGCAAGCTCAGGGGGAGTTTTCTCAAGAGTGGTCTTGATGGCGTCGATAACGTGGGAGAGCGGCTCGGAAATGGCCTCGCGTATCTCCTCGCTGGTAACGGTTATGTTCTCCGGCAGACCGTTGAGGAGGTTTCTTCCCTTGATATCCATTACGGGTTCTGTGTCGCTGGTCTTGAACGCGGAGCCTATGCCCATCTTGATGTTCTCGGCTGTGCGCTCGCCTATGAGCAGGTTGTACTTCTTCTTGATGTAGTTGATTATCGCGGAGTCGAACTCGTCGCCTGCAACCCTTACGGAGCGCGCAGTTACGATGCCGCCCAGGGAGATTATAGCCACCTCGCTGGTGCCGCCGCCGATATCTACGATCATGCTGCCGACAGGCTCCGCAACGGGCAGACCAGCTCCGATAGCCGCAGCCATAGGCTCCTCAATGATGGAAACGCGCTTTGCGCCGGCGTTCTGTGCGGCTTCCTTTACGGCGCGGCGCTCGACCTCGGTAACTCCGGAGGGAATGCAGATGATGACCCTTGCCTTTCCTCTGCCCCTGAGCGCCTTCTTGATGAACTGCTCCAGCATGCTTGAGGTCATGTCGAAGTCGGCGATAACGCCGTCCTTGAGCGGGCGCACTGCAACGATGGAGCCAGGTGTACGTCCGATGACGTCCTTTGCCTCCTGACCGACGTAGCGCACGCACTGGAGCTTCTTGTCCACTGCAACTACTGACGGCTCGCGGATAATGATGCCCTTTCCGCGCATATATACAAGCGTGTTCGCTGTTCCTAAGTCAATACCGATATCCTTGGTAAGTCCAAACATTCTGTTTCCTCCGTGTTCATTCTTTTGTAAAATATTACAAGTATTCTGTATTTCCAGATACCCTTATACATAATAGTACAATTATAATTATACCATTATTGTGCGCCGTGTGCAATATATTATTATCCTAAAATTTCAGATTTTCCGCGCTTTTTTTTGGCTATTTTTTGTCAAGTTACGGGAGCATATTCCCAAAGCCGTTTCTCTGTGGTGAAAATGGCTCATATTTTTCAAAAAACGCTTGCAATACTTCAGGAATTAAGCTATAATATTATATAGCAGGATATAGTATGCGCAAAACTGGTTTGGAAATATGGCAACACCGCACCAAGACCATTTATTGGATTTTGTGCGGTATTGCCATAAAAAATCGACAATACGACGCCCTTGGGGCATGAAAATATACTCAGGAGGACTGCTGCAATGCTCAACGAAAAGGTAACAGTAACGATCTGCGGAAAAACGTACAATCTCCGCACGAATGATACGGAAGCGATAAAGCGCCACGCCGCCGAGGCGGATCGCAGGATAAGCGAATACTGCAAGCTCATGCCGAACAATCCGGACGTCAAGGAGGACGCCTGCGTGCTCTCCGTTCTTGACATGATGGACGAGCTTGGCAGCACCGCCACACAGCGCGACGATCTTTTGAAGAAAGTGACCGCGCTTACTTCCACGGCGGAGAAGGCGGCTGCGGCGCTGGACGAGAACAAACGCCTTTCCGCGGAAAATGTTGCCCTTATGAAAGAAAGCGAGGAGTTCGAGGCGCTGAAAAAGTGCTTCTCCGAGCTGGAGGGAAAGAACGCACAGCTTGCCCGGACCCTAAGCGAGGCGAACAGCCGCGCCGCCGACAACGCAGACGCAAAGGCTGCTCTCGACAAGGCGGAGGTCAGGATAAAGTCGCTGGAGGACAAGAACGCCCAGCTTGCTGATACGCTGAAATCTGCGGGCGAAAAGGGCACGGAGCTCCAGAAGAACATAGACGGGCTGACAAAGCAGAACGCCGATCTCAGAAAGCAGACGGAAACGCTTGCGCAGCTCACCGAGGAGAAGAAGCAGCTCACCGCGAAGCTAGAAAAGGCTGCTGACACGGAGGAAGCCCTCCGCCGCTGCGAGGAGCGCGCGAACACGCTGGAAAAGGACCGCGAGAAGCTGAAAGCCTCCGCAGCCGAGCTTGACGTGGTGAAGAAGGAGCTGAATTCCCAGAAGGGCAGGACTTCCGACCTTGAAAAGAAGCTCTCCGCCGCTGAAAAGACCGCCGCAGAACTCGCGGAAGCGAAGCAGTCCCTTGCCGCAGAAAAGGGCAGAAACTCCGACCTTGAAAAGAAGCTCTCCGCCGCCGAAAAGACCGCCGCCGAGCTTGCAGAAGCGAAGCAGTCCCTTGCCGCAGAAAAGGGCAGGAACTCCGACCTTGAAAAGAAGCTCTCCGCCGCTGAAAAATCCGCCGTGGAGCTTGCGGAAGCCCGCAAGTCCCTTGCAGATGAAAAGAGCCGCAGCGCTGACCTGGAGCAGCAGCTTGCGGACTCCCGCAGGGAAACTGACGAGGCGCTCACCGACAATTCCGAGATGGAAAAGGAAATATCCGAGCTTCGCCAGAAGTCCGACAAGTACGAGGAGCTTATGGTGAGATTCTCCCAGATAGAGAGCGAGAATACCGCGCTTCGGGCGGCAGGCGCTGAAAACGCCGGGAATCCCGGGCAGACCCAGGAGATAGAGAACCTCAAAAAGCAGCTTTCCGCTGCGCTTTCCGAGGTCAAGGAGCTGAAAAAGACCAACACATCTCTTAACAAGCAGCTCAACGAAATGCTGGAGGACGGACAGCTTACCCTATGAGTGAAATTCTTTCGCCCCTCGGGGGCATTGCAGACCTGCCTGCGGCGCTGAATACCGGCGCCGGGGCGGTCTACCTCGGATTATCTGATTTTTCGGCACGCAAAAATGCCGAAAATTTTTCTGCCGCAGAGCTGGAAACGGTCTGCCGGGAGTGCCACAAGCGCGGCGTAAAGGTCTACGCAGCGCTGAATACGCTGATCTACGACAGCGAGACCGAGAAGTTCACGGAATGCGTGAAAACCGCCGCGCAGTGCGGCGTGGACGGGCTCATTATACAGGATATCGGCGCGGCTGATATCGTGCGCCGGGTATGTCCGGAGCTGCCGCGCCACGCCTCCACGCAGATGACTCTCAACAGCCCCGCCGGGGTCGCGGCGGCTCAGGAGCTCGGATTCTGCCGGGCGGTGATAGGACGCGAGTTATCCTTTGAACAGATAAAGAAAATCGCGGAGAGCTCCGGCATTGAGCTGGAGGTATTCGTGCACGGTGCGCTGTGCGTCTGTATAAGCGGGCAGTGCTACATGAGCAGCATTTTCGGCGGCAGGAGCGGCAGCCGCGGGCTGTGCGCACAGCCCTGCCGTCTGGATTTCACCTGCGGCGACAGGCACAGCGTCATTTCGCTGAAGGACAGCTCCCTTGTGCCGCATTTGAAAGAGCTTGACGATATCGGCATAGCTTCCCTGAAAATCGAGGGCAGAATGAAGCGCCCGGAGTACATTGCCTGCGCAACGGACGCTTGCTATAAATCCCTGCACGGAATGGACTACGACTACGACCGCCTTTCCGGTATCTTCTCCCGGGGAGGGCTCACGGACAGCTACTTTACCGGCACGATGCGCGATATGCAGGGCACCCGCAGCCGCGAGGACGTGGAGAATTCCGCGAAGGCGCTGAACGGCATAAAGGCGCTCTACAAGGCGGAAATGCCGCGCTTCCGGGCGGATATCAGCACTGAAATAAGGGCAGGCGAACCGGTTCATGCGGCGGCGGTCTGCGAGGGCTGCTCCGTGGAGGCTTACGGCGATGTCCCGCAGGCGGCGGTGAACGCTCCGCTTTCCGCTGAGAGCGTAAGGGAGCGCATGGCAAAGCTTGGCGGGACCCAGTTCTATGCGGGGGAAATTTCCGCGGCCGTTGACAGCGGGCTGAATCTCCCGGCTTCCGCGCTGAATTTCCTGCGGCGGGAGCTTATTTCGAAGCTTGACGAAGCAGTGCTTGAAAAGAACACGCCGTGCTATGCGGTGCAGCCGCTTCCGGCTCCGGAATTTTCCCGGCGCGAAAGCTCCGGGTTACAGTGGCGGTGCGAGGTTTATTCAGCGGAGCAGCTCCGGCAGGCTCTGGAGCTCCCGTTCGTGCTGATTTACGCTCCGATGAGGCTTCTTGGCGCGGATACTCCGGATAAGGACAGGATAGCGGTTATCCCGCCGTTCGTGCTCTCCGACTGCGAGGACAAGGTTGAAAACCGGCTCCGGGAGCTGAAACGGCTCGGATTTACCAGGGGAATGGCGCAGACCCTGGGACACGCCCGGATACTCCGGCGGGAGGGTTACAGGCTCCACGGCGGGCACCGCATGAATATCATAAACAGCTATTCCGCAGGAGTGTGCGGTGAGCTCGGCTTCGAGGACATCACGCTTTCATTTGAGGGGACCGCGGCTCAGCTTGCGGAGATAAGCTCCCCGGTGCCGCGCGGAATAGTCGCATATGGCAGGCTTCCGCTGATGATAATGCGGCGCTGTCCGGTGAGCGGGGGCGCTCCCTGCGGGAGGGTTCACCTGTTCGACGACGGCGGCTCCCCATGCGGAAAATGCATAGCCGACCGCCGCGGAAATCCGATGCCGGTGCTGTGCGGCGGAAACAGTGTTGAGATACTCAATCCCGACCTGCTGATAATGAGCGACCGCCGCAGCTCCCTGGAGCCGTTCGACTTTGCGGTGCTTAAATTCACGGACGAGCATGAGCTGAAACCTGTGCTGGATATGTACCTGAATAACGGCAAGCCGTCAGGCTCCCTCACAAGGGGGCTGTATTTCAGGGGCGCTGAATAAATTTTTCGGGGCTGATATTCAGCCCCGTTTTTCATTGGTGTTATGCGTCCCATCTGCGCTTTCTGAGCGTCCATATCAGCCTTGAAACGTCCTCCGGGGTATTGAAAGCGGACGGTGCAAAACGCACCACTCCGGTTTCCAGCGTCCCGAGCTTTTTGTGCGCCAGCGGAGCACAGTGAAGCCCTCCGCGCATATAAAATCCCATGTCGCTGAGCTTTATCGAGGCTTCCCCGGAGGGCACTCCCTCGATATTGAACGGAACCAGCGGCGCATAGCGCTCCGGGTGCTCGTCGATGTCGGTGTAGAGCCGTATGCCGGGTATCCTGCGGGCAGAGGCGCAGAAATTCCTGCAAAGCTCCGTTTCGTGCTTCAGTATCCGTTCAGGAGTCCTTTCTCTGACGAAATCAACGCCGGCCCCCAGCGCTATTGCACCGGGGGTGTTTATTGTCCCGCTCTCGAATCTGTCCGGCAGGAACTGCGGCTGTTCAAGGCTTTCACTGGCGCTGCCGGTGCCGCCCTCGATGATGGTGCGGAGCGGGTATTTCCCGTCCGTCAGCATGAGCCCTGTTCCCATGGGACCGTAAAGCCCCTTGTGTCCTGCGGTGCAGATGATGTTTATTCCGTCCTTCAGTGAAAGCGGAAGCAGCCCGGCTCCCTGCGCCGCGTCCACTATGAAGCATATTTTTTTCCTCTGGCAGAGCTCCGCCAGCTCTTTCAGCGGAAGCCGCGCCCCGGTGACGTTTCCGGCGGCGGTGCAGATGAGCGCGGCGGTGTTCCGGCGTATGGAGTTTTCCGCGTTCCTCACCGTTTCGCCGGGGTGGGGGGAGCTCCTGAATATGCTGTACTCCATGCCGTATTCCGTCAGGGAGTGCACCGGGCGCACGACCGCGTTGTGCTCGATGTCGCTGATGACGAAGTGAGTTCCCGGGCGCGCAAGTCCCTTTATAGCCATGTTGAGCGCGTGGGTGCAGTTCAGGGTGAACATCGTGTTTTCCGGCTCTGCACCGAAGAATTCCGCGCACCTGCTGCGGCTGGAATACACCGCCTGCGCGGTGCTCATGGACATACTGTGCCCGGAGCGTCCTGGATTTGCTCCGTAGGCGGAGACCGCCCGGGATAGGGTCTGGTATACGCTGCGGGGCTTCGGGAACGTTGTGGCTGCGTTATCGAGGTAAACCACAGCTCACGCCGATCTGCGCCAGAAGCGGGCAGACCTTTTCCCTCTCGCCGAAGATCCGCAGTGAGAAGCTGCACCCGCCCCGCCCGACGGTGCGCTCAACCCTGCTGCGGATACCATGCCGCGCCAGAAAGACCCGCGCCTTTTCCGCCTGCGTCATGGAGTCTGTATTTATGATGAAATGATTCATTGCCGTATCTCCTTGTGTTATTGCAGGACATTGCTCCTGCACTATAATATATGCGGAAAAACGCCTGCGGGTTATAGGAGGGGCTTAATGTTTTAGGCTGATGTAATGCACGGAAACAAAAAAATGCGGCTCTTACGAACCGCATTTTGTATATGTCCGATTATGTACGGGGCTTTCCGCAGTAGGGGCAGAACTTTGCGTTTGCCTTTATCTCCTTGCCGCAGAACTGGCAGAATGCCGTATCCTTTATCAGCTCAACGGGCTGAGCAGGAGCCGCAGGCTTGGGAACGGGCTGAGGAACTGTGTTCACAACAGGTTCAGGAACTGGCTGAGGAGCCGCGTTCACAACAGGCTCGGGAACGGGCTGAGGAGCCGCGTTTACAACAGGTTCAGGAACGGGCTGAGGAGCCGCGTTCACAACAGGCTCGGGCACAGGCTGCGCAGCCGGAGCCTGCTGAACAGGCGCCTGATACTGCGGGAACTGCTGCTGGGGCTGTGAGTACTGGTTCGGCTCATACTGAGGGTGCTGGGTCTGCTGCGGCTGCTGATAGGGGACTGCAGGGATTTTCGGCTCGAACATCGGGCGGTCCTCCCTGGGCTCGGAGGCGGTGTTGCAGTCAGCGTCAAGACCTGCGTTCTTCCTTACCGCAAGGACAGTTTCATAGAGTATGCGGAGAACGACGTTTCCTACAACGGCATATGCAAGGATATTGACGAATCCGCTGAGCTCGGTTATGCACTTGGAAATTCCCACAAATACAAGGAAAATCGCAAGCGTGTAATAGGTTATCCTGATTATCGGCAGCGGCAGGAAATACTGTCCGTTGGCGTATTTAGCGAACTTCCCGGCGTTCGGGTCCTTTGCCTTCGGTCCGAAAACCTTCCACTGGAGAAGGATTCCGCCCGCGACCGCGAGAAGAAGTCCCACCAGCAGAATGATGAAGCTTGCTATTGCAGTACCGCTCAGAAGAGAATAGATGTCATACATACCACATACCTCGTTTCATAGTTTGTCTGGCTGCCGGAATAGCCCGGTCAGAAAAATTATACCATATTTTTTTGTTATTTGCAATAACTTTGTCAGATATTTTCCGAAATATCAAACGGAGTGGTCTGGTAAACGAAATAGTTCAGCCAGTTTGTGTAGATTAGCGTAGAGTGCGCCCTCCACTTCATTACGGGCTGCTTTGACGGGTCGTCTTCAGGGAAGTAGTGCGCGGGGATTTTCGGATCCATACCCTTTCCGAGATCGCGCTGGTACTCCATTGCGAGGGTATCCACATCGTACTCGGAGTGCCCGGTTATGAAGAACTGGCGGCTGTCCTCGCTGCATACCGCGTAGACTCCCGCCTCGTCTGAAACAGCCATAACCTTGAGCTGCGGAACCTTTTCGATGTCCGCCTGCCTTACCTCGGTGTGGCGGGAGTGCGGAGCCCAGAACTCGCTGTCAAATCCGCGGAAAAGGCGGGATTTCGGCGTGAGCATATGGTGCAGGAAAACGCCTGACATCTTTTCCTCAAGCGGGTACTTCTTTATCCCGTAGTGATGATAGAGCGCCGCCTGAGCCGCCCAGCAGATATGGAAAGTTGAGTGAACGTGCG
This sequence comes from uncultured Oscillospiraceae bacterium, assembly GCA_934481355.1. GTDB lineage: Bacteria > Bacillota > Clostridia > Oscillospirales > Ruminococcaceae > CAG-115. Next base: position 52,879 of record CAKSPH010000004.1, on the reverse strand, counting down.
TCTTTGTCCAGTCCATTATCTCGCATATTTCCTGCCAGTAGTCCACGTCCTCGAATTCCATCTGCTCGACCGGAGCTCCTGTGATTATAAAACCGTCGAAGTTCATATTGCGTATCTCGTCAAAGGTCTTGTAGAAGTTCAGCAGGTGCTCGCTGGAGGTGTTCCGGCTGGTGTGCGTGGAAGTCTGCACGAGCGTGACCTCTATCTGGAGCGGGGTATTCGACAGGCAGCGGAGTATCTGGGTCTCGGTGACTACCTTTGTAGGCATGAGGTTAAGTATGCCGATCTTCAGCGGCCTTATATCCTGATGGAGCGCGCGGTGCTCCGTCATGATAAATATATGCTCGTTTTCGAGTATGCTTTGTGCGGGAAGCCCGTCTGCTATTTTAACTGGCATTTTATTTTCCTTTCCCATTTTATATTTTCTTCTATAGTACAGATATATTTATTATAGCCTAAACGCCTGGTTATGTCAAGCGCGGGACTTTATGCGGGCAAAAAAAAAGACCCTCGCGGGTCGGGTGCAGCAGCGCTGCCAAGTGAAATGATTATTATGTGTAGAACAAAAGAAAGGAGACAACTAAACAAAACAAATGAACGGAGATTAAGAACTCTGACCATTTATTTGTCTATATTATATCGTGTTTTATCGGATTTGTCAATAACTTTATTGAAGATTTATTTTTTTCGTGCAATGCATACAAAATCCCGGGCTGACTTTTGATAAGTAGATAGTGCTTTATATACTAAAAAGTAAATAAATGTATTAAAAGCCGCGATGAAAGCGCATAGAATAAGCGGCTCTCCGGTTCCGGCGTGTCTGCCGGTCAGGAAGCCGCTTTATGGTTTTCCGATATGCCGCCCGGGTTTCAGCCCGCGTGTTCCGGCGCCGAATTGTCCCTGAAGAGGAGCGATATGCACCACGCTGCCGACAGCGCCACCAGAATATAGACGATGCGGCTGATAACAGCACCCTGACCGCCGAAGATCCATGCAACGAGGTCAAAGCTGAAAATCCCCACAAGTCCCCAGTTGAGTCCGCCGATTATCAGCAGGGTAAGCGCCAGCTTGTCGATCCACATAATTGTTTCCGCCTTTCGTTTTGATTTGCGGATTGATTCCGCCGGAAGTAGTATGCGCGCATACTGTTCGAATATTACAAAAATCAGCGGAATAAAACAAAAAGCACCCTCCGCTCCGGAGGGTGTCTGTAAAACCTTGTTAGCTGCGCATATATTCGCGCCAGTCGAGGTCGCCGCGCTCCAGCGCGTGGATAAGCGCTTCGGCTGTCGCTATGTTGGTCGCGACAGGAATATTGTGCACGTCGCAGAGCCTCAGAAGGTTGATGTCATTCGGCTCGTGAGATTTTGCATTGAGCGGGTCGCGGAAGAATATCAGCAGGTCCACCTCGTTGCAGGAAATGCTTGAAGCAAGCTGCTGATCGCCGCCCTGCGAGCCGCTGAGATACCTCTGGATATGGAGTCCGGTCGCCTCTGCGACCAGCTTTCCGGTGGTTCCGGTGGCGCGTATTTCGTGTCTGCTGAGGATGCCGCAGTATGCGATGCAGAACTGAACCATCAGCTCCTTTTTGGAATCATGCGCGATAAGTGCGATTGTCATACTGCTTCCTCCTTAATTTATGTTTACCGTGAGCGGAACATCTTCGCCGAGTATACGTCTTGCGATGGCAGCGTAAGCCTTTGCGCCACCGCAGTTAGGCGGGAGTGGCAGCCCCTTTGCGCCGCATATCTTGATGTTTGAGTCCTCAGGCACTACGCCGATTAGCGGGATACCAACGCTGTCCATAACCTCGTCGAGGTCGTACAGGATATCCTCTTCCTTGAAGCGGTCGCTGACCTTATTTATAACAAGGCGCTGGTTGGTGCAGTTCTTCACATAAAGGAAGTCAGACAGTATAGCGCCGTCGCGTACGCATACGGTATCCGGCGTTGTTACCATCAGGATAAGCTCCGCAGCCTTGATCACGCTGAACACGGAACTGCCGATGCCGGCGGTGTCCATGATTATGTAATCGAAGTGCTTGCGCATTTCCTCGCATACTTCCATGATTTTTTCGGGGTTGATGTCGATGAACGGGTTTCTTGTCGCACAGACAAGATACAGATTGTCCACACGGTCTACCTTTGTCGTTGCTGTGAGAATATCTATTTTCCCTTCGAGGTATTCGCCGATATCGTGCTTGACTTTATCCTTTATTCCAAGCATGATGTCGAGGCATCTCAGACCGAAGTCCAGCTCGACCACAAGCGTTTTCTTTCCGAGCGCAGCAAGCGCCGTTGCAACATTTGCAGATGTGGTGGACTTTCCGGTTCCGCCTTTTCCTGCTGTAACCGCAATGATCTGTGACATATTATTCCCCTCTCGATCTATAAATTCTGCATATAGTACTGATTGTATGCAGCCAGAATACTACTGATAACTTTCCTATCCTATTCTACCACAAAAGCACGCTAATTGAAAGCTTTTTTTTATATATTTCAAAATTTTGTGAAATACCTGTAATTTTAGTTCGGGATATTTGTGCATAATTACAAATTTCTTGACAAGAGATAAGTTCAGTTTATTTCATTGCGGCTATGACTTACGCCACAATTCATTTAAGGAATGTGTCTTTTTATGGCATGACCATAAGAAATTGTTGACAAAAATCAATTAAAATGTTAGAATCAGTATATGCGCAGCGTGAGCCGCCGCATTATATTTTATAAGGAGTAATTATATGAGATTCAGAAAGATTACCGCCGCGATGACGGCGGGAGCAATGCTTCTTGCACTTGCAGGGTGTTCTGACAGCGATGAAAACTGGGGCACTGGGGAAGCCGGAACAGACGCCCCGGAATCATACACCGAAGATTCGATGAACAACGGTGCGGAAAGCGGGTATACCGAACAGCAATACGACAACGAGGGACGCCGTTTCACAGACGGTGCGACCCAGCTCTCCATGGAAAACGGCAAGATCGGCATAAACCGCCGTACCCGCGAGGATTCAAAGCCCATGGGCGACAGCGGCTGGACGATACTTGTGTACCTCTGCGGAACCGACCTTGAGAGCGACTGCTCCGCGGCTTCGCTGGACATTGAGGAGGCTCTCTCCAACGCTTACAGCGATGATGTGCGCATAGTCTACCAGACCGGCGGCACCAACGAGTGGAACGAGTACTACGGCATATCGAACGGCGTTTCCCAGAGATATGTTACGAACAACGGCGAGCTGGAGCTCGTCGATGAGTTTGAGCTTTGCAGCATGGGCGATCCGGACACCCTGGCGGATTTCGTTTCGTGGGGCGTTGAGAATTACCCGGCGGAGCGCATGGGTCTTGTATTCTGGAACCACGGCAGCGGAAGCATAAACGGAGTGTGCTTCGATGAGCTGAATGATATGGACAGCCTTTCCCTGCGCGAGATAGACGGCGCGCTGAACTCCGTTTACGACCAGATGACGGATAAGTTCGAGTTCATCGGCTTTGACGCGTGCCTTATGAGCACCCTTGAGACCGCGAACATCATCGCTCCCTACGCGCGGTATATGTTCGCCTCCGAGGAAACGGAGCCGGGCGGCGGCTGGAACTACGCCGACATCATGGAGTTCCTTTCGGAGAACCCTGAAGCGGACGGCGCACAGCTCGGAGAAATGCAGTGCCAGAGCTACTATCAGCACTGCATAGACAACGGCGACCCGGACGGCACCACCTTTGCCATAACAGACCTCTCGAAGCTTGACGACCTGCTTGTTTCGTTCAACCAGACAGCTCAGGAGATGTACGAATACGAAAACATGGGCGACATCGCGAGGGCGGTATACAACGCGGATAATTTCGGCGGCAACAACAGGAACGAGGGATACACCAACATGGTGGATCTTGCGGGAATGCTCAATATGATAAAGCCTTACGCCCCGAGTGCCGCCGAAACGCTTAAAAAACTGGATAACGCGGTTATACACAGCGTGAACGGTCCCATGCACGAGGGCGCGGGCGGGCTCTCCCTGTATTATCCGCTGTGCGTCATGGGCACTGAGGAGCTTTCGCTCTTTTCGGATATCTGCACCAGCACCTATTATCTCGCATTCGTTGACGCGGCGGCTTATGGAACCACCGGAAACGATGTCAGCAACTACGACAACAGCGGGCTTTTTGCAGATTCCGGCGATGTGTGGGACAACGACTACACTCCTGACGAGAATGTCGGTGCAAACGACGGCATCAGCTATGTGGACGACAGCAGCACCATCAGCGTGGAGAACATCTATTTCGATGACGAGGGAACATATACGGTTCAGCTCGCGGATATGAACACGTTCAATTACGCTACCTGCACCATTTTCGCAGTGCTTGACGGAGCTACAATTTACCTCGGCGAGGACGACGAGGTGCTCACGGATTATGATTCCATGGCGATTTATGACGACTTTGACGGAACGTGGCCTGCCATCGGAGGTCAGCCGCTTGCCATAAACACCGTAAGCAAGGGAAGCTCCATAGGCGTTTATACGGCGCCCGTCATGCTTAACGGCAAGCAGACCAACCTCCGCATGGAGTTCGATTTCAACGCCGGAACATGGAACGTCATGGGCGCATGGTCTGGTATCGACCCTGAGACCGGCGTGGCTTCCAGGGAAACTGTGAAGCTCAAGGACGGCGACGTTATCCAGCCTGCATACTTCGTTTTCGCAGACGATATGAGCCAGTTCATTTATGGCGATGAATACACGGTCAGCGGCGATATCGATATAACCTATGACGCGCTTCCCTCTTCCGATTACAGCTATTCCATGACGCTGTACGACGTGTACGGAAACTACTACTACACTCCCAGCGTAACGTTCACCATTGACGACGAAGGAGAAGTGTGGTTCGATTCCAGCGAGCTTAACGGCTGACAGGTTTTTTTCTTCTCATAGAATGATCATGAGCCCCGGGTTATGCCCCGGGGCTCATGAGTTTATATCACACGTTTATCTGCGAAAGAGTTTCTCCGATACTGCCCTTTATCACGATGTCCGCTTCATCGTCTGCGGAGGTCGGCGTCTTGTTGATTACCACCAGCCGCCTGCCGCCAAAGAACCGGATAAGTCCCGCCGCCGGCTGAACCACCAGAGATGTTCCTCCGATTATCAGCACGTCCGCTTCGGCGATGGCGTTGATGGCGCGGTTTATATCGTTCTCGTTTAGCCCTTCCTCATAGAGCACCACGTCCGGCTTTACTATGCCGCCGCACTCGCACCGGGGGATACCCTCGCCGTCTGCGATGAAGTCCAGCCCGTAGGCTCTCCCGCACTTCATGCAGTGATTGCGGTGCACCGAGCCGTGCAGCTCTATGACGTTCCTGCTTCCCGCTGCGGTGTGAAGTCCGTCTATGTTCTGCGTTATCACGGCGGAGAGCTTTCCGGCGCGCTCCAGCTCCGCGAGCTTTAAGTGGGCGGCGTTGGGCTTTGCCTCCGGGAATATCATTCGGTCGCGGTAAAAGCGGTAGAATTCCTCCGGCTGGCTCATGAAAAAGCTGTGCGAGATTATCCGCTCCGGCGGGAACTTGTACTTCTGATTGTACAGACCGTCCGCGCTGCGGAAATCCGGGATACCGCTTTCGGTGGAAACTCCCGCTCCGCCGAAAAATACTATTCTTCTGCCCTCGTCGATAACTGACTGTAAATCCATGAGATTACCTCCTGATATTGAAAGCCTCTGTTATGAAACGCGCCATTTCTGCCGGAGACTCGGTGTTTATCTCATGACCGGCTCCGCTGATGACCGACAGGCGCGACCGCGGGAGGAGCGCCGCCAGTTCCCTTGCGGCATTGACGTTGGCTCTGTCATGCTCTCCGCAGGCAATAGAAACAGGGCAATCTATCCTGCCGAGTTCCGGTGTGAAGTCAAGACGCGCCATGTCCGCGGTAAGGGATATCATCTGCTGCTTTGTCAGCCCGGAGCCGTTAAAGGCTTTTTGTGGCATGAGCCGGAAAACCGCATTCTGAAAGCGAAGCAGCGTTTTTGGCATACGGAACTGCGGAGCCGCCAGAGCGAGCCCGCGGACGCGCTTCGGATGATCAAGCGCGTAGTTCAGCGCGAGCACAGCCCCAAGCGACAGCCCGCAGAGATATAGCGGCTGGCTGATATTGTCAAGATATTCGCTGAATCCCCGGTACATCTCATCGTAGCCGCCTTTGCCGTAAAAATCGGAAAGCCGGGGGCAGAGTGTATCGGTTTCAGCGGAAAGCATATTTATGCTTTCGTTCCATGAATCGGCGGTCTGTCCCAGACCGTGTATGAGAATCATTTCCATTGATTTGCTCCTTGATATAGCTCTTGATTCACAGTATATCACATTTTGCACAATATTTCAATATCAGCGGTGAAACAAATTTACTCGCGCAGTCAGAAAAATCTATTGACAAACCGGCGGGAATAGTATATAATAACTATAATAACAGCAGAAATCAGTGGCTTTTAAGGCGGCACCGTGATGCCGGCAAGGTTGTGATTTTCTTAACGGGAGTGCTGCGCCTTTGTGCGGCAGCGCTTGTTGTACACAGATTTCATTACACCTGCCGTATCTGCGGCAGGTTTTTTGTTTCTGCGGAAAGGGCGTGATTGAGATGTGTACCGTCAAGGGTCTTACGCTGAAGGCTGAAATAATGGACGAAAGCTCGATAGCAAGGGCGGTCACCCGTATTTCATTCGAGATAATCGAACGGAACAAGGGCACTGACGGTCTTTGTCTTATCGGGCTTTTTTCGCGCGGGGCGGTGCTGGCAAAACGCATAGCGGCGAAGCTTTCGGAACTGGAGGGCAGGGAGATCCCGGTAGGACTTCTGGATATCACGCCCTTCCGGGACGACAAGCCCCGCGGAAGCTCCGGGGACAACAGCGAGATACCGTTCGACATCACGGATAAGCGCGTGATAATCGTGGACGACGTTATCTTCACCGGGCGCACCGCAAGAGCCGCAATAGACGGGATAATGTCCCGGGGACGCCCCATGCTGATTCAGCTCGCGGCGCTGGTGGACCGTGGTCACCGGGAGCTGCCGATAAGGGCGGATTACATCGGAAAGAACCTCCCGACCTCTCACGAGGAAACGGTCAAGGTGCTCGTGAAGGAGCTTGACGGCTGCGATAAGGTCGTTATCTACACCCGATGTCCCGGGGAGTAATAAAGTACGAAATGCCGGGAATGGCTTATATATGCTGACAGGAGGGCAGAATGGATCTTTTACTGAAAAACGGCTATGTTGTGGACAGCGCCAGCGGATTCGAGGGAAAGGCTGACATACTTATCCACGACGGAGAGATACGGGAGCTGGGGGAGGATATCTCCGCGCCGGAGGCACAGACGGTGGACTGCACCGGGCTTACGGTGATACCGGGAATATGCGATATGCACGTTCATTTCCGCGACCCCGGACAGACCCACAAGGAGGATATCATCACCGGAGGAAACGCGGCGGCAGCCGGCGGAGTTACCGCAGTTGCGTGTATGCCGAACACCATTCCGACGGTGGACAGCGCGGAGACCGTCCGCTACATCATCGAAAAGGCGAAAAACGCCAAGACCCGCGTTTACCCTGTCGGAAGCATAACCAAGGGGCTTGAGGGCGTTGAGCTCTGCGACTTCAAGGAGCTTCACGACGCGGGCTGCGTTGCGGTCTCCGACGACGGCAGACCCGTAAAGAACGCCAGAATAATGGCGGAGGCAATGGTAAAGGCTCACTACGCGGGAATGAAAGTCATCTCCCACTGCGAGGACCTCGACATAGTAAACGGCGGCATAATGAACGCCGGAGAGGTATCCAGGGAGCTGGGCGTAAAGGGGATACACCGCCTCAGCGAGGATATAATCACCCAGCGCGAAATTACGCTTGCGGCAGACCTTGAGGTGCCTATCCACATCGCGCACGTTTCCACCGCGCAGAGTATGCAGAATATCCGCATTGCGGCGCGCTACGGCACGATGGTCACCTGCGAGACGGCTCCGCATTATTTCATGCTGACGGACGAACTTCTGAGAAGCCGCGACGCGGACTACCGCATGAATCCGCCGCTGCGTACTGCGGCTGACGTTCAGGCGATAACCGAGGGCGTCATCGACGGCACCATCGACTGCATAATCACCGACCACGCTCCCCATGCGCCGGAGGAAAAGGCGGATTTCGAAAAGGCTCCGAACGGCGTAGTCGGGCTGGAGACCTCCCTTGCGGCAACGCTGACTGCGCTCTACCACACCGGGAAGATATCCCTCCAGAGGATAGTAACGCTGATGTGCGTGAATCCGCGAAAGATACTGTCTATCCCCGGCGGCTCGCTGAAGCCCGGAGATGTCGCGGATATCTGCATTTTCGACCCCGACGAGGAGTGGGTGGTTGACCCGGCGAAGCTCCATTCAAAATCGAAAAATACCTGCTTCAAGGGAATGACCCTGAAAGGCAGGGTAAAATACACGATACTTGGCGGAAAGATAGTTTACACAGACGGCGTTGACTGACGCCGGTACAGAAAGGAAGAACAAAATGTCACTGGACAGACTTATCGAGAAGATCGAACAGACCCAGAACCCCACCGTTGCGGGACTTGACCCCAAGCTCGCATACGTTCCGGAGTATATTAAGGAGAAGTGCTTCGAGAAGTACGGAGAGACCCTCAAGGGCGCGGCGAAGGCTCTGCTGGAATTCAACAAGGGACTCATCGACGCACTGTATGATATAGTTCCCGCCGTAAAGCCGCAGGCGGCTTATTATGAGATGTACGGCCCTGCCGGCGTAAAGACCCTGTACAAGACCCAGGAGTACGCGCGCAGCAAGGGAATGTACGTCATTACAGACGGCAAGCGCAACGACATCGGCACAACGATGGAAGCCTATGCGGCGGCGCATCTCGGCAAGGTACAGGTAGGCAGCCAGACCTACGAGCCGTTCCTCGGGGACGCGCTGACGGTAAACGGCTACCTTGGAAGCGACGGCATAAAGCCGCTCATCGCCACCTGCCGCGAGAACGACAAGGGCATTTTCGTGCTGGTAAAGACATCTAACCCCAGCTCCGGCGAGCTTCAGGACAGAAAGATAGACGGCATGACCATCTACGAGACCATGGGCCATATGTGCGAGAAGTGGGGCGAGGAGCTCCCGGGCGTATACGGCTATTCCGGAGTGGGCGCGGTAGTCGGCGCTACATACCCCGAGCAGCTCAGATATCTCCGCGACGTTCTGCCGACCACGTTCTTCCTTATCCCGGGCTACGGCGCCCAGGGCGCGGGTGCAAAGGATATCGCGGGAGCATTCGACAAGAACGGCCTCGGTGGTATCGTCAACAGCTCCAGAGGGATCATGTGCGCTTACCAGAAGGAAAAGTGCGACGAGCACGACTACGCAGAGGCGGCGCGCCGCGAGGCTGTCCGCATGAGAGACGACATCATGGGCGCAGTGGGGAAAATCACACTGAATAAGTAATATAAATAATTCGGAATTCTTAATTCGGAATTCGGAATTATGGTGTCCTGCTTCGCAGGACGATTTTAAATCAGATACAATCGGATAACCGCCGCGACAGCGGCTCATTTGATTCCGAATTCTGAATTCCGAATTCCGAATTGAATTTTTTAGATAAAAAATTCATGTTATTGCATGGAGGAGAAGAAATGATTTTCGAGAACAAAAAGAAAGCGACGCTTATCCTTGCCGACGGCACCGAGTTCGAGGGCAGAGCCTTCGGCGCGGACGGCTCCGTTGTCGGCGAGATAGTCTTCACCACGGCGATGGTGGGCTATCAGGAGACGCTCACCGACCCCAGCTACTGCGGTCAGATCGTCACCCAGACATTCCCGCTGATAGGAAACTACGGCGTGAACAGCATTGACCCGGAATCCAACGGCAGCGTTGTCAGCGGCTACATCGTAAGAGAGCACTGCGAGGATCCGTCAAATTTCCGCTGCGAGGGCGACCTTGACAGCTACCTGAAAAAGTACAACATCATCGGTATCTACGATATCGACACCCGCCACCTCACAAAGATAATCCGCGAGAGCGGCGTAATGAACGGCGCGATAGTCCACGGAGATTTCGACAGGGAAGCAGTTCTTGCACAGATACGCGCGTATAATGTCGGAAAGGTAGTTCCGAAAGTCAGCGTAAAGGCAAAGGAATACTACCCCGCAGAGAACCCGAGATTCAACGTTGTGCTGATGGATTACGGCTACAAGTTCAATATCCGCAGGGAGCTGGTAAAGCGCGGCTGCAACGTCACCGTAATGCCGTGGAACTCCACGGCGGACGAGATAAAGGCGCTGACCCCTGACGGAATAATGCTCTCCAACGGCCCCGGCGACCCTGCTGACAACACGGAGGCTGTCCAGACCCTCCGCGACCTTATCCCGGCGCAGATACCCACGTTCGGAATATGCCTCGGACACCAGCTCCTGGCGCTTGCAAACGGAGCAAAGACCGAAAAGCTGAAGTACGGCCACCGCGGCGGTAATCAGCCGGTAAAGGATCTCGCGCTTGACAGAACGTTCATCACCTCCCAGAACCACGGCTATGCGGTCGTAAGCGACAGCGTTCCCGCCGAGGCGGGCGAGGTCAGCCATGTTAACGGAAACGACGGCACCTGCGAGGGCGTGCGCTACCATAACGCGCCAGCGTTCACGGTGCAGTTCCACCCGGAGGCGTGCGGCGGTCCCAAGGACACCGCGTACCTGTTCGACGAGTTTATTGAGCTGATGGAGGGTAAAAAGTCATGCCGTTAAGAAGTGATATCAAGAAAGTACTGGTTATAGGCTCCGGTCCTATCGTAATCGGACAGGCTGCGGAGTTCGACTATGCGGGCACACAGGCGTGCCGCGCTCTCAAACAGGAGGGTCTGGAGGTAGTTCTGATAAACTCCAACCCGGCTACCATCATGACGGACAAGCACATGGCGGACAAGATCTATATCGAGCCGCTGACCCTTGACGTTGTAAAGAGAGTTATCGAGATAGAGAAGCCGGACAGCGTGCTCTCAAACCTCGGCGGTCAGACCGGTCTGACGCTCTCCATGGAGCTTGCAGAGTGCGGATTCCTCGCCGAGCACGGCGTAAAGCTGCTCGGCTCCAACCCGGAAACTATCCATAAGGCAGAGGACAGACAGGCGTTCAAGGACACCATGGAGAAGATAGGTCAGCCCTGTATTCCGTCCAAGGTGGTTGAAACTGTCGAGGACGCTATGGACTTCGCGGAGGTTATCCACTACCCGGTAATCGTAAGACCTGCGTTCACGCTGGGCGGAACCGGCGGCGGTATAGCACAGACCCCGGAGGAGCTCCACGAGATAGCTACCAACGGTCTGCGTCTTTCTCCTATCACACAGATTCTGGTCGAGAAGTGCATTTCCGGCTGGAAGGAGATAGAGTTCGAGGTAATGCGCGACAGCAAGGGCAACGTTATCACCGTCTGCTCCATGGAGAACTTCGACCCCGTGGGCGTGCACACCGGCGACTCCATCGTTGTGGCTCCCTGCGTTACTCTGGCGGATAAGGAATACCAGATGCTGCGTACCGCGGCGATCAACATAATTCAGGAGCTCAAGGTGGAGGGCGGCTGCAACTGCCAGTTCGCATTAAAGCCGGACAGCTTCGACTACGCCGTCATCGAGGTAAACCCGAGAGTTTCGCGTTCCTCCGCGCTGGCTTCCAAGGCCACCGGATATCCTATCGCAAAGGTTGCCGCAAGAATAGCCGTCGGCTACACCCTTGACGAAATAGTAAATCAGGTAACGGGCAAGACCTACGCCTGCTTCGAGCCGGCTTTGGACTACCTCGTTGTAAAGTTCCCGAAGTGGCCGTTCGATAAGTTCGTTTACGCGAAAAAGACCCTCGGCACCCAGATGAAGGCCACCGGCGAGATAATGGCGATAGCTCCCAGCTTTGAGGCGGGCATGATGAAGGCAGTTCGCTCCATAGAGCTCGGCATGGACACCATGACCAAGGAGGACTTCACAAAGCTCACCGACGAGGAAGTGCTCAAGAAGCTGGAGGACATCGACGTTGACCGCTCCTTCTGCGTATTCGAGGCGCTGAAGCGCGGAATCACCGTTGACGTTATCCACGATATCACGAAGATAGACAAGTGGTTCATCAGCAAGCTGAACAACCTCGTACAGCTCGAAAAGTGGCTGGCAGAGGGCGAGCTCACGCAGGAAAAGTACGACATGGCGAAGAAGTACTGCTACCTCGACAGCACCATCGAGCGCATTTCCGGTCAGAAGATACCGGAGCGCCGCCTTGCCGTATACAAGATGGTTGATACCTGCGCTGCCGAGTTCTCTGCAAGCACACCGTACTTCTACAACACCTTCGACCGCGAGAATGAAGCGGCTGAATTCATCGAGCAGCACCCAACCGACAAGAAGAAGGTCATCGTGTTCGGTTCCGGTCCTATCAGAATAGGTCAGGGCATCGAGTTCGACTACTGCTCCGTTCACTGCGTATGGACGCTGAAGGAAGAGGGCTGCGAGGCTGTCATCTGCAACAACAACCCCGAGACCGTATCCACCGACTTCGACACCGGCGACAGACTGTACTTCGACCCGCTCACCAGGGAGGACGTTGAAGCGCTCATCGCCACCGAGAAGCCCTACGGCGTTGTAGTACAGTTCGGCGGACAGACGGCGATCAAGCTGATAAAGCACCTCACACAGCTCGGCGTGCGTATTCTGGGTACTTCCGCGGCTGACGTTGACGCGGCGGAGGACAGGGAGCTGTTCGACGAGCTGCTTGAAAAGTGCAACATTCCGCGCCCGAAGGGAACCACCGTGTTCACCACAGAGGAGGCTCTCAAGGCGGCTAACGAGCTGGGCTATCCGGTGCTGCTCCGTCCGTCCTACGTTCTGGGCGGTCAGAACATGATAATCGCGCACTGCGACAGCGACGTTACCGAGTATATGACCATCATCACCAGCCACAAGCTGGAGAACCCCGTGCTCATTGATAAGTACATGATGGGCACCGAGGTCGAGGTTGACGCCATCTGCGACGGCGAGGACTTCCTCATTCCGGGTATCATGGAGCATATCGAGCGCGCAGGTATCCACTCCGGCGACTCCATCTCCATCTATCCCGCGCAGACCCTTTCCGAGCACATCAGGCGCGTTATCATCGATTACACCGAGAAGCTTGCAAAGGCGCTCCACGTTATCGGTCTGGTGAATATCCAGTACGTCGTTTACGACCACGAGGTATTCGTTATCGAGGTGAACCCGCGTTCTTCCAGAACCGTTCCGTACATCAGCAAGGTCACCGGCGTTAATATGGTGGATATCGCGACAAAGATAATCCTCGGCGCAAAGCTGAAGGACATGGGCTACAAGAGCGGTCTGTACCCGGTCGGCGACTATATCGCGGTAAAGGTCCCGGTATTCAGCTTCGAAAAGCTGAACGACGTGGACAACCAGCTCGGTCCTGAGATGAAGTCCACCGGCGAGTGCCTCGGTATCGCAAAGACATTCAGCGAGGCTCTGTTAAAGGGTCTTATCGCGGCTGGCTACAAGCTGTACCACGAGGGCGGCGTGCTGATCTCCGTCAAGGACGGCGACAAGCACGAGATAATCGAGATCGCAAGCCGTTTCGAGGCTCTGGGATTCAAGATCTACGCGACCAGCGGAACAGCCTCCGTGCTGAACCGCAACATGATCGCGGCGAGCCACGCTTACAGGATAGGCAAGGGAGATCCGGACGTTATCCAGCTTCTGGAGAGCGGAAAGATACAGTATGTTATCTCCACCTCCGAGACCGGCAGACAGCCCTCCCGCGACAGCGTTAAGATGCGCCGCAAGGCGGTTGAGCGCTCCATCGCCTGCCTGACGGCGATAGACACCGCGAACGCGCTCCTCGACTGCCTTGAAATGCACAAGACGGTCAACGATATCGAGCTTATCGACATCACCAAGATTTAAAATCAGTTCTTATGCCCAGTGCAACAACTGGGCATAAGTTTTATGAATGGAGAAACACATGAAAATAATGGCAGTAGACTACGGCGACAGCCGCACCGGGCTTGCGATGTGCGACAAGGGCGAGATCCTCGCTTCGCCGCTGTACACGATAAACATGAAAGACTTCGACAAGTGCCTTGAAATGACCGCCCAGGCGGCAAAGGAGAACAGGGCGGAGCTCATCGTAGTCGGAAATCCCATCAACATGAACGGCACGGAGGGTCCGCGCTCCGAGAAGTGCAGGCTGTTCGCCGACCGCCTGAAAGAGCTTGTCAGCGTTGACGTGGTGATGTGGGACGAGCGTTCCTCCACAGTAACGGCGATAGGCTACATGAACGACGTCAACAAGCGCGGGAAGAAACGCAAGGAGGTGCTGGATTCAGCAGCCGCCGCGGTTATCCTGGAGGGCTTCCTCGCATACCGCAGGAATCACCCGGAGAATGTGTGAATTCAGTGAAAGTATTCCCCGGCACTTGACAATCGGGCGTAATAGAGGTAAAATATAATAATAGGGTGCAGCCAGGCTGTCGATAAAGGCACATCTGCGTTGTCAGCGGCATTTCGGCAGGCACAAAGCCTAGCCGAAATGCCGCTTCCTAGCATCTGCACCTTTCTCGACAGCCTGGATTAACAACTTTTTAATAAACTGCACCTATTTTGTTTAATGAGGTAATCGTTATATGAAGAACTTCCAGACAGCTCAGATATTCGGCGATAATATGGTTCTCCAGTTTCAGAAGCCGGTAAGCGTTTTCGGCACGGGAACTGACGGAACTAAAATAACGGTAAGCGTTACAGGCGAGGAGGCGGCGCAGGTCAGCACCGTTGTAAGGGACGGCAGATGGCTCGCAATGCTCCCGCCCCAGCCGGCGCAGGACAGCGTGGAGCTCACGGTTTCGGACGGCGAAGAGAGCCGCACTTTCACGAATGTTGCGGTCGGCGCTGTCTGGCTCGCCGGAGGTCAGAGCAACATGGAACTGGAGCTGCGCAACTGCTCCACCGGAAAGGACAGCCTTGAGCATGACGACGCCCCGAACGTCCGTTTCTACTACACCATGAAGAAGTCCATCGCGGATGACAGCTTCTTTGAGAGCGAGAAGCAGATGGGCTGGAACGATTTCTCCAACAAGGAAAGCGCCCAGTACTGGAGCGCGGTAGGCTACTACTTCGCAAAGGAGCTTTCCGAGAAGCTCGGCATGACAGTCGGAGTGATCGGCTGCAACTGGGGCGGAACCTCCGCCAGTGCATGGATGAAGCGCGAGTATGCGGACGGCGAGACCGCCGTTTACTTCGAGGACTATGACAAAGCGACCGCCGGGAAGTCCGAGCAGGAGCTGAAGCAGGCGTACCTCGACTATCAGGCATATCACAATGAATGGGAGCGCAAGAGCGCGGAATACTATACAAACACCCCGAATCCCACATGGGACGGCTGCCTTGAATATTGCGGCGAGAACAGGTATCCGGGTCCGGCTTCACCGCTGAACCCCATGTCCCCCGGAGTGCTCCACAAGAGCATGATAGAGCGAATCGCCCCCTACACCATGACCGGAGTTATCTGGTATCAGGGCGAGAGCGACGATCACCGTCCGGCTATGTACTACAAGCTTCTTAACCAGATGATACGCAACTGGCGGGACGACTGGAACGACGACGGGCTGTTCTTCGTTATAGGACAGCTACCCATGCACAAGTGGGAGGCCGATCCGGATTTCAAGAACTGGTGCGTTATCCGCGAGGCTCAGGCTAAGACAGCCCGCACCACCGCCTCAACGGCGCTTGCCGTGCTCACCGACTGCGGCGAGTTCAGCGAGATACACCCCAAGGATAAGAAAACCCCGGGACACCGCTTCTGCATGGCGGCGCTCAACGGGTGCTATCAGGTGCAGTTCGTTGACCCGGAGGAGGGCGGCGACGAGGGCGGATATTCCACCTTCAACCCGGAGCCCTACGAGGTTTGCTGGAACACAGACAGCGTTGACGTGTTCGTTTCCACCGGTCTTTGTCTGGAGGTAAAGGACGACGCGGAGCAGGTTTCCGGCTTTGAGCTGATGGACTCAGACGGTGAGTGGCACCCGGCGTCTGCGGTGCTCTCCGACAAGGAGCTGTGGAATGCCGGCGATGGCACTGAGATACTCCATGCCGATGGCGTTGAATACCCCTGTGGCGTGCGCTACCTCTGGACAAACTACACCGAGGATATACCGCTGCGCGACAGCGAAAACGGAGTTCCGCTCCCGCCGTTCATATTCATGAAGCCGGGTTATAAGGGATAACTTAGGAGCTGATATTATGGAAAAGGAAAAGATAGACAGAATAAACCACCTTGCGCGCAAGCACCGCGCAGAGGGTCTGACTGAGGAAGAAAAGGCTGAGCAGCAGGCGCTCCGGGACGAGTACCGCGCTGGCTTCAAGCAGGGTCTCGCCCAGCACCTTGACAATGTGTACTATAAGATGCCGGACGGCTCCCTTGTAAAGGCAGTCAAGGGCGAGGTGAAGATACCCGGCGTGAATACGGAGGAAAAGAAATGATAGCTTTAGTTACAGGTGCAAGCTCCGGGATAGGCAGGGATATAGCCCGCTCCCTTGCGAAGCACGGACTCAACCTTATAATCACCGCCCGCCGGGTTGACAGGCTCCGGGAGCTTAAAGCGGAGCTTATCAGGGACTACGGCGTAAAGGTGCACATCATTGCGGCTGACCTCTCTGACACAAAGCAGTGCGTTGAGCTCCACCGCCGCGTTAAGAAATACAACATAGACGTTTTCGTTAACAACGCGGGATTCGGCGTTTTCGGTGAATTCACCGACACTGACCTCGACCGCGAGCTTGATATGCTGGACGTGAATGTAAAGGCATTCCACACGCTGTTCAAGCTGTTCCTTCAGGATTTCAGGAAGCGCGATTACGGCTATATACTGAACACAGCCAGCAGTGCGGGATTCTTCCCGGGACCCTGCTTCTCGTCCTACTACGCGAGCAAGGCCTACGTTGTCCGCATGACTCAGGCGGTCCATGAGGAGCTCCGCGCAGACCACAGCCACGTTAACGTTTCCATGCTATGCCCGGGACCGGTGCAGACCGAGTTCATGGACAAGGCACGGGTGAATTTCTCAGTGCCGCCGCAGTCCAGCGAATATGTCGCGGAGTACGCGGTGCGCCAGATGTTCGCAGGTCAGTTCACCATAGTTCCTTCGCCGGTGATGAAGGCGGGGATATACCTCGGAAAACTGGTTCCGGATTTCATGCTTGCATACTGTGCAAGGCTGATACAGAGCCGCCGGGAGAGGCTGTAAGATGGCGTTCATCACTGAAATAACGGTGCGCTACGCCGAAACCGACTGCATGGGAGTAACGCACCACGCAGTGTATCCGGTGTGGTTCGAGCAGGCGCGCACGGACTATATAAAGCACGCGGCGATACGCTATTCCGACATGGAAAAGGCGGGCGTGATGATCCCTGTGACCGGGATATCGTGTAAGTACAGGCTCCCGTCGCACTACGATGACGAGCTTGAGATAACCAGCTATATCACAAGGCTTTCTCCGGCGCGGGTGGAGTTCTATTACGTCTGCCGCCGCAAGGGAAGCCCGGATATCCTGACGGAGGGCACAAGCGCCCACGCTTTCGTGGATTCAGAGACGTTCAGACCGCTGAATTTCAGGAAAGCCATGCCGGAGGTCTACGCGAAGATAGAGACGGAAGCCGCAAAGGACATTGCGGAGCTTGGAGTAAAGTGACATGGCGGGCAGAATTATCTCCCTGCTGCTCGGCGTTCTTCTTATTGTGAGCGGCATTGGAAAATCGGACGGATTTTACACCGTCTGTGGCAGTGAAATTCTTTCTCCGGCAGGCGTCCCGGTGAAACTCCGTGGCATGGGCTTCGGGAACAATGTCTGGGACAGCGCGCTCAATGGAGTCGGGCTTCATCACAGCGAGGACAGCTTTAAGGAAATGGCGGAGCTTGGCTTCAATTCAGTGAGATTCCTGCTGAATTACCGCTGGTTTGAGGACGATTCACAGCCGTACGCCTATAAGCAGGAGGGCTTCGATTTTCTTGACCGGAGCATTGGCTGGGCTAAAAAATACGGCATAGGCCTGGTGCTGAATATGCACTATCCTCAGGGCGGCTATCAGTCGCAGGGGAATGGCACGGCGCTGTGGACTGAGCCGGAGAATCAGCGCAGGCTTCAGAAGCTGTGGGGCGAGATATCCCGCCGTTATGCCGACGAGCCTGCGATCATCGGTTATGGAATAGTGAACGAACCTGTCGTGCCGGAGCTTTCAGATATTGAAAAAACCGTTTCGCAGTGCCGTGAGCTGGTTCAGCGCTGTACCGATGAGATACGAAGTTACGACAGCAGACACATTATCTTTGCGGAGCGCGTTGCGGCGGTCAGGAATATGGCGACCGGAGAATCGCTGTGGGATAAATATTCCCCGGAGCAGCTCTGGTACATGGTAGACGACCCGAATGTGGTGTACGAGGTGCATTATTATGAGCCGCACAGCTTCACGCACCAGTCAGCAGGGGATAACGTCAGCTATCCTGACCCTCCATACATAACCGGTTTTGAGAGCTACTGGACGGGATGCGTTTCCGCAGAGCCTGCCGGCGGCGCGTATTTTGAAAGCCCCGCGTTTTCACTCAGCGGGGAGAGCAATCTGTTTGCTCCCGCGCTGCATACGAATGGCATAGGGACTGGCGCTGTGGAATTTGATGATATTACGGTTACGGAATACTCCCCGGACGGAAGCCGCCGCGTGATATGGAGCAATGATTTCAGCGATGGGCGCAGGCTTCCGGAGAATGAGTGGAGCAGCAACGGTACCGGGAGCTATTCGGTGAGCGGAGGAGTCCTCCGCATTTCCGGCGGTACGGACGATTATGTGCTGACATTCGGCAAAATGGCGCTCCGTGAGGGATACAGCTACAAGGTGAGCGGGTATCTTAAAACCTCGGGGATAACCTCCGGCTATGCCGATATCCGTGCGGATTTCAGCCGTGCAGAGAACATATACGACAACGGCAGGGATTACGTTTTCGCGAATCTCAGCGCCACTGTGGAATTCGGCAGGGAAAACGGCGTTCCGGTTTATCTTGGAGAATTCGGCGCTGACGCAGAGAGTTTCAGGAATGGCCGCGGCGGTGAGCGCTGGGTGGCTGACGTGATGGATTTCTGCAATGAAAACGGAATATCGTACAGTTATCATGCATACCACGAGCCGATGTTCGGACTTTATCCGGAGGATACGTCTGATTACCCGCGTGACCGCAATGAAGCGCTTGCAGAGGTGTTCCTTGCGAAAAACAAGAATGGAAGATCAAAATGAAAAGAATCATCATATTGTGTGTAGTTGTGCTTCTGGGAGCGGCTTCCGCGCTGATATACACGCTCCACCCTCCGCAGGAGTACCGCATTGACGCCTCTCAGGCAGAGGACGGCGAGCTGTCGTTTACCGAAACTTCCCTCCAGCCGGAGGAATGGTCAGACAAGGTGAGCTTCTCGGTGCCCTCCGGGTTTTATTCCGAGAATATCTCGGTGGAGCTCTCCGGCGACGGCAACATATGGTTCACTACGGACGGCTCGGACCCAGGAAACGGCGTCGGCGAGCTGTACTCCCAGCCCATTGAGATAAACGCCACGCAGGAGGTCAGAGCCTCCACCATAAAGGCGGCGGCTGTCAACGCTGACGGCACAGTCGGCAGTATACATACGGTCAGCTATGTTGTCGGGCAGGACGTAAACGAGCGCTTCGGCAGTGAAACGCTGATTTTCGTGCTGAGCACCGACCCGTACAACCTCTACGACTATGAGTACGGAATCGCAGTCCCCGGAAAGATATATGATGATTACGTTGCGGAGCACCCCGGCGAGGAGATTCCCTATACCGCACCGGGGAACTACTTCCAGACCGGGCGGGAGTGGGAGCGCCCCATATACGTTGAGGTGTTCGAGAGCAGCGGGAACAAGGTAATAGACCAGGCGGCGGGCGTAAGGCTCTCCGGCGGTTATTCGAGAGTTCCCGACCAGAAGTCGCTGAGGCTCATCGCGCGTAAGGACTACGACCCGGATAACGGAAAGTTCAAGTACGCTTTCTTCCCCGGAGAGGAAAACGCGGACGGAGTTCCGGTGACGGAATACGACCGTCTGGTGCTGAGAAACGGCGCGAACGACCGGGAATTCGCGGGCGTGCGCGACGAGCTCTCACAGAAGCTCGCGCAGGACTACGGCTATCCCGTGACGCAGCACACCGCCCCGGCGGCGGTGTTCCTGAACGGGGAGTATTACGGCTTTGCGTGGCTCCATGAGAATTACAACGAGGACTACCTTGCGACGCAGTTCGGCGGAAGCAAGGAGAACTACGAAATAGTGAGCAACACCGAGTACGCGGACGAGGGCAGCGAAAGAGCCCTTGCGGATTACGCCAGGGTGCTGGAATACTACGACAAGGATCTTACGGACGACAGGATTTTCGGGGAGTTCTGCCGGCTTGTGGATATAGATAATCTCATGCAGTACTATTGTATGCAGATATTCATTTCCAACAAGGACTGGCCGGGGAACAACTACAAGGCGTTCCGGTATTACCCATCCGAGGGCGAGGAAGCTGAGGGCTTCCGTGACGGGCGCTGGCGGTTCATGTTCTTTGACGCGGAGTTTGCATGGAGCCTCTACGGCGAGACCCCGCGGCTGAACACGCTGAAAGACCTGCTTGAAGGCACCCACATGAGCGGCGAAAGCAAGGCGATGATAGCCCTGCTGAAGCGCGAGGATATGCGGCAGAAATACGCGGCGGTGATGTCCGACCTGACCTCATATGCCTTTGAGGAAAACCACATCAACGAGACCCTGGACGAGCTGTGCGAAAAGAGCGATACCGAGCAGATGTACGCGCTGGAGCACGGATACACCTCCGACTGGGCGAACCCCGGGACTTTCGCGGACAGCCGGGAGCAGATACGCAAGTTCGCCAAGGTGAGAAAGCGCGTAGTGTTCGGCGATATGCGAAAGCTGTTCGAATGGAGCGGCGAAGAATACTCAGTGTCTGTAAGCTCCGCAAAGGGCGCGGTGACGACGCTCAGCTCACGGACGAAGCGCGGGCGCGGCTCGCTCTGGGCGACCTACGATAAGGAGGTCAGCGTGGAGCTTTCCGCTGAAACGGCGGACGGCTGGCAGTTCGTCTGCTGGGAGATAAACGGACGGCAGTACACCGAGCCGGTGCTCACCATCTCCGCAGAAATGGCGGACGTGGAGGGCAGGGTCGCTGCGAAGCTCATCACAGAGCAGGCGCAGACCACGGATTCCCCGATACAGATTCAGGAGATATGCACCCGTAAGAAAGCCGGATACATAGTGCTTTCAAACCCGAATACGGTGCCGGTCTCCACCTCCGGACTGTACCTCACGGACAAGCCGGAGAACTTACAGCGCTGGGCGCTCCCGGCGCAGACGATCCCCGCGGGCGGCACGCTGATGATAGTTACCGACAACAATAAGTCGCAGGAGGCGCTCCATCAGCTACAGTGCAGTTTCAGCCTGAAAAAGGGCGAGACCCTTGTTCTTTCTGATTCCGGCGGGAATATCCTGCGCAGCGTTGAAATACCCGGCATAGCGGACGGTTATGTTTACGCCCTTCAGGACTACGGAGCCTACCGCGAGGTTTCCGGGGGCTGACGTCAAAGGAGATATTATGGATGAGAAGAAAAGACAGCGCATGATGCGTGTTTTCCGTGTGGTCGCACTGATCATGGCTGTGGTCATGATAATCGGAATAATCGTTCAGGCTGTACTATATTAACAAGCACATGAAAGGATAATTATGGGTCTGTTCTACAACAACAATGTCGCCGGCTCCGGCATAGCAAAGCACGGAAAGCAGAAAAAGCCGTTCTTCAGGTTCTGGGAGATGTTCACCAACAAGTTCTGGACGTTCTTCAAGATAAACCTGATATACTTCCTGTTCTGTATTCCGATAGTGACTTTCGGTCCGGCAACGGCGGCTATGACGCACCTTATGCGGAATATCTACCTTGAAAGACCACAGTTCGTGTTCCATGAATTCTGGAAAGCGTTCAAGAAGAATTTCTGGCAGTCAATCGGTATCGGAGTGTTCGATGTCTGGTGTATATGCGTGGCGATATTCAGCTTCTTCTTTTTCAGCTCGGTCATTGATCAGGACGACAAGCCCTACTGGCTGTTCTATGCGCTCATCATGGCAGTGGAGATAATCGTTCTGCTGATGAATTTCTACATCTTCCC
Organism: uncultured Oscillospiraceae bacterium; assembly: GCA_934481355.1. GTDB lineage: Bacteria > Bacillota > Clostridia > Oscillospirales > Ruminococcaceae > CAG-115. The sequence goes on along the minus strand of CAKSPH010000004.1, from coordinate 30,638 downwards.
GCAGATAGTTGCGCTGAACCTCAAAATGCCGCAGATACTCCGCAACTCGCTGATCCTGGCGTTCGTGAACCTCAAGGGCAACCTCATCACCCTGGCGGTTATCCTTGTGTACATCGCGCTGTGTATGTTCTGTCTGCCGGTGCTCCTGCTGATGCCGCTGTTCCCGCTGGCGTGGATATCGTTCCTGTCGGTGTTCAACAGCTACCCGGCTATACAGAAGTTCATAATCAACCCGTTCTACGAGCAGCAGGGTCTTACTAATCCGGAGATCCCGGACTATGACGACGATGACGAGGAAGTACTGTTCGAGGATCACGGCGGCGAGGAGGCTCCCATGAAGCTGAAAAAGCAGGACAGGGGCGGAAAGGTCATAAAGTGATATGAGCAAGAAAAAGAAAAAGCACGAAGATTTCATGTTCTTTGTGCCTGATCAGGGCGAGGGCGCGGCAAAATACATCGTCATTGCGCTGAAAGTACTCATGCTGATAGGGACTTCCATCGGCGCGCTGTGCTTTGGTATCCTGGGTCCCATAGCTATCTGGATAGGCGAATACGACCCCGGCGTTACGGGAAATCCCGCGATACTTATATGGCTGATAACCTCCTGCATTTACATTGCGGGAACATTTGTCATCATGCTGGGACATTCAAGGATCGCGGCGATAATCGACTGCGCTGCGGCGACAGGCTCTCTTGTGACCTACTACCTGTTCGTGACGAACGCCGCAGACCCGGAGCTCAGCGTGGGCCCGACGACGCTCTATATGCCGTGCATTGCGCTCACCGTGCTTGCGGTGGTCATCGCAATGCTCATAAATATTCCGAAGTGGCTTGACAGAAAGGCGGCGGAGGCGAGAGCGCAGGCGCCCTCTATCCTCAGCCATGACGATGACGACGAGTAACAAGGAGGAAGCACCATGGAAAGCATTATTTCTGATGAGATCATGTTCCACCTGAGAACCAGAAAGGGCGATATCGGCAGGTACGTCATACTTCCCGGCGACCCGGGCAGGGTGCCGAAGATAGCCGGAAAGCTGGACGGCGCGAAGCTGATAGCCAGCAACCGCGAATACACTGTATATACCGGATATCTTGACGGCGAGAAGGTCAGCGTGTGCTCCACGGGAATAGGCGGCCCCTCTGCGGCGATAGCGGTGGAGGAGCTGATAAAGTGCGGCGCAGACACGTTTATCCGCGTTGGCACCAGCGGCGGGATAAACCTTAAGGTCGTCGGCGGCGACCTGCTTGTCGCAAGCGCGGCAGTCCGCAGCGAGGGCACCAGCCACGAGTATATCCCGGACGACTACCCAGCCGTTGCGGATTTCGAGGTAGTCAGCGCGCTGAAGGCCGCAGGCGATGAGCTTTCCACGGACGAGGACGGAAACCGCTGCCACGTTGGAGTGGTGCATTCCAAGGACAATTTCTACGGCGAGATAGACCCCCGTGACACCGCCGTTTCCGCCAGGCTGTGCGGCGCGTGGGAGGGCTATCTCAAATGCGGCTGTCTTACCTCCGAGATGGAAGCGGCGGCGATATTCTCCGTTGCGATTCTGCGCGGAGCAAGGGCGGGAGCAGTCCTGACGGCCCTGTGGAATGTCGAGCGCACCAACGCGGGGCTCCCGGACAAGCGTTGCGAAAGCAGCGAGCGCGCTATAAAGTGCGCGGTGGGAGCTATCCGCAGGCTGATACAGTCCGACAGGAAGAGGTAAATATGGGATTCAGCACTGTTTTACTCGACCTTGACGGAACCATAACCAACCCCTACATGGGAATCACCAACGGAGTTATGTACGCATACGAAAAGCTTGGCATGGAAGTTCCGGAGCGCTCGACCCTGCGGAGCTTCATAGGCCCGCCGCTTATCGTGGAGTTCACCCGGCGGGGATTACCGGAGGAGAAAGCCCGCGAAGCCGTGCGGCTCTACCGGGAGTACTACGGGCGGACCGGGCTGTTTGAAAACGAGCTTATCCCGGGTACTGTGGAATTTCTGAAAGAGCTGAAAACCCGCGGGAAACGCGTCTGCCTTGCGACCTCCAAGCCGGAGGAATTCAGCGTGCGTATCCTCGAGAAATTCGGCATTGACGGGTACTTCGACTTCATCGGCGCGGCAAAGCTGGACGGAAGCCGCGACAGCAAGCTCGCGGTCATTCAGTATGTGCTGGATAGCACCGGAGCCTCCCCGGAAGAGTGCGTCATGGTAGGCGACAGAATGCACGATATAGTCGGCGCGCATGATGCAGGAATGAAGTGCATAGCCGTGCTGGTGGGCTTCGGCAGCCGCAGGGAATTTGCGGAGTACAGGGCGGATTTCGTTGCGGAAACGCTTAATGATGTTCTTAAATATGTATAACACAGAACCCCCGGCATTCACTTGCCAGGGGTATGTATATGTAGGGGAGGGGCTTGCCCATCCCGCGTTTATATGAGATATTGAAAAACGGGAGGGGCAAGCCCCTCCCCTACAATTAATTACCCGAGTATCATTCGCAGGTCATCTTCCGGGGTCGTTGCGGCCTTGAGCGCGAATTCTTTCTGGAGCACCTCCAGCACCGCCGGGGAAATGAAAGCCGGCACGGTCGGTCCGAGAATGATGTTCTTTATCCCGAGGTACAGAAGCGACAGCAGAATGCAGACCGCTTTCTGCTCATACCATGAGAGCACCAGCGTCAGCGGCAGGTCGTTGACTCCGCAGCCGAAAGCCTCCGCAAGGGAAGCGGCGACTCTTATCGCGCTGTAAGCGTCGTTGCACTGTCCCATATCCAGAATGCGCGGTATACCGTCTATTTCGCCCAGGTCCATATCGTTCAGGCGGTATTTTCCGCAGGCGAGCGTCAGTATCAGCGCGTCCGGGGGAGTGAGCCGCGCGAAATCCGAGTAGTATCTGCGGCTGGGCGAGGCCCCATCGCAGCCGCCGATAAGGAAGATGTGCCGGATCTTCCCCGCCTTTATCAGCCCTATGAGCTTCTCCGCGTGGGAGAGCACCGCGTTGTGCGCGAATCCGGTGGTCACCTGATGTCCGCCGTTCATTCCGGTCATTTCCCTGGGCTCGTCGTAGCCGCCGCATTCGATGGCTTTCTTTATCACCGGGGTGAAGTCCTTGTCCTCGCCGATGTGGACTACCTCCGGATAGGACACCACAGAGGTGGTGAACACGCGGTCAGCGTAGCTTTCCCGGAGCGGCATAATGCAGTTTGTCGTGAACAGTATCGGCGCGGGAATGTTGTGGAATTCCGACTGCTGATTCTGCCAGCCGGTGCCGAAATTGCCCTTTAGCTGCGGGTGTTTTTTCAGCTCAGGGTAGCCGTGCGCCGGGAGCATTTCGCTGTGGGTGTAGATGTTCACGCCCTTGCCGTCCGTCTGCTCCAGCAGGAGCTTCATGTCGTGTAGGTCGTGTCCGCTGACCACGATGAAAGGTCCTTTTTCAATGGTGAGCGGAACCACTGTCGGCACCGGATCTCCGTATGCGTCGGTGTTCGCCTTGTCAAGAAGCTCCATGCATTTTAGGTTCACGGCTCCGGTTTTGAGCACCAGCGGCAGGAGTACGTCCTGCGGCTCGTCCTCGCCGAGATGGTACAGACCCTCGTAGAAGAACTCGCTGACCTCCCGGCAGGTCTTGCCGAGAATACGCGCGTGGTAGGCATACGCCGCCATTCCCTTAAGCCCGAAGAGTATCAGGGATTTCAGCGAGCGGATATCCGCGTTGCCGTCCCAGATGTTCTCCATTGGGTAGTCCTCAAATTTCTCGGCGGAAATGCGCCCCTTTTCCTTTTCGACCTCGGTTTTTACGGCTTTCACCGTTGAATTGTTGAAATTTACGTTGGTTATCGTGGTGAAAAGTGCCTTTTCAACCAGCGCGTCTGTGGTTTCGGTGGGTCTGCCGTTTTTCGCGGCGCGGGCGAGACCTATCAGCGCGCTGATTATCTCGTCCTGATAGTTCGCGGTGTCCGCTTTCTTTCCGCAGACCCCTGCCTTTCCCTCGCAGCCGGTGTTGTGCGCGGTCTGCTGGCACTGGAAGCAAAACATATCCTTCATGTGAAACGTTCCTTTCTGAAATGGATTTGTACGGTTATTATTCCCGGAAAAGCAGGAGTAATTCATCAACACATTTCCTGCACTTGCAGAAATCCGGAAAATGTGATACAATGTAACCATACATCTGATGGAGGTAGATTTATGAAGAGACACAGCGTCATTACAGCCGCAGTGCTTTCTGCGGCGTTATTAACCGGCTGTTCAGCGCAGGAGGAGAGCGTCAGCTCCCAGCCGGAGCCCACTCTGGAGGGAACATCCGCGGCAGAGCCGACCGTGCAGGCTCCGACAGAAGAAACTTCCGGTGAAGCGCCGGAGCAGACGGATATTCCGGTGACGACCGCGCCGGAGGAAACCACAGTTCCCGCCGAAACAGCTTCTCAGCCTGAGAATACTGAAAGTTATATTGCGGACTGGATATACGGAACGTGGAGCGTAGTCAGCGTTAACGGCGCAGATTACTGGAGCTATGCTGACGAAAATGACCTCGACAGCGAGTATCAGCTCGTTTTCGATAAGGACGGCTGCCAGGTCCTGACCGGCACCGCCGGGCTTACGGATACCATGACCTATGCGATAACGGACGAGGGTGCGGAGATTTACAAGGACAATGGTTATGTGTGGGTGGCTCTGACCTACGACCAGAGCTCGGATATGCTTTACGCAGAGGAAAGCGGGCAGGCGATAGTCCTGAAGCGCGGCGAAAATCCCCGTCAGACCGCGCCGCAGGTGGATTATATCGCCGACTGGATATATGGCACATGGAGCATGGTAGCGGTAAACGGTCAGGATTTCTGGGAATATGCCTGCGAAAATGGCATCAGCAAAGAGTATATCCTCAAATTCACCGCACAGAATGTCGATGTATACACCGGAGAGGAGCTGATCGGCACATATGCTTATCGCATAACCGACGAGGGCGCTGAGATATTCAACGATGACGGAACCAAAGACAGCATAGTTTACGACCCGGCGGCGGATACGCTCACATTTACCGAGGACGGCATAACGGGCGTGCTGGCGCGCGGGGAGAATCCCAGACCTGAATCGGACTGGATATACGGCACATGGAGCATGAAAACTGTCGGCGATAAGGACTTCTGGGAATATGCCGACGAGAACGGCATTACCGGAGAGTATATCCTCAGATTCACTGAGCAGGAGGTCGGGGTGTACTCCGGAGATACGCTTAATGGCACGTTTGCCTGCCTTGTGACCGCAGATGGAGCGGAGATCTTCAACAATGACGGAACCAGGGACTTCTTTGTATACGACCCGGTGGCAGATACGCTCACATTTACCGAGGACGGCATAACGGGCGTGCTGGTGCGCGGGAATAACCCCAGACCTGCCGCTCAGTAAATAGACGACAGTTGTGTTTCATAAATGCGTCAATCTGTACATTGTTTTTTATAGAGGTATAAAACTTTTGGTATAATATCCAAAGATGTTTTAGTCTTGTTGACAAACTAATGCGCTTGTGATATAATCGCTATGTCATAAAGATATATGGCAAATACTTACAGAAAGAAACGTATTCAAGGAGAAACACATCTATGAAAATCACAAAGATTCTTGCAGCAGTCGTAGCTGCCGCAGCAGTTCTGTCTTTCGCAGGCTGCAGCAATAACAACACATCTTCTTCCAGCGTGGCTGACAGCAGCTCCGCAGCAGAGAGCAACGCTTCTACCGCAGAGGCAGCTTCCACCGCTGACGCAGCTTCTACCGCTGACGCTTCCAACGCGGATGATAACGCAGCAGCTCCCACAGCTGAGGCTGCCGCTACCGCTGAGGCTCCCGCATTCGACGCATCCGCAATGTACGGCAACTGGATCCTCGGCGCGGTAAACAACGGCACTGATACGATGGACGTTGCTACTTTCGCTGAGTCCGTTGGCTCTGACGCTGAGTCCAGCATGATCTATGTAACCATCGACGAGAACGGTTATTCCAGCATGGCGGCAGGCGCTTCTGCAACATATCCTTATTCCGTAACCGCAGACGGTCTCTCCGTTGACATGGGCGGCTTAGAGCTCCCCGTTGCCTATGACGCAGAGAACGATATCTTCGCTTATGGCGTATCCCTTGGCGATGTTACCTACAAGTATGTATTCATCAGAAATACAGACGACGCTGCAACTGCTGAGGCTGCTCCCGCAACCGCACAGGCTGCCGCTACCGCTGAGGCTGCTGAGTAATTTCAGCCGGAATGAATATATCTGCCCGGACGGTTCATTCTGTCCGGGTATTTGTATTTCAGTTGACAACCGTGCTCAAATGTGGTACAATATTCTCCGGACACTACTGGACAGGAGATTTAATATGAAAAAGATGATTATTGCGACCATGCTTGCGGCAGTGACGCTGCTGTGTACCGCGTGCAGCCGTTCGATAGATATGGAGAAGCTCATAGGGACATGGAGCTGCACTCCCGATGGCGGAGAGCCCATTACCATCACGATAACGGACGAGAGCTTCACGCAGTCCTCCGGCGGAGTTACCGGCGAGCCGCTGAAATACGAGCGCAATTCTGATGGGATAAACGTCCGCGGCACGGACGGAAAGGTGCTGATAACCTTCTTTTACAGCGAGGACGGCACGGCGTACTATACCGTCAAGGCTCCTGACGGCGCAGATGTGAAGTATATCTTCACCAGAAGCTGAATTGCAGGCTCCCGGAATACCGGGAGCTTTTTCGCATTTATGAGGGATTTCGTGGAAATGCGCAATTATTTTCGTCCTGCTACTTGAAAAAAGTCCCGGATTGCGGTATAATATAAAATGTATATTTCTATGGATCACTGACAATAAAGGAGATAAGCAAGTGTTCAAGGGACCTTTGATTGAGATAATACAGCTCATATTCAAGAGCAACCGCACAAACTGGGATATTATAAACGTTGTTATTTCGTTGTTTTCCGTGTTGATTATACTGTTCGTTATATTCCCGCTGAGGAACTGCGGGCGCGGACTTGTGGCGAAGCTCCTCGGCGACGATACCCCGGAGCGCTCCGGAATGCTCACGCTGAACCCGATAGTCCACCTTGACCTTATCGGTGCGCTGGCAATGCTGGTCTGCCGCATCGGCTGGACTAAGCCCATGCCCATAGATATCCGCAGGTGCACGAAAGTCTCGCAGAAAAAGGCTGTCGTGCTGATATCCCTGGCGGGACCGGTGACGAATATCCTGCTTGCTTACGTCCTTACTATTATATATAAAATAGTAATGCTGAGCGCGGGTGTAAACAATATCACCGCCATGTACGCCGGCATTGGTCTGCTTTATACTATCCAGATAAGCGTATTTCTGGCGGTGCTCAACCTTGTGCCTATCCCTCCGCTTGACGGATTCAACGTGCTCGCTTATTTCCTGCCGGGAAAGGCGGTCTACTTCATGCAGAAAAACCAGCAGATACTCTACTGGGTGTTCTTCGGGCTGCTTATAATAGGCGTGCTGGACATCCCGCTCAGCGCTGCAACCAACGGTATAATCTGGCTGCTTGACAAGGCTTCGTTCTTTATTCCTGCCACGATCTGATGGAAGAACTTAACTTTAAGCTGGAGATCTTCGAGGGTCCGCTGGAGCTTATGCTCTCGCTTATCCAGAAGCACAAGCTTAACATTCAGGACATTGAGATAAGCGTTCTGCTCGACCAGTTCATGCTTTACCTCGACCGAATGTCCGAGGCTGACCTGGAGATAACCTCGGACTTCCTTGAAATGGCAGCGCGGCTCATCATGATAAAGTCCGCGGCGCTTCTGCCCAGGGAGGAAGCCGAGCAGATGAAGCGCGAGCTTCAGGGCGCGCTGATAGAATACGCCCTCTGCAAGACCATGGCGGAGCGCCTGAAAAAGCGCTATCTCGGCGACGTGGTGTTCGTCAGGGAGCCGATGGAGATAGAATTCGACAGGGCTTACCACAAGACACACCAGCCAGAGGAGCTCATGATGGCGTACAGCGCGCTGAACGAGCGCGTGCGCCGGAAGGCGAGCTACCGCCCGAGGTCGATAAAGCCGATAGTTGCGAAGAGCTACGTCACGGTGTTCACCGGGATAGTTGCGGTGCTGAAAAGCCTCCGGAAAAACGGCACGGTGAAGATGGACGAGCTGTACAAGGGTCAGCCGAGGTCGCGCACGGTGGCGACATTCCTTGCCATACTGGAGCTTTCCAGGGAGGGGCGCATTTTCATCTCCGAGGACGGCGCAAGCGTGCGGCTGAGGACCCGGGCAGACGATATTCCAAAGGAAACGGAGGGGGCAGAGCAGTGAAATTCAGCGATGGAATGGCGGCGATAGAAGCCGTACTGTTTGCCTGCGGCGAACCTGTCGACGCGGAGAAGCTTTCCGCCGCCTGCGAGATAGAAAAGGGCACGGTGCTGAAAATGATAGACCGCCTGAACGACCGGTACGTTGAAAACGGCAGCGCGTTCAGGATAAATCGTCTGGGGGACAGCTATCAGATGATGACCCAGCCGGAATTCGCGCCCTACATAAAGACCGCGCTGGAAAACCGCAGGCAGGTCCCGCTGTCACAGGCGGCGATGGAAGTGCTGGCGGTGGTGGCATACAATCAGCCGGTAACAAAGAGCTTCGTGGAGCAGGTACGCGGGGTCGACAGCTCCAGCGTTGTGAACAACCTGGTGGAGCGCGACCTGCTGGAGGAATACGGCAGACTCGACCTGCCGGGACGCCCGATAGCCTACAAGACTACGGAGAACTTCCTGCGGTGCTTCGGGATGACCGATATCGGCGGGCTTCCCGCAATACCGGACAGCACCGACCAGATGGATTTTGACGAACTTGACGAGATGAATCTCAGCGGGGACTGACGGCGGAGGTGAGGCTGTGTCTGGCTGGATAATTGCCGGGGCGATAGTCGCGGCCATACTTATTCTGCTGATGACCTCGGTCACGGTGCGGTTTGAATATTCGGACGGGCTGCGGCTTAAAATAAACTGGCTCTTCTTGAATCTGGTGCAGATTCCTGCGAAAACCAGGAAGATGAAGCGCCGGGACAAAAAAGCCGAAAAGGACGTGAAATCCGCGGCGGTGGACGAGGAGAAGCTGTCCGGGGAAACTACTGACGTCAGGACAGGCGGCGCCGAAGAGAAAAAGAGCTCCCCGGAGCCGAAAAGCGCTCCTGATCCGGAAAAATCCCCGGGAAAGAAAGCGAAGAAGCCGAAAGGCTCCCCGAAGGATTCCGCGGATAAGCTGACATTAAAGGATATCCGCGCGCTGGTAAAGCTGGTGTGGGACAGCCTCAGCAAGCCGCTGAAGCGGTTGCTGAAAGCTACCAGAATATACGATTTCAGGCTGTATATCGTTGTCGGCGGCGAGGACGCGGCAAAGGCGGCGATAAGATTCGGCGAAGTGAACATAGCGGCAGGCTCGGCGGTGGCGTTCCTTGACGGGAACTTCACGCTGAAAAAGCCGGACTATTATATAACCTGCGATTTCCTGAGCGAGGAGACCCGCGCGGAGTGCAGCTTCACAGCGAAGCTGACGGTCATCGCGGCGCTGGCGTTCCTTTTCTGGCTGGCTGGCAGGGCAGTGAAGAACTACCTTGCGCGCGGGGACGCAGCGGCGGCAGTCGGTAAGTTAAGAAAGTAACAATATGCTTGAAAGGAGCTAATATCATGTCAAATTCAATTGAAGGCATTTTAGGCGTATCCATGGAGAAAATACGCGAGATGGTGGACGTGAACACCATTATCGGCGACCCAATCTCCGCACCCAACGGAACCACGATAATCCCGGTTTCAAAGGTGTCTTTCGGGTTTGCTTCCGGCGGAAGCGACCTCCCCGCTCAGGCGGCTGAGAAGTTCGCCGGCGGAGCCGGCGCGGGCGTTACGGTAAAGCCGCAGGCATTCATCGTCATCAAGAACGACGGCGACGTTGAGCTGCTGGAGCTCGGCGGCAAGACCAGCCCCATGGAGGGCATCATCGATTCTATCCCCGGGCTCATCGGCAAGATAAAGGACCTCGTTGGAAAAAAGAAAGACGACGAGCCGGAATCCGAGGAAGAATCTGAATAAAAGCGGTTTTTCCTGTGCATTCTAATGGTGGAAAATATTACATCAAAGGAGTGCATTACATGAAAAAGCTGCTCAGAATACTCGCGGCGGCTCTTGCGGGAATTTTTGCCGCGTTTTCTGCGGGAATCCCGGCTTATGCCGCGCCGGAGAACATTTCGGCGGTAAGCGCGATAGTCATTGAAGCTCAGACCGGCACGGTGCTGTGGGAGCATAATTCCCGCGAAAAACGCGCCATGGCGAGCACCACGAAGATAATGACCGCGCTTCTCACGATAGAAGCCGGCGACCTCGACCGGGAATTCACCGTCGATCCCCTGGCGATAATGGTGGAGGGCACCTCCATGGGACTGCGGGAGGGCGACCGGGTCTCCCGGCGCGACCTGCTTTACGGGATACTTCTTCCCTCCGGGAACGACGCGGCGAATGCGGCGGCAGTTTCCGTAAGCGGCAGCATGGCAGCATTCGTGAAGCTGATGAACAGCCGCGCCCGGGAACTCGGACTGAACGACACGCATTTCGCTACTCCCTCCGGGCTGGACGCGGAGGGGCACTACACCACCGCCTTTGATCTTGCAAGGCTGGCGGCTTACGCTCTGCGGGACGATACGTTCCGGGAGATAGTGGGGTGCGCTTCGGCTGACGTGGAGTTCGGCAACCCGCCCTACAAGCGGACGCTGTACAACTCCAACAAAATGCTGAAACGCTATGACGGCGCAATCGGCGTAAAGACCGGATTCACGGACAACGCGCGGCGGTGCCTTGTTTCGGCGGCGGAGCGGGACGGCGCGACTCTCGTTGCGGTAACCCTGAACGCCCCGGACGACTGGAACGATCATGCCAAAATGCTGGATTACGGATTCACGCAGGTGCGGGCGTATCCTCTGGAGACATCCTGCGCGGAAAAGGTCGCAGTGGCGGGAACCGGGCAGAGCGTGGGAGTTTACGCGCATAGAACGACCCTGGCGCTCACCCCGGAGCAGCGTACGAAGCTCACGCGGAGGGTGCTTCTGCCGGAGTTCGTCTATGGCGGCGTTGAGCGCGGCGACAAGCTCGGCGAGCTGCTTTTCCTGATAGACGGGGAGGTCGTCGGCAGGGTTCCGCTGTTCGCGGACGGGAACGCTGACGCCCCGCAGGAGGAACAGGGATTTTTCAGCAGGCTGCTCGAATGGGCAGGGATATACGTTTAACCGCCCGGGAGGGCGTACATAATTCAGCGCTGTGAAGCACTGTGGAAAGGTTTAATATGGAAAAAGTAAGGATCCAGAAAATTATTGCAGACAGCGGAAGATGCTCCCGCAGAAAGGCGGAGGAGCTCATCGCGGCGGGACTTGTCACGGTGAACGGCAGACCCTGCTCCCTGGGCGACAAGGCAGATCCGATGAACGACCTCGTCAGGGTAGAGGGCGAGGAGATAGCCGCAGAGCGCGCCGAGAAGCGATACATCATGCTGAACAAGCCGCGCGGCTACGTTACGTCCATGGCTGACGAGATGGGCAGAAAGATAGCCTCCGACCTGCTGACGGACGTGCATGAGCGCGTTTACCCGGTGGGACGTCTCGACAGAAATTCCGAGGGACTGCTGATATTCACGAACGACGGTGAGTTCGCCAACGACATCATGCACCCGTCAAGGCACGTTTCCAAGACCTACCGCGTTACGATAGACGGAATGGTCAATGAGAGTCAGCTCTCGCAGCTCATGTCCGGCGTGGAGCTGGACGACGGCGTAAAGACGCTCCCCTGTACGGTGGAGGTGCTCTCGGAGGCTCCTGACAGGACGGTGCTCCGCTTTGTCATCAAGGAGGGCAGGAACCGCCAGATACGCCGTATGTGTTCGGCTGTCGGTCTGGAGGTAGGCAGGCTTCGCAGGACCGCGGTAGGCGGCGTGAAGCTCGGAATGCTCAAGCCCGGCGAATACCGCGATCTCACCAAGGAAGAGCTGCGTTCACTGCGCGCCGCTGTGGGAAAAACGCAGAATAAGCGCAGAAAGTGACGTAAGATAAAGGTTTATTGCCAAATTTGACAGCCTTGATTTGTGGATATTGTCAAAAAATTAACCGCGATTTGAATTGTTTTTATTGCATAAGATAAAAAATGCAAAAAAATCGGATTTTCGCTTGTTATTTTTTTTTCAATGTAGTATAATTATTGTGGATAAATTTTAATTAAGACGGTGAAGCTATGTCTGCACCGATCTCAATAGCAGGTATGGAGGAGAAAAAATGGCGTTTTCAAAGACATTAGCTGAGATGGAACAGAACGTTCCCGACAGCGACGCAAGAAAAAGACTTACTGCCCTCTGCGACGAGGACACCTTTACGGAGCTTGACAAGTTCCTTTCGGCTGACGGCGCAGTGAGCAGTGTTGCAGCAGGCTTCGGCACCATCAACGGCGCGACTGTTTATGCATATGCCCAGGATGTTTCCGTAAAGGGCGGCGCAGTAGACAAGAGCGCGGCTCTCAAGATCAGAAAGATCTATGAGCTCGCAGCGAAGAACGGCGCTCCTGTCGTTGCTTTCTTTGACAGCAAGGGCGGCGATATAAACGAGGGCATGGAGGTGCTCGCTGACTACGGCGAGATCATCAGGGCTTCCGCGGCCATCTCCGGCGTAGTTCCGCAGATCGCAGTCATCAGCGGCGTATGTGCAGGCGCGGCGGCAGTTATCGCTTCCATGGCTGACGTAACTATCATGACCGAGAAGGCTGAGCTGTTCCTTAACGCTCCGTTCAACACACCCGACGGCAAGCTCGAGGGTGCAGGCAAGGCTGCGAACGCAGCTAAGTCAGGCGTTGCCGACATCGTTGCAAAGGACGACGCAGACGCTGTTGCAAAGGCCAAGAAGCTCGCAGCTATCCTTCCTGCAAACAATATCTCCCTCGCGGGCAACGATGATTTCGCAGATAACGACGCAGCGGTCACAGCTAACCTTAAGTCCGCTGATCTCGTTTCCGCGCTCACTGACAAGGGCTCAGTCGTAGAGCTCGGCGCTGAGTTCGGTACCGCTGCCTACACCGCTTTCGCAAGCATCAACTGGGGCACCGTTGCAGTTGTCACCACCGACAGGGCAGCCAAGCTCACAGCCGCTGACTGCGCAAAGATCGCAAGATTCGTCCAGCTCGCTGACGTATTCTCTATCCCGGTAGTTACAGTCGTTAACACCGAGGGCTTCGAGCCGTCCAGCGGCGCAGAGCTCGCAGGCTCCGTGCGCGACGCGGCTAAGCTGGCTCAGGTTTACGCTTCCGCTACCACCACTAAGATCAACCTTATCACAGGCAAGGCTTTCGGCGCAGCTTATGCGGCGTTCGACAGCGCTGACATCACCTACGCATGGGAGAACGCAGCTATCGCTCCTATGAGCCCCGAGGCTTTAAAGGTATTCATGGGCGGCGAGGCAGACACCACTCCGTTCAGGGCTGCTTCCCTTGGCATGATCGACGGCGTTGTTGCCGTTGAGGACACCAGGCAGGCTGTTGCGACAGCGGTTGATCTCTGCTCCAGCAAGAGAGTTGTCGCTCCCACCAGAAAGCACGTTAATTTCGTATTTTAATTAAAACATAGAGAGGTTTTTGAAATGAAAAGATACACCATCACTGTAAACGGAAATGCTTACGATGTAACTGTTGACGAGGCTGACGGCTCCGCAGCTCCCGTTGCTGCCGCACCTGCTCCCAAGAAGGCTGCTCCCGCAAAGAAGGCTGCCGCTCCCGCAGGCGCACAGGGCAACGCACAGGTAAACTGCCCGATGAACGGTACCATCGTTGACGTTAAGGTAAAGGTCGGCGATAAGGTTTCCAACGGTACTGTTATCGCAGTCCTCGAGGCTATGAAGATGGAGAACGATATCGTATCCGACAGGGACGGCGTTGTTGCTTCCATCAACGTATCCAAGGGCGAGGCAGTAGAGACCGGCGCACTGGTTGCTACATTAAACGCATAATTCAAGGAGAGCAGAAATGGCAAAATTAAAGATTACTGAAACCGTTCTTCGTGACGCGCACCAGTCCCTGCTCGCCACAAGAATGTCCATGGACGATATGCGTCCTATCCTTTCCACAATGGATAAGATCGGCTTCTATTCCGCAGAGTGCTGGGGCGGAGCTACATTCGACTCCTGCATTCGCTTCCTCGACGAGGATCCCTGGGAGAGACTCCGCATTCTCAGGAAGGAAATGCCGAACACCAAGCTCCAGATGCTGTTCAGAGGACAGAATATGCTGGGCTACCGTCACTATGCCGACGACCTCGTTGAGTACTTCGTACAGAAGTCCATCGCAAACGGTATCGACATTATCCGTATATTCGACGCACTGAACGATATCCGCAACCTTGAGACTGCCATCAAGGCGGCAAAGAAGGAGCAGGGTCACGCTCAGGTGGCTATTTCCTATACTCTCGGCGAGGTATTCACTCACGAGTACTACATGAACTATGCCAAGCAGATCGAGAATGCAGGCGCTGATTCCATCTGCATCAAGGATATGGCGGCTCTGCTTACTCCTTACGAGGCTGAGAGCCTTGTCAAGGACCTCAAGAGCGCAGTAAAGATCCCGATACAGCTTCACACACACTACACCTCCGGTCTTGCTTCCATGTGCATTCTGAAGGCTGTCGAGGCTGGCGTTGACGGCGTTGATACCGCTATGTCCCCGCTGGCGCTGGGTACCTCCCACGCTCCGACAGAGTCCATCGTCGCTACATTCCAGGGCACAGAACACGACACAGGTCTTGACCTTGTAAAGCTCAACGAGGTAAGGGATTACTTCATGAAGCTCCGCAAAAAGTACATCGACAGCGGTCTGCTCGACCCCTCCATGCTGGCTACAAATACCAACGCCCTTATCTATCAGGTACCGGGCGGAATGCTGTCCAACCTGCTCTCTCAGCTCAAGCAGGCAGGCAAGGCAGACCAGCTTGAGGAGGTTCTCAAGGAAGTTCCGCGCGTTCGTAAGGATTCCGGCTTCCCGCCCCTCGTTACGCCTACCTCCCAGATCGTCGGCACACAGGCTGTGTTCAACGTTATCATGGGCGAGCGCTACAAGACCGTTACCAAGGAGTTCAAGGGCCTTGTAAAGGGCGAATACGGCAGAACACCTGTCGCTATCGACCCTGAGTTCCAGAAGAAGATCCTCGGTGCAGAGGAGCCCATCACCTGCCGTCCCGCTGACCTCCTGAAGCCTGAGTTCGACGCAATGAAGGAAGAGGTTAAGCAGTACGTTGAGGACGCTTCCGTTGAGGACGTTCTGACCTACGCGATGTTCCCGAAGGTAGCTCCCAAGTTCTTCGAGAAGCGCCGTGACAGACAGGTCGGCATCGACGCAGATCACGCCGACAAGACCAACAAGGTTCACCCAGTCTGATTCTATTTAAGGTAACCTCTAAAAACCTCCTTCACGGCAGATTTCTATGACTTATATCATCTGTTGCGTTACCAAACCTTGAAATACATCAAGTATTACTGCGGTTTGGTGCCTTACATCTGATATAAGTCATATACGAAATCTGCTCGTGTCCCGGTTTTTAGAGGTTACCTTAATATAGTCATAGATCCCCCCGGTTTTCCGGGGGGATTTTACATTGGGTCACCTCTAAAGGCCGGTTTGAAAAGTGAAAATGGGTAGAGTGCGCCGAATGCGATTCAAGCCTCCCCGTAAGGCTGTATGCCTTACAGGAATGTTTGAAGAAGCAGGCGGGGCACTCTACACATTCTTCACTCAAACATAGGCGACCATTGTAAAAAATGACGAAAGATGTTGAGCAGAAGGTTGAAAGGCAATCTTTCCGTGTAACTCTATGAAAACGCATATTTGTGATTCCAATGCGGAATCAGCGGAAAAACAACCCGGAAACGTTTTCGGTAACGTTTACAAAGCGAATATATGATTTTTCGGCACTTTGCACAAATGAACGGTTACAAGGCGGTTACAAAACGGTTACAAAAAGAGGTTACAAGGGTAATAAGTAATACAAACAAATCTGCAAACCCGCATATCTCGCGGATAATTTA
The DNA here is from genome assembly GCA_934481355.1 of uncultured Oscillospiraceae bacterium. Taxonomy (GTDB): domain Bacteria; phylum Bacillota; class Clostridia; order Oscillospirales; family Ruminococcaceae; genus CAG-115. The sequence continues at coordinate 14,569 of CAKSPH010000004.1, read as the reverse complement.
AGTTAATAGAAAAAACAAGTAATTTTTTTAAGAAGAAAATGGGCTATTGTGATTATGTACAATTCGTGAAAATTGAAAACGTTTACCTGATTTTCATGTGAAAAAAGTTATAAAAAGGGGCTTGAAAAATAAAAGGATTTATGATAAACTTACAAATGTAATCAAGGCACGGCATATAAATGCTCCAGACAGAGTAGAAATGCCGATGAGATCCTTGGTGAATAATCAGGTTCCTTCGGGAACAGAATGAAACCTATTTTGGGAGGAAAAAATCTATGAAGAAAAGACTTTTAGCAGCTCTGCTCGCATCTGCTGCAGTCCTGTCCTTTGCTGGTTGCTCCAGCAGCACAACAAGCAGCAGCACACCCGCTGCTGACAACTCCAGCACACCTGCCGCTGACGACAGCTCTGTTGCTGATGACAGCTCCGCTGCTGACGACAGCTCCGTTGCTGACGACAGCTCCGTTGCTGAAGATACCGCTGACCTGAAGGACGATGGTTCCACACTGTCCATTCTTACATGGTCCGGTAACTCTGATACCAAGAAGATGGTAGAGTTCTTCCTTAAGTCCAAGGGCTATTCCGAGGATAAGGTTACTATCGTATCCTGCGGTGAGAACGGCGAGGGCGCACGCGATGGCTACAAGCAGTATCTCATGGGCGATGGCGACGCTGACCTGATGATCTACGACGCTGACTGGGTTGCTGATTACATCTATGACGACACCCTGACTGCTCCGTATTCCGCTATCGGTCTTTCCAAGGAAGACTTCCCGGATGCATTCTCCTACACTCTGTCCTACGGTACAAACGACGCTGGCGTATTCAAGGCTAACTCCTTCCAGGCTACACCGGGCGGATTCGTATACAGAGCTGACCTCGCTGAGCAGTACCTCGGCGTTACAACTCCTGATGAGATGCAGGCACTCGTAAGCGACTGGGATAAGTTCCAGGAGACAGGTGCTAAGCTCTATGAGGCTTCCAACGGCGCTACTTCCCTCCAGGCTACTGAGGGCGGTCTGTGGCAGGTATTCCAGTCCAACAGAACTCAGCCTTGGGTAGTTGACGGCAAGCTCGTTATGGATACCGCTGAAGACTTCTATGATATCGCTAAGAGCATGAACGACAACCACTCCCTCGCAGGCGTTCCTCAGTGGGATGCTGCTTGGTATGCTGCAGTTCTCGATGGCACAGCACTCGGCGACTTCGTTCCTACATGGGGTCTGACCACCAACGAAGGCTCTATCCTCTTCAACTTCACAGAGGGTAAGGACGAGAACGGCGCTAAGATGGCAATGTGCGAAGGCCCGACAGGCTGGTACTGGGGCGGTTCCTACATCGGTGTTTCCAACAAGTGCGACAACAAGTCCCTTGCTAAGGAATTCATCGAGTTCTTCTGCAAGGACGCTGACTCCATGGCTGCTTACGCTGCTGAGACCGGCGACTTCGTAAACAACAAGACTGTTATGAGCACTGCTGAGACTTCCAACAAGCTCCTCAACGGTCAGAACCACTATCAGATCCTCACCAAGGTTCTTGACAACCTCGACCTCGAAGGCAAGATCACAAAGTACGACTCCATCATCAAGGCTAAGTTCAACGATTCCGTTAACGGCTACCTCGATGGCACATTCGCTACTAAGGAAGACGCTATCAACTCCTTCAAGGACAATGTAGCAGCTGCATACCCTGAGCTGGTTGTTGAGTAATCCTTAATCGGTTTACGCTAAAACCTAATACATGAATGATTGCAATATACTGCTTATGGGCTTTGGCCCATAAGCGTATATTGTGATTTTTTCTCGAAAAAATTATTTGAAAGGGTGTGCATTATGCAGGCGACGTCCGTAAAAAGACACAAGATGGTAAGTTATGCAAAATACGGTTATATGTTCATCGCGCCGTTTTTCATTGCATATGCATTTTTCATGATCTATCCTCTGATAAACACAATTGTCCTGTCCTTCAAGGGCAACGGTAATTTTGCTGATCAGTGGGTCGGATTACAGAACTTCCAGTACCTCCTCTTCGGCGGCGACAACAGAGCAGCCAATGCTATTCACAACGAATTCATGAACTCTCTGGGAAACACCCTGATACTGTGGGCAGGCAACTTCGTAGTTCAGATCGTATTGTCACTGCTCCTTGCCGTATGGTTCTCCGATGTGAGGATCAAGATCAAGGGCACTGGCTTCTTCAAGGTAGTAATGTATTTACCGAACATTATTACTGCCGCATCTGTTGCAGGTATGTTCCTCATGATCTTCGGTAACTCCAAGTACGGAGCTATCAACTCCCTGCTTCTCGGATGGCAGACTATACTGGAGCCTATTCCATTTATCAATGATGTATGGTCCTCCCGTATTCTGGTAATGCTCATCCAGTCCTGGATGTGGTTCGGTAATACGATGCTTCTGCTGATGTCAGGTATCTTCGGTATCGACCCGTCGATTTACGAAGCTGCTGATATTGACGGTTCCAGCGGTGCGAATACATTCTTCAGAATAACAATGCCCATCTTAAAGCCAATCTTCATTTATGTGTTCATCACATCAATGATCGGTGGTCTGCAGATGTTCGATATCCCTTATCTGCTCCACGAAGGCAGAACGATCAGACCTTCCCTTGAAACTGGCGCGGTATTCATTTATCAGTACTTCCACCAGGCTTCTCCGAACTATGGTTACTCTGCTGCTGCTTCTGTTGTACTGTTTGTAATCACCGCTGTGCTTGGCGTCATTATTTACAGATTCAACACTGATTCCACTGCGCCCGTTAAGAAGCGCAAGGCAAAGTAAGGGGGGAGCAAAATGGCTGATTCATACAACAATTCAAACAAGGCTTACAGACGTTCGATAATGCTCCATTCCACGATAAGATTTATCGTCTGCCTGCTTCTTACGATCGTCTGCCTGCTTCCTATCTACATAATCGTCATCAATTCGACGAGAGATACGGCTGATATCATTGCGAACGGCGTATCGTTCCTCCCGGGTGGCAGCCTTTTCGACAACATCAGCAAGCTGAACGACCCGACAATCCAGAACGGCGCTTATACAGATACTTACAATGTGCTGATAGGTTACAGAAACAGCCTTGTAATCGCTGTTTTCTCCACCATTCTGACTGTATTCTTCTCCGGACTGACAGCATACGGACTTACCGTTTATGATTTCAAGCTCAAGAAGTTCGCGACCACATTTATTCTTGCAATAATGATGATCCCGACTCAGGTCGTATCCACAGGTTTCTTACAGTTCATGGTTAAGATCAAGCTGTATGATAACTACCTGCCTCTGATACTTCCTGCTATTGCGGCTCCCGCGGTAGTGTTCTTCATGCTTCAGTACATGAGATCCTCGTTCCCGCTTGATGTAGTTGAGGCTGCGAGAATCGACGGCTGCGGCGAGTTCAGAACGTTCCTTCAGATCGCTCTGCCTATCTTCAAGCCGGCTTTTGCAGTACAGGCTATATTCGCATTCGTGGCAAGCTGGAACAACTACTATACGCCTTCCATGCTGCTTCTTTCCGGTAAGCTGGAACAGAAGACCATGCCTATGATGGTTACAGCTATCCTTAGTAACGATAAGCTGACCGACTTCGGTGTAAGATACCTCGCTATCACACTTTCCATCATTCCGGTAGTTGTTGTTTATCTTATCCTTTCCAAGTACATCGTTAAGGGTGTTACCCTCGGTGCAGTCAAGGGCTGATTTTTTCGAAACTTTTCCCCCGCATTTTATGTGCGGGGGAATTTTTCTGTCCGATTTTTGTCCTAAAAAATACCTCCGCTGAAACGGAGGCATTTTTTATCAGTTAAGCCCGTGCTTTACACGGTCGGCTTCCTCGGCGCGCTTTGCGTTGTTGAATCTGTCCAGAGTTCCGACAAGGTAGCCTGTTATTCTGCGAATCCTCTCGAACGGCTGGTCGCAGAAGTGATAGGTCGCGTTAATATAGTCGCCGTCAACATCGAGGTCGATGGCAGTTATGTTGCGGTTCGGATATTTTTTCAGAGCCGCCTCGGTGTAGTAGTCAATTTCCTGCTGGGGCAGGCTCCCGCCTGTAACATTTATTTTCATGATAATCACCTCTTTTGCTGTGATACTATTGTATCACAATATCATGCGTTTGTCAACTGTTTCTTGCACTATATCTGGACTTTTTGACATTTTTCTTTCCCGGGCTGATCTGGAGCATGAATACCGCGAGGAATCCAACCGCCGCGCATATTGCTCCAGTGGAAAGCTGTACCCCGTCCGCGGCAGAGGGCAGGAGCTCCCGCAGTGAAGCGAGCACGAACCCGAGTATCACAAGATACGTCCCGGTTTTGTGGCGCTCAAACAGAGTTTCAAGCGCCCGCGCTGAAAGAAAAGTTCCCACAAGGACTCCCGCCGCCATTGGGAGAAGCGGCAGCAGGTCGAAGCTTCCGAGCCTGCCGATAACATCGTCGTACAGTCCCAGCATATAAAGGAAATGCGACGCGCTTATCCCGGGGAGCACCAGCGCCGCCGCCAGGAGTATCCCTCCCAGAAAACGCAGGAAAATCCCGGCGAGCCCTGAGTTTCCCGGGGAGAACAGCCCTTCCGGCAGCGTTGAGATAAGGAACACGGACGCGGCTCCGAGGAGAACCAGAATCAGCGACCCCGGATTGAATTTCCGTATCTCAGCGCGGCGCAGGATAAGCGGGATTCCTCCTGCGACTGCGCCGAGGAAAAAGAACCTCAGCGGAATTTCCGCCGGGGTAGTCAGCAGGAACGAGATGAGGCGCGCGAGGACAAGAGCGCCCGCCGCCGCGCCGCCTCCGAAGCTCAGCAGAAGGGGAATGTTCCTGCGGGGAGCAGAAAAAATCTGGCTGACGGCCCGTACTATGTGGTCATATACCCCGAGCAGGATTGCGGCAGTGCCTCCGCTGACTCCGGGTATCGTCATGGCGGCTCCCACGCCAATGCCGCTGATGATGTATTTTAAAGTATCCATATTCTCTCCTTTTTAATTATAGTATGCCGCAGGCAGCCCGGGAATACATTTACTGCGGCATGAACCTGGCGCATTTTCAAAAAAAATTTTCAAAAAACACTTGCATTTTATGAGAATATGTGGTATACTTGATTAGTATGATATCACTTGTACCTGTCGATGTACATAATTATATGGAGGATTGTATTAAATGGGAATTTTTGAAATAATCAGCGCTATCGTTCTGATAATCGCTTGTGTATTTATCGTTATAGTGGTTCTTATGCAGGACACCAAGACTCAGATGTCACAGACCATTTCCGGTAATTCCAGCGACAACTATTACGGAAAGAATTCCGGCAGAACCAAGGAGGCAATGCTCAATAAGGCAATGACCACCGCGGCTATCGTGTTCTTTGTCCTGGCGCTTGTTGTTAACATCGTGAACGTTTATCTGGGCGGTTCCAGAAATGACAGCTCCGCAAGCTCCGATACTTCCAGCATTTCTACAAGCGTGGACAGCACCGCTTCCGATGCTGGCGCAGCGGGAACAGCCGAGGAAAGCAAGCCGGCAACTGCCGAGGCTTCCTCCAACAGCGATACGGCGGCGACCGCGCAGGCAGAGAGCGGACAGGCTGCTGAACAGTAAAAGCAAGGACAGGTTCACCGCCTGTCCTTTTTTGTTAATAGAAGATAAATAACGTGTAAATACTATCCGGGGACGCGCTGGATAAACGCAGTTCCCGGTACACCCGGAGAAAGGAATTATATGAACAAGCTGAAAATATCCATTCTGATGGCTTTATATAAGGCTGGCGAAAGGGGAATGTCCGTCAAGCAGCTCGCGGATTGGCTCGGCGTAAACAAAAAAGGCATGAAGAAGCTGGAAAACACCCTCGACGAGATGAAGCAGCACAACGACATCGCCTACAAAAAGGGAAGCTGCTGGATAAAGCACCCGGAAAACTACTTCAAGGCTGAGGTCAGCCGGGTATCGCAGAAATCCGGCTTCGTGACGTCCCTCGGCGAAGAGCCTGCCGAGTATTTCGTGCGCGGCCGCGACCTGATGGGCGCTATTCCCGGAGATATCGTGCTTGCCCGAAAGACTGCTGACGCAGACGAGCGCTTCTCCGCAGAAGCGGTGGTCATGGCGGTGATCGAGGAGAACGACCGCCTGCTTTCCGGAGTTATCACCGCTGTCGGCAACAAGCTGATGGTGCTTCCGGACAAGCTTTGCAGCGACCCGCTGGTCATCGCGAAGGTATCAAAGCCGGCGGCGATGCACGTCGGCGACAAGGTGGTGTTCTCCATAAAGAAGCGCGGCGAGCGCCACATGGACCACACCGTGAATATTATAGACGTGCTGGGCTCCAGCGACTGCGCGAGATCCGGGGCGCAGGCGTATATGCTTTCAAACGGGCTCCACACGGAGTTCCCGCCGGAGGTGCTGCTGGAGGCTTCCAGGCTTGATATGGACGAGCCGGACGGGGACGAGATACTCCGCAGGCTCGACCTGCGCGGGGAGCCTATCTTCACGATAGACGGCGCGGACACCAAGGACATCGACGACGCCGTGAGCATAGCCAGGACCGACCGCTGCTACAAGCTGGGAGTTCACATTGCGGATGTTTCCCACTACGTCGCGAAGGGCAGCGAGCTGGACAAGGAGGCTTTCTACCGCGGAACTTCGATATACTACGCGGATCAGGTGGTTCCCATGCTCCCCCGGGAGCTTTCCAACGGGATATGTTCGCTGAATCCGCAGGTGGACAGGCTGGCATTCTCCTGCCTTATGGACGTCAGCTTTGAAGGAAAGCTGCTTTCCTACCGCTTTGAGAAATCCGTCATCAGGAGCCGCGTAAAGGGGGTGTACTCCGAGGTGAACAGGATAATCGACGGCACCGCCGACGAGGAGATAAAGGCGAAATACGCGCGGGTGCTCGACCGCATTCCCATAATGAAAGAGCTTGCGGATATCCTGGAAAAGAACCGTATTGAGCGCGGCGCTCCCGAGATAGACACGCAGGAATCCAGGATAATCACCGATGAAAATGGCGTGTGCATTGATGTCAAGCCGAGAAATACAGGCATTGCGGAGGGCATAATCGAGGAGTTCATGCTGATGGCGAACAACTCCGCGGCGGCTCTTGCGATGAAGGAGAAGATTCCGTTCGTGTACAGAGTCCACGAGGCTCCCACCACTGAGAAGCTCGACCAGCTAAACGAAACGCTGACTGCGCTTGGCATAAATCCGGAGGGAATAGGCGCGAATGCCTCCGCCGGCGACCTTGCAAGGATACTCCGTGAGAACCGCGACAGCGACCGCGCAATGGTCATAAACCGCATTGTTCTGCGCACCATGATGAAGGCGCGTTACAGCGAGGAGCCCCTTGGACATTACGGTCTGGTCATGCCGGAGTACGCGCATTTCACCTCGCCGATACGCCGCTACGCAGACCTGTCCATTCACCGTATCCTGACGGATTATGTGTACGCCCTCGATCATGAGAAGCTCTGCCGGAAGTACGCGGCATTCGCGGCTTCTGCGGCGCTCCAGGCAAGCAACACGGAGCTTTCCGCCGTCCGCTGTGAGCGCGAGTGCGAGAATTTCTACATGGCCGAGTACATGAAGGAGCATATCGGCGAGGAATTTGACGGCATGATATCCGGAGTCAGCGCAGGCGGAGTTTACGTTGTCCTGCCCAACACGATAGAGGGCATGGTGTCCGTTACCGCGCTCCCCATGGGCGAATACGAGGTACAGCACGGGGTTATCCTGACGGGCGCTGCTGACGGAAGCATATTCACAGTGGGCGACAAGGTTCGTGTGAAGTGCGTTAACGTCAACGTAAACGGCGGCTTTATCGACTTTGAATTCGTAAAATAAAAAACAGGGAGGGCGCAACCCCTCCCCTATGATATTGATTTACGGCATTTCCAGCACGAACAATTTCTCCCGGCGGATCTCGTCCGAGCCGCGGTTCTTTCTTCCGGAGGATTCCTCCGCGAAGCGGAATCCAAGCTTCTCCATTACCCGCTGTGAAGCCGCGTTTTCGCTGTCGCAGTGGGCGATGAACCGCCGTATCCCGGAGGTCTCCCGACAGTATTCCATGAGCGCCTTTGCGGCTTCAGCCGCGTAGCCGCGGCCGTGGGTGCCGCGCGCCATTATCCAGCCCAGCTCCCATGCAGAGCCGTTCTCTTCAAGGTAGGCGCTGACGGAACCTATGTGCCGCCCGTCCAGCATTACCGCCATTTCGTAGAATCCCGGGCGTTCCTTTGCGGCTTCGGCTTCGCATTTCCTGAGGTAGCGCTCAGTTTCGGCGATATCCTTTACCGGCAGGAACACCATCAGCCGCGTAAGCTCCGGGTCGGAGGCGTATTCGTGCGTGGAGTCAAGGTGCCTTGTTCCTAGGGGCTCCAGCGTGAGCCGGGGTGTTGTGAGAGTCATATCTGCTCCTTTCGGTCATCTGAAATAGGTCTCGGCGAGGGCGCGCAGCTTCTCCGCCTTTGCGGCGCTGAGCTTTCCCGGCAGCATACGCCACTTCCAGTTTCCGCCCACCGTGGAGGGAACGTTCATCCGCGCCTCTTTTCCCAGACCGAGGATATCCTGCATGGGAATTATCGCGAGGGCGGCAGGGCTTGCGTAGACCGTCCGCACGCACGCCATATTGAAGCGTTCAAACAGTCGCTGGTCAACGTAGCTCTTTGCCATCGCCCTTGCACGGGGGTCGGCTTCCCGCAGCCACTCCATTATCGTGGAGTTGTCGTGAGTGCCGGTGTAGGCGCAGCAGTTCCCGGGGTAGTTGTGCGGCAGGTGGTCGTTGTCGGTGTGCTCCGCGTTGAAGCCGAACTGGAGCACGCGCATTCCCGGGAAGCCCGTGTCCCGCAGCAGCTCCTTTACGCTGTCGAATATGTCGCCGAGATCCTCGGCGATGATGTTCACATTTCCGAGGTCGTTCTTCACGGCGTTGAAAAGCTCCATGCCGGGGCCTTTCTCCCAGACGCCGCGCTCTGCGGTGAGCTCCCCGGCGGGAATCGCGTAGTATGTGTCGAACGCCCGGAAATGGTCGATACGGAGCATATCAAAGCTCTCCTGAGCTTTTCCTATACGCTGGAGCCACCACTTGTAGCCGGTCTTGTGCATCTCCTGCCAGTTGTAGAGCGGATTCCCCCAGAGCTGTCCGGTTTTCGAGAAGTAATCCGGAGGTACTCCGGCGACGCGCTTCGGCTCGTGCTTCTCGTTTAGCTCGAAAAGCTCCGGCTGAGCCCACACGTCCGCGCAGTCCGGCGAAACATAGATCGGGATATCCCCGATGAGCTGTATGCCGTTCTTGTTGCAGTAGCGGTGGAATCTGTCCCACTGCCGCCAGAATATATACTGCACGAATTTCACGAACTTTATTTCTTCGGCTAATTCCTCCCGCCAGTGCCTGAGCGCGTCCGGCTTCCGCATTTTTATGTCCTCGTCCCACTGGGTGTAGGGCTTGCCGCCGAATTTGGATTTCAGCGCGGTGAACAGCGCGTAGTCCTCCAGCCAGTCCTGCTCGTCGATGACGAACGAGGTGTAGCCCACGTCGTCCGTGAATCCCGCGAATGCCTCCCGCAGGAGCGCCATCTTGCTCCTGCTCACCTTGTCAAAGTCAACAAAGGTGGGGTCGGCGCCGTAGTCCGCGTCGTCAACGGAGCTCTTTGCGAGCCAGCCGCTTTCAACGAGGTCGTCGAGGTCTATCAGCAGGGGATTCCCCGCGAACGAGGAAAACGGCTGATACGGAGAATCCGCATAGCCGGTAGGGCCTATCGGTAGCACCTGCCAGTACTTCTGCCCGGCGCTTTTCAGCCAGTCTGCGAACCTTTCGGCTTCCTTGCCGAAAGTTCCTATCCCATAGGGGGAGGGCAGGCTGGAAATGTGCATCAGTATTCCACAGCTTCTTTTCATCTTTTCTCCTGTTCTTTATCTCTGTCAGTGATTCTGCGCGTAGAGCCGGAGCAGTATTATCGCAAGAAGCGAAGCCCCGCAAATCACCCAGTTTATAATTATCTGCCTTTGCAGCTTTGCCTTGGAATTCTTGTTCTTGTCGTCTTTTTTCGCCATTGTGATACCTCCGGAACAGGGACAAAGCCGTGCTCATACGAGTGAGCTCCGCCCCTTATCTAATATACAGTTATTTTAACACTAATATACCCGGTTTGTCAAGACTGGGTGCGAAAGGAACCATTATGAAACTTGTTATCGCAGAAAAGCCCTCAGTCGGAAACTCCATCGCCAGAATAATCGGCGCCACCCGCCGGGGCGACGGCTTCACCGAGGGAAACGGCTACATAGTGAGCTGGTGCTTCGGGCACCTTGTGGCGCTTTCCTCCCCGGAGGAATACGACAAGAAATACGGCAAGCCCTGGAAGCTTTCAAACCTGCCCATAATCCCGCAGGAATTCCGCTGGACTGTGCTGGAGAGCACCGCGCCGCAGTTCGAGAAGCTCAGACAGCTCATGGAGCGCCCGGACGTTGACGAGCTCATCTGCGCCACCGACGCGGGGCGCGAGGGAGAATGCGTGTTCCGGTACGTCTATAATCAGGCGGGATGCACAAAGCCGTTCAGGCGGCTGTGGATAAGCTCCATGACGGACGAAGCCATCCGGGACGGGTTCAGTAACCTACGCCCGGGCAGCGACTATGACGCGCTGTACCGCAGCGGTCTTGCCCGCAACAAGGCGGACTGGATAGTCGGCATGAACGCAACTCAGCTTTTCACTGTGAAGTATCGCAGCCTGCTTTCCGTGGGCAGAGTGCAGACCCCGACCCTCGCAATGCTGGTGGAGCGCGAGAAGAAGATACAGCAGTTCGCGGCGGCGAGATATTTCACGCTGGAGCTGAACTGCGGCAAATTCAGGGCGGAGAGCGACAAGATAGAGCCGCTGGAGGCGGAAAAGGCGGCTTCCGCCTGCGGAAAGACCGCCGTGGTGAAGTCCGTGGTAAAGGAGCAGAAGAACGCGAATCCCCCGAAGCTGTACGACCTGACCTCGCTCCAGCGGGACGCGAACAAGCTGTTCGGCTACACGGCGCAGCAGACCCTCGACTGCGCCCAGAAGCTCTACGAAAGCAAGCTGATGACTTACCCCAGAACGGACAGCTGCTACCTCACGGACGACATGGAGCAGACCGCGCTTGATATGGTAGAGCGCACTGCGAAAGCGTTCAGATTCGGCGCGGATTACGAGGCGCAGGGCTGCGTCCCGGACGTGAAGCGGCTGATAAATAACGACAAGGTGAGCGACCATCACGCCCTGCTGCCCACAAAGGAGATATCCCGGTTCGATTTCAGCCGGCTTTCCGAGGAGTGCTGGAATGTGCTGACGCTGGTTGCGGCGCGGCTTCTGCTGGCGGTTTCCCCGGTGCACACCTACAACACCGTCACAGCCGTGCTGGAATGCGGCGGCAGGGACTTCACAGCCCGGGGAAAGACGGTGGTGCAGGGCGGCTGGAAACAGCTTGAAAGCTCCATAAAGGCGGGGATAAAGGGGATATCCCAGGAGCCGGACGAGGAATCCGCAGACGAGCCATCAGGAGTTCTGCCGCCGCTTTCCGAGGGAAGCGAGGTCGCGGTGAAAGCCGTGAAGCAGGCGGAGCACAAGACCACTCCGCCCAAGCGCTACACGGAGGATATGCTGCTTTCCGCCATGGAGCACGCGGGCAGCGACAGCTACGACGATGACGACGTGGAGAAAAAGGGACTGGGCACTCCGGCGACCCGGGCGGCGATAATCGAGACCCTGGTAAAGCGGGAATACGTCGAGCGCAAGGGCAAGCAGCTCATTCCCACCGACAAGGGTATACGCGTTATCGACATCGTGCCGGAAAAGGTGAAATCCCCGGCGATGACCGCCGAGTGGGAGAGCACCCTCCAGAAGATAGCCCGGGGCGAAGCGGACGACCAGAAATTCCTTGCGGACATGACCGAGTTCACGAAGCAGCTTATCCGGGACAACGCCGGGGAGGTCAGCCGGGACAGCAATCCGTTCAGATTCTCGCGGCTTCCGGTGATAGGGAAGTGCCCCAAGTGCGGAAAGAACGTCTACGCGTTCCCGAAGTCCTATTCCTGCGAGGACAGCCGCGGCTCCTGCGGATTCTTCTTCATGCGGGAGATATGGGGCAAGGAGGTCAGCGAGACCCAGGCGAAGCGCATTCTTGAAAAGGGAAGCTCCATCACGCTCAAGGGCTTTCAGGACAGGCAGGGCAATCCATGCTCGGGAAAGCTTGTGCTTGCCGACGGCAGGGTGCGCGTGGAGCTCGACAAATAAGGCTTGAATAATTCCGCAGTTCGTGTTATACTGTTACTGTCAGTTTACTGCTACTGTCAGGAGGTGCCGTGAAATGAAAATAGGAGTTTCCACCGCTTCACTGTATCCGCTTCATGCGGAGGACGCATTCGCCGAGCTCGCGGCTCTGGGCGTAAAGAACGCCGAGGTATTCGCCAACAGCACCGGAGAAGCAAGGGAGCCCGTGACTTCGCAGATACTGGATATCCGTGACGGGAACGGAATGAATATAACCAGCTTCCACCCGTTTTCCTCGCCTATGGAGTCGGTGTTCCTGTTCTCCACCTACGACCGCAGGATAGAGGAAATGATGGAGCTCTACCGGGAATTCTTCGGGACCATGAACCGCCTTGGCGCGAAAATTTTCGTGCTCCACGGGGCGATACTCAGCAGCAAATGCCCGGAGGAGCATTATTTCCGGCAGTTCCGGCTTCTTGCGGAGGCTGGCAGGGAATACGGCGTCACCGTGGCTCAGGAGAACGTGAGCTACTGTATGTCCGGCAGTCTTGACTTCCTCTTGCGGATGAAGCGGGAGCTCGGGGACTGCGCGAAGTTCGTGCTGGATTTAAAGCAGTCCCGCCGGAGCCATGCGGACGCATTCGACTATGTGCGCTCCCTCGGTGAAAGTATCGTGCACCTGCACATCAGCGACGCTGATTCCGACCGCGACTGCCTGCCGGTGGGTCAGGGGAGCTTTGATTTCCGCAGACTCATGCGGGAGATGAGCGGCGTTGGCTACGACGGCGCTTATATCGTGGAGCTCTACCGCCAGAATTACGACGAGTTCACCCGCCTGCGGGAATCCGTGGATAACCTGACGGAAACCGCGCTGTCCCTCGGACTTATCTGAATAAATAGAGAAGATACCGCCGCGTTGGTGTCTTCTCTTTTTAATTGTATGAAGTCGTTCTTCAAAAAAACTGTACATTCTGCCGATTGACTTTTTTTCGCTTTGGTTATATAATATCATTCGGACTTAATTAAACTAACAGAAAGAGGCAACTAAAAATGTACGACCACTGGGCAAGCGTATGGGGCAACGCGATATCCATCAGCGAGAACCGCCCCGAGAGCTACAACAAGGATCTTACGTTCCGCTATCCGATATACACACAGTTCGGCGGAAAGGCGGTCAGGCTGACGTTCGACAATTTCTGCGGCACCGAGAAAGTCACATTCAATCGCGTGACCGTTCTCATCGGCGGGAAGTTCTATCCCGTCACGTTCGGCGGCAGGCGGGAAGTTACCATCGGCGCGGGGAAGAATACAGTCTCCGACGAACTCCCGTGCGACATCGAGCCGCAGAGCCTTATCACCGTAAGCTTCTGGTTCAAGGATTTCACGCAGCTGCGTTCGGCGGTGTTCACCAGCGGTCCGCTCACGGAGGGCTACTACGCCATGGGCGACATGACCGAGACCGAGCTTATCCCGAAGGAGATAGAACGCTCCATCAGCGTGATATACTTCCTCAGCAACATTTCCGTGCTGACCCCTGCGGACAACCGCACCATCGTGTGCTACGGGGATTCCATCACCGCGCAGGACTGGCCGGAGTACCTGACGCTCCGCTGCAACTGCGAGGAGAAGCTCCACACCGCCGTTATACGCCGTGCGGCGAGCGGCACCAGAATGCTCCGGGAATACAACTGCATAACCTATGAATCCTACGGGCTTAAGGGCAAGAAGCGCTTCCAGCACGAGGTCCCGACGGATGGCGCGGATACCGTTATCATTCAGCACGGGATAAACGACATAATCCACCCGGTGGGCACCGAGGTGAATCCGTTCCGTCCCATGAGCGATATGCCCACCGTTGAAGAGCTGATCGGGCTGATGAAGTATTACATTGACGAGTCGCGGCAGTTCGGCTACAAGGTGTATGTCGGCACCCTGCTTCCCATCGAGGGCTGGAGGACATACGCGCCCTTCCGCGAGGAGGTAAGGGCGAAATTCAACGACTGGATTCGCACCACCGACCTCATCGACGGCTGTATAGATTTCGATCGGGCGTTAGCCGACCCGGAGCGTCCCACAAGAATGCTCCCGGAGTTCGACAGCGGCGACCACCTTCATCCAAGCAAGGCAGGATATAAGAGAATGGCGGATATCGTTCCGGAAGAGATACTTTTATAATTCGGAATTCTTAATTCTTAATTCGGAATTAATTGTGTCCCGCTTCGCGGGACACATATCAAAACGGGGACTGTATTTTACAGTCCCCGCAGCTTGTCGAAAAAGTCCAGCGAAAGCTGGGCTTTTTTACGTAAATATGGTATAATAAAAAAGGGTGATAAAAATG
>CAKSPH010000003.1 GCA_934481355.1 uncultured Oscillospiraceae bacterium | reverse complement strand
CACGGCAGATTTCTATGACTTACCAAGAAACGTCGCTTCGCTCCTTATTCCAAGAAACGTCGCTTCGCTCCTTATTCATCATCTGCTTAGTTGTCAAACCTTGAATAATACAGTAAACGCATTATCCGCCTACGGCAGAAAACGCTGCGGTTGATACTAATTTCAGAACCACATTTCAGTTGCGCATATTATGTGAATATGGAATTAGTATAACATCTGGAATCTGATATAGGTCATGGACGAAATCTGCTCGTGTCCCGGTTTTTAGAGGTGAACTTATTTCAATGCCTTCTCATGTAGAAATACAGCGCCCACTGCCCTGCCGCAAGCAGGGCGACCAGTATCACTATGATTACCTGAACGGCTCCCCACGAATTCATCAGCAGGGCGATAACAGCCGCCGCGATGGTCATAATCACCGCGTTCCTGAGAAACGGCCTTGCCTGATTTCTCATCTGCTCTGGATACGCTTAGCCATAACGGTGTTCTTCATCAGCATGGCAATGGTCATGGGGCCAACGCCGCCGGGCACCGGAGTTATCCAGGAAGCCTTCTCCGCGCACTCGTCGAATACGCAGTCGCCGCAGAGCTTTCCGTCAGCGCTGCGGTTGATTCCAACGTCGATGACTACCGCGCCGGGCTTCACCATGTCGCCGGTAACGAATCCAGGTCTGCCGACAGCCGCCACCAGAATATCCGCGCGGGCGCAGACCTGCTTCAAGTCCTTTGTGTGGGAGTGGCATATAGTCACCGTTCCATTCTCATGGAGAAGCAGCATTGCCATGGGCTTTCCAACGATGTTGGAGCGCCCGATAACCACGCACTCCTTGCCTGAAACGTCAACTCCGGTGCTGTGGATAAGCTCCATACAGCCCGCCGGAGTGCAGGGCAGGAACGCATAATTTCCTATCATTATCTTTCCGACATTGGAAGCGGAAAACGCGTCAACGTCCTTCAGCGGGGAAATACGCGCGATGACCGCCTCCTCGTTGAGGTGCTTCGGCAGCGGGAGCTGTACCAGTATTCCGTTGACCTTTTCGTCCGCATTGAGCGTGTCGATTAGCTCCATGAGCTGCTCCTCGGTGGTCTCGGCGGGAAGCGCGTATTCGTAGCTCTTTATCCCGCAGACCTCGCACGCCTTTTTCTTGTTGTTGACATATACGCGGCTGGCGGGATCGTCGCCTACGATAACTACCGCAAGTCCTACGTCCAGACCCTCGCGCTCTATCTCCCGGCGTACCTCTTCCTTTACCTTTGCGGATACTGCCTTTCCGTCAATTATCTGTGCTGCCATCAGAATTTTCCTCGCTTTCCTCGTTGTGTGTATCTTCTGTTTCCTCCGCGATAGTCCCGGCGCTTTCTTCCGCGGGAGCTTCCTTCTGCCCTGCGGCGCCGTCCTCCGCTGCGGACTCTTCGTCAAGGGTTATGTTCTCTGCACCCTCCGCAAGAATGCTGGGAGCCGACTGCCCGGACTTCTTCTCTTTCTTTTTGCGGAGCCGCTCAGCCTCTGCCGCTGCGTCCGCCTCTGCAAGCTCGCGGCAGGCGTCTGTGTTGACGTAAAGCGGAATGTGCTTCTTCTCGGTAAGTATCTTGAACACGATGACCATAACGGTGCAGGCAACGAAGCATACCGCCGCGACCACCTGAGAGATCCTCAGCTCGCCAGCCATAAGGCTGTCGGTACGGAGCCCCTCTATCCATGCCCTGCCAAGGCCGTACCACGCAAGGTACATCAGCATTATCTCGCCGTCAAAGGTGCGGAGCTTCTTCGAGTAGAAATGCAGCGCAATGAATCCCACAAGGCACCACACGCTCTCATACAGGAAGCACGGATGAACCAGCGCGCCCGCTTCGAGATGATCCCTCGCGATTATGTCCACGCTGGTCATGCCGAAGAGCCAGTCGTCCGCGCACTGCGCGCCGAAGGCCTCCTGATTGATGAAGTTGCCCCATCTGCCTATCGTCTGGCCTATCAGGAATCCGAGGGACGCAAGGTCAGCCATCGCCCGGAAATTCACCCTGCGTATCCTGCAGGCGATGAACCCGCACAGGAATCCGCCGATAACGCCGCCGTATATCGCAAGACCGCCGTCGCGTATGGTCGTGAAGGTCGTGACAAAATCGTAGTTTATGCCGTTCGGGTCAAGCGTCTGGAATACGCAGTAATAAATTCTCGCGCCGAGAAATCCGCCGATAAGCGCCGCGAAAACCACATCGAACATTCTGTCCTTGTTTATTCCGAAGCTCCCGGCGCGCTTGTTCGCGTAGAGGTACGCGAGGATAACGCCTATCGTTATCAGCACGCCGTACCAGTATATCTTTATCCCGAAAAGCTCAAAGCCCTGACGGTAGCTTATCGTGAAACCGCCGAACAGGTTCGGGAAAGTCAGCTCCACCTCCGGAAAGGCGGAGGCAGCAGTAATAAGTGATGTCAACATATCAATCCTCCGTTGGAACTATAACGGACAGGCAGCAGCTGTTCTCGTCAAAGCCGCTGAGCCGTTTCAGCATTCCCTCGTAATCAGCCGCAGCCGCAAGCTCCGCGTAATCGAATGCAGAAGTGCCCGTGAGCGCCGCGTCTGACAGGTTCTGCGCCACGCTCTCCACGTTGTTGTAGGAGCGCACGCTGTCGCCGTAAAGATACTTCTTCGCCCGCAGGAACGCCTCCTCGGACGGCGGGCAGCCCTTCAGGCGGCGGTACTCCGCGCAGACTGCCCCGGCAACGCGGTCAGGCTCGTCAGATTCGCCGTATATTCCGGGAATGAAGAAGCCCCTGCCCATCATAATGCTGCTTTCAAACGTCTCGTTTATCAGTCCCTTGTCGCGCATTGCCCGGTAAAACTCCGTACTTGCGCCGACAGAGGTGTCGTTCATCAGCGTGTGGTAGATGTATTCCTCGGTCATATCCCTGCCGGAATACGCGGGCATTTTGAAGCCCAGCGCGAAATTCGTCTTGCCAAGCGGCATTGCGGTCTGTACGCGGCGGGAAACCACCTCCGGCGGCTCCTGCTCCATGATGGAGACCACGTTCTGCGCGCTTCTGGGAAGCAGGCAGCGCTCGCAGACCTCCACGGCGCTTTCAAGGTCGAATCCTCCCGCTATGCACAGGTACATATTGGACGGGTCGTAGAATGCGGTGTATACGTCGTACAGCAGCTTGTCCGTGATGAGCGCGATGCTCTCCGGACTGCCCGCGATGTCCTTCTGCACGGGGTTCCTGCTGAACATACCCTTGTACAGCTCCATGCAGACGCGCCAGCCGGGATTGTCGAGATACATGGTTATCTCCTGCGTGATTATCCCGCGCTCCTTCTCGACGTTCTCAGGCGTGAAATAGGGGTGCTGTACGAAATCCAGCAGTATCTCCAGATTCTTCTCGAAATTCTCAGAGCAGCTGAAATAATACCTCGTGCTGTCGTAGGATGTACCCGCGTTGCAGGAGGCGCCGGTCTCCGCGAATCTCGCGAAAGCCTCCTTTTCGGGAGCCTCGAACAGCTTGTGCTCAAGGTAGTGCGCGGTGCCGTCCGGGATATGCACCGGGGCTCCGCCATCAATGCTGTAACAGTTGTCTATCGAGCCGAATTTCACGGAAAACTGCGCGGTCACCGTGGAATATCCCTTCATCGGGTACAGCAGCACGGTAACTCCGCTGCTGTGGGTATATTTGTAGTATTTCTCGCCGAGCCCTGCGCTCGTTATCTCCTCCAGCATTACTTCGCCTCCTCGGGGGTCAGGGTGTAGACTGTATCTAGACAGTACATACGGCAGACCTTCATCACACGGTCCGCTGTCACCTGCTGTATGTTTTCGATGAACTGCTCCGGCGTAATGAACTCCGGGTCGGTTATCTGCGTGGAATACCATGCGGATATCGCCGCCGCAGAATCGTACACCCCGCGCACGCTCTCGATGGCGTCAAGCCTGGCGTGCTCCAGCTCCTCCCTGGTGACTCCCATCATGCTGATGTTCATGAATTCGGACATTACCGCGCGCTCTGTCCTGGCGATATTCGCCGGGTCAACGCCGGCATATACGGTGAGCGTTTTCTTGAACCTGCTGGAAGCGCTGGCGCAGTAATAGCACAGCGACTGCTTCTCGCGAATGTTGGTGAAGAAGCGGGAGGTTGTCATTCCGCCGAGTATCTGGGTCAGCAGCACGCTCGCAAAGCGGTCGTTTATCTGCGGAGCCTTGAAGTACATACGCAGGATAGCCTGCTGCATCCTTATCTTATCTCCGGTGCGGAAAACGTCCTCCTTGAGCGGGCTTGGCTTCGCCGCCGGAGCTACTATATTCCCGCGCTTCAGACCCCCGAGCCGCTCAGCCATGAGCGCTTCGCTCTGGGTGAAATCGCTGCATCCCGCCGCGAAAACCTCGATGTGCGCGTGCTCCAGCATATTAAGGTAAGCCGCATACGCGGACTGAGCGGTCACCGCCTTTGCCTCCTCAACGGTGCCGTTTACCGGGAGCCCGCAGGGTTCGCCCCTGTATGCCGCCTTTCCGCCCTGCTGCGCCGCAAACAGCCGCTTGTCGCCCTTTACACTCATAATAGCGTCAATAAGCTCCTGCCGCATAATATCCACCTGTGCGGACTCAAACGCGCCGTTTTCAAGCTTCGGGTCGAGGATACAGTCGAGCAGCAGGCCGCAGCACTCCTGCTCCAGCTTTTCGCCGTACAGCGTGTAGCGGTCGTCAATGAAGCTTATGCTGAAAGTCATGCTCCGGGAATCAAACTCGCAGCCGAGGTTGTCCGAAAGCGAAGCGCCGTACAGGTCGGAGTATTTCTCGGTGAGCCTTGTGAGGTTCGGATATTTACGGCAGCTGTCGGTCAGGATATACGGGATTATCGCGTAGTCAGACCGGGTGCCGCTGATGAAATCTGTGTAAAAGGTTATAGATATACGGTTGGTTTTGAAGCGCCCGTCGGTTATCCGCGAAAAGAATATCCCGTCGGAAAGCTGTTTTCTGTCCAGTATTTCAAACATCTCCTTTATAATCTGCTATAAATCTATACTGATATAGTATAGCACATATCGCGCTTTTTTTCCAGTACCTTTCTGTGAAAATTAGCAGAAAAGATTACTTTCGGGGCGCATACCGACTAATCAGCGGTTCCATAAAATAAAAGTTACCACACAGTATTCAAATGAAAGAAACTGTTAATAGACCATCTCGCTCTGATAATCGTCCAATGCGTCCTCCGGGGTGGATATCTCCTGTTGAATTTCTTTCTAATTATCGTGTTTAAAATCTTTGACAAACCAAAAGGGGCTCTGCAAGCGTTTACAGAACCCCTCGTTTTTATCTGTACTTTATCACCCGTCCGATGTCTATTCCCAGAGGAATCAGCAGCAGTGCGTCCATGATCGTAACCGCAAGGCACTGGTTGTCCGGATAATCGTCAGTGAACATATCGGGACTCACTCCAAACAGCCAGAATATCAACATTATGACTATGCAGCCGCCGCACCAGATAAATGTTCCGACAAACCCTCCGGTAAAGAATCCAACGATAACGCTGTTCGTAAGCCGCACAAAAAGCTGTATCATAAAGCAAGCCAAATAGATAGCCAGCACAAACAGTATGAACAATAATATCAGCTCGCGTGATGGATTATTGATAATATCGTACTTCGGGTCTGTTCTGCTCAGTGATGCCACCATGATAGACGGCAGTCCGATTGAAATTATAAGCTTGATAATGATTGAAAGCATTTTCTCCCTCCCAAACCATAGGATTTATTTTTATTGATAATTTCACCGTATAATATTGTAACACATAATTTGGATTAAGTCAAGTCGGGCACAAAATACAGCGTCAACATATTTTTCATGAAACCCATTGCCAAATATCCTAAGTCGGACTATAACAGAAAAAGTCCGCTTTCAGACAACGGAGAGAGATCATGCCGGAAATAATCATGGAACAATTCAACGTGCTCTGTAAAGAGCAGGACGAGATATACAGCGCAATGTGGACGCTCTATTTCCTGCGGCTCAGCGGCAGAAGCTCCATTACTCCCTCGCCGTATTTATATCCGTAGTGTATTTGTATGCATTCCACGTCATGTTCATGGATTTTTCCTCCGGTTCATTCAAGAATTATCGTGAACGGCCCGTCGTTTACAAGGCTGACCTTCATATCCGCGCCGAATTCCCCGGTCTGTACGTTCGGTATCTCCCGGCGGCATACCTCGGTAAAGTACTCGTACAGCCGCTTGGCTTCCCCCGGCTCCTTTGCCATAAGGAAATTCGGACGATGCCCCTTTCGGGTGTCCGCGTACAGCGTGAACTGCGAGATTATAAGCAGCGAGCCGCCCACGTCCTTAAGCGAAAGGTTTATCCTGTCGTTCTCGTCCGAGAATATACGCAGCCCTATCATCTTAGCCGCCAGCCTGTCGCAGTCGGCTTCGGTATCCTCCTGCCCTACCCCGAGAAGCACCAGGAAGCCCTTTCCTATCTCGCCTATTGTCTTTCCGTCTACCTTTACGTCCGCGCTTTCGCAGCGCTGTATTACAAGTTTCATTGATTTCCTCCGTCATGTGATATGGATATTATACCACTATCCGGCGGATTTGTCCAGTATCTCGGCGCTGTAAAGGTCGTCAAAGCATATCCGCGTCCTCACGATGGAAAGCCTGCGGAACACCGGATCGAACTCGGACACCATGCCCTCCAGTGTTTCGTAGTGGTCGGCGCTGTAATACACCACCCGCAGCATAACGCCGCGCTCCACGCGGTTCAGCAGGTCGGAAAGCTCCGCCGCGTCGTCCTCGGAAAGTTCGCGGCGCGGCTCCGTTATGCGCTCCTGCTCGCGTATCTTGTCGTAATAACCGCGCAGCGAAGCAAACGGCATGAACTGCTTCGCGCGGTCGGCGTGCCTGCGTATTTTCTCAGCCCCCATTGTGACCTCCTACCATGTTGTTGCGGCGTATCCCGGTGGCTTTCTCCTGAAGGCTCATGCCCATTATAAGAGAATTTTTCCCGAAGCGCCGCTTGATATCTATTATCGCGTGCTGCATTTTCTTCTCCTTTTCCTCCTCGGCAGGGTCCATGAAAAGGTCCATTCCGGTGTACATCTCGTCCGTCAGTCCCCCGAAGCCGATATTTATGCTCCTTATCGGATACTTGCGGCGGGTGGTCTCCTCGTAGAGCTGTACAAGCTGCTCCGTCAGCTTCCGCCTGGAGGCGGTTATAACGCTGAGCCTGCGGGTTCCGCCGGTGGGCGGCATTACGTCCTTGGAATACCCCACCGTCAGCGCCACGGATTCCGCCGCAAGTCCCTTCTCCACCAGCTCCAGCACAAGGGTGTCCGCCATCTCTTTCAGCACTATCAGCGCGTTGTCGTAGCTGTAATCCTCAAAGAGTATCTGCCCGTTTGAGACAGAATGGCTCTTGGAGCTGTACGACTGTATCTCAGCAATGGTGCATGGCTCCCGCCCGTGGGAGTGGTCTATCAGGAACTCCGCATTTATACCGAATTCCTTATACAGAACATCTTCATTCATGTGCGCTATCCCGCACATATCGTAAACTCCGTACTTTGCCAGCCGCCGCGCCGTGCCCGCGCCTATACTCCAGAAATCCGTGAGCGGACGGTGACGCCACAGTTTTTCATGAAATTCCCTTTCGTCCAGCCAGCCGATGTGGTCGGGAGTATGCTTCGCCGTGATATCCAGCGCTATCTTCGCCAGGAACATATTCGTGCCTATCCCCGCGGTGGCGCAGATGTGGGTCTGCTCCGCGACTGCATCCATCAGCTCCTGCGCAAGCTGCTTCGGAGTCATGGAGTACATATCCAGGTAAGGCGTCGCGTCTATGAAGCACTCGTCTATTGAGTACACATGGATATCTTCCGGGCTGATGTAGCGCAGATATATGCCGTATATCTCCGCCGATACCTCCATGTAGCGCTTCATTCGCGGCATGGCGGTGATATATTTCACGCCCGGCGGTATCTCGAATATCCGGCAGCGGTTGCGTATTCCCAGCGCTTTCATCGCCGGAGTTATCGCAAGGCATATCGCGCCGTTTCCCCGGGAGGGGTCAGCCACCACCAGATTTTCCTTAAACGGGTCCAGCCCCATATCCGCGCACTCCACCGAGGCAAAGAAGCTCTTCAGGTCTATGCACATATATATTTTTCCGTCCATAACAGCCTCCCGTTCATAGATTTGCCATGAGTGAACATCACAGATATATTATACACCACAAAAGTGGTTTTGTCACTGGTAATTCTGTCCGAAATCATACATCAGGCTTTGTTCATTATTATGAATACAATGAACAAAGCCTCTGATCTTTGACAAACTCTTGACAATCCAGCTGAAAAATAGTATTATATAATCAGCGAATAAATTCAAGGAGGACATGATATGACTTTAATACTTGCAGCAGACTGCGACTGGGCTATCGGTAAGGACGGAAATCTTCTGGCGCATATCCCGGAGGACATGAAATTCTTCAGGGAGACCACCACCGGCTCCACGGTAGTTATGGGCAGAAAGACTTGGGACAGCCTCCCGAAGAAGCCGCTCCCGGACAGGAAAAACTGCGTTATCTCCCGCACGGTGAAGCAGCTTGACGGCGCGGAGGTTTTCGGCTCGGTCGAAGATTTCCTGAAGTATGCGGAAAAGGCGGAGGAAAAGATATACGTTATCGGCGGCGCTGAGATATACAAGCAGCTCCTGCCGTACTGCGACGAGGCTCTTATCACAAGGATATACGAGTGCTTCCACGGCGACGTGTTCTTTGAGGACATCGAGCACGACAGAAACTGGGAGCTCAGGGAAGCGTCCCCGGTCATCGCTTCCGAGTGCCGCAATATCAGATTCTTCCGCTACGAGAGAGTTAAAAAGTAAAAAAATGCGCAGGCTGAATAAAACCTGCGCGTTTTCTTGTCAATATACCCTGATTTCTTATGCAAAATGGCTATTGAATTATGCCTGCATTTGTGCTACAATAATAAAGTTGTATGTGAACTATAAGAGAAAAGGGAGCATTATGCCAGAAAAAGAGAAAAAAGTCAGAACGGATCGTTCTGAATATATGGAGGGCTTCAAGGGCGGACTTCCGATAGGGCTCGGATATCTGTCCGTTTCCTTTGCCTTTGGTATCATGGCGATACAGAAAGGTATCCCGCCGCTCGCGGCTATACTTATTTCGTTGACCTGCCTTACGTCTGCCGGGCAGGTGGCTGGCGTTGAGACCATCGCGGCAATGGGCGGCTTCACGGAAATAGCGGTTGCCCAGCTCATAATCAACCTGAGATACTCGCTGATGAGCCTTTCCCTCAGCCAGAAGCTGTGCAGCAATTACAGTATGTTCCACAGGCTTACAACGTCATTCGGCGTCACTGACGAAGTTTTCGCAGTGGCAAGCGCGCGTGACGGAGAGGTAACTCCCGCGTATATGTACGGGCTGATCACGCTTCCCGCCATAATGTGGACTGCCGGCACGGCTGCCGGCGCGCTCCTCGGAAACGTACTGCCGGAAATAGTTACGGCTGCCCTCGGTATCGCTATATACGGAATGTTCATCGCGATAGTTATTCCCCCTGCGCGCAGATTCAGGGGAGTTCTCGTTGTGGCGCTTATTGCGGCGGCGGTCTCCTGCGTGATAAAATTCGTGCCGGTGTTCAGCTTCATTACCTCCGGATTCTCCGTGATAATATGCACGATAATCGCGGCGGTGATCGGTGCGCTGCTGTTCCCGAGACCAGTAGAGGACGGTGAAGCAGATGACTGATACGCTTTATCTGTGCCTGTCCATTGCGATAATGGCAGTCGTTACATACCTCATCAGAATGCTCCCGCTGGCGGCTATCCGCAAGAAAATACGCTCGCCCTTTGTGCTGAGCTTCCTGTACTACGTTCCGTATGCGGTGCTTACCGCTATGACTATCCCCGGGATATTCTTCAGCACGGGCTCAGTCATCACCGCCTGTGTGGGACTTGCGGCGGCTCTGGCCGCGGCGTTCTTCAACCGCGGGCTCCTCACAGTTGCGATTTCCGCCTGCGCGGGAGTGCTCATAGCTGAGCTTGTTATGATGTGGACAGGAGTATAAAATTATGGGCTGTGATTTTCACAGCCCATAATTTATGTAGGGGAGGGGCTTGCCCCTCCCGCTTTTTTATTGCGTGGCGTCCATGCCATGCCCTTATTGCACGGCAGAACTGACCGGTATTATACCATTTACTTTACCTCAGTTCCCTGATAGTAATATGTAAGTATCTGCTTGTAATCATAGCCGAGGTAGGTGGCAAGGGCGTTTGCGCCGTTCTGGCTCATGCCCACGCCGTGACCGTAGCCATAAGTGGTGAACGTGAATTCATCCGCGCCCGCGTCGTAATCAACGTCAAACGCGCTTGAACGCAGGTCGAAGCTCATTATCTTCTCCCGGAACACACGCCCGGTTATCTTCACAGAATCCCCGCTGGAGTTCGTGTAGCTGTGGTAACCGCCGACGCTCATCTGACCGACGTAGTTTCCGTCTACCCTGTCCTCTATCGCAAGCCAGCCGGACGGGTCGCCGGTGAGCTCGATTCCGGTCTTTTCGAACACCTTGCTCTTTATCTCGTCAGAGGTATACTTCACCTTTCTGCCGTAATTCGGGTCGTACTGCTTGTCAAGGTCGCAGAAGCGGCTCTCCAGGTACGGATATTCAGTCCCCCAGACGCTCTTGCTGGAAGCTGTATATCCCGCGCTTGAAGCGGAATACACCGCCTGTATCAGCGAGTCGTTGTAATATACCGCCTTTCCGATAACGGAATTCACCAGAACCTCCACCGAATCCGATACCGTGCCCGCAAGCCCTACGCTGGGGTATGTTCCGTATTCATTGCAGAACTTTATGTAGGTATAAGCCGCGACAGCCTGCGCCTTTATCGCCTCCGGCGCAAACGTGTGGCCTACCTCGTTCTGCGTCACCCTGCCGATTATATCCAGCGCCGTGCCTGAAACAGTGCCGCCGTTGCTTGTAACATAGAGTATCTCGCCGCTGACGCCGGAATTCCCCGCCTCATCAGTGGGAGCCAGCTCGTCGGGCTGGTCGTCGCCTGCGGGAGCCTGTGCGTCATTGTCAGCGTCCACCGGGATACCGCCTATCTCCGTCGGAGTGGTCGAGGTCTCCGCAGGAGGCTCTGTGGCAGGGGCTGTCGTAGTGGTCTGGGTCGTTGCCTGCGTGGTAGCCGCCGTGGTTCTGGGAACGGTGGTCTGCACCGGCGGCTCGGTCTCCGGCGGGAGAGTTATGTATATCTCATCACTGGAGGGCTCGTATGTCGCGTCCTCCTCGGCGGTGCTGCCGAGTATCTCCTCGGTATCCACCGGAAGCTCCTCCGGGGTCGGCCCGGCTTCGCCCTGAATGCTGTAAGTGCTCTGCACCATCTTTCCGGAAAGCGATGTCGGAGCCATGTTCAGCAGGTTCAGATGCACGAACCCGGTGGAAGTTTCGTCCGGAACCAGAAAGTCCATTGTTCCCTGGCCGTCCGCTTCTCCGATATCCTGAGCGCCGTCAGCTTCCGCAGTACCGGAGGATTCCGTCGGCTTCACCATGGCGGCGCCGCCGACAGTTCCCATTACGCCGCAGGTGAACAGGTAGCAGTTCACAATGAGCAGCGCGGCTATTATCCTTGCTAGAGATAGCTTCTTCATTCTGTCCTCCGGTATCAGTAGTTCTCCGGGTCGTCCATGAGTCCGTTCTCCTCAAGGTACTCCTTCATTCCCTTGACAAGGGAGATATCCCATGTTCTGCCCTTCCACTTGCTGCCGAATACATCGGTATAAGCCTCGAAGTACTTTATGCTGTCCTTGCGCGTTATCCTGGAGGTGTCAACGTCCGGGCTCTCGTTCTCACGGACCTTTCTCGCCACGATGACAAGACGCATATTCTCGAATCCGGTGGAACCGTCGCAGGTGGACAGCGTCAGGAGCTCATCTCCGTACTCAACGTCAACACCCGTGTTGTACTTGCTCCTGTCCATTACCTCCATTATGTACTCGTAGAACTCGTCGCTGTTCTTGAAGTAGACATACTTGGTGTAGTCGAACACGTCGCCGTGCTCCTCGTCGGTATTTACAATGAATACGGAGAATATCTTGTACTTATTGTTCTGATAGAGCGTATTGAAGTCAATGACCGGAGTTTCCTTCAGGAACTCAATATTATTGTTGTAGTTGTTCAGCGCCGCGAACTTATACCTGTACAGCATATTATGACCGTAAAGTATCGTGTTGTTCGGCATCTGACCCGGTCCGAACCTGCCCTCGTAATCCGTGAAGATAGTGCCGGCAAATTCGTCCTCGCCGTCAAAATTGTGGTGCAGGTAGAATTCGTTATCATCGCCCTGAACGACCGGATAGTCAACATTCGTGCCGTTTATTGTCACCCAGCCCACGAAATCCGGATTAGCGTCGTAGTAAGCCGCGTATTCCTCGTTTATGGAACCCTCCGGCAGGTTTTCTATCTGTTCCTTGGTGGGTGCCTGGAGATTAACAACCACCTGCTGGTCGTCCTGTATCACCTGGCCGCCATTGCTGTCTACCACGGTAGTGCCGATAGGCGCCTCCGGCTTCAGCAGGGTGATAAAATGTACCGCTATTATAACCAGCGCCACTATCATCAGTATCAGCGAGCCAAGGAAAATGAGCTTGCGGGCTATCTCGGCGCCGCTGTCGCCCTTGCAGGGAAAAAGCCCTGTAACAAGGCTTTTTCCGAAGCTCTGCTTTTTCTTTTTGCGCTTCTTCTTATTGTTGTTCGGGGTAAGCCCCATGTCCATTTCTGCCATTGAAAAAACGTCCTTTCAGAGTATATGCCTTAATCCTCAGCCTTATTATCAGCTTCGATGGTATAGCTGTAATCACAGATCATTGCCGGATCCCATTTTCTTCCGCCCCACGAGCCGCCGAAAACCCTGTAATAGTAGTCGAAGTACAGCGGGTCGGGATTCTCGTACACCTTGCTGACGTCAACCGTCGGATCCTCGCCCTCGCGGACCTCCCTGCCGAAAATTACCCAGCGCGTGTCAATGCCGTAGTCGAGTATGCAGGTCGAGAGCGTTATCAGGTTGTCGCCGTACTTAAGGTCAACATCAGTGTAGAATGTTGTCCTGTCGAGTATCTGCGCGACATAATCATCGAACGCCGCCTTGTTCTTGAATTTCCTGCCCTGGAGATAGTAGAACACTTCGCCGTCCTTTTCATCAGTATTCACCAGCATTCCGGCAAATATCTTGTAGGTGGACTTGCGGTAAAGCGAGTTAAAGGTTATCGTCGGATACTTCTTGTACCAGTCCAGCCCGTAATTGAGCTGCGTGCGGTAATTGAAGTAACGCGTGAGCTTCGCGAAATACTCGCCGGTATTTACATTGTGTCCGTAAAGGATAATGTTCGCGGGAGTATTCTCTGCGGTTATCTTTTCGCGGTAGTCTGCAAATACCGTTCCGGTCTTGCTGTATTCACCGTTAAGGTTGTGGTCGAGATAATATGAGTTGTCGTCGCCCTGCACAACTACGTTATCCACGAACGGATCATCAGGGTCGCCCATTGTTATCCAGCCGATAACGTCCTTGTTCTGCTCAAGCAGAGGCAGAAAATCCTCGTCTACCTTTGGATATTCCTTTACAAGCTCTTCCTTCTTCACCTGATCAATGGTGACGTTCGCGGAGCCATGGTACATCTCGCTTATCTGCTCGTTGAGCTTGTTGTCCTGCGCCGTGCTTCCATAGAATGAGATTATCGTGACCAGCGAAACTATCAGCACCACCGCCGCGCTGAGGAATACGCACTTGCGTATGATCTCAGCGGGCTTGTCGCCTTTCCATGGGATAAGATATTTTGCTATCCTCCGGAAAATGTTTTCCTTCTCAACAAAATTTGCCATATCGAACCTCCTGCGGAAGAGCCTCAGTAGCTGAGCAGCTTAGATCTGTCCCATGTGCTGGTGCCCGTCCATGAGCCGCCTATCCTGCTGTAATAGTAGTCGAACAGTCTCGGATTTAAGTTTCGCTCTGCAACGGTGACATCAACATTTTCGCTCTCGCCGGGGCGAACCTTTCTTGCGAAAAGCACCCAGCGTGTATCCACGCTCTTGCCGAGAGGCCAGCAGCAGGTGGACATCGTGAGTATCTGGTCGCCGTAGGTGATGTCAACGTCCGTGAAGAACCAGCTTCTGTCCATAATGTCGATGATGAAGCTGTTGAAGTCGTCCTTGCTGTAAAACGACGTCTTGTGAACATAATCGAACACATCGCCATACTGGGACTGGGTATTAGCCAGAAGTCCCGCGAATATCTTGTAGGTCTGGCAGCCGCCGTCCGGTGTGGCAAGCATTACGGTCGGGTGCACCTTGTAGAATGCCAGCGGCTCCTTGCTTGCGTCGTTCGGAACATAGTGCGTGATATGCGCGAAGAACTCGCCGCTTATCATGTTGTGACCGTAGAGGATGATGTTCTCATCGGTGCCGTCCCACCTGTTCTTGTAGGAGGAGAACACAGTGCCGGAAACGCTGTACTCCTTGTAGAGGTTGCGCTTCAGGTAGTACTCGTTGTCATAGGACTGCACGACAACGTTGTTTACGCTGGTTCCGGTTATCTTTATCCACGCCCTTACGTCCGGATTGGTGGCTTTCAGCTCCGTCCAGTTCGGGCTTATCGGCGTGTTTTTCAGCGGAGTAACGTCTATTTCCTCCGTGCCGGCGGTCTCCTGCCCGGCGCTTGTGTTGAACGGGTCGTAATCCGGGTTTACGTTTACGAGGCTGTCCTCCGGAACGCCCGCGATGTCCGCTATCTTGGAGTTCGTGTCCTTATCCGCGCCCATTCCGGTGAGCTGGTATATCAGCACTCCGATGGTGGCAACGAAAACGATAACCGCCGCGATAAGCACTATCTTACGGAGCTTTTCGCCGGTGGCGTCCTCCTTCTGCGGAAAAACGGAAGCGCAGAACCTCGCCCAGCCGGATTTCGGCCTGCCCTTTATCTTATCCTCCTTTTTGCGGGAGTGGTGCGGCTCGGTGTAGAAATCAAGCTTATCGACCGCAATATCCCTGGAGGCTGTCGTCTTTTTCTTCTTTGGCTTCTCTGAGTAATTTGCCATGAACTGTATTCACCCCAATGAACTTTTCTTTATCTCTTCAAGCAGCAGCTCCAGCGCCTTTTTCACCGCCATCATGCGTATCGTCTGCCGGTCGTGCTGACCGAAAAGGAACCGCGTTCCGCGGCAGCCGCGCGCCGTGCTGACAGCCATGCAGACCTCCCCGACCGGGTGGTCCGGCGTGCCGCCGGTGGGTCCCGCGACTCCAGTGGCGGAAATGGCTAAATCTGCTCCTGAGAGCCTGCGCACGCCGTCCGCCATTGCTTCGGCGCACTGAACGCTGTATTCCGTGTATTTCTCCAGAATGTCAGGGCTTACGCCGAGCACCCCGTGCTTTATGCGGTTGGAATATGAGCACACTCCCAGCTCTATCACCGCGGAGCTTCCGGAAACAGCCGTCACCGCCCCGGAAATCAGACCTCCCGTACAGCTTTCAGCCGTGGATACCTTCAGCCCGTGCGCGGCGCACTCCTTTACAAGCTCCCCTGCAAGCGCTGTGATTTCTGCTTCTATGGTCATATCAGACGTCCAGCTCTACGGTTCTTCTGCCGTATCTGAACTTCTTCACCTCTGTTTCCCTTACTGCCTTTTCGATAAGCGTTTCAAAATCAAAGCTTGCCTCTGCCTTTAGTATCTCGGAAAGCTCCGGGTGAGTGCGCGGATGCTTCGGCGAGAACACCGTGCAGCAGTCCTCATAGGGCAGGGTGGAAATATCAAACGTGTCTATCTGGCGCGCGATATCGACTATCTCGCGCTTGTCCATGCCGATGACCGGACGGAATACCGGGTATTCAGCGGCGGCATTCGTGCAGAATATGGCCGGGAGCGTCTGGCTTGCGACCTGGGCGACGCTTTCGCCGGTGATTATCGCTCCGTAATCGTTGGCGGCGCATATGCGGTTCGCTATCTTTACCATCAGGCGGCGCATGAGCACCGTGAAATACTCCTCGGGACAGTTGTCGCGGAGCGCCTCCTGAAGCTCAGTGAAAGGAACGCAGTAAAACACGATGTTGCCGCACCAGTCGGTCAGCTTCTCGCAGAGCGCCTCCACCTTCATGCGGGCACGCTCGGAGGTGTAGGGCGGGCTGACATAGTGTATGCAGTCCACGATGAGTCCGCGCTTCGCCATCATGTAGCCGGCAACCGGACTGTCGATCCCGCCGGAAAGCATGAGCAGGCTCTTCCCGGAGCTGCCCACCGGCATACCGCCGGCACCGGGTATCCTGAGCGCGCTGAGGTAAGCTCCGTTGTCGCGGATCTCAAGCCGGACCGTTACCTCCGGGTTGTGTACGTCCACGCCGATATGCGGGAACGCTTCAAGAATCACCGCTCCGAGCTCCTGCTGTATCTCCGGGGTTTTCATCGGGAATGCCTTGTCGCTGCGCTTGGACTCCACCTTGAAGGTCTTTGCGCCCTCAAGGGCTTCGCGCAGGTACTCGCCGGCGTGCTCCGCTATAACGGAAAAGTCCTTCGGGAATACCGCGCAGCGCTGTATCGCGCTGATACCGAAAATCTTCTTCAGGCTGCCGATGACCGCGTCAAGGTCTGCGTCCTCCGGCGGAGTAATGTAGATGGTGGACTGCCTGCGGAAAAATCCGAAATTTCCGAAGCACTTCAGGCGGCGCTTTATGTTCTTCTGGAGCATATCCTCAAAGGTGGACTTGTTCAGTCCCTTGAGGGCTATCTCTCCGTATTTTACAAGTATTATCTCTTTCATCCGTTCTATTCCTCTTTTATCTTCTGAAACGCTCTATCCCGGCCTTTATGCCGTCAAGCAGCGCGTCTATTTCTTCTTCCGTTGTTTCCGCGCACATACTTACGCGTATCGCGCTGTCCGCGAGCTTATCCGGGATCCCGAAAGCCGCCAGCACTCCGCTGGTCTTTCCCCTGGAGCAGGCGGAGCCGCTGGAAACGTAGATCTCGCGTTCCTCGAGGGAATGCAGCATTATCTCCGAGCGAACGCCCTCAACGCTGAAATTCACGATATTCGGAACGCAGTTGTCCCCGGAGTTCACGGTTATGCCGGAAAGCTCCGAAAGCCCGGCGAGGAGCCTTGCTTTCAGCCCGCCGAAGCGCTCCGCAGCGCCGTGGTACGCCTTTACAGCCGCGTCCAGTCCGGCGATGAGCTCCACCGGCTCGGTGCCGCTGCGCAGATTTTTCTGCTGACCGCCGCCCAGAAGCAGCGGGGAAATGCGTATCCCCTTGCGGATAAACAGCGCGCCGATTCCCTTGGAGGAATGAATTTTATGCCCGGAAATGCTGATAAGGTCGCCGTCCAGCGGGACTTTCAGGAATCCCTGAACAGCGTCGATATGTACGATGGTCTTGGGATTTTTCTTCTTCACCAGCTTGTAGAGCCGCTTCACGTCTACAATGAATCCGGTCTCGTTATTGACCGCCATACAGCTCAGGAGAAGCGTATGCTCGTCCACGGCGTCCGCGAGGGCCTGCTCGAAATCCGGGTGATCCTTCGGGGCGAGGCGGACTACCCCGAAGCCGCGCTCCTCCAGCTTATTCATGACATTCGCAACGGAGGGGTGCTCTATAGCCGTGGTGACTATCCTGTTTCCGGTGCGGCGGTAGATTTCCGCAGCGCCCATTATGGCGGTGTTGCTGCTCTCGGTCGCGCCTGAGGTGAAGATGATGTCGCCCTCCCCCAGCTTTGACAGAAGCGTTCTTTTCGCGCCGGTTATTATCTTTTCCGAGATTATTCCCATTTTATGCAGCGAGCTTGCATTTCCGAAGCTGTCCCGCATTGTATTCATAATAGCGTCCGCGGCCTCACGGCAGGGCTTTGTCGTGGCGGCGCTGTCCAGATATATCATTTTTATTCTCTCCTGTGCATAATACTGCATTTTATATACTACATTAGTATATCACATTTTACGGGCTTTGAACAGTCTTTTTTAAAAAATTTCACCTTTATTTCACCCGTGATTACAGGCAAATTACAAATGGTTACAAAACGGTTACAATAATAACGGAATGGTTACTGAAAAATGACAGTTTCCCGAAATATGGTTACAATGTTGTCATATATCTTGATTTTTTTGTCCCGCCGTGGTAGAATGTAATCACAGAAAGAAATCAACATAATTATCCTCAAACAATTTCATGATAAATAAACTCCTCCAATACCAGAAGCCCCCGAAATCCTCCGGGGGCTTCTGGTATTATATGGTGCCGCCTTGATCATGACCCATATTGTCTATTCCTATATGGATTTTTGAAGCCATATCATATATTGCGTCGCCGTTTGGGTCAAATACGGAAATCACAAACGGAATACAGAATAAATACCGCGACAGTACCTTCAGTATATTTCTCCCGATGATACGCATTGGCATTGATTTTTCCGAATCATAAAGCAGCCGTATCCCCGAAATCTTATAGCCGGGTGTCCTTTTTGCCGGAAGCAGCTCAGACAGTGAGTAATACAATACTTCAACGATAAAAATTACCGCGATAAGCACATATCCCATGATTGTCAGCGTATCCTGAGGGGCAGAAAATACCCTTGGTATCTGCGATAATGGATTCAGCAATAAAATAAGCACCATAAACGGAGCAGCCTGCTGATCGAATGTATCTTTAAAAACTCCTGTCATGACCAATGCACAGACAGTATATGCTATTGCAAATATGATGATATAATCAATTATTGCTGCAAACAGCCGTTTTTTAAACACCCTGAATTTCATCAGTTGCCCCTCCGTCTTTGCCGCTTATATTCGCCTCAGAAATATTCCTCAACAAATGCGTCGATGTTTTCCTGGGAGTACTCCACCTGCTTTGAGTACAGCTTCAAATCGAGAATACAGTCCCATTCCGTGAGCTTCCCACTGTCGAGCCACTTCATGCAGTCCATCAGCATGACCGTCACTGCGGAGCAGCACGCCAGCATTACCCTTGCGTACACCGCGCCGTCGCTAATACTGTCCGTGAGCTGCCGGAAAAGCGTGTACACCGCGATGTGCTCGTACCGCCACGGCTCTGTCACCGCGAGAAATTCCGGCAGCGCGTCCAGAAGCTCCTCCTGCCGCGCTGTGAGCCTCTCAATGAGCTCAGTCCACTCGCCGTTTATGCTCTCCATTCCCCCGAGCGCGTCCAGGAGCCGCGAAATATCGTCCGGGTAGAAAATGCTTTCCCATTCCTGCGGAACATCAGGCAGCCACAGCTCCCCGCCGTCGAACATTTCCTGAAGCTTCCAGCCGTACTCCGCGCACTGCGAGAGCCTGTCGAAAAGAGATTTCTCCCTGTCCTGAAGAATGGAATACAGCCGCTCACGCGCCGCCCGCAGGAGCTTCGTTACCTCGTCATCGGAGCTTTCCGCGGCGGTATCCTCCGGGTCGCAAACGAAGCGAAGCGGCTCGCTGCTGCTGAACATCAGCCGGCAGACTTCCTCGCAGCACAGTCCCAGACCTCCTTCGCGGACATTCCCGAAATCGTTGAAAAATCTCGGGTGGAGCGCGCATATATCGCACAGGCTGTCCTCGCCGCAGTTCAGAATAAGCTCGCACAGACCGTCATCACGCAGCAGGGCGCATCGCTCCCCGGCTTTCTGCGCAAAGGTCGGCTGTCCGCCGTCATGTATCGCGCCGCGCAGCCGCTCTCCGAATTCTCCGGGGACTTTCCGGAAACGCTCCATCGCAGGCGGGTCGATGTCTATCTCCCAGCCGATACAGCAGTTATCGGTGCACTTGTCGGCGGTGCATACGAATTTGTCATAAAACCACGGTCTTACCATCATAACTCCCTCAGATCAAAGTAGTGCGGAATAATGTCCGCGTAGCTTCCGTCCTTCTTGTGGAATCCTCCCGGAATAACGCCGAGCTGAACGAATCCCAGCTTCTTATACAGCGCCAGCGCGGGAGCATTGTCTGCAACCACCGCGTTGAACTGGAGCACAAGGAATCCAAGCTCCTTTGCCTTGTGCAGGCAGTGGGTGACAAGCTGCTCACCGGCGTGCTTTCCGCGCATATCGGAGCGAACAGCGTAGCTTGCGTTGCAGATATGCCCGCAGCGTCCCACGTTATTCGGGTGGAGGATATACATTGCGACTATCTCGCCGTTCTCCTCTGCCGCCGCGGTGAAGCTCTGCCCGGAAAAGAACTTCTCAGCCGTCTCTGCCGTCAGCCTTTCTTCCTGCGGGAATGCCTGCCCCGCTTCAACTACCTCGTTCCAGATGTCAGCCATTGCCTGAACATCCCTTTTCTCAAATCCTCTGATGTTCATTTCTTCTGCTCCTTTATATTGTGGTCACATCTAAAATTAGCCGATGAACTCCCTGACAATGGAATTATCCGGGACGATATCGGTTGAAACCGGCTCCAGCGCCCGCAGGAATTTCTCTATATCCGCGTAGTGCTCATAGTTTTCGTAGGTCTCAGCTGCTTTTCCGAGGTCAGCCAGCAATATATCGCGGTAGACCATCGGCTCATACTCGATGAATGTGTCTATATCAAAGCTCGCGCGGTGCTTATACGGCATTATATACAGATTCTCGCCGCGTTCTACCGACCGGAAGAAATCCATTGTCTCGGTGATGCTGCGTCCGCGGTACAGCTTATCGCGGATAAGCCTGCGCATAAGGCGTATCTTTGACGGGTGCAGGAGCTCTCCGTCATGCTCCAGCCTTGTTCTTACGGAAACGTACACGCGGTTGGTGTAGCTGTCGGAATGCCCGGTAACTTCCGGGTTCAGAGCATGGATACCCTCCATTATGACGATATCCCCCGGCTTGCAGGAAAGCGGCATTCCGGGGCAGCGGTCCTGCTTCGCGAAATCAAAGGCGGGAACGTCTATCTTCTCGCAGCGGCTGAGCTTCTCCAGATGAGTCTTGAAAAGCTCGGTATCCAGCCGTTTCGGGGATTCAAAATCGAATCGTCCCTGCTCGGCAAGCTTTATTTCCTCCCCGGTCAGCGGGAGGAAATAATTGTCCATGGAAATGGTATGCGCCCGGCATCCGTTGTCCTCAAGAAGTCTCTGTAAACGCCCGGCAGTGGTGGTTTTTCCTGAGCCTGACGGTCCGGATATCAGCACTATGGGTCTCTCGCGGCGCTCCCTGTAAATGCGATGGGCAGCCCCTGAGATCTGGTCGGCGTACAGGTTTTCGGCTTCAAGCACAAGCTCATGCACATTTTCTGCTTTTGAATTAAGTTCCTTTACAGGAATACATTTCATATATTGTCCCCTTTCACACAATACGTCCGCAGGTGTTTCACTGCGGACGTGATATATCTCTTGTAATTACATTATATGCCGCTCAGCAGTTTTTTCTCCATCTCGTTTCTGTCGGAGGAATATTCAAGGGCTGTTTCATAGGATATCTGGTTGCCCCTGTAAAGCTTTGCGAGGCTGTCGTTGAGCGTACACATTCCATCGCGGCTTCCGGCCGCCATGGTGGTCTCCATCATGTTTATCTTTGAGGAGCGGATAAGATTGCGTATAGCGTCGGTGCCTATCATGACCTCGACTGCGGCAACTCTTCCCTTGCCGTCGGAGCGCGGGATAAGCGACTGCGCGATGATCCCCTGGATCATGCTGGCAAGCTGTGAGCGCACCTGATCCTGCGAGTGTATCGGGCAGGCGTCGATGATTCTGTCGATGGTCTGCGCGGCGCTGGAGGTGTGCAGCGTGCCGAATACCAGATGTCCCGTCTCCGCCGCGGTCATCGCGAGGGAGATGGTCTCATAGTCTCTCATCTCGCCGATGAGGATAACGTCCGGGTCCTCACGCAGGGCGCTTCTGAGCGCTTCGTGGAAAGACGGCACGTCTCTGCCAAGCTCTCTCTGATGGATAGTCGCCTTTTCCTGCTTGTAGCGGTACTCGATAGGATCCTCAATGGTGATTATGTGGCAGGCGCGGGTCTTGTTGATGTACTCCACCAGAGCCGCGAGGGTAGTGGATTTTCCGGCGCCGGTAGGACCTGTTACCAGCACGAGTCCTCTGCGCTTCTTCGCAAATTCAAGGAGAACAGGCGGCATTCTCAGTTCCTCAAGCGTAGGTATCTCGGCGTTGAGCAGACGAATGCAGGCGGCGAGTTTTCCGCTCTGGCGGAATACGTTGACGCGCTGACGCGCGCCGTTCTTCAGCTCAAAGCTGAAATCTATGTCCTTGCCCTCGTCGAGCATTTTCTGCTGCTCAGCGGAAAGTATCGAAAGAATGGTCTTGTTTACCACCTGGTCAGAAAGCTCGGTGTACTTGCACAGCTCGCCGTTTACACGGATAACTGTCGGGGCTCCGACGGTCATGTGGATATCGGAGGCGTTCATTTCCCTCGCCTGCATTATGAATTCTTCAAATGTCATGGTGTTATTCCTTCCATATAATTATTCGCCGTTATCACTTTATTTTGAACTGTATGCCGCTTGCCGAGAAATATACCTCGTCGGAAGAATTCGCGATACGCTGGTTTATGCTTCCGATTATCCTGCGGAGAGCCCTCATTCTGGGGTCTTCCGGTGCGATGGAGAAACCGGTCTCCAGAGTGATTATCGTCAGGCTTCCCTCGTTTTCACGGATACGCTCGCGCATATTCTCAATATCCGTTATGACCCGCCGCTCAATGGATTT
Organism: uncultured Oscillospiraceae bacterium; assembly: GCA_934481355.1. Classification (GTDB taxonomy): domain Bacteria; phylum Bacillota; class Clostridia; order Oscillospirales; family Ruminococcaceae; genus CAG-115. Next base: position 90,369 of record CAKSPH010000003.1, on the reverse strand, counting down.
CATCATGTCGTCGTTCATTTCTGCGATATGCGGGCAGGTCTGATTCAATATCTGCTCGGTGTAGTCGCTCAGGCGGTCAAAAATAACGAATTTGTGGTCGCCGACGCTGGAAGCGGGGTCCTCTGTGACGCCCTCCACTATGTCCCATTCTACTCCGTTCAGATTGTTTCCGTACTCGATACGATGAAGTATATCGGGATCGACCGCCTCGCCAGTGCGAAGATAGAGCACATAATCATAGTGGGAGTAATTCGTGACCGCCCACCGGGACTTACCGCTTGCCGCTCCTCCTGTAATGAGGATAGATTTGGACATTTTCGCCACCGTTCCTTTCTGAGATTATCGCAGGACACACCGCAGAACAGCAAGAATTTCGTGTTGGTAATTGCGGAAATGCCCACGCGTGATTTATTCTATTGTACCACAAAAAAATAACTATGTAAAGTGGTTTTTGTGAAGAATGTACAACTAGGCGCAAGATTGTGAATATTTTCCGGTTTTGCAGTGCCGGAATTGTGTATTTTAATGACTGCAAAAAAATCGCGGCGCCTGTCAAGGCGCCGCTCACTGATTTAACTGTCAGGAATCGTAGACCCCGAGGAATTCCTCAAGAGTAAGCCCGCTGTCGTGGACCAGCTTCGCCGTGCTGACGCCGAGATAGCGGACGTGCCAGGGCTCGTAGATGTATCCGGTGATGTGCTCGCTGTTCTTCGGATACCTCAGCAGGAAGCCGTATTTCCAGCAGTTTGCCGCCAGCCACTTGCCCTCTTCGGTCTCGCCGTAGCTCTGCTTCAGCGAGGATATGTCCATCGCAAGTCCGGTCTGGTGCTCCGAGTGCCCCGGCTGCGCCGAGTATCTGTCCGCACGCTCAAATCCGTCTATGGACTCCCAGTAGGCGAAGGTCGCCTTCTGCTTCTCATACGAACGGAAGCCGGAAACTATGCTCATGTTATATCCGGAAGCGTTCTTCATTTTCAGGTAAGCATTATAGGTGCTTTCGTCCAGACCATCGCCGTAGTCTTTCGGCAGGTCAAATTCGCGGTTGACGATTACGACCCCGCCGACCGTGGTAACTCCGTCGGTCTTTATCGGTGCTGGAGCCTTGATCTTCGCCGTGACCGTACCCTTGCAGCTTATATCGGAAAAGTTGTTCAGCACCTCGAGGGTCCCAAGGCCGCAGATGTTTCCGCCCTTGTTGACCTTCATCGTACCGCCCAGCGAAACCGTTCCGACCCTGAGTATCTTCATCTTTCCGGTAGCGGATATCAGCGAACCCATGCCGCAGTTCAGCGCTCCCTGCACGAATACCGAGCCTCCCGCCGCGATTTTCAGCGTGCCGTTGAGCGCGAGCTCCGCGCCGCTCTTTATATAGAGCCTGCCGCCGTTTTTTACATAGAGCGCCGCGCCCTCGGGTATCACAGCGTCGCTGCTGATGGTGTACGTTTTCGTTATCTTCTTTGTTCCCTTGTCAATCAGCACCGTGGGGGCCGCGCCGGAAGATTCCGCACGCGATGTCATATCCAGCGGAAACACCGCCGCAAGCGCGATAACAAGCACCGCTGCCATAAAAGCAGCCGCTGTGCGTAAAGTTCTGCTCATTTTTTCCTCCTTGCCAGAATCCGCATCTTCTGTGTATAAAACAATACAATACAGGGAAAGGTTACATTATTCTTCATAATGTCGCCTCAAACAAGGTTTTTAGAGGTGACCATAAATCAAGTATAGCACTTTTATTTCCCATCGTCAACCAAAAAGAGAAAATAAAGTTCGACTTTTTTCGTATTACCCCCTTGACAAATACCCCCGTGGGGTATATAATGATGTCCGGAAGGAGATGAATCCCATGGAAGAAAGGGAATGCTGCCAGTGCCGGCACTGTAAAAAGACCAAGGAGCGCTCTCCGGAGGAATACCGCGCGCTCATGAACCGTCTGAAACGTATAGAGGGACAGCTCCGCGGGATAGAGGGAATGCTCGAAAACAACGCCTACTGCACCGATATTCTGGTGCAGGTGGCCGCCGTGAACGCCGCGCTGAACTCATTCAACAGGGAGCTCCTCGCGAGCCATATAAAGAGCTGTGTTGCGCAGAATATCCGCGAGGGAAACGATGATGTGATAGACGAGCTTGTGAACACTCTCCAGAAGCTCATGAAATAGAAAGGCAAGATATGAAGCAATACGATGTGACCGGAATGAGCTGCGCCGCCTGCAGCGCCCGGGTCGAAAAGGCAGTTTCAAAGGTCCAGGGAGTTACATCCTGCTCGGTGAACCTGCTCACTAATTCAATGGGCGTTGAGGGAACAGCCTCACCGGCGGAGATAATCTCGGCGGTAGAGTCGGCGGGCTACGGCGCCTCCGAAAAGGGCGCGAAACCAGCAGGAAAGCCCGCCGTGAGCGCACGGCAGGACGCTTTCCGCTCAATGAAGCACCGGCTTATTGCCTCGCTGGCGTTCCTGATAATACTGATGTACTTCTCGATGGGACATATGATGTGGGGATTCCCGCTGCCGCCGTTCCTTGAAGGGAACCATGTGGCGATGGGGCTTATACAGCTCCTGCTGACAGCGGCAGTCATGGTGATAAACCAGAAATTCTTCATCAGCGGATTCAGGGCGCTGTTCAGGGGCGCGCCGAACATGGACACTCTCGTTGCCCTGGGAGCCACTGCGGCGTTCGGATACAGCACCTACGCGCTGTTCGCCATGACTGACGCGCAGCTCCGCGGCGGTGCTGAAGCGGCAATGCCGTGGATGGAGGAATTCTACTTTGAATCCGCCGCAATGATACTCACGCTGATAACCGTGGGCAAAATGCTGGAAGCGCGCTCCAAGGGAAAGACCACGGACGCGCTGAACTCCCTGATGAAGCTTGCGCCGACAACGGCTGTGGTCGTCCGGGACGGAAAGGAGCAGACCGTCCCCATAGAGCAGCTTAATGTCGGGGATATTTTCGCGGTGCGCCCGGGCGAGAGCATTCCCGCTGACGGAGTAGTCACCGAGGGTGGAAGCGCCGTCAACGAATCCGCACTGACCGGTGAAAGCATTCCGGCGGACAAGGCTCCCGGGGACAGGGTTTCGGCGGCAACGATAAACCTTTCAGGCTATATGCGGTGCCGCGCGACTCAGGTCGGCGGAGATACCGCGCTTTCCAAGATAATCCGAATGGTGAGCGACGCAGCGGCGACAAAAGCCCCCATCGCGAAGCTCGCCGACAAGGTTTCCGGAGTTTTCGTGCCGGTGGTCATCGGCATCGCGCTAGTTACTATCGCGGTCTGGCTGCTGTGCGGCCAGACGGTGGGATATGCGCTGGCGCGCGGGATCTCCGTGCTGGTTATAAGCTGCCCCTGCGCGCTGGGTCTTGCAACCCCCGTGGCGATAATGGTCGGCAGCGGAATGGGCGCAAAGAACGGCATTCTGTTCAAGACCGCCGTTTCGCTTGAGGAGACCGGAAAGGTCAGCATTGTGGCTCTGGACAAGACCGGAACTATAACAAAGGGCGAACCCGCAGTCACCGACGTCATACCCGCAGAAGGTATCTCCGAAAAGGAACTGCTGACCTGCGCCTGCACGCTGGAATCCCGCAGCGAGCACCCGCTTGCGGAGGCGGTGATGAAGCGCTGCGCCGAGGAAGGTATCGCTCCCGGCTCCGCCGAAGAATTCTCCGCCCTGCCCGGCAACGGGCTTTCCGCAATATCCGGCGGCGCGAAGCTCCTGGGCGGAAGCGTGAAGTTCATCTCAGAAAATGCGGATATCCCGAAGCAGCTTCTTAACGAAGCCGACAGGCTTTCCGGCGAGGGAAAGACCCCGCTGTGCTTCAGCCGTGACGGAAAGCTGCTCGGGATAATCGCGGCGGCTGACGTCATCAAGCCCGAAAGCCCCGAGGCAATAAAGCAGCTCCGCAATATGGGAATACGCGTTGTAATGCTCACCGGCGACAACGAGCGCACTGCCCGGGCGATAGGCGCTCAGGCGGGAGTCGACGAGGTAATAGCCGGAGTGCTCCCGGACGGCAAGGAAGCGGTCATCCGCAGCCTTAAATCTCAGGGAAAAGTCGCCATGGTCGGCGATGGTATCAACGACGCGCCCGCCCTTACCCGCGCCGACACAGGAATCGCCATCGGCGCCGGCACGGATATCGCGATAGACGCGGCGGACGTGGTTCTCATGAACAGCAGGCTGACGGACGTTCCGGCGGCGGTGCGGCTCAGCCGGGCTACCCTTGCGAATATCAGGGAGAACCTGTTCTGGGCGTTCATCTACAACACCATCGGCATTCCGCTGGCTGCGGGAGTTTTCGTGAACCTGTTCGGCTGGAGCCTTAACCCGATGTTCGGCGCGGCGGCAATGAGCCTTTCGAGCTTCTGCGTAGTGACAAACGCACTGCGCCTGAATCTCGTGAAGGTGCACAGCCCGGCGCATGACAGAAATATACACCACAAGCACAAGGAGGAAAAATCAATGGAAGTTACAATGAAGATCGAAGGCATGATGTGCGGTCACTGCGAGGCGGCTGTTAAAAAGGCACTGGAGGCTGTTCCTACCGTAATAAGCGCAGAGGTGAGCCACGAAAAGGGCACGGCAGTGGTCAGGCTGTCGGCGGAGACTCCGTTCGAAACGCTGAAAAAGGCGGTCGAGGACAAGGATTACAAGGTAGTCGGCTGATATACCGCCGTTAATACTCAGGGGAGCTTCGGCTCCCCCTTGTTTTTTCCGACAGTTCTCGGTTTCCTTTTTGTCATTAAATTTTCACCTAAACTGCCGCTGACCGGGTTGCAATACAGATAGAAATGTGATATAATGTAATATGTATATTAATGCTCAGGTCTCATATATTACTTTATTATATTACAAAGGAAACATAATGGATAATCAGGAAAACAATATCGTCTACGGCAAGAACGCCGTGACCGAAACCCTCAGCTCCGGCAGGGAGCTGGACACCGTTTACGTCCAGAAAGGCGCGGCTCTCGGAAAAGTGATCGCGCTTGCAAAGAAAAACGGCGTTGTCATCAAGGAAGTCAGCGATGAAAAGCTGACCGCGATATGCGGCACCCCGAAGCACGGCGGCACCGCCGCAGAGCTCGCGTCGGCTTCCTACTCCACAGTTGAGGATATCCTCGCGGCTGCGGAAGAACGCGGAAAACCTCCGTTTATAATCATCGCCGACGAAATAGAGGATCCGCATAACCTCGGCGCGATAATCCGTACCGCAGAAGCGGCAGGCGCTGACGGGCTGATAATCCCGAAACGCCGCAGCGCCTCCCTTAACGCCACGGTATTCAAGACCTCCGCAGGCGCGGCGGCGTGGCTGAAGGTCGCGCGGGTCGCAAACCTCGTGGACACCATCAGGCGCCTGAAGGAAAAGGGCGTGTGGGTCTACGGCATGGAGGCAGACGGCACCCCATACGACAAGGCCGACCTTTCCGGCGCGGTTGCGCTGGTCATCGGCAGCGAGGGTTTCGGTCTGGGAAGGCTCGTCCGCGAAAACTGCGACATGATACTGTCGCTGCCTATGTTCGGTAAGGTAAATTCGCTCAACGCCTCGGTCTCAGCCGGGATACTCATGTACGAAGTAGTAAAGCACCGCTGAGCCGTATAAAATATTAGGAGAGAAATAAATGTCTGACAAGTACAGCATTGACGATATTCTGGCAGAGGTCGATCACAAGCGCGGCGATACTCCGAAATCCACCGAGAGCGTCACCGAAATAATCGGTGACGAGCTAAAGGGCTATGTTCACAGCTCCACCCGTATGCCGGAGGAAAAGCCCGAGGAGGAGCTTTCCGAGGAAGAGGAAAGCCTCCGGCGCGCTGAAAGCATACGCCGCGCCTCCGAGGAAAACGAGCAGCGCCGCGCCCGTCTCACCCGCAAAAAGGAGGAAGAGGCAAAGCGCCGTGAAAAGGAAGCGAAGCTACGCGCCGAAAAAGAAAAACGCGAGGAACAGAATGCGCAGTTCTCCGCAGATCACGAAAAGCACTCCGGTTATACATCGGAGCTTTCCTCGCCTGACGAGGCTTCAAAGCGCTTCGCCCAGGAAGTGCAGCCCGAGGACGAACACGTCCGGCCCTTTGTGAAGCCGACGGTGACCGGCGCCGCCGATGATGATATCATCTTCCATACCCGCAGCGACCTTGTTACCACGGAGACCCAGCAGCTCAGGAAAATGAAGCGCATCGAAGAAATAAACCGTGCGCTTCTCGCCGCCGACAAGGCAGCCGAGGAGCCGGACGAACTCATGGATTCCCTGAATCCCATGGAATCCCGCGAAAAGGCCGTCGATGAGCTGAAGAACTCCGCAGAACAGCCGGACGAGCTCGGCGACACCCTCGCCGTTTCCGGAAACGACCTGAAAAAAATGTCCAGCGGAGAGACCGAACACGTCAGGGAGTACTCTCCCGTTACCAGCCGCAAGAAACACCCGTCCAAGGCTGACGAGGTTCTGTTCACCCCCGGCGCGCAGAAAAAATCCGAAAAGGATAACCGCGGAAGCGAAGCGCTAGTTGCCTCCCTCAACCAGAAGCTGAAGGAGCAGCGCGAGAAGAACATCGCTGAGGAGCGCACCCTCACCCTGTCTGATATCGAGGGCGAAAAGGCAGTCCCGCCGCGTTCGCTCAATATTGACTACGACAACAAGATAATCGACACCAGCATACTGCCGAAATCTGACCCGGTGCAGGCGGTGCGCGAGGCTGAGGCTCTCGCGGCACGCAAGAAGCGCCGCGTGTCCAACTTCATGCTCCAGGACATCGACGACGAGATAGACGAAAACGAGGAAGAGCCGGAAGACGATGACGAGGACGAAGAGGACGAAATAATCGACCTTGACGATGAGAACGTTATCGTTGACCGTCTTGGAAAGGCTGGAAAGGGCCTTGCAGGACGTCTGGCCATACTGCTTCTTCTTACCGCGGCGGCGGCTGTTGCTGCGATATTCTACTTCTTCAAGATAGATTCCGTGCCGATTTTAAACGAGCTGATAAAGCCGGATATATTCCTTTACACAAATCTCACGATCGGCATCCTGAGCTTCGGAGCCTGCTCCAGCGTAATCACCAACGGCTTCTCGCGCCTGATAAAGGGCAAGCCGGACGGCGATACTCTCTGCTCCATCGCGCATATCGGCGCGCTCCTTGCCATAATAATGTATCTGGCGGAGACGAACTACCTCGCCATGAACCGATCGTTCTCCTATCTGCTGGTATCTATGATCGCGCTCTGCTTCAACACTGTTTCGAAGCTCTGCACCGTCAGCGCCGCAAAGAACAATTTCCGGTTCATCTCCGGCGACAGCGAAAAGTACTTCGTTGAATACACCGACGGCGAGGACGCAGAACAGCTCGCGCGCGGCGCCGTTGACGGCTTCCCGGTGGTCGCCTCCATGCGCAAGACTGAAATGCTCTGCGACTTCATCATCTCCACCTACTGCGAGGACGCTTCCGACAGGCTTTCCCGCGTTCTTACGCCCGTCACCCTCGGGCTTTCAGTTGTCGGCGGAGCTCTGGGCTTCTTCGTTGAATCCGGCAACACCAACATCATGAATCAGTGGTCGTTCGCCGCAACGGTGTTCTCTGCGGTTCTCTGCATGGGCGCTACATTTACCGGAGCGCTCATAGTAATGCTGCCTATGCTCAGCGCGTCCCGGAAGACCGGTCAGCGCCGCGCGGCTATCCTGGGGTGCAGCGCAGTCGAGGATTTCAGCGATGTCAACTCCGTTCTGGTGGAGGCAAAAACGCTGTTCCCCACCGGCTCTGTGGCTGTACGCAATATGTACTACAACAAGAACGGAAGCAACGGCTCCCCTGCCATCACGCTGGACGAGGCCATAATCTACGGCGCGAGCCTGGCGGTAGCCTCCGACAGCATTCTCGCCGACCCAATGTTCAATATGCTGAACTATCAGCAGGCGCTGCTGAAAAAGGTATCCAACTGCGTATATGAGAGCGGTCTCGGCGTTTCCGGCTGGATAGGAAGCAGACGGCTGCTCATGGGGACACGCGAACACATGAAGTCCCACGGTATCGCAGTCCCCGACACAAAGAAGGTGTCCGGGCTGAATCAGAACGGCGATGAGGTCGTTTACCTCTCCGTTGCCGGCGAGGTTTGTATGCTGTTCTTTGTTTCCCTCTCCGCAAATCCGCAGGTCAGGGAGCAGGTGCGCCGCCTTACAAGGAACGGCGTGAGCCTTCTGATAAAGACGGTGGACGGTGCGCTGAGCGAGGGCGTGGTATCCGAGCTGTTCGACATCGACCCGGATGACGTGCGTATACTCCCCGCCGAGACCCACGACCTGTTCGACGAGCACACGAAGTATGCCGGAAAGGGCAGCGCGGCTGTCTCCTGCGACGGCACATTCTCCTCCCTCGCTTCCGCGATAAGCGGGGCAAAGGCGCTCAACGAGCGTATCAAGATGGGCTGCATAATGGAGATATTCGGCGTTGCGCTGGGCGTGCTTCTGGTGTTCATCTTCGCGCTGTTCAAGAATTATGCGTTCCTGAACAGCTTCTGGATAGCTGCCTACAACGTGGCATGGCTCATTCTGACCATTATCGTACAGTCCCTCAGGCGGATATAGCATGACCCCTGACGAAGAATACATGACCAAAGCGCTGGAGCTGGCGCGCCGCGCATTTGAGCTGGGAGAATGCCCGGTGGGCGCTATTGTCGTCGCCCCGGACGGTAACATTATCGGCGAGGGCTACAACCTCCGGGAAAAGCTCCAGTCGCCCACCGCCCACGCTGAAATTCTGGCGATAGAGCAGGCGGCAAAGGCTCTGGGGAGCTGGCGGCTCACCGACTGCACCCTGTACGTCACGCTGGAGCCATGCCCCATGTGCGCTGGCGCTATAATGAATTCCCGGCTGAAAAGGCTGGTCTATGGCGCGTTTGACGATAAAAACGGCGCCTGCGCTTCAGTCGTGAATCTGTTTGAGGAAAGATTCACGCATATCCCGTTCGTGCGCAGCCGTATACTCATGGAGCAATGCGGCTCGATACTTACGGACTTTTTCCGGGAGCTCCGGGATAAATAACAGGGAACCTCTAAAAACCGGTTTGAAAAGGAAAACGGACAGAGTGCGCCGAATGCGATGAAAGCATCCTCGTAAGGCGGTGTGCTATACACATTTTCACTCAAACAAGGTTTTTAAAGGTGACCAACAATTAAACGAAAGAAATCCGACACATGAACAAATACCAGACTCTGGCAAGCAATACCATAATTCTGGCGATAGGTCAGTTCGGTTCCAAGATACTTGTGTATGTAATGCTGAAATTCTACACAAGTATGCTGGGCACCGGCGGATTCGGCGATGTGAACAATATCATCAACGCCTCTTCGCTGCTGATATCGGTAGTAACGCTCTCGATAAACGAGGGTGTGCTTCGCTATGCCCTCGACAAGGCGAACAATGGCAAACACGTCCTGTCGATAGGGCTGAATGTGGCGATGATCGGTCTGGTGCTGTTTGCGGCGGCTGTGCCGCTGGTAGGGCTGATACCCATGCTGAGCGGCTATCAGTGGCTGATATATATGTACGTCGCGACCGGAAGCATAAAAGGTATATGCGCCATTTACGTCCGTGCACGCGGTCATGTGAAACTGTTCGCGATAGACGGCATACTGACCACGATATCCGTGATACTGCTGAATCTTCTCCTGCTGGGAGTATTCAAGCTGGGCGTTGTGGGATATGTGCTGTCGGTTTCCCTCGGCGACCTTATCTCGATAGTATTCCTGACGTGGCGCGCAAGGCTGTATAAGCAGTACCGCCCGTTCGGCAACGACCGTATGCTTGCAAAGTCCATGATACGTTACAGTATACCGCTGATGCCTACCACGGTCATGTGGTGGATAATCAACGTGTCGGATACGTTCATGGTAACGGCTATCCACGGAAGCGCCGCAAACGGCGTGTACTCCTTTGCATTCAAGTTCCCGAACCTTGCGGCTATCGTGGTGGGAATATTTTCGCAGGCATGGCATATGTCCGCGATATCCGAGCGTAATTCCCGCAAGATAAGCGAGTTCTACTCGAATGTGTTCAGCATGATGCAGACGGTAATGTACATTGCTGCCGCCGGTATCCTGCTGGTGCTCCGGCCGATAATCATGCCGTTCTTCGGCGGAAAGGGCTTCGAGGGAGCGTATATCTATGTTCCGTTCCTTGTGGCGGCGGTGGTGTTCCAGAGCTTCAACAACTTCCTGAGCTCAATCTATGAAGCCTGCAACAAGACGACTCACTCGTTCATATCCAGCGTTATCGGCGCGGGAAGCAACGTGGTGCTCAACCTTATCCTGCTTAATTCCCCGATGGGGGTTCTCGGCGCGGCGCTTGCCACTCTGGTAAGCTACGTCCTGGTTTACATTTTCCGCGCGATAGACACCAGAAAGTACCTCTATATGAAGGTCAACTACCCGAAAATGGCGCTGAACCTGCTGCTTATAGGGGTAATGTCAGTATCTATAATGTGCCTTACAAACGAAACTGTTCAGAACATCATAAACTGCGTTGTGTTCATCGCGATATGCGCGGTGAACTTCCGCACGGCGCTTCAGGCGGTGAACCTGTTCCTGCGCCGTAAGACAGGAAATGGCTCCGCCCCTGACAAACAGCCCCCTGCCGCAAAATAAAAACGGACAGCCGATGCTGTCCGTAAGTAATTATTTGATTTTACTGGAGCTTGTTCAGGCTCTTTTCAGCGCTGTTCACAATGGAAAGAAGCGCCGGCGCCTTGCTTGCAAATTCCTGTTCGATCCGCGCGGTGGTTATCTTCTCGTCCTCGGAGCCTCCGGATATCCCGGCGGATCTTCCGCGGGCGTCCTCGATAGCGAGGGCAGCAGTTGTCAGCGAACCGACCTTTTCCTCGGGAATGCTGAACCCGTGCTCGTCATTGTTCCTGCCGGAGCTGTAGATCATGCGGAAACAGCGGTAAACCGCCAGCGACAGATAAGTATACACGGACTTTGAAAGCCCGGAGTTCTTCGCCTTGATAAGCAGTGCGAACAGGATATCCACCGAATTGTTGAGCAGCTTTTTCTGGAAAAACACCGAAAGCCCTGACGGAACTCCATCGTACTTTTCTGTCTCGGAGCTCTCCGGGAGCTGCTGTTCGGTCACGGAAGCGCCCGTGCTCATGGGTGAGCGCCCGAGCAGATAATCCACGGAAACATTATAATAATCAGCGGCGCGCACAAGGAAATCAAGTCCGCATTCGCGCTTGCCATTTTCATAATGCGACAGAAGCGCCTGGGTCACCTCAAGGTCGGCGGCCGCCTGCTTCTGGCTAAGACCCCGTTCTTTACGCAGCAGCGTCATGATACGAGGGAAGTCTTTATTCATACATTTTCTCCTTAGTTTTATTTCCCCATGGTTTTCGATTTTCTATAATACCATATCGTATATTATAAACTGAATATTCCGATTTGTAAAGTGTCATATTTCACAAAAAATCGACAGCCAGATAGGATATTATACATAATAATTCAGCATGGCGTCCGGATTTAGTCAAAACCGCAGGCTTACCCGCTAAATGTAGTGACGAATGCTCTGAACATCAGAAGAAATCTTAACAACTGAGAGGTAAAAAACGCAATGAAAAACTACTATCTGTATTTGATTCGGCACGGAATTACACAGGGTAATCTTGACGGAAAATACATCGGTCAGACAGACCTCGCGCTCTGCCCCGAGGGAGCGGAACACATACGCCAGCTCGTCAGGAAAGGAATTTATCCGGACGTCGAGCAGGTCTACACTTCCCCGCTGACCCGCTGCGTCGAGACCGCCGAGATAATCTATCCGCACATAAAGCTCGCCAAGGTTGACGAGATAGCCGAGATGGATTTCGGCGAATTTGAGGGAAAGCACCAGAAAGAGCTGGAGCAGCTCCCGGAATACACGGAATGGCTCAGGGGCGGTCCTGAGGCTTGTCCTCCCGGCGGCGAAAAGTTCGGAGATTTCTCCCTGCGCTGCATAAGCGGTCTGGATATAATCTTCCGCGACATGATGAAAAAGGAGCTAAGCCGCGCCGCAGTAGTCACCCACGGCGGAGTTATCACAAATCTTCTGGCGGGATTCGGGCTCCCGAAAGGACACCCCGCCGATTATATGTGCGCCCCCGGCGAGGGATTCGAGATACTCCTCTCAACATTCCTCTGGCAGAAAGGCCCCGCGTTTGAAATCAGCGGAAGGCTCTGCTAAACCTGATACTCACAGGGGAACCTCTAAAAACCGGTGCGAAAAGCAAAAATGGGCAGGGTGTGCCAGATTCTAGGAAAGCCGACGAAGTAAGGCTGTATGCCTTACGAGGAGGTTTGACGACGAAGATGGCGCGCACTGCACATTTTCGCTCACATGAGGTTTTTAGAGGTGACCACAGTATAATATATGCCACATATCACCACAAGACGACCAAAATGGAGGAAACATGACAGTACAGGAATTACAGACCAGGCTTTTTGAGCTTGACATACCGCACTACTATTATAATATCTGCGGCACCGGCGAGGACGAGGATCAGCGTATCTGCCTGACCAACGAGGATGGCAGATGGCTGGTATATTACAGCGAGGACGGCAGCCGCATGGAGCTCAGCGACTACGGCTCCGAGGAAGAAGCCTGCGCCGACTGCTTCGGCAGGCTTTCAGAGGCGGAGCTATGAAGCGGATAGGCGCTTTTTTACGCTCTGCGGCGGCAGTTCTTGCAGCAGGGCTTCTGACCGGCTGCGCCCCCGCCGTGCCCAACGAGCCGCTCACCGTTGACCTCACGCCGTCAGCTCAGGAGGACTGCGTGACTCCGCCTTTCTGGGTGGTGGAGGACAGCTCCACCGGCGCGCAGATATTCATGCTGGGCAGTATGCACGCGGGAAATGCAGATACCAAATATCCGGATTATGTGCTCGAAGCGTTCAATAACAGCACTTGGGCGGCTCCGGAAATGGACACGCAGGCGTTTTCACAGAACGCTTCCCTTCAAAGGAAATGCGCCGCTTATCTCCGGCTGGAGAACGCCACAGCAGAACAGCTCCTCGGGGATTCCTACGCGGACACGCTTGCTTTCTTCATCGAAAAAGGAATATACCAGCATGAAATGGAGTACTTCTGCCCGTTTTTCTGGGCGTCCGCCGCAAGCAGTCTGGTCACTGCCGAAGCCGGGCTGGATACTTCCTGCGGCACGGAGAGTCTGTTTCTGGGACTCGCACACAGCGGCAGAAAAGAAATACGCGAGATAGAGGGCGGCGAAGCTCAGTACAGGATGATGGGCGGAATCCCGATGAGCATTCAGCTTTCAACGCTGGCGGAGTGCGTCGGCGACGACAACATCGCGGCTCAGGCAGAGGACACCCGGGAGCTGTACTCCGCATGGAGCAGCTTTGACGATGAATTTTTCCGGGAAATATCAGTCTACGACCCGGACGCCGTGGACAACCTCTCCGACTGGGAGGAATATTACGACATGATGTACGCCTCCCGTCAGAAGCTCATGGCGGATTTCATAACCGACAGTCTGAAATCCGGGGAGCTGGGTTTCGTTTTTGTGGGAACACTGCATTTCTATGCCGAGCCCTCAATAATCACGCTTCTTGAGGACGCAGGCTATACCGTAAACGAGATACGCCCGGAAAATCAGGCGGACGAGGCGGCATAATCCGGCGGCGGCCAGAATATATTTCAGCATACAGCTTAAAATGTGAAAGGAGCCGCTATGCTGAAAAATCTACTGAACCGCCGTCCCTCTCCGGACAATCTGCGCGGGCGGGAGCTTATGCGGGAGTACACCGCGCTTGTGGACAGGCTTTCGCAGATACGCACCTGCTTTGATTACGCCGACAGCAATGAGGAAATAGACGCCCTGATATATGAGGAAAACGCCGTTCTGTGCCGCCTGAGGGCAGTCTATCAGCAGGCGCGGGACATGGGGCTGCGCGTTGATTTCCCGGACAGATAAAAAAGTTTGAAAAAATCAGATTTTTTTCAAAAAGCACTTGACAAAGCTGAAATAATGTGCTATAATATACAAGTCGTCAGGAACAAAAGATAATTCAAAAGACTGACGTGCTTTTCTCGCTGGTGTAGCTCAGCTGGTAGAGCAGCTGATTTGTAATCAGCAGGTCGGGGGTTCGAATCCGTCCACCAGCTCCATTTTTTAATGGAAAAATCAAATAATGTGGGAGCTTTCCCGAGTGGCCAAAGGGGACAGACTGTAAATCTGCTGCGTTCCGCTTCGGTGGTTCGAATCCACCAGCTCCCACCAGAACACCGCACAGATATGTGCGGTGTTTTTTTGTATAGTTATGCAAGATGTTCCAACAGAAACAACGGTGGTAATTGTATGGAAATAAAATATCAAATTCTGAAAAAATGGATTGTGCTATATGCTGCAATTCCAATATGCATTTTCTTTGCAGGCTGGCTGAATTTTTTTAGCGCCGCTGTCACGGTTGCGCTTCTTGCTGCTTTGGTATTCTTTCTGTTCAGCAGGAATAACCATGCGCCGTGCAAATTCTCATCAGTTACTCTAAGCCGGCGACAGATTGTACTGCTTGCCGCTGTCGCGCTTATTTGGTGTATTCTTGCCGGACAGGGTGGACTAATGCATCAGTCTGAGGATCATGTGATCAGGAATAAAATCTTTCTTGATATGATTATTGAACCATGGCCAGTGACATACAACAATGAAAAATATATGTTGTGTTACTATATTGCACACTGGACAGTCCCTGCCATTATCGGAAAAGCCGCATTTGCAATAACGGAGGTGCAATTTATAGGATACCTCGTTGGCAACATAGTTCTTCTGTTATGGAGCAGCGCAGGCGTATTCATGACTCTTCTGATGATCGCTATGATAACTAATACAGGAAAAAAAGTCAGACCTGTCTTTTCCGCTATCCTTTTCATTCTGTTCAGTGGGCTGGATATAGTGATTTCTTTACCAGACATTTCAAATACTGATCACCTCGAATGGTGGGCATTGTATTTTCAGTACAGCAGCAACACTACCTGTCTTTTCTGGGTCTACAACCAGACTATCGTCACATGGCTGATAGTGTTGTGCATAATAAACGAGCTCCGCCTGAGTAATCTTGCAGCACTGGGTATGCTTGTTTTCCCGTTCGGACCATTCCCATTTGTAGGAATAGTTATTCTATGTGTAATAAAAGGGATTGATACTGGCGTTCGGTATATTAGAGAAAAACATCCTATTTCAATTTTAAAAGAAGCCTTTTCGGTACAGAACATATTAGGTATTATTGCTATTGCACCAGTTTATGTATTGTATTACAAAGCAAATATTGTTGTTTCAAACTCTGTTTCCACATCATCGGGAAGCAGGCTGGAATCCGGATTCAGAATTCACTCTGTGCTTACTGAATGCATAGATAAAGGGGACTCTTCAGGTCTATTGAATTTCTGGACAAAATACCTGCTCTTTATTTTCCTGGAATTTGGAATTTATATGATTATACTTATGATTTCAGATATACTGCGGAAAAAAAACCATGACAGTATCCTGCTTTGTTCAACTGTCGCCTTGCTGATTATACCGCTGTTTCAGCTTGGCACATCGTACGACTTTTCAATGCGCGTATCAATTCCTCTGCTGCTGTATATATGCGTGTCCGTGATACGCCTTATCAACAGCGAATTTCCCGAAAGGTCCGAGACAAACAGTCTTAATATTTTCCTAAAGGGAAAAAAACTATTTATCGCAGTCTGCTTTGTCTTTTTCCTTGGTATTTTCACCCCGGCAACAGAATTCTGCCGTGAAATAACCTCCACTATTCTATACGGAAATGCTTATTGCACAAAGGTAGTATCTCTTGAAAGCTATGATGATAAATACAATTTTGCTGCAGAAGAATACCAGAATTCTACATTCTACAAATTGATGAGAAAATAAGTATTCCCCATCGAATTTGTTTCTTTTCCCATTATCAGTTCAGCAGCCTTTTATCTGCGCAATATAACAAGGGCATGGCCTGCAAACCGCAGTGCCATGCCCTTTCCATCCCTGTCCACCGTTTCAACATCCCACTGGATAACTTTCATACCCATGCCCTCGATAGTGGTCATCAGGGAATCATCGTATTCACCGTAGGGCGCACGGTAAAGCTGAGGATCTTTTCCGGTAATGTTCCTTATCTTCAGCGAAGCCGCCTTAGTATCCGTTATCAGATCGTTCACGTTCATTCCCTTGACGTGCGGATGCTGGTCGGAATGGTTCCCTATCTCGTGCCCCGCATCGCTGAACTGCCTGACGTCCTCCGGGTAGCGGTCGCACCAGTCGCCGGTTATGAAGAAAGTCGCCCTGGCATTGTATTCGTCCAGAATGTCGATGAGCTCCTGCGTGTTCGAGTTCTCCCACGCGACATCAAAAGTGAGCGATATCACCTTGTCGCCGCGCTCCACGCTGTATATCGGCAGAAGCCTGCCCATCGCCTGAGTTCCGACCGAAGTAACTATCGCCCCGATCCCCGCCGCCGCTGTCGCAGCCGCAAGCAGCCCTATCACTGTGAGCCTTTTTATTTTCTTTTTCGTAAATGTGATCATGCGCATATTGCTGTCCTCCCATATTCGTCCGGCGGTCAACGCCCGTTGTTCTGATGGAATATATGCTCCGTCCGGGACAAATATGACAGGCAATTTAACTGGCTCAAATTACCTATAAAAAAACCGATAGAAATAGCAAAAAACATTTGACAAAATCAAAAAAATATGGCACAATATAATAGGGCGTTATGCTCTTTTACGGGAAGATATATGACACACAAACACGGAGTAAAGAAATGACATTTTTAAAAAGAACAACGGCAGCGGTTCTGGCTGCCCTGACGCTGGTTTCGTGCTCTGCTGCGGCATTTGCGGAACAGGGCGAACCAACCGGTGCGGACATAATATCAGTCAGCGGAGAAACTCAGGTAATATCCACCGACACGGATAAATCAACAGCAGAAGCCGGAGCAGACGGCACGGGTGCTTCAGTGATAGAAGCAGGAGAAAAAACCGAAACTTCCATCGTTGACCCGGAGGACGAAAATCCCCGAGCCGAGGACAGAAGCGGGCTGGACCTCGCCAATATCCAGTACGAGGAGCCGGACACCTCCGACTGGACTTTGTGGGACGGAAAAACCAGGATGGCCGCCGGCACGAATTACTACATAGAAAGCAAGACCTCCCCGCGCAGCAACTTCACAGTTCCTAAGGGAAGCCGGTTCCTGATAAAGCCGGGGGCAGAGCTTGTTATCTACAAGGGAAAGACCATCAACATACGCGGCACCATCACTGTTGCCAGGGACGCCACAATGATGGTATCCGGAACCGCCTCCATCTATGAAAACGCCGGTATTGAAAACTTCGGTACATTAAAGGGAAGCCTCAGCGCGGAGCTGCGTATCTCGGGAGACCTCATCAACCGCAGCAGCGGCAGGATGGTTCTCTCCGGAGTGAATAACATATACAAAAAGGGCGACCTGCTGAACTACGGCGAGATAACCCTCACCACTAACAGCAAAACAAAGGTCACCGGAGACTTCCAGACCCCGGACACCGGACGTCTGCTCTGCCGCGGCTCCATCTCCGTCACGATAAACGGACGCTCAACGCAGGCGGGTTACTTCTCTCTGACAGGTCAGGTAGTGAACAGCGGTGTTTTCATATTTGAAAGAAGCGTGCGCTACTACAAGTCCAGGGCGGCAAGGTTCGCCGTATCCAAGAGCAGCCGTCTTATCGACTACCGCTACTCGGACGAGACCTCCACATATCCCGACAAGGATGATGACGAGGCAAGCGAGGACGTTACCGACATCGGCATAAAGGGCATAGACGTATCCTACGCACAGGGAGCCATCAACTGGCAGGCGGTCAGGGATTCCGGAGTAAAATTCGCGTTCCTGCGCGCTTCAAGGGGCTCCACCGTGAATCCGAGCCGCGGCTCCGAGGACACAACGTTCAAATACAACGTGACAGAAGCCACCAGGGTAGGGATAAACGTGGGCGTGTACCACTACCTCTACGCCGAAACCGTCGCTGACGCCAGGAAAGAGGCGAAGTTCTTCATTAAGACAATAGCGCCGTACAAGATAACCTACCCTGTCGTACTCGATGTTGAGGAGCAGTCTCAGGCAAACCTCGGAAAGAAAAAGATAACCCAGATCGCAAAGGCGTTTCTTGACGAAGTCAGCGCCGCCGGATATTACGCCATGCTCTACTCAAACAAGTCATGGCTGACGCAGTACCTTGATATGTCGCAGCTTTCCGGCTATGAGGTATGGCTCGCGCAGTGGAACACCGTTCCCACATACAAGGGTGATTTCGGAGTATGGCAGTACAGCTGCAAGGGCATCGTTTCCGGAATAGACGGCTATGTTGACATGAACCTTTCGTACAAGAACTACGCAAAGATCATCAAAAAGGGCGGCTACAACAAGCTGAGCTGATAGAATAAAAGGAGGGGCAGAACCCCTCCTTTTTTAGTATTCATTTCCCGCTTTCAGGAGCTCCCTGATATACGCGAACGCCGCGTCCTCGCCCTGATCTGCCAGCATTCGCAGGAGCTTCTCCAGCATATCAGAGGTCTCCGGGTGGATAGACCGCGTTGGCTTTCTGTTCATGAAGTAGTCCAGCGGATCGCTGTCCCTGTACTTATCACCGCGGTATATCTTACTCGCCGCCACCCTGTCGCAGAACATCTCGACAAGGAATCGCAGCGGCATTTTCACCGGCTTGTAGACCTTCTCCACCGGGTCGACGTCTATCCAGTACTCAAAGTGATGGCGGTTGCGTCCCTTATGGTGCATCCACGCAAGTGAGTAACCGTTCTTTTCACGCTCCGCCTCGTTCGGACTGCGAGTCCCCTGATAATACTTCACGCCGGGTATGAACTCGGTGGGGGTGTATTTTGAGAGATCGTGACGCAGTCCCTGCCACAATATCCCGGCGCGGGCGCAGTGGGCTATGACCCTGTGACGGTGGAGTGTTATCGTGCGTAAATGTCCGAAGAATGAACTGAGCGGCATTGGTTTGCTCCTTTTCCGCGCGTCCATTCCGGAGTATGCGGTTTATTTTTCTGCGCCGCGGAAGCTGCTGTTGAATACCGGGCGGAGTCTTTTATAAAGCGGCAGGCAGACAAGCACTGCGATAAGTCCCTTGGCAAAGGTAAACGGCATATTGAATATCAGCAGGCACTTGATGAGGGAATCCGCCGAGGGCAGGATCGCCTTATACATACCAAGTATTGCATCCATGGGCATAACCGCCGTGTACAGCGGATATACGATGAAGTAGTTGGTGACTAATCCGAGTACCGCCATGGAAACAGCCCCTGTAAGGCAGGCTAATACAACGTGCTTCAGCGTATGACCGGTCTTGTTCGCAATTATTCCAGCCGGAAGCACAAGCAGACAGCCAAGGATAAAGTTCGAGATCTCTCCGACGCCGCCTGTCATTGAACCGGCAAGCAGGAAGCCGCCGAGGTTCTTTATCAGCGTCACTACAACGCCGGAAACCGGCCCCATCGTGAGAGCCGCCAGAAGTGCGGGAACATCGGAAAAGTCAAAGCTGATGAATCCCGGCATTATCGGTATCTTGAACGCAAGGAACTTCATCAGGACTACCGCCATAGCGCTGAGGAGCGCCGTAAATACCAGCTTCCTGACGTCAAAGGTCTGCCTAGTTTTTGCTGTGTTTGTGTTGTTCATGTTTTCCTCCATTGTTCTGGGGAAACAGAAAGCCCCTGCACGCACAAAGGCTGCACAGGGGCGCAAATATGCACGCAGAAAGCAACGGCACATTCGTTTTCTGATTCTTTCATCCGGACTATACCGTCGGTACCGGAATTGCACCGGTTCAGCCAAAAGGCTCGCGGACTTTCACCGCCGGTGGAGAATTGCACTCCGCCCCGAAACAGATATAAAATGTATTCAGCGTATCGCTGTGATTTTATTATATACCCTTATTCCCGTTTTGTCAATAGCCGGGGTTAAAAATATACAAACTGCGAACTGCATATATGTCATAAGTCACAATTTTAGAAAGCATATCATACATCATATTGAAAAAAGTGCTGAAAAGTAGTATAATTATACTATATATTATAATTGGGGGGGATATATATTGACCAAGGAAAAACGTGAAAAACTGATACGGCTTTTCTGGGAATTTTTCAGATATGCGATAGTTGGCGGAATTGCTTTTCTTGCCGACTACGGAACGCTGTTCCTGTTTCAGGAGGTCATACTCACCGGCGGCACCTCATGGGAGCTTTTCGTGTCCACGGCGGCGGCATTCGTGGTAGGTCTCGCAGTAAATTACATACTCTCGCTGACCTTCGTTTTCCGGAAGAAGGACAACCGCGGCAGCGGCAGGAGCTTCGGGGCATTCCTGATATTCACGGTGGTCGGGATCATCGGTCTGGGGCTTACCGAGCTTATCATGTACCTCGGCACTGAGCTGCTCCATATTAGCTACCTCATCGTAAAGATAATCGCCGCAGCAATAGTTCTGGTGTGGAATTACGCCGGGCGCAAGCTGCTTATATTCGACAGAAAAGGAAATAACGAAACCAGATGAAAAACATTATCATAATAGGCGCAGGTCCCGCAGGACTCACCGCCGCATACACGCTGCTCAACGAAAGCGGCGAATACCACCCGATAATCATTGAAGCAAGCGAATTCATCGGAGGTATCTCCAGAACTGCAAGATACAACGGAAACCGCATTGATATCGGCGGTCACCGCTTCTTCTCCAAGGACAAGGAGGTCATGAAGCTGTGGATGGATATACTGCCGCTTCAGGGCGCGCCCTCCAAGGACGACAAGGTACTGGGCAGGACGCACACTTTCTCTGACGACCCCAGTATTGACCCGGACAAGATGGACGATGTTTTCCTTGCCAGGACCCGCCTTTCGCGTATATATTTCCGCAAGAGATTCTTTGACTATCCCATCTCGCTGAAGCCCGCGACATTCATCAACATGGGCTTTGTGAATACCATGAAGGCAGGCTTCGGATACCTCGGCAGCGTGGTACACAAGCTTCCGGAAACTTCCCTTGAAAACTTCTACATAAACCGCTTCGGAAAGCCGCTCTACCAGATGTTCTTCGAGGACTACACCGAAAAGCTCTGGGGCGTGCACCCGTCCAACATCGCGGCGGACTGGGGAGCCCAGCGCGTCAAGGGACTGTCCGTCTGGAAGGTCATCACCTCTGCCCTGTCAAAGCCGTTCAAGAAGAAAAATCAGAACGTGGAAACCTCGCTCATCGACGAGTTCTACTACCCGAAATTCGGCCCTGGTCAGCTCTGGGAGCGCATGGCTGAAATCGACAGGGAAAAGGGTGCGGAGCTCCTGATGCAGCAGGAGGTCGTAAAGATAAACACCGAAAACGGAAAAGTGAAGTCCGTCACTATCCGCTGCACCGACAGCAATTCCCCGGAATACGGAAAGGAACGCACGATCGGGTGCGACTACCTTATTTCCTCCATGCCGATAAAGGATCTGGCTGAGGCTCTGCCGCAGGTGCCGGAGGATATCCTGAATATCGCCGTGAACCTCCCCTACCGCGACTTCATCACCGTGGGACTCCTGCTCGACCGCCTTGAGATACAGAACAAGACCAAGACTCCCACGATAAACAACATCGTCCCGGACTGCTGGATTTATATTCAGGAACGCGAGGTAAAGCTCGGCAGGCTCCAGATATTCAACAACTGGTCGCCGTACATGGTGGACGACAACACGAAGCACGTCTGGGTGGGGCTTGAATACTTCTGCACAGAGGGCGACGATATGTGGAACACTCCCCCGGAAAAGT
Source organism: uncultured Oscillospiraceae bacterium (assembly GCA_934481355.1). Lineage (GTDB taxonomy): Bacteria > Bacillota > Clostridia > Oscillospirales > Ruminococcaceae > CAG-115. The sequence continues at coordinate 68,554 of CAKSPH010000003.1, read as the reverse complement.
TTATAAAATTCGCCGCAGGAGAGCTTGAGCAGATAGGAATAATCAAGCAGGAAAACATCGTCGACAGCTTCACCACAAAGGTAAAGAAAGCCTATCCAGCATATTTCGGCACCTACAAGGAATTCGGAAAGGTAAAGAGCTACCTTGACGGCTTTGAAAACCTCTACTGCATAGGCAGAAACGGACAGCACCGCTACAACAACATGGATCACTCCATGCTGACCGCGATGAACGCCGCACGCGCCATAATCAGCGGAAGCGGCGACCGCGAGAGCGTCTGGAACGTCAACACTGAAAAGGAATATCACGAAGAATCCAAGGAGCCGAAGAAATGACCGATACCTCTGCGGCAAAGCCGTTATCACGCAGCCGTATCGTGCTGATATGCCTGTTCGCCGTTTACGCCGTGCTTACGCTCATCGGCGCATTCAACCACGAGATATGGTACGATGAGGCGCAGGCGTGGTGCATAGCCCGCGACAACGATATCCCGGGAATAATCGAGCAGATACAGTTCGAGGGGCACCCTCCGCTCTGGTTTCTGCTGCTGCACATTTTTGCTGCTTCCGGCTGCCCGGTGCAGACGCTTCCGTTCATAAGCTGGATCATTACCTCGGTGACGGCGGTGCTTTTCCTGTGGAAAGCTCCGTTCAACAATGTGTTTAAGGGAATCGTGCTGTTCTCCGGCGGATTCATGTTCTACCTGTCGGTGCAGTCCAGGGTCTACTGCCTGATCACGCTGTTTCTGGTGCTGATGGCTATGCTCTATCCAAAGCGTAACGAGCGCCCGCTGCTGTGGGGACTGCTTGTGGCGCTTATGGCGAACACCCATGTAATGATGAGCGGATTCATCGGAATAATGGGAATATTCATGATAATCGACCTGTTCCGTCTGTGGAAGTCATCTTCTGCAAAACTGAACATCATGCGGCTTGCAGGGCTTGCAGCCTCCGGGCTGGGAGTTCTCTGCATGATTCTGCCGATATTCACCTCGCTCGACAAGATTAACGGCGGAGGCGGGATCACCGCAAACACTGTTGTTCCGGCGATAGTGCGGATATTCGCCTGCTTCCCGGATATCGCATTCAATGCGTTCCTTGACGGAAACACCGGGCTTATAAATACAGAGCTTTGCAGCGTCATAAAGCTGATAGGAGCGCTGATTCTGGTTCTCGCGTTCATTGAACTGAGGCATTACAGGCGCGCATTCATTACCGCGCTGTTTTTTACGGCATTCTACATGGTGGTATGCTGCATAATGTGGTATACTCTTCCGGCGAGGGCGTTCTGCTTCCTGTTCGTGCTGGTGTTCTGCTTCTGGACAGGAAAGGAGAACGAAACTCCCGTCTGCCGTGAGCCCAGGCTGCTCAGCATGGATATTTCCCCGGCGGGACGTAAGATAACGGAAAAGCTCTGGCGGCTCGACCAGAGGTTCGAGAGGAATTTCTGCGCTCTGCTCTGCGCCTTTTACGCGGCGACTATTCCGATGGGTCTGTTCGTCCTGGGAGCTGATTACGCCACTGATTACAGCCAGTCCAGGAATGCAGCGGATTATATACGCGATAATCTCCCGGAGGATTCCGTAATCGTGGTGAAGAACGACATCTTCTCGCACGTCAGCGCATACCTGCCGGGCTGGAAATTCTACTCGCTGAACTACTCTGAATACGAAAGCTACTCCTATCAGGTCAAGCCGGAGGGCAAGGTGGAGGTAAAGCGCGATCCCGACGAACTTGATTACAGGAAATCCTACAACGATCTAAAGGATATTGAACATCTGTACCTTCTTGATTTTGACCTCCAGCCGGACAATCCCGGTGAGGAGCTTCTGTTCAGGACAGAGGGAACGCTGCTCGGTGCCGGAAACCTCCCGGACAGCAATATCATGATATACACCTATCACCCGGAACTCCAGCTTCTTCCGCATATTGATACTCAGGAATAAGAATCCGCCCTGTCCCAACTATCGGAGACAGGGCGGTATTTTATTTCTTCTTATGTTCCCACGTCCGCTCGCTGATAATATACCGCGGACGGTGTTTTACCTCCATGTATATCTTTCCGATATACTCGCCGATAACTCCGATGGAAACAAGCTGAACTCCGCTCAGGAAGCAGATAATGCAGGTGGTGGAAGCCCAGCCCCACACGGTTTTCCCGAGGAACGCCTCCACTACTGCCCAGATTATCCCGATAAAGCTGATGAACGCAACGACTATGCCCATTCCGATGATAAGTTTTATCGGCTTTATGGAAAGGCTGGTGATTCCGTCAAACGCAAGGGCGAGCATTTTCTTAAGCGGGTAATGCGATTTTCCGGCGGCGCGCTCGCTGCGCTCGTAGTACACGCTGGTGCTCTTGAATCCCACAAGCGGGACCATTCCGCGCAGAAAGATGTTTACCTCCTTGAATTTCGCAAGCTCCTGAAGTGCGCGGCTGCTTATCAGCCGGTAATCCGCATGGTTGTAAACAACCTCCGCGCCCATGGAATTCAGCAGCTTGTAGAAGCTCTCGGCGGTGAAGCGCTTGAAGAACGTGTCCGTATCCCTCTTGGAGCGCACGCCGTAAACTATCTCGCAGCCCTCATGATAAGCGGCGACCATGCCGTTCATCGCGTTGATGTCGTCCTGACCGTCGCAGTCTATGCTGATGGTGATGTCGCACATATCCTTGGCTTCCATGAGTCCGGCAAGAACCGCGTTCTGGTGCCCTCGGTTGCGGCTCTGGGCGATCCCGATGTAATGCTCGTCCTGTTCGGAGAGCTTCGAGATTATCTCCCACGTCTTGTCCCTGCTGCCATCGTCCACAAACATTATGCGGCTGTCCTCGGTTATCATTCCGGCGGCTGAAAGCTCCTTTATCTTTGCAAGAAACTGCGGCGCGGTTATAGGAAGCACCTCCTGCTCGTTGTAACAGGGGATAACTATTATAAGTCTTGGAGTCATATCTGACCTCTTTTCCATCTATGCTATGATTTTACACTTATATTTATTATAACATCAGCAATCGGCGTTGTCAATACAAAAAAATTGCAGACCCCAAAAGAGGTCTGCATTGTAATTTCTGCGGAACTTATCAGCCCTTAGCCATCTGAGCAACTTCAGCAGCGAAATCGTCCTGCTTCTTCTCGATGCCCTCGCCGCGCTCGTAGCGAACGAAGGAAACAACCTTGATGGACGCGCCTGCTGCCTTAGCTTCAGACTCAACATACTTAGCGATAGTCATTGTATCGTCCTTGAAGTACTTCTGGTCGAGGAGGCAAACTTCCTCGAAGTACTTTCTGAGACGGCCCTCAACGATCTTCTCAAGAACGTTGTCGGGCTTGGGCTTAGCGGACTGTGCATTCTCAGTCTTTACGAGGCCGAGCTGAACTTCCTTCTCGTTAGCGAGAACGTCAGCAGGGATATCGTTCTGAGATACATACTGTGCGTTAAGAGCGGTGATCTGGAGAGCTACGTTCTTGCCGCAGGCGAGAACTGTTGCATCCTCAGGCTTGTCGGTATCGATCTTGACCAGAGTGCCGAGTCTGCCGCCATCGTGCATATAGGGAACGAGTGTGCCGGTCATCTTGGTGAAACGGCGAATGTTCATGTTCTCACCGATGGTAGCGATCTTCTCTGTCATATACTCAGCAACGGTCTGTGTGCCGCCTGCAACTGTGCAGTTCTTGAGAGCCTCAACGTCTGCAACGTCGTTAGCGAGGATAGTGTCAGTGATGGTCTCAACGAGATCAAGGAACTTGTCGCTCTTTGCGCAGAAGTCTGTCTCGCAGTTGATCTCAACGATAACGCCGTTTGTGCCGTTGACCTTAGCCTTTACGATACCCTCGGCAGCGATTCTGCCTGCCTTCTTTGCAGCCTTTGCAAGACCCTTTTCACGGAGGATCTTAACGGCCTCGTCTCTGTTGCCGTCAGCCTCAACGAGGGCTCTCTTGCAGTCCATCATGCCGCAGCCGGTCATTTCACGAAGTTCCTTGACTTCGCTTGCTGTAATGTTAGCCATTTGTGTTCTCCTTTACTGTTATGGTCACCTCTAAAAATCTGCTCGCGCCATGGTTTTTAGAGGTGCCTTGATTATTTAAGTTCCTGTCCGGAATTACTCAGCGTCCTCAGCGGGAGCTTCCTGCTCAGCGGCAGCTTCCTCTGTGCCCTGCTTTGCAGAGATGATAGCGTCAGCCATAGCGCCTGCGATGAGCTTAACAGCTCTGATAGCGTCGTCGTTGCCGGGGATTACATAGTCGATCTCGTCAGGATCGCAGTTTGTATCAACGATAGCAACTACCGGGATACCGAGCTTCTTTGCCTCGGATACTGCGATCTTCTCCTTGCGGGGGTCAACAACGAAGAGAGCGCCGGGGAGCTTCTTCATGTTCTTGATACCGCCGAGGAACTTCTCAAGCTTCTCGATCTCGAGGTTGAGCTTAACAACTTCCTTCTTGGGGAGCAGGTCGAATGTGCCGTCTGTCTCCATTGTGTGGAGCTGCTCAAGTCTTGCGATTCTTCTCTGGATGGTCTTGAAGTTGGTCATCATACCGCCGAGCCATCTGGCGTTTACGAAATGAGCGCCTGCGCGGGTAGCCTCTTCCTTGATGGAATCAGCAGCCTGCTTCTTGGTGCCTACGAACAGGATCTCGCCGCCGTTGGCTGCAACCTCGTGAATGAAGTTGTAAGCCTCGTCGAGCTTTCTTACGGTCTTCTGAAGGTCGATGATGTAGATGCCGTTTCTCTCTGTGAAGATGTAGGGAGCCATCTTAGGGTTCCATCTTCTTGTCTGGTGACCGAAATGTACGCCGGCTTCGAGAAGCTGCTTCATAGATACTACTGCCATTTGTGTTTCCTCCTGAAATTTGGTTGATTTTTTCCTCCACGCCTGCTGTGTTCCGGACGCGTGAGCGCACCGGCGGAACTGCCAGGCCGTGTGTGTATTTGTGCATAGTATTACCGCACACTTACTGAAATATTATACCACAAACAGCCGCTTTTTTCAACACAAAACCTGCTGTCTACTTTAACAAATTTCCAAACAGCCTCCCACGTTTTTTTGTCGATCCTGACGAATCCTCGCAGGAAACGAGTATGGTATCCTCGCCGATGACCTCTATGTCGCACCATTTTATACAAATATCGTCCTCCCGCCCGAACAGCCCGAAGAAGCGCGCCCTGCCGAATACTATCAGCCTGCATATCTTCGCGGTGCAGTTCTCAAATTCGATATCGTCCGGGAATCCTATGCGGCATCCGTTGCGGATATTGATTATCTCCTTGCACTTCAGGTCGTTGAAGCTGTAAACCATATGATCACCCCATACTGCCATATTATGCGGATAAACGGCGGTAAATTCCCGTATTTTCATATTGCAAAAATCCGTCCTTTGTGATACAATATCCCTGTATGATTTAATGTGCATACCTTTGGAGGTACAAATGATGTACAAATATGAAACGCATCTCCACACAAGGGAAGGCAGCGCCTGCGCCTCCGCACCGGCGGCGGACATGGCGAGAGCCCACAAGGAACTCGGCTATGACGGCATTTTCATCACCGACCACTTCTTCAACGCGAACACGGCGGTCCCCCGTGACCTGCCCTGGGAGGAACGTGTGGACCGCTATTTCCTCGGCTATGAGCACGCCAGGGAGATCGGCGACGAGATAGGGCTCAAGGTCTGGTTCGGCTGTGAGTTCACGGTTTACAACGCGGATTTCCTCATCTACGGCATGGAAAAGGACTGGATGAAGCAGAACGAGGAACTTCTCATGCACACGGACGAGCGCATTCTGTTCAGAAAACTCCGCGAGGAGCTGGGGTGCTTCATAGTGCACGCGCACCCTTTCCGCTATGATTCCTATATCCACCACATAAGCCTTTATCCCTGCGATGTTGACGCCGTGGAGGTAATCAACGCAAGCCACGACCCGCGCAAGCTGTACAACGAGCGCGCGAAGCTCTACGCGGACAGCTACGGACTGATAAAGACCGGCGGCTCCGACAGCCACCATCTCGACAAGCTTTTCGGCGGCGGGATAGACGTCCCGGAGCCGATAAACTGCCCCGCAGACTATCTCCGGCTGCTGAGGGAGGGCAAGGTCTACCCGAGGGAGAGAACGATGAAGCTCTGAGACAATGAGGTTTGGAGTAAATATGAAAAGCAACGTATCGCACCTGTTTCTCGCAAAGCGCGAGAACAATCCCAACCGCGCCCACATAATCCTGAACACGCGGCAGGCTAAGCATTTTCCGTCCGACCCGGCGGCTTCGCTGGAGCTGATGGAGCAGCTCGGGCAGAAGCTCGCGCAGGACGGGCGCTCGGAAAAGCCCACCGTTGTTGTCGCATTCGCGGAGACTGCCACGGCGATAGGCGCGGTGGTATCCGGATTCTTCCACGACTGCTTTCTGCTGACCACCACAAGGGAAAAGCTCCCGGATTGGGCTCCGGCAATTTCATTTGAGGAACGCCACAGCCACGCCAAGCAGCACTTCCTGTGCGTGCGGGACGAGGACGCGCTCCGCAGGGCTTCGCAGGTGATTTTTGTGGACGATGAATTCACAACCGGGCGCACCGCCGTAAACCTCAAAAACGCCCTGGACGGCTGTCTTGCGCCGGGGTGCGATATATTCGCGGCGGCTCTGGCGGCTTCGGCGGAGAGCCTTGAGCTTCTCTCCGACAATGGAATGACCCCGGTTTATCTCGCCCGGCTTGATGATATGACCAACCGCACGATCCCGGACAGCTTCATTCCCGACAGGGAAACGCAGCCTCGGAGCGCCGGAGAGATACGGCACATAAACGCGATATTCGACCCGCGGCTCGGCGTAATCTCAGACAGCTTCATCACGGAAACGCGCGGCTTCTGCGCCCGGCTTGCGGCGGAATTTCCTGATTCCCCCGGCAAGGTGCTGGAGATAATCGGCACGGAGGAATTCTGCTATGCGCCGCTTCTTCTGGGGAAAATGCTCTCGAAGAAATTCGGACGGGTCGTGGTTCACTGCACCACCAGAAGTCCTATGCTCCCGGCGGAATCCGGCAGGGGCGGTTTTGAGCTCCCCGCGCCCGGAGAATACCCGATAGTGAACCGCGCGAAGCTTCCGAGCGTTTACGACCCGGAGCGCACCGTGCACCTCTACAACAGCCAGCCGTGCGACCTCAGCGTCATCATGACGGACGCGGAATCGCCGGACGAATCCGCGCTGCGGGCGCTCTGCGGAGCCGCAGGTGGCAGAAAGGCGGTCGTTATCCACTGGCACGGGAAGAAGCTCCCGACAAGCTACCCGCCGGAGGACGTTCAGCTTCTGCTGACCGACGTCACCGGAAAGCTCCCGCCGCTGCCCGCAAAGGAGCGCGAAAAGCTGATACAGGGCGGGACGCATTACAGCGAGCTCCTCCCGGCGGAATACGAGCCGTCCCCGGCGTATTTTCAGGAATATGAGCGCGGGCTGAAGCTCTGGGCGAAGCCGAACGCAGACGCGGTACGCACAGTTGCAGAAGCGATATGGGCGGAAAAGGGCAGGCGCGCCGTGCTTGTCTCCCTCGCACGGGCGGGCACTCCGGCAGGAGTGCTGATAAAGCGCTATATCCGGAAGAAATACGGCGTTTCCCTGCCGCACTACTCAATTTCGATAATCGTCGGGCGCGGAATAGACCGCCGGGCTATGGAATATATCCTCGCACGGCACCCCGCCGGGGGGATCCAGTTCATCGACGGCTGGACGGGAAAGGGCATGATAACCCGCACCCTCCGCAGCGCTATGGAGCAATTCCCGCTGTATGAATACGGGATAGGCAGGGACAGGCTCGACAGGCTGTGCGAGATCGCCGTGCTCGCTGACCCTGCCGGGCTTTGCAGGCTGTGCGGGACTCACAAGGATATGTTTATCCCCTGCGCCTGCCTTAACAGCGTGGTTTCCGGGCTTTTCAGCCGCACCGTGCTGAAAGACGGACTGATAAGTCCGGACGGATTCCACGGGGCGGCGTACTTCGGGGAGCTTGCGGGCTCCGACCGGACGATGGATTTCATCTCGGCGATAGAGCGCGAAATGAGCTATGAAGCCGCTCCCCTCCCTCTGGCAATATCCGGCGGCGGTCTTGCGGAGGCGCGGGATATCGCTGAGAAATTCGGCGTGAAGGACATCAAGCTGGTAAAACCGGGGATCGGCGAAACTACCCGGGTGCTCCTGCGGCGCATTCCGGAGCTGATACTCCTGCGGGACAAAAACAGCCCGCTTACCCGGCACATAGTGGAGCTGGCGCAGGAAAAGGGCGTTGAAGTCCGGGAGTACCCGCTCAGGTGCTACGAGGCCTGCGGCATAATCAGGGTGATGGACAATGTGTGACGCGGTTTTCTTCTCTGACCTTGACGGCACGCTGATTTTCTCCGCCGGGAAAAAGCTTCCCGGGGACGTTGTATGCGAATACAAGGACGGCGCTGAAATATCCTGCATTACGGCAAGGCAGGCGGAGCTTCTGCCCGGGATTACGGTGATCCCGGTGACCACCCGGAGCATTGAGCAGTACCGCAGGATAAGCTTCCCGGAGGGCTTCGCGCCGGAATACGCCCTCGCGGACAACGGCGGCACTCTGCTGGTGAACGGTACTCCCGACCCGGAATGGGCGGAGCTCACCCGCAGCTTCACGCAGGAATGCCGCGCGGAGCTCTCCCGCTGCCGCGAAGCCATGGAGCGCGACCCTCACCGCAGCTTTGAGATACGCATGGTTGACGGGCTGTTCCTCTTCACAAAGTCGCAGCGCCCGGAAATCTCGCTGGAATCGCTCAGGGGCGCCGCCGGAGAGCGCGTGAAATGCTTCTGCACCGGAGCGAAGCTTTACGCCCTGCCGGAAAAGCTCTGTAAGGGTACACTCGCAAAACGGCTTGCCGACAGGGCGGCTCCCGGGCAAGAGATAATATGCGCGGGAGACAGCCCTATGGACGTGCCCCTGCTGAATATCGCAGATACGGCGCTGTTCCCCGACGATATGCCGGAGGACATGATAACGGCGCGCAGAAAGGTCACCTCTCCCCGGGAAAGGTTCCCGGAATTCGTGACGGAGTATTTTTTCAAGCAGCAAAAAGGATATACGAAATGACACTTATTTTCAGCAATCACAAATTTCAATACGAGGCGGAACGGCTTTTCAGGAACTTCTTCCCGCCGGTCCAGATAAAGCTCTCAACTGAAAGGGCGGACGCACAGGGCGAATACTGCCTGACCGAGCGCACGGAAAACAGCGGCGGATACACCCTGCTTGTGGAGCTGGTCTGCGGCGGAAAACGCTACTCCATGAGCCGGAGCGTCCCCGCCGATATGCCGGAAAAGGATCAGGAGCGCGAAATGTGCATTCTGCTGTACAAGGCTCTCCGGGAGTTCACCGGGCGCGACCTGCCCTGGGGCATTCTCACCGGAGTGCGTCCGGTAAAGGTGCTGTCCAGAATGACGGACGCTCAGGCGGTTCAGGGGTACCTTGTCAGCAGCAGGAAACTCGCCCTCGCCCGCAGGATAGAGGAAGTCCAGAAACCGCTTGAAGCGAGTATTCCCGCAAATTCGTTCAGCCTGTACATCTCCATTCCTTTCTGCCCGACAAGGTGCAGTTATTGCAGTTTTGTGTCGCATTCTGTCCAGCAGGCGGCGGCGCGGCTTGACGAATACCTCGGCAGAATGATCGAGGAAATGAAGCAGCTTGCTTCGATATCACGGCATCTCGGGCTTATTCCAGATACAATATATGTCGGCGGAGGTACCCCAACGGTGCTTTCAGCGGAGCAGCTGAAGCGGCTGTTTGCCGGACTGGACTGCTTCGACCTGTCGCATATCCGGGAATTCACCGTTGAAGCCGGACGACCGGACACGATAACCATTGAAAAGCTCGAGGCGATAAAGGCGGCCGGAGCCGGGCGCGTCAGCGTGAACCCTCAGACTATGAACGACGATGTGCTGAAAGCCATAGGCAGGGCTCACGACAGCGCACAGACCGAGCAGGCGTTCCTGATGGCGCGGGAAGTCGGGTTCGACGTGATAAACATGGATCTCATCGCTGGACTCCCCACGGACACATACGAGAGTTTCACCGCGAGCCTTGACCGGGTGTGCGCGCTTTCCCCGGAGAACATCACGGTGCACAGCCTGTCGCTGAAACGCGCGGCAAGGCTGTTCCACGAGGGCTGCGACGGCGAATCCGGCGCTGCTGAGCGCATGATAGACTACTCCCACAAAAAGCTTGCGGAATGCGGATACGTTCCCTATTACCTCTACCGGCAGAAAAACACCGCCGACAATCAGGAGAACACCGGATATTCGAAGCCGGGCTGCGAAAGCCTTTATAACACCTACATCATGGAAGAGCTCCAGACTATACTTGCGGTGGGCGCGGGAGCCTCCACAAAGCTGGTCGACCGGCAGAACGGAAGGATAGTCCGTCTTATGAACCCTAAATATCCTTACGAATATTTGGACAGATTTACCGATATAATTGATAACAAAAAAGAAATTTTTAGCTTTTTTGTATAAAATCCTTTCAGGTACCTGAAATATAACGAGTATTTTGTTGACAAAAGTCATTTTTTATTATATCATTATATTAAAGCGCTGCATAAAATTCACAAAGACTTGTGGCAGTCAAATGCAGGGCGCTTACATTTCAGGAGGTAATTTTTATGGACGCAAAAACAACAGGTATCGTTGCTTACCTTACATGGATAGGACTCCTCGTAGCTTATCTGGCAGGCGATAAGGAAGGCGCTAAGTTCCACATCAATCAGGCGCTGGTTCTGGTTCTGTTCTCTCTGCTCAGTGCTATTCCGTTCGTTGGCTGGCTCTGGAGCGTATTCATATTCGTATGCTGGATCATCGCTTTCGTTGGCGCTTGCCAGGGTCAGGAGAACCGTGTTCCGCTTCTCGGCAACATCACCATCATCAAGTAATCAGAAAATACATAAATCCCCGGAGCAGAACTCCGGGGATTTTCTTATGCATAAATAATGGGGCTGACTTCACAGACAGCCCCTTAAATTCAGACAATCACTTTACAGCAGCCCTGAGCTCCTCTGCCTTGTCGGTCTGCTCCCACTTTACGCCGAGATCCTCCCTGCCCATGTGTCCATAAGCGGCAAGCGCCTTGTACTGGGGCTTTCTGAGATCAAGAGCCTTGATTATCGCAGCCGGTCTGAAATCGAATACCTTAGCTACTGCTTCGGAGATGGCCTCGTCGGATACCTTACCAGTGCCGAATGTATCAACGAAAATTGATACGGGCTTTGCAACGCCGATAGCGTAAGCGACCTCGATCTCCGCCTTGTCGGCAAGACCGGCGGCAACAACGTTCTTAGCCGCATAACGAGCCATATAAGCCGCGGAACGGTCAACCTTTGTCGGGTCCTTGCCGGAGAAGGCTCCGCCGCCGTGACGGGAATATCCGCCGTAGGTGTCAACGATTATCTTTCTGCCGGTTAGTCCGCTGTCTCCCATAGGTCCGCCGACAACGAAACGTCCGGTCGGGTTGATGTAATACTTGGTCTCGTCATCGAGAAGCTCCGCCGGGATAGTGGGCTTTATCACCTTTTCGATGATGTCTGCGCGTATCTGCTCCAGTGTTGCGGAAGCCTTGTGCTGGGAGGATACTACAACGGTATCAACGCGGGCGGGCTTGCCATCGATGTACTCTACCGTCACCTGGGTCTTTCCGTCAGGAAGCAGGTACGGGATAGTGCCGTCCTTGCGCACCTCGGTGAGCTTCTTTGCGAGCTTGTGCGCGAGGCTTATCGGCATAGGCATGAGCTCGGGAGTTTCCGTGCAGGCATAGCCGAACATCATTCCCTGATCGCCTGCGCCGGTGTCGTGCGCATTCTCTTCCCTGCCCTCGAGCGCATTGTTAACGCCCATGGCAATATCCGGGGACTGCTTGTCAATGGTCGTGAATACCGCGCAGCTGTCGGCGTCAAAGCCGTACTCGGAACTGGAGTATCCGATGTCCTTTATCGTCTTGCGGACGATAGCCGGGATATCTATCTGTGCTGTGGTGGTTATCTCGCCCATTACCGTTACCATACCTGTGGTGGTGATGGTCTCGCAGGCAACTCTGCCCATGGGATCCTGCGCGAGAATTGCGTCAAGCACTGCGTCAGAGATGTTGTCGCAGATCTTGTCAGGGTGACCCTCTGTTACACTCTCAGAGGTGAAGAAGTATTTGCTCATTCGTTTTTCCTTTCTCTGTATCCTTAACTTCCAATAAACAAAAAACTCACTCCAAGGAGTGAGCCGAAGATCGTATCACTCCTCATCTTTCGGCCGGATAAACCGCCGCAGGAAGTAGCACCTTTTCCCTCCGCACTGCGCGATAACGCAGACATCAACAGGAGAGGTTGCCGGGCTTCATAGGGACCAGTCCCCCGCAAAATGCACGAAGCCGCTCTTGATAAGGTTTTTTGTCGATATTTAGTATAGCATATACCAATTACTTTGTCAATACCTTGAACACCTGTTCATGAAAATATTTTCTTTCTGAAAGCCCGACAGAAACATCAGACCCCCGCGATTTTACCCGCGGGGGTCTGATGCTGGTTTGGTTGGTAATTATATGAAAAGGTGCGGTTAGCATTTTAATGTAAAGCTCCGGTCTGTGTCCCGAATTGCTGTTCCCTTTGCTTTACGGTTATATTATAACCATGGAACGTGAATTATATACGTTCGCAATGTGAAAAATAGATAAAAACGCACGAAAGGAACTAGCAATAATTACAAAAATATCTTATCACTAATTTTACAAACGCTGTCTTGATTTATAAGGGAAAAAATGCTATAATAAATAGGAATAGCGTTTTGAGCTATCAGACAACCTGACAAAAGAACGGAGTGTAACACCTATGAGAAGAACAAAAATCGTATGCACAATGGGTCCTGCGACAAAGGACGATAAAATACTTCGCGCGCTGATAGACAGCGGCATGGACGTTGCCCGCCAGAATTTCTCCCATGGCACGCACGAAAGCCACAAGATAGACCACGAGCGCGTTATCCGCATTGCCAAGGAGGCCGGAAAGCCCGTTGCGACCCTGCTCGACACCAAGGGTCCCGAGGTAAGGCTCCGTAAGTTCAAAGGCGGCGTGAAGCCTGAGATAAAGACCGGCGGCGTTTTCACCCTCACCACACGCGAGGAAGAGGGAACAGCCGAGCGAGCTTCCATCAGCTATAAGGGGCTGCCCGGAGATATCTCAGCCGGCACACGGATACTCATTGACGATGGAAACATCGTGCTCCGCTGCAATGAAATAAAGGACAACGGCGACGGCACCTCTGATATCGTATGCTCCATACTCAACGGCGGCGTGCTCTCCGACAACAAGGGAGTTAACGTCCCCGGCGTGAAGCTCTCAATGCCATACATCAGCGACGTAGACGAAAGCGATATCCGCTTTGCGGCTCGGGAGAACTTTGACTTCATCGCGGCCAGCTTCGTTACCTGCGCGGACGATATCCTTGAGGTCAGGAAGATACTCGAGGAAGAGGGCAGACCTGATATCCGCATAATCGCAAAGATCGAAAGCGGCGACGGCGTGCGCAACATTGACTCTATCCTGCACGTTGCAGACGGAATCATGGTAGCCCGCGGCGATATGGGCGTTGAGATCCCCTTCGAGGAGATTCCGCAGCTCCAGAAAATGCTCATCAAGAAGGGCTACAACGCAAACAAGCAGGTCATCACGGCGACGCAGATGCTGGAATCCATGATAAAGAATCCCCGCCCGACCCGTGCGGAGACCACCGACGTTGCCAACGCTATCTACGACGGCACCAGCGCGATAATGCTCTCCGGCGAGACCGCCGCAGGCCTCCACCCGGTTGAGGCTGTACGCACGATGGCGCTTATCGCGGAGACCACCGAAAAGGCTATCGACTACAAGAAGCGCTTCTATAAGCTGGAAAATCCCGATGTGGTGAACGTTTCCACAGCTATCTCCCACGCGACCGTTTCCGCTGCGATGGATCTCGGCGCCACTGCGATAATCACCGTCACCAAGACCGGCACCACCGCGCGTATGCTCTCCCGCTACCGCCCGGAGTGTCCGATAATCTCCTGCACCACAAGCGAGACCACACTCCGCCAGATGGCGCTTTCATGGGGCGTTATCCCGCTGATGGCAGAGGAGCGCATGACCTCCACCGACGACCTTATCCACCACGCAGTACAGAAGGCTGTTGAAGCCGGTCTGCTTCACAACGGAGACCTCGTTGTCATCACCGCCGGAGTTCCGCTTGGCGTATCCGGAACCACAAATCTCATGAAGGTACACATCGTCGGCGACGTTCTGGTAACGGGACACGGGGCGACTTCCGGCACAGTGACCGCCACCGCCTGCGTATGCAAGGACGAAGCGGACGCCGCGAAGTACTTCAATTCCGGCGAGATACTCGTTATCCCGCGCACCAGCAACGCGATACTTCCTCTGATGAAGACCGCCGCCGGCATAATCACCGAGGAGCGCGGCGATGACAGCCACGCTGCCATCGTAGGCATGACGCTGGATATCCCGGTAATCACCGGAGCCTCCAACGCGACACAGATACTCCGCTCGGGCACTGCCGTTACTATCGACGCTGAAAAGGGCATAGTTACAAGCGGTCGTCCCGCCGATGAAGAGGGTAAGTAATACAAATGGCGCTGTCATCACACAGCGCCATTTTTTTAGAGGTGACCTTATGCCTGATTTGCCTCCTGCCTGCGCATTATCCTGAATTCAGCTATCAGCATGATAACGCACGCGATGCCCGAAAGCAGGTCTGCGAGAGGTCCTGAATACAGTATGCCGTCTATTCCCATGAACAGCGGAAGCACTATCATCGGCGGAAGAAGGAACAATATCTGCCTTGTCAGCGACAGAAACGCGCCCTTGACCGATTTTCCTATCGAGGTGAAGAACGTGGAGGCTATCGGCTGTAAGCAGTTGAGCCATGTGAAGAACAGGAACACCCGGAAGAACTTCACGCCGAAATCAAAGTATTCCTCCGAACCGGTGCCGAATGCCGCGATTATCTCCCGCGGGAAAAGCTGGAACAGAATGAACGCCGCCACCGCAACAGCGGCTCCCACCGTTATCGCTGAGCGGAAAGCCTTCCGCACGCGGTCGTACTTCTCAGCGCCGTAGTTGAAGCTGATTATCGGCTGGGCTCCCTGTCCGAGTCCTATCACAATCGAGAAGGTTATCTGGTTCACCTTCATTACGATTCCGGAAACTGCTATCGGAATTGAATCGCCGTAGACCGACAGCGCGCCGTAATGCTTCAGCAGATTGTTCATCGCTATCTGCACCACCATCATCGCCAGCTGATTTATGCAGCTGGCCATGCCTATCGCCATTATCCTGCCGGTGTATTTCCAGTGTATGCGCAGGTGCTTCAGCCCAACATGAACGGTCTTGTAGCGCGTCAGGTATATTATCGCGACTGTACCGGATATTATCTGCCCGATTATCGTGGCGTAAGCCGCTCCTGCCATCCCCCACCGGAACCAGAGCACGAAAACCGCGTCAAGCACGGTATTTATCACTGCTCCGAGGAGATTGCACAGCATGGTCATGCGCGGACTTCCGTCGGCGCGTATCAGGTGTCCGCCGCCGGTAGTGATTATCATGAACGGGAATCCCCACAAGGTTATCCCGACATACTCCTGCGCCAGCGGAAGGACGTCCGCCGGGGAGCCGAACAGATTCAGAAGCGGCGTGAGGAACAGCTTTGTTATCACCATCAGCACTACTCCGCAGACCATCATCATTACCGCCGCGTTTCCCACGAAATATGGAGCCTTCTCCCGCTCTCCGCGCCCCATGTTCAGGTTGAAGCAGCTTGCGCCGCCTATTCCGAACAGAAGCGCCAGCGACAGACAGGAGGTCGAAAACGGAAACGCTATATTAGTCGCCGCATTTCCAAGCGTTCCGACAGCCTGACCTATAAACAGCTGGTCAACGATATTATACAGCGCTCCCACCAGCATGGCTATAATGCTTGGCACTGCAAATTTCACCATCAGCGAAGTGACCGGCGCGTTTCCAAGGAGCTCCGAGCGGGATTCCTTTGTGTTTTCATGGATATTGCTCATTTTTTCACTCTTTTCTTTTGCTCTTTTATCTTTCACCATTATTTCACATTTCGATTACGCTAAATTCATAGATGTGGTGTATTATATAATCATAGCAGATGACATACAGGTCATCGCCGAACAAGCGCCGCGGGACCGCGGCAAACCAACAACCAACCTCCCCTTTTTTATGATGTGTTATCATCATGCGGCCGTACGTTTTCCTTCCTTTTTTCGTGCGGACGTTATATCTCATTACCCGCAGCCCTCAAAGCTGCGGGATCTTTTTGTCCATGGGAAATCTGCGTAAAATCACAGCTCGCTGCGGTTCTCCAGCGCTTTCATAAGGGTAACGTCGTCCGCAAATTCCAGCGCGGAGCCTGCGGGAAGTCCATAAGCCAGACGCGACACCTTTATTCCCATCGGCTTTATAAGCCTGCTGAGATACACCGCGGTAGCCTCGCCCTCCACCGTGGGATTTGTCGCCATGATGACCTCGCGGGCGTCCGGCAGCCTGCTCAGAAGCTCCTTTATCTTGAGGTCCTCGGCGGTAACTCCGTCCATCGGGGAAAGAAGCCCGTGAAGCACATGGTACACGCCATCGTATCCGCCGGAGCGCTCAAAAGCGGAAACGTCCTTCGGGGACTCCACCACGCAGATAACGCCCTTGTCGCGGCTGTCATCGGCGCATATCGCGCAGACCTCGCGGTCGGTGAAGTTCTGGCAGCAGCGGCAGAGCTGCACGCCGTTCCTTGCGCGCACCAGCGATTCAGCAAATTCTTCCACTTCGTGCGGCGGGAGATTCAACATATAGTACGCCAGCCGCTGTGCGGTCTTTATCCCTATTCCCGGGAGCTTCGCAAACTGCTCCGCCGCAAGAGCCAGCGGCGCGGATATAAATTCAGACATATTATTCTCCTTGCTGCCTGCGGGGCTCACAGGAACGCCCGCAGCCTTGTATCATAGATATTCACGCCGTTTTCCGGGAGCTCGTTCTGCCATGCCGAGGCATACAGCGGCAGAGCCGCTCCGGTAATGGGCGTGTTCTTTTTATAGCCGTAGTATACCGCGATATCCGCGGGAGTATCGTCCCCGGATTTCAGAAGTGCGCAGCTCCTGCCGTTTATCAGCAGTATCTCCTCAGCCGTCCCGAATCCTGAAGCGCTGATACAGCCCTCAGCCTCCTCAATCTGTGAAGCCGGGCACAGGAACATATCCGCCGGGAAAAGCTCCGTCAGCTCTTTCATTCCGTGAAGCCCCAGATTATCCATATGCGGGGCGTTTATCAGCTTCAGCCGAGTTATCCCGCTGTCCGTCAGGAAATCGAAAAGCTCCCCGGAAATATCTCCGCCGCCGGATATCAGCACGGCGGCCTGGTTTTTCTCGCATATCACTGCGGCTCCGGTCTTTCCATCGGAGATGAACCCGGTATAACTCCGCTGTGAATCATTGCAGAAACTCACGGTTATCAGAAGCGCCGCGCACAGTACGCAGCACTCCAGAGCGATCTTTGACCATTCCGGGACGAACGCACCGACGATCAGCAGAATCGCAGCTCCAAGCGCAATTATAGCGGCGGCATCAAAGTCCATTGCCCGCCACACTCCGTCAATATCCCCGAAGAAACCGAGAATATCCCGGAAGCAGGTCAGCGACCATTTAAGGGGCACGGCAATCAGCGGAACTCCGCTCATCAGGAACAGCAGCCCGAAAAGCACTGCCAGCGTAAAGAACGGCGACAGCGCCACGGAAGCCGGGACTTCCGCGAGGGAGATTCCGCCGAACAGCGAAATGCTCACCGGAGCTATGCACGCCATTGCGCCAAGCGCCATCATCGCGGCTTTCTTTAATCTGGAGAGAAGCCGGAAGCGCTCCCAGCCAAAGCGCCGCAGGCGGCTCAGCGCAGGACCCAGTTCAGCCGCGCCGAACACTCCGAGCGCCGACATCTGGAGCGCCGGATCAAACGCGGCATTAGGCGTGAACACCGTCATTATAAACAGCGCCGCGCACAGGGAATTCAGCGTAATCGGCTGTCTGCGCAGCAGTACCCCGCATCGGCAGATCACCAGCATGAATCCCGCCCTCATGACGGACGGCGAGAAATCGAACAGCACCGCCAGGATCAGCGCTGAAATGATCGCAATGTATGCCTGCGCATTGCTTTTCCTGCGGCAGAAAAGTTCCGTCAGTATCGCAATGCAGAGCGTGATATGCGCTCCCGAAACCGCGCACATATAGTTCACGCCGCTGTATTTTATGTCCCTCCGGAGCTTCAGTGGAAATCCCGATGTATCGCCCAGAAGCAGACCTTTGGCAAGCTCCGCTTCATCCCCGCCGAGCGCTTCAAGGCGCGACTCAGCCGCCGTGCGGATAACGTGCGTCCAGTAGAACGGCCCGCGCGGCTCTGTGATGCTGTAAATCTCCGAAACCTCGCCGGAAAGAAGAACTCCGTCCGCGTAGCTGAAGCCGTTCTGCTGCTCCTGACAAATCGCCGCAAGCACCCCGATATCCGAGCCTGGCTCTGCGGAATACTGCCCGGTGAGCGATATAACCGCCGGTTTTCCGTCAATAATACAGAACGCCCTTGACACGCTGAACTGCTCCGAGGAATAGTTCTGCGACATAATATGACACTGAATGCGCTGCTCCGTGCCGTCAAGCCCGCGCAGCGGCTGCGCATAGAAGCCCTCCCACCCGGAAATGCACAGCATTCCGAGCAGAAACCCCGCCGCCCACATTCGCCAGCGCTTCATGATAAGGCATACCGCGAAAAAACAAGCCGCCATCAGAAACAGCGACAGCGGGACGTTCCTGCCGGCAATACAGCCTGCAAAGAACGACAGCCCCAGCTCCACCAGCGGGAGCTTCATCACAGCATTTATATTCTTGTTCATACTTTAAAGGGCGGGTCAGCCGACCCGCCCGCAGATTTTATGTTTCAGGCTATCAGATGAAGCCGGGGAAAGAAACGCCGCCGGTCACCTTTTCCATCTCTGCTGCGCCGTAATCGTCAACTTCCTTGAGTATCTCGTTAACGCCGCTGATAATGAGGTCCTGGAGCATCTCGATATCCTCGGGGTCAACGACCTCGGGCTTGATGGTAACGGACTTGAGCTGCTTGTCGCCGGTCATTACCAGCTCAATGGCACCGCCGCCGACCTGCTTGGTGAACTCCTTGACAGCAAGCTCCTCCTGGATCTTGCCGATGTCCTCCTGCATCTTCTGTGCCTTTCTTACCATCTGGTTCATGTTGGGTGTAGAATTCTGGTATCCCTGGGGTAATCTTGCCTTCATAGTGGTGTTATCCTTTCACTTATATTGTACTTCTATATTGAGCTGTTCTGCCTTCCGCAGCAGCTCCTTTACAGCGGAGATCTCCTCCCCGGCTGCATTTTCCGTTTCTTCCGGCTTCACTATCGCGCGGACTTTCTTTCCGAACGCATTGAAGAGCTCCTCGTCAAGCTGTCGGCTTCCTGCGCTGCCTTGCAGCATGAGGTTTCCGGTGACTATCTCGAGCACTCCGTCGCTGTTCACGCTGACCTTTGCGCCGTCAAACATCGCGGCGAAAAGCGGCGACAGCTTCTTTGAAGCCTCCGTCCACTCCTCCGGGGTGAGCCCGGCGAGCTTCTCGTATTCCCCGCTTCCCTGCTTTACCGGAGCTTTCTTCTCCGGGACTGGCTTTGCCACCGGAGCGGGTTTGGGCTCCTTTGCAGGCTCCGGCGCAGCAGGCTCGTGAATCGGCTCAGATTTTACCGGCTGAGGTTTCAGTTCGGGTTTGGGTTCCGGCGCGGGCTTTTTCTCCGGTGCGGGAGTTACGGCCGGCTCCGTCATGAACTCCCGCGGCGGAATGAATTCCTCCGGCGGTTCTTCCGGCGGCGGAGCAAAATCAAATGGTTCCGGCGCGGCGGGTCTGCTGTTGAGCTCCGGCATGGGCGCGGATTCCTCCGGCGCGCTGTGCTGTCCGGTTATCTCATGGAGCTTGCTTATATTGTCCGCGGCTTCCGGTGCTGTCGCCTGCTTTGGAGCAGGCTCAGGCGCTGTCTCCGGAGGCTCTGAGAACATCTCATGTATCTTGCTGATATTCGCGTTCTTCTCTGAAGCGGCGCGTTTATCCGCTAATGTCGGCTTCGGGGGGTCTGCAGGCTTTTCCTCTGCCTTTGCGTGCCCGGGCTTTGCCGTATCGGGAGCCGCTGCTTTAGACTCAGGCTCACTGAACAGCTCGTGCAGCTTGCTGAGGTTTGCGGCGTGCGCGGGTTTCAGCTTGTCGTCTGAAACCGGGGTGAACTCGCTGCCCATCGGCTTGAATTCCGGCTTGGGAACAGACGCAGTCCTTACCGGAGCCGCCTTGCCCTGCGCGGAAGCCTGCGCAGCGGTAGCCGCGCCGGTGCACAGTTTGACGAAGCACATCTCCGCAAGGGTGCGGCGCTGGCGGGTTCTGGAGATTCCGTCCGTGCACTCCTGGATCAGCGTCAGGTCGTGGAGTATCTCGTCAAGGGAATACATTCCGGCAAGGCGCTCTATCTCGGGGTAGTCGTGCGGCATGGCTTCAAGCAGACCCATTTCCCCGGGGGCGCTGGTATACAGCATAAGGTCGCGGAAGACTCCGCTGAGTTCGTCCATCAGCCGGGCAACGTCCTTGCCGTCCTTGTAGAGCTTCTCCAGAAGCTGTATGCAACCCGGGATATCCCGGGCGGCTATCATCTCGGCAAACCGGTAGAGCGAGTGGTTGTCCGCCACGCCCGCGCAGTTGCGAACCACCTCGTCCGTTACCTCGCTGCTGACGGCAATGCACCTGTCAAGGAGCGAAAGCGCGTCGCGCATACCTCCGTCCGAGATACGCGAGATAAGATCCGCCGCCGCCTGCGTGAGGGTGACGCCCTCTTTCTCCGCAATGCTGAGTAATCTTGCAGAGCTGTCCGCGATCTCTATTCGGTGGAACTCGAACCGCTGGCAGCGTGAAAGTATCGTCGCGGGAACCTTGTGAAGCTCCGTTGTGGCAAATATGAATATAACGTGGGGCGGGGGCTCTTCGATGGTTTTCAGCAGGGCGTTGAACGCCTGCGTGGTCATCATGTGGACCTCGTCCAGAATATATACGCGGTACTTGCAGCTCACCGGAGTGTAGGATAACTGCTCCTGAAGCGTGTGGACGTCGTTTACGCTGTTGTTGCTTGCCGCGTCTATCTCCATGATATCCGTGGCGGCTCCGCTGGCTATCTCGCGGCAGCTCTCGCACTCAAGGCAGGGATTACCGCCGGCAGGGTGCTTGCAGTTGAGCGCCATGGCAAGTATCTTGGCACAGGTGGTCTTTCCGGTGCCGCGGCTTCCGGTGAAAAGGTAGGCGTGGGCGTTCTGACCCGTGGCGATCTGGTTTTTCAGCGTCGTCACGATCTCCGGCTGAGATATTACATCGTCGAATGTCCTGGGACGATATTTTCTGTAAAGAGCCAGATACACTGCCGCACCTCCCGTGCATAAAAATATAAATGCCCTCGATTATGGGAACAGGCTGACTGCGGCACACAGAGAAATCCGCTTAATGCTGCTCGGTTCCCCGCCTGACATGGTTCACAGCACTCTGTTGCACAGGGTCTGCCCCCATAAGCGAGAGCATTTATTGCTTGATTATGTACTTACCTTAGTATTATACTCTATTTCACGCAAAAAATCAAGTAGTTTTGCAAAAATTGTGCCTACCTCCCCGTCAAGTCTTGAAAAAAACGGAACTTTGGTATATAATAGAGCGTAGTAATTACAGGGAGGCAGACAGATGGCTGTAAAAAACGAGGTAGCCGCACTGCTGGAGCAGCGGCGCGGTACTGCGGTTTCCGGGCAGGAGCTCGCGGATATGCTGGGAGTTTCACGGGCGGCGGTATGGAAAGCGGTGAAGCAGCTCCAGGACGAGGGCTACCGCATTTCCGCCGCGACCAACCGAGGATATCTTCTCGAAAACGAAACAGACGTGCTGTCCGCCGACGGGATACGGCTGAACCTGCCGGAGCGCTACCGCGAGCTTCCCGTGAAGGTCTACCGCTCAGTGGGCTCCACCAACACGGAGGCAAAGGCCGCGGCGCTGCGCGGAATGCCCCACGGCACGATAATCGCCGCGGACGAGCAGACCGCCGGGCGCGGAAGATTCGGCAAGAGCTTCTATTCCCCAGCCCGCAGCGGACTTTACATGAGCGTTATCCTGAAACCGCAGAAGCCGGTATCCGACTGCACGCTGATAACCGCCGCAGCCGCCTGCGCAGTCACCGACAGCCTTGAGGAGCTGTGCGGAGTTCGCGCGGGAATAAAATGGGTGAACGACATTTTCCTGGGCGGGCGGAAGATCTCCGGCATACTGACCGAAGCTATCAGCGACTTTGAAAGCGGCACTGTTGAGGAGGTCATCGTCGGCATAGGACTGAATATCTCCACTACGGAGTTTCCGCAGGACATCGCGCCGGTAGCGGGCGCGGTGGGAGTTTTCGCGGAGCGCAGCCGTCTTTGCGCGGATATCGCGGCGCGGCTCCTCGACAGCGCCGCCCGCAGCGACCACGCGGAGCTGCTCCGGAAGTACCGTGAGCGCTCGCTTGTGCTCGGCAGGGAGGTAACGTTCCTGAAAGACGGAGCGCTGCACACCGGGAAAGCGGTCGGCATTGATGATGACGGGCGGCTGGTGATAAGCTCGGAAAACGGCACGGAGGCTCTGCGCTCCGGCGAGATTTCCGTTGTGGGAGGATTCTGAGCGGTTGCATTTTTCCGCGAAATGTTATATAATATGAGGAAATAACCCCATTCCGGGGAGCATACACAGGAGGTCATACAATGAAAGTATTATTAGTCAACGGAAGCCCGCACGAGCACGGCTGCACAGACAGGGCGCTGAAGCAGGTATCCGGGTCCCTCGCAGAGTACGGCGTGGATTCCGAGATATTCTGGATAGGAAACAAGCCGATTTCCGGCTGTATCGGCTGCGGAGCCTGCAAAAAGGGCCTCGGAAAGTGCGCCATTGACGATGTTGTGAATGAATTCGTAAATAAGGCTGCGGATTTCGACGGCTACATATTCGGCTCTCCGGTGCACTATGCGGCAATCGGCGGCGCTATGGGAGCCTTCATGGACAGAGCGTTCTACTCCGGCGGAAAGAAGATGACGTACAAGCCGGCTGCGGGAGTTGTAAGCTGCCGCCGCGGAGGAGCCTCCGCCGCATTCGACCAGCTCAACAAGTACTTCACCATCAACAATATGCCGGTGGTTTCCTCACAGTACTGGAATCAGGTGCACGGAAACTCCGCAGAGCAGGTGGAGCAGGATCTCGAAGGTCTCCAGACCATGGATATTCTCGCAAAGAACATGGCGTGGCTGCTTAAATGCATTGAAGCAGGAAAGGCTGCCGGCATCGCCTGTCCTGAGCCAGAAAAGCCCGTCAGAACCAGTTTCATCAGATAAAAATATTGAGCTGCCCCACCGGGCAGCTCATTTTTATTGTAGGGGAGGGGCTTGCCCCTCCCGCCCTTGGTTGCGCAGCGTCCTTGCTGCGCTTTGGGGGCGGGGGCACAAACGTCGTGTTTGCCCCTCCCGCCCTTTATTCCGTGTAATCGCATGAGAAACCGGTAAATTCCGCCGTGCCGCGCACCGCAAAAAGTCCGGTCATTACGCCGGTGAAGCCCTCTGCCACCTCGCTGGAAAGGTACTTTGTGCTGCCATATCCGAGCTGTACCTCGTTTTCTCCCTGAACCGCAAAGAAGCTGTACCCGTAGTTATCCGCCCGGATAATCAGCCGCGCCCTGTTCCCGCTTACCGGAACCGCATTCTGACGGTGCTTTATTCCGCCGATGTTCAGCATGAGAACCGCGCTGAAGCCTTCCGCAGTCTGCTCCAGGAATATATCGTAATGCTCGTTTTCCGTGATGAGAACCGTAAGTCCGCCGATACCGCCGGAAATCTCAACATCGCACTTCATCTCCATGTTGAAATCCCGCTGGCGCATGGCGACGAATGTCGGAGAATCCACGTCGTCCAGCGTAATGTCAGTTCCGTGAAGTGTCGCCTTATTCTCCGAAAGCTCGTAATTCTCCATATGCGGATGGCGCATGAAGCACCATTCCTTGTTCCAGTCGGTGTTCTCAAAGGTGAACGAACGCTTCTCGTTCTGCGTGAAATCGCCCTGCATTTCATAGCTTTCGTCCGTTGTGCCGTCCCTGCCGCACCGGAACCAGCCGTCCTCCGTGAAATACACGGGGGTCAGGAATACCTCCCTGCCGAGGTGGTGATAGGGTCTCCAGATGTGCTGCTGACGGAAGCCCAGTGAAAGAACGTGCCAGTCGCCGAAGCCGTCCTGAATCAGGTCGCCGTGACCTATTCCCTGAATAATGAACGGAGCCTTGTTGCGGTTCGTGAGCACCGGGTTGTGCGGATTTCCCTCAAACGGTCCCCACACCGAGGAAGCACGGGCGCAGGTTATCATGTGACCGTACTCCGTGCCGCCCTCCGCAGCCATGAGGTAATAGGTGCCGTTTATCTTGTAGAGGTGCGGGCTCTCAAGGTAGCGCCCGCCGCTTCCCTGCCAGATACAGCGGCTGGGGGAGAGCTTCTTTCCGGTGGCGATGTCTATTTCGCACTGGACAACTCCGCCAACGCCGTTGTCGTCAGCGCCGTTGCTCATGAAGTATGTCTTTCCGTCTTCGAAATAAAGGGACGGGTCGATTCCTCCCTGATCAACATAGATGGGCTCAGACCACTCGCCGTAGATGTCGTCTGTGTAGACGTAGAAATTCTGGTGAGTCGTGTCGTTGGTGGTTACCATGTAGAATCTGCCGTTATTGCAGCGGATAGTCGGCGCGAAAACTCCGCCGGAGCTGTTTATCCTGTCAAGCATTACCTGACTTTTTCTGGTCAGGACATAGCCTATCTGCTCCCAGTTTACAAGGTCGGCGCTCTCAAAAAGCGGAACACCCGGGAAATACTGAAACGAGCTGCACACAAGGTAATATCTGCCGTTGTGCCCGCATACGCTGGGGTCGGGATAGAATCCCTTTACTACCGGATTTTTGTATGTCATGGTGAGTTCTCCTTTATAATTATGATACTCTTATTATATCATCTGAAAACAGATTTTCAAGTTCGTCCGGGACTTTTTTCAGCACAAAACGGACATTTTCCCTGCGCTTGACAAAGTAATGCATATGGGTTATAATAGAATAACCGGACAAATCAGCGAAAATGTCCGGGAAACATGACAGCCACACCGCAACGGAGAATATGGATGAAGCACAAAGAACAGTCACAGTTCACAAAGCAGGCCCTTTCCACAGCGCTGAAAAAGCTGATGGAAACCAAACCCCTGAACCGCATCACTATCAGCGAGATCGTTGATAGCTGCGGCCTTAACCGCAAAACCTTTTACTACCACTTCGAGGACATCTACGCCCTGCTGAAATGGACGCTCGATCAGGAGGCCATCGCGCAGTTTGACAAATTCGACCTTGTGACCCAGCACACTGAAGCGATAAGTTTCACGCTGGATTACATCTCGGCGAATCACTCCATGCTTAAGAACATCGTTCACTCGATAGGAAGGTCGGAGCTCAGCAGATTCTTCTTTAACGATATCTACCAGTCTGTATACCGGCTGGTGTGCACCTGTGCGGAAAATCGCGGGCTTTCAGCCGGCGGGGACTACCGCGCATTCCTCAGCAAGTTCCTGACGGAAGCTGTCGCGGGGACGCTGATGGAATGCATAGAGCGTGAATCCCTTTCCGACCGCGGGAAGCTCACACGCTGGATAACCGTGACGCTCACCGCCTCAATAACCGCTTCTCTGGAGGAAGCGGACAGACGATCCATCAAATAAAAGGGACTCCCGGTTCAGTTCCCACTGCACCGGGAGTTCTTATTTTACTTGTTCTCTATGGTCTGCTTTTCCTCGGGGGCGTCCTTGGTTTCAGCAGCCTTTGCCGCTTTTCTGGCGGCACGCTTTCTCTTTATAAGGATAGTCCAGAGGATAATGTTTATCAGGGCTATGAGCACGCAGCCGCCGGCTATTATCATCGGGATCAGGTCCATTGTCTGGAGCTGTACGCAGAATGTTCCTGCGCCGTTATCCAGCACCGGATTCTCTACCAGCAGATAATGTCCGTTGTCCGTGAAGCTGACGGACTTCCATGCGCCGTTCACGAACTGCATTATGTTGACGTTTCCCTTACCCTCCGGCTTAAGGAATCTGAGCCGCGTTGCACTGTTGTCCGTCACATCGGAACTTATCCTGATTATACGGAGCTCGCTGTTGTTATCCGGGGCGAACACGCTGCTGCTCTGTGTGGAAACATTTATCGTGCTTCCGTCGTCGAAAAGTCCGTCCGCGAGGACTAACGCAAATCCGTTCTCGGACTGTTCTTCGCTTTCGATGACCGTAACGTACGGAGTGTACACCGCCTCAACGACCACCGGGAACGTTATGCATTCATTGTCAAATTCAGACCACTTTGCAAAGCAGCCCTCCTTTGCCGGTATCTCCGGAAAATCAGCCGCACGCAGCTTCCCGCCGTAATCCACCTGAATGGTGTCGGCAAGCTCGCCGTCCACCATGAACTTAACGTCAATGACTGCGGAAGCGCCTGCGATCTCGCGGTATCTGGCGAAATCCACCGGAACAGCCTTTCCGGAGTAGCTTATGTTGTCTATCGCCGCGATCCCGCGGTCAACGAAGCTGTTTCTCAGCACCTCGGCATTGTCGTCGCTGAAATCAACGTAGCCCGCAACCGCGCCGACGCACTCGGTGTAGTCGTAAGCGTCAAGAATCGAGGCGTTATCCGTCAGGATAAGTCCCTGACCCGCGATTCCGCCGACATAGCTGGAAGCGGAAACGGTCGCCCTGGAAATGCACTTCCTTATAGCGGAAGTGGAGCTGCCCGCGATTCCGCCGGCATAGCTCCCATTGGTGCTTGTCACCTTGCCATTCTGTACGGAGCCGCGCACCACGCCCATATCCTGCTTGCCGACTATACCGCCGCAGTAATTTTTCTTGGCGGTTATCTCGCCGGAATTGGTGCAGTTTTCAATAATGTCGCGTATCTTATAGCTAAAGCTCAGGGAATGATCTCCGTTAGACGTGATATCGTCCTCAGGGTCAAAATCCACGTCTATCGCCATGGAGCCGGTGATACCGCCGACATTCAGGTCGCCCTGAACCCCGCCGTAGTTTATGCAGGAGGCTGCCTTGCCGTTTCTGCTGGATGATTCGTCCTCGGAAACATCGGTCGTGAAGCCGTCGCTGCTGTCGTCGTTGTTCATCGCCTTATCCTTGAGCTCCTGAAGGATATCGGTTATCTTTCCAAATTCATCGCTGATCGCCTGAATGTCGTCAAGCAGGATATCTCCCTGCGATTCAGCAGTGCTGCTGATAGCAGACAGCGCGCTGGTTATCCCGGAAAAGTTGTTTGAGAATCTGTCAACAGCCGCAGTGAAATCCTCGTCAGCCGCCGGAAATTCAACGGTGGGCTTGTCGCCGAGCTTCTTCACAAGTTTGGACAGCTTATCCGCGCCGTCAGAGAACTTGCCGCAGGCGTCCGAAAGATAGGAGGACGCGTCGGAAGCAGACTCGGAAGCTCCCTGAAGAGAATCAATAGCCTTGCTTACGGAATCAGCAGCCTCATCGAAGCTGTCGCCGGAGGAAGCTATCTCGTCCGCAGCCTCGGCCAGCTTGTCAGCCGCAGAGGAAACCGCGTCAATGCTGTCCTGTATCGCACCGGAATCTATCTGATCGGTTATCACATCGAGCGCCGCATTTATCTTGTCGGCAGAATCGGAGATGTTCCCTAATGCGGTGTTCATCTTCTTTATCTGGTCGGATATCTCATCGTATACGTCGCCGGGCACGCTTGACCTGCTTATCTTATCCACGGCGTCGGTGATGTCGTCTATCGCCTTTCCTGCGTCGTCAAGCGCAGAGGAAAGCTCCCTGGAGGCTGTCTCCATCTGGGACAGGCCGTCGCTGAGCTCCCTGGTGTCTACCGCTTTGCTGAGAGCGTCCGCCGCCTTGGTGATATGTTCTGCGGCTGCGATGATGTTATCCGCAGCGGCGGAGAGCTCCTTTTCTACCGTGCCTGTGTCAGGCACAGTTCCGGAAGCCGCCTTGAGAGCCGCCGCAGCGTGCACCGCCGCCTTGCTAAGCTCCGTGGAGGCGCTTGCAAGCTCGTCAAGACCGGTCTGTACCTGGTCTGCGTCAACGGAACCCGCGATCTTCTGAAGTGCGCTGCTCATCTTGCTGAGCGCCTTGGTAACGTCCTGCATCGCCTCGCCCAGGTCAACTATTCCCTCGGAAAGCTGCTTGAAATCCCTGCCTGTTACCCACTCCTGAAGGTCGTCGCACGCCTCGCCTATCTTGGTGAGCGCGGTTGTAATGGTCTTTATCTCACTATTGGCATTATTCAGCGCCTTGATGATGTCCTTTACCGCAGCCTCCGTCTTGTCAGTGTCGCCCATTGCGCCGCTGAGCTTATCCGCCGCAAGGCTTATATCGTCAAGCGCTGCGGACACTCCCTCTATCGCGCCGTTGAGCGTATCCAGACCGGACTTCGCGCTGTCTATCGCCGCCTGCATATCATCGCCGGAGGCATTGAGCTGGTCGAAAACTTCCTCCAGCGCGCTGCTGAAATCGCTGAGCATATCAAGCCCGTCGCGGAAATCGTTCAGCGCCGGAGACAGCCCGTCGAGCGCCTCGTCAACACGCGCAGAGATCTCATTTACGCCGTCCGTCCATCCATTGTATATCTCCTGAGTGCGGTCGGAAATATCGTCCGCGGAATTTTTCAGGTTGTTCATCTGATAGGTGAGCCCCTGAACCTGACCGTTTACTGCGTCTCCTGCGCCTTTTGCGTCAGATATCAGATTGTCAACCAGGTCGCCGAGGACGTTCATTTCGTCCAGCAGCTTCTGTACGGTGTCCTTGTCGAAATCTATGCTCTGATAGGGTTCGAGCTGACCAGCGATACCGCCTACGTCCTTCCTGCCGAATATCTCGCCGTTGTTAACGCAGTTGTTCACATAGCCGGACTGTCTGCCGACGATACCGCCGACATTATATCCGATATGCGGATATCCAACTGTGCCGTGGTTCTCGCAGCCCTGTATTATGCCGTCAGAATATCCGGCGATTCCGCCCGCGTCAGTCATGGATGCAGGCTCCTCGGAGGACATTATGCTGTCCCAGTCGATATCCTGAATTGAGAGCTTCGCCTCGCTCGCAGTGGTATTCACGCTGCACCGGCTGGAGCTGTTAAGGATAGTTCCGGAGCTGCTGCCCGCGATCCCGCCGGTGTAGTGGCTGCCGTGCATTGCGCCCGCAGCCTCGCAGCCGGAGATAAGTCCGCTCTTTTCGTTTATTCCGGCGATTCCGCCGATGTAGTCGGTACCCTTGATGGTTCCGCTGAATTTGCAGTTGGTGATGTTTCCGGAGTTGCTGCCCGCGATCCCGCCGATGTAATCAGCGCTTCCGCCGGCTGTGATATGGCCTTTCACGGTGACGTCCTTTACAAGTCCGCCCCGGAGGACATACCTGAACAATCCGGAATAGGAGCCGTCGTCTGACAGATTCAGCCCGGAGATGGTGTGCCCGGCTCCGTCAAAGGTTCCCTCAAACACAGGTATCGGGGTGAAGTCCCCGGAGAGCTCTATATCCGCCGTAAGCGTAACGTAAAGCCCCTTGCTGTAAGAATCCAGACGGCAGTCCTGTGAAAGCTGCCTGAGCCCTGCGGCGTCGGAAACAGTGATCTCCGTGCGGCTCTGCTGAGTCTGCGAGGTATTCCCGCCGGCAGCGTAACTTCCCGCAGGGACGGCGGCAGCCAGCGTCAGCGCTGCAACAACGGAAATGATTTTATTTATGTGCTTCATCTTCATCATTCCTCCGTTTCGTCCATAATATCGTCTACGTCCTCGGCTGTCCCGCCGGGCGCAGGCGGCGGAGCTATTCCGTCTATATCTTCGATGTGCTTTCCATCAGCGTCTATGTGGTTGATTATCTGTCTGTCCACCTTGTTCTTCATATCCTCGGCGGCGTCGGAATCAAGCTGCGCGCTTACCTCGCCGTGGATAATACCGGTGATCTGCGCGTCAACGATACCGGAAACATAACCGCGTACTCTTCCGTTTACGCGGATATAGCCGGAGCGCTTCTGGATAAGGTCGCGGCGCTTGAGCGTGAACGAAGTCTTTTCTATGATGACATCGCCCAGCAGCAGTATCTGCGGCAGCACGAACATTACAAGGAATATGGATATCAGCGTACCGCGTCCGAGGCAGATACCAACGGAAGATATCGCGACATCAGACGACAGGAAGCCTATAAGCAGTCCGGCGATAGCGAGTATCGCACCGGAAGTGATGATGGTCGGGAACGCCTGATTCAGCGTTTCCACCATAGCGTCCTTGGTGGACATGGATTTCTTCAGATCGGTGTAGCGGCTGGAAATAACGATCGCGTAGTCGATGTTCGCACCCATCTGGATAGAGCTTACGATGAGATAGCTGAGGAAGAAGATGTTGGTGTCAGTCAGCACCGGCACGGAGAAGTTTATCCATACAGAGCCCTGGATTATCGCAAGCAGCAGCACCGGAAGTCCCGCAGACTTGAACGTGAAAACTAGGATAACAAGTACGAACAGGAACGACAGGATACTTACCATCAGGTTATCTGTCGAGAACACGTTCGACAGGTCGTAGTCAGATGTGGAATCACCGACAATGTAGCTTCCCTCGGGATAATACTCCTGAACGACCTCGTGCAGTTTGTCAAGGAATTCAAAGGTCTCCGGTCCCTCCTCAGGGACGTTGGTATAAAGCAGCATACGGCTGTATTCATCAGTTCCGAGCTGGAGCTTCGCCTTGTCGAGCTGCTCGTGCAGGTCGTCGATGGTATCGTTCATATCGTCGTCGAGGTGAACATAGCCGGCTTCCTTTTCATCGTAGATAAAGCTGAACATATCTATCAGCGGCACGGAATAGCTGCTTACGGTCGAGCTTGTCAGCGAGCCGACTATCTGACCGTAATCCTCCTGATTTGCGGCGTAGGCGGTGTACGCAAGCTGAACTATCTCGATATCCATATCGGTGAGCTCCGCGAACTGGCGCGGCGTCAGGGAATCAGTCAGCACATAGCCGTCCATCGCCTCGATGTTGGCAAGTCCCATGGAGGATTCCACCTCCGGCAGGCTCTCGAGCTTTTCAAGCAGCTTGTGCTCCTGCTCGTAGTTTCCGGCGGGAACCATGACAACCACCAGATTCTGCGTGCCGAAGTTCTCGTCTATCTTCTCCTCGGCTATCTGGGTGACATTCTTGGTATATGTAGAAAGCGTGGAATAGCCGTAAACATAGTTGGTCTGGTTGGACAGAATGAATCCGGCAACCAGAAGTACGGCAAACAGCGGAGGTATGATGAACCTTGTCTTTACATCGAACTTTCCGACTGCGGTGATGTTCGGAACGAAATTCCTGTGATGCGTCTTGTCGATGAGCGGGGAGAAAGACATCAGCAGTCCCGGCATTAGCGTGAACACTACAAAGATACTGAAGAAGATAGCCTTGCAGAGCACTATACCAAGGTCAAAGCCGAGCTTGAACTGCATGAGCATCATCGCGACCATACCGGAAAGCGTGGTAAGGCAGCTGGAGGATATCTCCGGGATAGCCTTGCTGAGCGCGGTTATTACCGCCTCGCGGGCGTCCATGGTGGCACGCTCTTCGGTGTAGCGGTTGCAGAGGATTATCGCGTAGTCGATCGCAAGCGCGAGCTGAAGAACTACCGCGATGGAGTTGGAAACGAAGGAGATCTCGCCGAACAGGAAGTTAGTACCCATGTTCAGCAGTGCCGCCATGCCGAAAGTCATCAGCAGGACGGGTATCTCCATATATGTATGCGATGTGAAGAACAGCACCGCGATGATGATCGCAAGAACTATAACGACAACGACCTGCATTTCCGCAGCTATCGTTTCAGACTTACTGCTGCCGACGGCGCTGGAAATATACTCGTCGTAGGGCTCCAGCTTTTCCTTGACCTGCGCCATGGCGTCCCTGGATATCTGGTCGTCCTCCTCGCCGTCAAAGGTTATGGAGAGCAGGGCGCAGCCGTCCTTGTAGCTGTCCTCGTCGTTCTCCACGGTTACGGAGGTAACGCCGTCTATCTCTTCAAGCTCGGCGGCTATCTGCTCTGCCTTTTCAAAGGTTATATTGTCGAGCATTATGCTGCCTGAACCGTAGGTCACGAACTGTTCGTTCATGAGGTCGAGTCCCATTCGGGTCTCAGAAGAATCCGGCAGGTAGCTTGTTATATCATTGTTTACCTGGGTCCAGCCTGTGGCAATGGCACAGAATATGGCGGCAATGATATAGAACAGATAGAACGCCTTGCGCTTATCGACAATAAGCGTTGCGATCTTTTCGATCGGCGTCTGTTTTTTCTTTTGCGTACTCATCTCATCACTCCGTTGCGTCGTTTATTGTAAATAAAAAGAAATACATTATAGATTATATCACCGCAAGGAAATTTTTTCAATAATCAAAATACACAAAATGTCCGGAAATCAACACCTGCGCTCTGCTGTGTGCAAAAAAACGCCCTCCCGGAGGAGGGCGCAGTCTGTCGAAAAAGTAAGTTCTGCCCGCAAAGCGGACTTTTGAAATCAATTTATTGACCTATCTCTGCCGGGTCGATAAATACTTCAAGCGCACGGTTTGTCGTCATAGCGGCAAACCGTGCGCGCCGGAAGGACATATTTATCAGAACTTTGCAATAGCCTCGTTAAGCTCCTCGACTCTTGCATTGATGGTGGCGAAGTTTTCCTCCCTTAGCTGAGTGTAGGTGGATTCGCCCGTGAGGAATACGAACTTTGTCAGGCACTCAACGGGAGACTCCGCACGGCCTGCGTCCGCAACATCAGTGCCTATGCCGTTCTTGAAGTCGAACACAGGAGTAAGCTTGCTGGTACCGTCCAGCGTTGTCTGACTGTAAATGAAATCAAGGTTGTAATCGGACCAGCCGTTCTTTTCCTTGACCTGCTTCTTGGAAGCCTCGACCACTGCCGGGTCAAGCGACGATGTAACATTGCAGTCAATCCATGCCGCTACACCGCTGGAATTTGTGGAGCCCTTGCACCACATATATGCGTCCTGCTTCATGAAGTGGTAGTACTTGTCCGCCTGCGGGTCTCTCGGATAGGGAACTACGCATATCTCGTCAGCTTCCCAGCCGAATTTCTGTGCAAATCTGTTCAGGCCGGAATCTCCCTCAAATTCCCATGTACCGCCGTTTCCATAGAACAGGATATCTCCCTGAGCCCACGCCTTGGGATTTACCGACCAGCCGTTCAGCTCATGGAGCGGGTAGCGGAGGTTCTCCTTCTGAAGCGTTGAAAGGAACTCCATAACACGCTCGACATCGGGACTGTACATATTGTTGATGAGCTTTGTGCCGTCGTTCGCGATTATAGGCGTACCAGTGGAAACAACGAACTCATTCTCCGGGTTATAGCCTTCTATGACGAACTTGTTGTCGCCGGATTTCTGGAACTCCCTCGCAATATCAAGGAATGTATCCCACGTCCACTGGTCGTTCTCAAAAAGAGTGCGTGGATCCTGAAGGCCGGCGCCCTCAAGAATGCTCTTGCGGTAATACAGCAGAGAATCAAAGGATATCTCGTATATCGCGCAGTAATACCTTCCGTTGAGGCGGAACTGATCAAGGACATCACGGGCGCCGTTCCATTTTTCGCCCTCAAGGTCCAGTATCTCGTCAACCGGCTGATATCTTCCCTTTATAACGCCGTACGGGAAGTCGCGGAGTTCAAACGGGAACAGATCCGGCGAATCTCCGGACTGGATCGCCGTTGCCAGCTTGTCGTAGCGTTCTCCGTAGGCTACGTTGATATACTCGAAAATGCGTCCCTCCCGGGAAGCGTCCTCGCCCTCCTTCGGGACGCCATAGGCTGCCTTGAACATCTCAGCGGCTGCCGTTGTTTCGTCGATATCCCACCACGCCATCCATTTAAGGCGCCTGGTCACCTCAAGGTCAGGATTATCAAGGCTCGAAACAGCCTCGCCGGCCTTGTCTACGACATCAGGATCCGTGTCGTATGTCGTGGTAACAAGCGGAGTAGTGGTAACGGCGTTCGCGTTCGCGTCAGGAGCCCCGGAATTACCCGAACCTCCGGAAACAGCGGATTCCTCGTCGCAGCCGGCAAGGGAAAGCATCATTCCGGCAGCAAGGATGCCAGCCAGAGCAGATTTTACGATCTTCATAGATTACCTCCAGATAAGAATACATGAGGGTTTTCACCTTGTAATAATTATACTACTATAAATATTCAATGTCAATGTAATGAATAAATGAAAAACACAGCGAAAATTGTGTAATTTAAATAAGTTAAAAATGTTTTTTAGTTCAGATAAAGTTAATTGCGCAATTTCTGTGATGGTTTCGTTTATCTCATTTGTGGGAGACTATCGTCTTCCCGAAACCACATTAAATTTTGAGTTTTTGGCTCACACCCTATTGACAAAATGAAACAATCCGTGTATACTGTATATATGACACATAAACACATTGAAAGGAGGAAACCGCTTGAAAATACTTCAGAACTCCGATGTGCCGATTTACCGGCAGATTGCGTCGCAGTTCAAGGACGATATCATGAACGGCAGGATACGCGAAGGAGAATATCTCCCGTCGATACGGGGACTTGCAAAGGACCTGAAAATCAGCGTCATAACCACGATGAAAGCCTATGAGCTTCTGACAGAAGAGGGCATGATATCCCCGGTTCAGGGAAAGGGCTACATCGTGAATCCGCAGGACCGGGAGATGGTAAAGGAGCAGCAGCTCCGTTTACTGGAGCAGCATCTCCAGAACGCTATGGAGGCGGCAAAGCTGGCGGGAGTTTCCCGGGAAGAGCTTGCGGAAATGCTCCGCGTACTCTACGACGCGGACTGATACAGAAAGGATGGTAATTGATTATGCTTATATTCTCAAAGGACAGGAAAAAGGTGCAGGACTGCGTCTCCATCGCGGTACAGAAGGTGTTCGGCTGCGGAAAGGAACAAAAATACGCGATAATAGGCTCCAGTGGCTTCGGTACTACCTATGACGGAGTTCTCGCATACTACGCGGACGAAAAGACCGCCATGGACGATCTGGAAAAGTTATTCGCGGCATTCGAGGGCGGCGCGGGCTCCTACCGTATGTGAGGTGGGAGCATGGGCAGAATCGCAATAAAGCGCCTGTACTGGATAACGCTTATTATACTGGGGCTCAGCGGGCTTCTGCTGGCGGTCAACGGGATATTCGGAGGATTCCTGCCGGATATCGCAGTCCGCATTATCGGAATTGCAGATATCGTCTGCCTGCCGGTATTCATATTTTTATTCGTAATAGAACATTTGTAATGAAACGCAGGAAACAGGGAGTAATTATCATGGAAAACAACTTCTGCGTGAGCACAAGGGAGCTCACGAAAAAATACAGCAAATTCACGCTTGGAGGGCTTGACTTAAATATCCCTATGGGCTTTTCCACTGCGCTCATCGGTGCAAACGGCGCGGGGAAAACTACGCTGATCGACATTCTCTGCGGAGTTACCCACAAGACCTCCGGCGAGGTGACTTACTTCAACGCGGAGCAGGACATAAGCGACCCGGCGCTCCGGGAAAGGATAGGCTACTGCGCCAGCAATGCGTTTTTCCCGCTGGGCTTCAACGCAAGGGATATCGCGGTCTCCATGGAGATAGCATACAAGAGCTTCGACCGGCAGAAATTCGCGGAGCTGTGCGAAAAATTCGAGGTTGACAGCGAGCGCACCAGAAAGCCACGTCCCATGACCAAGCAGTCCGACGGCAACAGAATGCGCACCTGCCTTGCGGCGGTTTTTGCGCGGAATACCGAGCTGCTGGTGCTTGACGAGCCCGGAAGCTCCCTTGACCCGCTCATGCGCGACCGGCTGTGCGACCGCATGAGGGAATACCTCGACGACGGCGACGGCAGGAAGTCCATAATATTCTCAACGCACAATATCGCGGATATGGAGAACGCCGCGGACTACGCGGTTTTCATGGACAGGGGGCACGTCATCGAACAGGGCTTCATCGAGGATCTGAAGGAAAAGTATATAATCGTTCGCGGGGACGCAGAAAACTACGAAAAGGCGAAGCTGTACCTCCTGAGCGGAAGCCACAACCGCACCACGTTCGACGGGCTTTCCCTTTCGGAAAACGCGGAGACCCTCGCGGCAATGAACGTCGACAGCGAAGCGCCAACGCTCCAGCAGCTGAGCGTGGGGCTGCTGAAATACGCGGAGGAGCACAGATGAAAAAGTACGTTCAGTCATTCCGGCTGTTTTTCGGAAGCTGCCCGATGGAATCGCTTGCGATATTTTTCGGCGTCATGACTGGTTTTATCGCTGTATTCGCGATAACCATGACAATTGGCGAAAACGACTTCCTCGCCGGATTCATTAAGGGAATTTCCTCAATGCTTGCCCTCATGATTCCCATGGCGGGATTTATTTTCCTGAACAGCCTGTACACCTACATAAACCCAGCGACCCCTGGATACAAGCATTTTGCCTCCGTGCCTGATATAGCCGGGCATTTCAGTAGAGCCATAGTTTCCACGAACGCGCTTTTTCTGCTTATCGGCGCCGTACTGCTCGCTATTACCGCAGTGGTGTATTCGCTTCTCGGATTGGACTGCGGGATCATATTTTTCGGCATTATCGTGCTGTTCGTTGAATCGGCGGTGTGCAATTTTGTAGGATATCTGAAAAGCACATCAGCAAGAATGCTGGCGACAATAATAGCGCTGTGCACATTCGGCTTTATCTCGGGATTTTCTTCAGGAGCCAGCGAGGAAGAAGGTTCGCTTGCAAATCTTATCGCCGGACATATCACTGCGGCGGTGATCCTGACCGTTATCGCCGCCATAGTGTACGCCGCAAGCCTTATCTACTCGTTAAAGGCCTGCGAAAGAAAGTGGGGGCGGGACAAATGACGGGAATCAAACTGCTGTTCAGCAGATATTTCAGGCACAGAATAGCAATACTGGTTATTGCGCTATTGTTTGTGGGAATGCTCGCCGCCGTGATGATTTTCCATGCAGACCCGGGCTTCTCCGAAGACGGTGACGCTGACTACCTGATGTGCAAGATATGCGCCCTTATGCCGATGATGTTCTGGGATATGATACCGATATTATTCATTGGGCAGGAAAATGTCGGGAGCCGCTTCATGCGCGCGGTTCCATGCGCGGAAAAGATGTACACCGTGGGAGTACCGCTGTTCTCGGCGATAGTTCCGGCGGCCGGCGGAGCGCTCACCAATATAGTGTACGCGGTATTTATCCTGGCAACCGGGCGGGATGTCTGCAATATCGCGG
The DNA here is from genome assembly GCA_934481355.1 of uncultured Oscillospiraceae bacterium. Classification (GTDB taxonomy): domain Bacteria; phylum Bacillota; class Clostridia; order Oscillospirales; family Ruminococcaceae; genus CAG-115. The sequence goes on along the minus strand of CAKSPH010000003.1, from coordinate 31,091 downwards.
ATATGCTGATACTCACCGGGATCGTCGGCGGGCTTATTGCTGTGATTTCCTGCACTATGATGTCGTTCCGGTTCGGGGGATTCACGTTCGCGCTGATTTACCTGCCGTTCTGGGTTATCCTTATAATGTCGGTGACTCCCGGCTCTCAGGCAGCCGCGTACGGATTCGGGCTGCCGCTGTGGGCTGGGGCGCTCATCGCAGCGGGAGGAGCCATCGCGGGCGCACTGCTTGGAGGCGTTATTTCTTCTTTTGCTTACCGCAGGTACAATTTCAAGGAAACCGCATACAACAGCATGGCGATGAAGTGAACATTCGAATCAAGTCAAAAATTCACACAATTTTCACAATTGAAACATTGTAATTACACCGGAACAGGTTATACTATATAACAGAAAGCGGAATGTAGCTTTCTGCTGAATTTTGACACCGTTCATTTTCATATAATTACCAACCAAACCAGCGTCAAACCCCTGTGAGAGATCACAGGGGTTTGATGCTTATATGAGGAAATAAATTTGCTGTGTTTCCCGTTTTACACAGAAATGCAGGGGAGGGGCAGACCCTCCCATACAAATAAATGGCGCCGCATTGGATACAGCGCCATTTTGTTTTATTCCTCAGTTTCTGTATTGAACTGGCTCGGGTGCTTGGTAAAGAAATCCACTCTCGGCTCAAGGAATTTCAGCTTGTGATCCTTTCCGCCGGTGAAGTCCGCGATGGTGTCGAATATCTTGTCCCAGCTCCAGAAGCTCTTGTCGAGCCGGAGGTACTCGAGGATCATCTCGATTCCCTTCGGAGCCATCGGGTGGAGCAGAACAGCCGCTGTCCTTATCATGTGGAACACCTGTATCAGCGCATGACGGCGCGCCTCGTTGTCGTCAGCCTTGTCAGCGTCGCCGAGGTTCTTCGCCATGTACTTGCTCGCCTTCCTGATGTAGCTGTCAAGCACATAGGTCGCCTGATGGAACTCAAAGCGGTACATGAAGCGCTCGTAATCCAGAATTGCTTTCTTTGCGTCTGCGAGAACCTGCTCGTCTACCCCTCCGACCGGCATTACGCCGTCAAAGTTCTTCTGGACGGAATAAATGCAGGTGCGGATAATGCGGTTGAACACGTTGGAAAGCAGGAATCCGTCCTTGACAACGGGATCCGGATCCTCCGGCTTTGCGTTCGGGTTGTAGGGCTTCGGCATGAAACTTACGCTGCGCTGACCCAGACCAAGACCCAGGAAGTGCATTCTGAGCTGCTCGGGGGTGTAGTAATCCAGCAGGTCCGCCGCCATCGGTGGCTTTATCGCACCTGAGCTGGAAGCCTTCTTATCCAGGAACAGGATGTGGTTGTTCGCGCATAGTATCGGAAGCTGCATTTCTCCCTCAGGCGGATCGATGGTGTTCTCGCCCTCCATAAGTCCCATGAACATTGCCATTTCAGCCACGCCGTAGAAATAAATGTTATCAGCGCCGATGAACTGGTATACCGTGGAGTCCTTGCTGCACCAGAAGTCCTTCCACTCGTCCATGCTCCTGCCCTGCTTTTCGAGCGCCGCCTGCGTAAAGGAGATAGGCGCCCAGAGGGATTCCGGCCATACCCATATCGTCAGCGGATCCTCGCCCTCAAGAACCGGCGCGGGAACTCCCCACTCGATGTTGCCGGTAAGCCTGAACGGAACCAGCGTCTTGCCGGTGCGGTAACGTATCCCGTTCGCTGAGAGTATTTCGGTCGCCTTGTTCATCTCGTCAAGCTCCGTGAACTTGATGGTAAAGCTCGGCTTGTTCTTTTCCTCGATGAATTCGTGCCCGGGAAGCTGATCCTTTACGGCGTTGTAGCTGTCGAGGAGTTCGTTCTTGATGTGCACAACCGGGTCAGCAAGGAACTCGGATATGGTCTTTGAAACGAGCTGGCGCACGTTCTTCTGCTTTGATATCTTCGCAACGTATTCCTTGAGCAGCTTGTTATACGCGGGCAGGTCGAAATACCAGTTCTCTACATCCTTCATTATGGGAGTGTCACCGGTGAGGGTGCTCTTCGGGTTGATGAGGTTCTCCGGCATATACTGGTGACCGAGGTCGCACTCGTCCGCGTATGCCTTTTCGCTCTGGCAGCCGTCTACCGGGCATTTTCCTATTACCTGTCTGCCATTGAGGAAGCAGCCCGCCTTTTCATCGTAGAACTGCTTGGTGCTGATACGGTGCAGATGGCCGTTCTTATATAGCGTGCGGATAAACCAGTCGGATACCTTGTTGTGTATCTCGGCGGTCCTGCCAAGGCCGGAGGCTCCGAATATGTTCAGGCTTATCATGTAGTCGTCGAGGGTCTTTTTCTGAGCCTTGTGGTTCTCCTCCACGAAATCGTGGATAGTCCCACCGAAGCCCTGCTCGGCGCACAGCTTGCGGTAGCTCTCCGCGATGGGCGAGCCGTAGCAGTCCGTGCCGGATACGAATATTACGTTCTCATCGCCCAGCCTGTCCCGCAGGAATCTCGCGTATACGTCCGCGAAAACGAATACGCCGCCGATGTGCCCGAAATGAAGCTTCTTGTTGCCGTAGGGCATTCCTCCGGTGATTATTGCACGCTTCGGGAACTCCGGACGGGGTATCTCGTGCTTTACGAATTCCTTTTTCTCTTCGCTCATTGTATTTGTTTCCTTTCCTGTGAAAGTTTTTTCCGTTTCCTTTCCGTTTTGCTTCGGATTTTATAATCTATATAATACCACAATATCGCCAAAAAATCAAGTAGATTATGCCCGCTGCGCAGTTTCAGGGAAAAATACGGAAAAATATTTCACAACCCCCTTGACAAACGGAGCCCAACAGTGTATACTGTATATACAACACATAAACAGCTTAAAAAGGAGCGTGAAGATAATGTCGCTGAAGGTCGAGAATATCGTCAAGACCTATGGGAATTACAAGGCAGTGGACGGTCTCAGCTTTGAGATGAACGAGCCGGGGGTTTTCGCACTGCTGGGAACGAACGGAGCTGGCAAGACTACCTCTATCCGCATAATACTCGGAATGCTCAGTGCGGACAGCGGTTCCGTCACCTGGCATGGCAAGCCGTTCTGCACCGCGAACGAATCAATAGGCTATCTCGCGGAGGAGCGCGGGCTTTACCCGAAATACAAGATAATGGATCAGCTGCTGTATTTTGCTTCCCTCAAGGGAATGCGCAGGCAGGACGCGCAGAGATCCATAGACTACTGGTTCGAGCGCCTGGGCGTGCAGGAGCACCGAGACAAGCGCGCGGAGCAGCTCTCAAAGGGAAACCAGCAGAAGGTACAGCTCATCGCCGCGCTGGCGCCGAATCCGGAGCTGCTGATACTTGACGAGCCGCTCAGCGGTCTTGACCCGGTAAACGCCGAGCTGTTCAAGAGCGTTATCCGCGATGAGATAAAGCGCAACAAGTTCGTGATAATGTCCAGCCACCAGATGGCGACCATCGAGGAATTCTGCCGGGACATCGTGATACTCAACAAGGGAAAGACGGTGCTCCAGGGCAACCTCAACGAGATAAAGAAAGGTTACGGCAGGGTCAAACTCACGGTAAAGTGCGAGGGAGACATCACCGCAATGGCTCAGGAGTGCGGGCTGACAGCAACGGAGGAAACCCCGAACGGCTCCAGCTACAATGTAAAGAGCGAGGAGCAGGCTCACGCACTGCTGAACAAAATAATTGAAAGCGGAATTCCGCTGATAAAATACGAGCTGCGCGAGCCGTCGCTCAACGAGATATTCATAGAAAAGGCGGGTGGAAAAAATGAATAACAGCAGCGCCGCAAGAGGCTGGCAGAAGGTATTCGGATTCACCTTCATTCAGTTAGTGAAATCAAAATCCTTTATCGTAAGCTCCGTAATAATCGGCGTGATCGTGATACTGCTGGTGGGCGGACTCAACATAATCCCCAAGCTGACGGGCGCCGGAGATATCATCACGGGCTCCGGCGACACTTCGGCAGAGATGAATTTCCGCACGGTATATCTTGCCGATGAAGCCGCGATACTCACGGACGAGGACACAGCCGCCCTCGGAAACTACGGGCTTCGCTTCACGGCAAGCGACAAAGCCATTGATAAACTGATAGAGGAGACCTCCTCGGCTGAAGAGGGCCAGGCGGTGATACTTATTTCAGCAGACGAGGACGACGGCGCCATCTCCGGGTATTCTGTAAAGGTATACTACTCGCCGGATACCGACAGCGCTTCCATTGACGCAGCCGCCGGATTTGTTTCAGGACTGGTGACATACCGCAACATGATCAACTGCGGCGTTTCTCCTGAAAACTATGAAGCATCCCAGCGCTATGTCAGCACCTCCAAGATAGAGGCGGGGACAGGCGAATGGAGCGTCTTTGAAACGATGATAAACTACATCGTTCCGATGGTCGTATCGCTGATACTGTTCATTCTGATATTCGCATACGGTCAGACCGTGGCTCAGTCCATCGCGACAGAAAAGACCTCCAGGGTAATGGAGCTTCTGCTTACTTCTGTAAGACCACTCGCAGTGGTCATCGGAAAGGTTCTGGCGATGGGACTTGTCTCCCTGCTCCAGTTCCTGATGATATGCATTCTCGGCGTTGTAAGCTTCGCGGCTACCGCTCCATTCGGCATCGGCGGAGATATCATGAAGATGATGGATAACCCCGCGCTCCAGACCGGCGAGAATGCGGATATCGCGCAGGCGCTCACCAGCAGCTTCGGCACGCTGTCGCCGCTCACATTTATCCTGATATTCGTGATATTCATTCTCGGCTTCCTGTTATTCGCGCTGATAGCCGCCCTCGTCGGCGCTTCCGTCAGCAGAATGGAGGATCTGGCGCAGGCAATGCAGCCTTATTCTTTGCTGGGAGTTCTGGGCTTCTACCTCGCGTATTTCCCCGTTATGACAACGATGAACAGCCTTGAATCCGGTGCGGCTTCCATCAGCGGAATGCAGATGTTCTCCTACTTCTTTCCGATAAGCTCGCCGTTCGCGCTTCCGTCTGCGCTCCTCCTCGGAACGCTCTCGCTTCCGCAGGTGCTGATAGCCGTGCTTATCCTCGCGGCGTTTGACGTACTCGTTGCCGTGGTAGTTGCAAGGGTCTACGAAATGATAATCCTGCACAACGGCAGCCGCCTGAAATTAGGCGAAATAATCAAGATGGCAGGAAAGAAATGATCCGGCTTTGATATCATATGAGGCGCTGTAAGAACACAGCGCCTCATGTTATTTTCCCGAGGAGAACAGCCGCCGCAAACGCCGCCATGCAGCCGAATTCAGAAGTCCCCGGGAGGCGGTCCATCGGATATTCCAGCGGCTCGCACACTCCGTACAGCGTTGTTACTGCGCGGTTGAGCGCCGCCGTGACCGTTTCCCCGGAATCCGATGTAAGGCTTACCGTATTCTTGCCGCACCTGCCGCAGGTTATAAGCTGCACACCGCCCAGCCGCTCCACCGGGAGCTCACCGCCACAGTCGCCGTTTATCAGCACCCCGGCGGCGCTTCTTACCACCGGGAGCTCCGCTCCATAACCGAGCACGACTACGCATTCCGGGCAGTCAACTGACTGAACGCGTTCCGCAAATACTGCCGGAATATCAAACGGCATTTTGCTTATTCCGCAGTCCCCGACAAACAGAACAAATCCCATAAAAATAACCCCCGAAAGAAATCTTTCAGGGGTTATTGTATATCGTTCCTGTGGAATTATTCAGTCCCCCGGCGGAGCGAATCTTTCCATTATCCTGATAGCCGTGCGGATGCCATCGACCGCCGCGGACATTATGCCGCCGGCATAGCCGCAGCCCTCGCCGCAGGGGAACAGATTATCCGCGCATTCGGAGTGTCCCGCCTCGTTCCTCGGGAGCCTTACCGGAGAGCTGCTGCGCGTTTCTATCGCCGTGAGAACGCTGTCGCTGTCGGAGAATCCTGAAATGCGGCGGTCAAAATACCGCAGGCCGTTACGCATGGGAGCCGTGACGAATTTCGGGAAGAGCTCGTCCAGCCCTGCAGGCTCAACGCCGAGGGAATAGGTCGGGTCTACCCTGCCGAGGGTGAAACTGCTCCCGCCGGAGATAAACTCCCGGGTCAGCGCCGCAGGAGCCCTGCCGCCCTTTCCCAGCTGATATGCTTTCTGCTCAAGCCGCTGAATGAACTCCGCGCCGCCGAGCGGTCCGCCGCCGAAATCCTCCGGGGAAACGGAAACCAGCACTGCGCTGTTGGCGTTTTTTCCGGCTCTGTCGTAGTAGCTCATTCCGTTGGTAACGACAGTCCCCGGGGCGCTGGCGGAGGCAACGACATAGCCGCCCGGACACATACAGAACGTGTACACTCCCCTGCCGCCCTCGTGGTAGGAGAGCTGATATTCCGCCGGCGGAAGCGCCGGGTGCCCCGCATACTTTCCGTAAAGCGCGCGGTCGATATCCGTCTGGAGGTGCTCTATTCTCGCGCCGACAGAAAACGGCTTGGGCACAAGCCCTATCCCGCTGTCGAGGAGCATTCTGAACGTATCGTGCGCCGAGTGCCCCACAGCAAGGGCGAGAGCCCCGCACGGCATATCCGCGCCGTTCACGCTGACCGACGTTATCCTGTCCGTACCGCGCGTGATACCGCTCAGCGGCGAGAGGAACCTTACCTCCCCGCCGAGCCCGGTTATCCTGCCGCGGAGATTCTTCACCACTCCGCGCAGCCTGTCCGTTCCGATGTGCGGTTTTGCGCTGGTGAGTATGTCCACGGGCGCGCCGAATTCCACGAAGCGCTCCAGCACCCGGGAGCACAGCGGGTCGTTTATTCTGGTGGTGAGCTTCCCGTCTGAAAAGGTGCCTGCGCCGCCCTCGCCGAACTGCACATTCGTCGCCGGGTCGAGCGTGCCTCCCTTCCAGTAGCCCTCGACTGCCTGCACGCGGGAGTCCATATCCGCGCCGCGCTCCAGCACCACCGGTTTATAGCCGAATTCGCACAGGGTCAGCGCGCAGAACATTCCCGCCGGGCCGAACCCCGCAACGATTATGTCGCCCTGCGGCTGTTCAGTGCCGAAGCTGACTGAAAGCTCCCCCGGCTCAAACAGCCGGACGTTCTGCCGCTTTTCCGCAAGGCGCTTCTCCCGGGGGCGGTCTTTCAGGGAAACATATACCGAGTGCACGAAGCATATCTCCCGCCGCGCGTCCACGGAGCTCTTGTACAGCCGGGCTTCCGCCTCGCCGGGCTTTATTCCGAGCTCGGCAAGGGCTTTCCCGACTGCGTTTTCCTTTGGCTCGTCAAGGGTGGTCTTTATCTGTGAAACTATTATCGCCATTTATTCCTCCGCGACGGCGAGCTTTCGCACGTTTACCGTTATCATATAGCTTCCGAGCGCCCAGCACTGCGTTTTATCCGAACCGCTTCCGCTGATGATAACAGAAACCGGAACGTCCTGCGAACCCTCGTTGAGCGTTACTCCAAGCAGGTCTGCGGTGACGAACAGGTTTGCAGACGACAGCCTGCTTATCTCCGAGGACGGACCGATAACGCTGAGCGTCAGCTCGTTGGTTATTACGTCAACGTCCATATCATTCGGGGCGTTGACAACCGTGATATTTGTCGCCTGATAGTCCAGCTTGCTGTAATCGGATATCTTCCATGTGATGCGCGCGCTGTTGTTGCCGGAAAGGTTCTTGTAGCCCTCCTTCAGCGATATCGGAATCGTGGAGGTCGTCTGGTTGAATTTGATATCCGCAATGTTGACCGTGCCGATATTGAGCTCCGAAAGGTTGAATATGCTCTCGTCCGGCGCCGCCACCATTATGCTTTCAGGCTGAATTGTGTATTCGAGGCTGTCGATGTCGAAATTCGTGGGAACTCCGCCGAATGTGAACGTGAGCGGCAGCTCCTTCTTCGGGTATACCGGAATGTTAACGACTGCGCTCTGTACGCTCATCTCAAGGCTGTCGGACTGTATCCTTGCCCCGGTGGAATCGTACAGCACAAGTCCGGTGTCGGAGGACACCGTTTCTGTCAGCATTCCGCTGACGTCCGCCTTCGCCTCTACACGGCTTATCTTGTTGAGTATCTCAATGGAGCCGGTTATCTTCACAGTTGAGGGCTCCGCCGTGATGGTATCCATGTGGTAGTCGTCCGTAACGCTGACGCCTGAAGCGTCCGCGCTTATGTTATACTCCCTCGTTACTATCTCCTCAACTACCAGCGTAACTATTCTCGGGCTGTAATCCGAGGTATCCGCGCGCTGGTCGGGATTATCGGCGCGGTAAACGTCCACCTCCACCGGGAATGTTCCCGCGCTTCGCACGGTGGAAAGATCCAGCCTTGCAAGGAAATCGTCCGCGCGGTAGTTCACGATATCCACGCTTTTACCGGAAAGCTCCAGATCCACCGTTTTGTCGCTCATGCTGGTTATCTGGAGGTTGTTGTCCTTCATATACTGCGTTATCTGCGCCTGGATATCGACTCCGTTTATCTTCTTTATCGTGTCCGGATAGGCGAACACTCTTACCAGTATCCACACGACAAGCGCCAGCACAACGCTGATGACCAGGGTTGTAATGTTGCCGCCGTTGCGGCACATCGCGGCGAATGTCTTAAGATAATATTTCACGCCCCGGCGCCGGGAAACTCCCTCGACCTGCTCCGGAGAATTGTTTTCACTGCTCATATTTCCTCCTGACCATTCTTATTCGACCTGCGAGTCCTGTTTCCGAAAAATCCTCTCTTCACAGCCGCCGGCATTCTGTCCTGAAGGATATGCGTCAGCCACTTCTTCGGGTCCTGCTGACCCACGGAGCGAGTAAGCTGACCGCTCTCGGCAACGGAGATTATTCCGGTCTCCTCGGATACTACGATCACCATTGCGTCGGAATTCTCGCTCATGCCTATCGCGGCGCGGTGTCTGGAGCCAAGGCTGCTGTCTACCGCGTCATTCCTCGTTGTCGGCGGCAGGAAGCACCCGGCGGCGTACACGCGGTTTCCGCGGATTATCGCGGCGCCGTCGTGCAGGGGAGCCTTGTTATAGAACAGGTTGCATATAAAATCGGGGTCGGGCTTCGCGTTTATGACGGTGGACTGCTCGATGATATTGCCGAGCCTGGTGTTTCTCTCAATGACTATAAGCGCGCCGGTCCTTGTGCGGCTGAGCCGCTCACAGGCGTTGGCTATGCCGGCGATAGCCTCCTCCCTTGCGGAAGCAGAAGCAAGGAAGTCGAAGTCGTGCCGCCTGGAATCGTCCCCGGAAAAACTCATGCTCTCGGCGAGGTTCTGCTTTACCTTTTCCTTGGGGTTGTAGATAAGATCCATCACCTTATCCTTTTTCATGAAGCATATCTCTCCCGCGTGCTCGGAAACAGTGATAGCGAGGGCGTCCGTGCTCTCCACAAGGCTTCGCAGAGCCTCGAATCGCTCCTCCTCCGTGGATTCCGGAGTGAGGCCTTTCAGCAGGCAGCCGCCCTCGTACACGCGGTCGTTGCGTATCACAACGGCAGTCCCGTGCATGGGGGCCTTGAAATAGAACAGGTTGCATATAAGCTGCGGGTCCGGCTCGCCGTCTATCACGGTGCAGTGCTCGATATAATCAGTGAGGTCGGTGTCCTGTTCAATGATTATCATGGCGCTGGTCTTAGTCCGCAGCAGCTGATCGCAGGCGTCAGATACGCCCTGTATCAGCCGGGCGCGGCGCTGCTCCGGCTGGCTTTTTATCTTCGCCACACGAGCGTTTCCTATCTTTTCCAGCATACGGCGGAGTTCCGGCTGGAACACCACCACGACCGCCAGTATTCCCATCTGGAACATATTCTGGAACAGGAAACTCGTGACCTTCAGCGGAGTGATCGACATCACAAGCAGGATCAGGATGATCAGCATTATGCCCTTGAACAGCTGAGCCGCCCTGGTTTCCCTCATGAAGCGGATTATAACAAAGAATATCACCACCAGAATCAGGATATCTATAACGTCCCATATACCGAAGTTCTGGATAGTGGCAATAAAATTAGCCTTTATCGTGTGTAAATTGAATGAATCCAACGGCGTGACCTCCCTGATAAAAATGTCTACGGCAATACCGCACAAAGATTGTGCGTGTATTGCGCAGTCAGATTTTTCGTCAGATTGTACAACGAGGACGCAGCAAGGCTGTCGCCTTGCTAGGACGAATTGTGCAAGATGACGGAAAATATGCAAGCAAGACACGTGCAAAATCCAATAAATGGTCTTTGTGCGGTGTTGCCTTACCTTTTATTATAACAGCATACCAGAGGAAATGCAAGCGTTTTATGAAAAAAACACGCTTCAGTCCAGCTTCTGTTTTTTCCGCATACCGCTTGATATTTGCGGCGGTTTGTGCTATACTGAAAGCATACCCGCAAAGGGAATAATCATGAAAGAGGTACCGGAAATGGACATTAAGGCTAAAATCGACGAGATAGTCAACAAGGTAAAGAGCGACCCGGATATCGCAAGGAAATTCCAGAGCGACCCAGTCAAGACCGTTGAGGGAATACTCGGCGTTGACCTGCCGGACGATGTGATAAATCAGATAGTTGACGGTGTAAAGGCGAAGGTGAATATCAACGAATTGAAGGACAAGCTCGGCGATCTGGGCGGATTTTTCAAGAAGTGATGTCCTGATGGCGCTTTTCCACACAACGCGGAAAGCGCCGCCTTTTTATACTTTTTATAATAATATAATACAGGAGCATAAAATGAAAAGAATACTTGACTGGAACAAATATATTGATGTATCGGCAAGGGCTGTGTCCGAGGGACTTGTCCTGCTGAAAAACGACGGAGCACTCCCGCTGAAAAAGGGCGGCACAGCCGCTGTTTTCGGGAGGATCCAGCTCCACTACTACAAGAGCGGCACCGGAAGCGGCGGAATGGTCAACGTTTCGCGCGTTGTCGGCATAACCGACGGACTTATCGAGGCAGGCTATAAGGTAGACGAGGAGCTGCTGAAAACCTATCAGGACTGGGACGAGAAGAATCCCTTCAACCCCGGCGAGGGCTGGGGAAGCGAGCCGTGGGCTCAGGTGGAAATGCCGCTCACAGATGAGATAGTCGGCAGAGCCGCCGCAAAGACTGACACCGCAATAATCGTTATCGGCAGGACAGCCGGAGAGGAAATGGACAACCGCATTGAAAAGGGAGCGTTCCTGCTGTCAGACGCCGAGGATGACATGATAAAGCGCGTTACCTCCGCATTCCCCAAGACCATTGTGCTGCTTAACACCGCCGGACTTATCGACATGGGATTCATGGACAGATACTCCCCGTCAGCGGTTATGTATGTATGGCAGGGAGGAATGGTCGGCGGCACCGGCACGGCGGCAGTGCTGACCGGAGCGGTCTCACCGAGCGGAAAGCTCCCGGACACCATCGCGTACAGCGTTTCCGACTACCCCTCTGACAGCAATTTCGGCAGCGGCGACCGCGACTGCTACGCCGAGGATATCTATGTCGGCTACCGCTATTTCGAGACTTTCGCAAAGGATAAGGTGCGCTATCCGTTCGGATTCGGACTTTCCTACACCACTTTCGAGATAACCTCCTCGGAGTTCACCGCAGACGGTAAGAACATCACCGCCGGTATCACGGTAAAGAACACCGGAAGCGTCCCCGGAAAGGAAGTCGTCCAGGCGTACTTCTCCGCGCCGCAGGGTAAGCTTGGCAAGCCCGCAAGGGAGCTGTGCGGCTTCGCCAAGACCGGCGTCCTCCAGCCGGGAGAGACCGAAAGACTCACCGTAACTATCCCGGTGGAAAGCCTTGCTTCCTACGATGATTCGGGTGTTACCGGGCACAGATACTGCTGGCTGCTTGAAGCCGGAGAGTACCGCTTCTATGTCGGCACGGACGTGCGCTCTGCTGCGGAGAAATTCACTGCGGAGCTTCCGGAAACTGTCGTAAAGCAGTGCCGCAGCGCCCTTGCGCCCGTTACGGAGTTCCGGAGAATGAAGAACGACGGCGGAAAGCCGGCATACGAGGAAGTTCCGCTGACAAACGACCCCGACCCGCATTCCCGTGCGAAGCTCCCGGAAGAACTCCCGCAGACCGGCGACCGGGGAATAAAGCTTGCCGATGTTTACAGCGGGAAGAACACACTTGAGGAGTTCACCGCGCAGCTTTCCGACTACGACCTGTCCTGCATAATACGCGGCGAGGGCATGGGCTCCCCGAAGGTGACTGCGGGAACTGCCGCCGCTTTCGGCGGAGTTTCAGACGAGCTGAAAGCCATGGGAGTGCCCTGCGGCTGCTGCTCCGACGGCCCCTCCGGAATGCGTCTGGACTGTGGCACAAAGGCGTTCAGCCTGCCCAACGGAACCCTTCTTGCCTCCACATTCAACCGTGAGCTTATGACCGAGCTGTTCAGCTATATGGGGCTTGAAATGCACGCGAATCAGGTAGACTGCCTGCTCGGCCCCGGAATGAATATCCACCGCCACCCGCTTAACGGCAGGAACTTCGAATACTTCTCCGAGGACCCGCTGCTCACCGGCGAGATAGCCGCTGCGGAGCTCCGGGGAATGCATACCGCCGGAGTCACAGGAACCATCAAGCACTTCTGCGGAAACAACCGCGAGACCCGCCGTCACACGCTGGACAGCGTCATCTCTGAGAGGGCGCTGCGGGAGATATACCTGCGCGGCTTCAAAATCGCCGTGGACGAGGGCGGCGCGGATTCAATCATGACCACTTACGGCGTGGTAAACGGCGTGTGGACGGGCGCAAACTACGACCTGAACACCCTGATACTCCGCGAGGACTGGGGTTATACCGGCTTCACAATGACCGACTGGTGGGCTAATCTTAACCGCCGTGGGCAGGCTCCGGACAAGAACGATTTTGCGGCGATGGCAATGGCGCAGAACGACGTCTACATGGTAACAGCGGACGGAGCGCACAACCCGGACAATGTGCTCGACAGCCTGAAAAACGGCGAGCTTACCCGCGGCGAGCTCCAGCGAAATGCGATGAATATTCTGCGCTTCCTGCTGAAAACCCACGCATTAAAGAGAATGATGGGCTGCGATGATGTGACCGAAATAATCAACCGTCCGGCAGACGTCAGCGATATCGACAGCACCAATGTTGTATTCTACGATATAGACAGGGAGCTGACCCTTGACCTCAGCGGCGTCCCGACCGACAAGGGAAGCAGCCATGTATTCGGACTTAACATCACCCACGCGGGAGTTTACAGGGTAACGATAACCGCCTCCTGCGAGCTTTCGGAGCTTGCGCAGACCTCCGTTTCGCTGTTTGCGCTGGGAAGCGCGAGCGGCACCTACACGTTCAACGGTACCAGCGGAAAGCTGGTATCCCAGACGAGAAACGGAACATTCCTGTCGCACTTTATGTCTATCCGTCTGTATTTCGGCGGCAGCGGACTGAAGCTCCACAGCATCAGATTTGAATACGTCAGCGAAAAAACGGAGGACTGAAAACATGGTAAAACCGATAATCAGGGATAAATTCCTGCTGAGCCGGAAATCCGCGCCCGCAGACAGGAACGACCTCCAGACCGCGCAGGACATGGTGGAGACGATAGCCGCGCATTCTCAGGAGTGCGTGGGCATGGCGGCGAACATGATAGGCGTGCTCAAACGCATAATCGTGTTCGAGGAGAACAGCAAGTATATCGTAATGCTGAATCCGGAGCTTACATGGCACAGCGAGGAGACCTACGAGATAAAGGAGGGCTGCCTCTGTCATGAAGGCGCGCAGGACGTTACCCGCTACGCCGCGATAGAGGTGGAATTTCTCGACCTGCGCATGAAGAAATGCAAAAAGAAATACGACGGCATAACCGCCGAGATAATACAGCATGAGCTCGACCATCTCGAGGGCATTCTGATATGACGGAATTCACGCTGGATGGATTCTCCTGCCGGGCTGAGCGGCTCGGCAAGGGAGTTCCGTCGCTTGTGGTGCTGTTCAGCGGCTTCGACCGGGAGCTTTTCGGGAATACCTGCGGGCTTCTTGCGGAGCAGGAGCATTCCCTTGTTCTGGCGGAATTCGGCGGGATAGACTGGGACAGGGACTATTCCGCATGGGAAGCGGACGGCTCCGGCGGGCGGCATTTCAGCGGCGGAGCCGAGCGGCTTACCGGATTCCTGCCGGGATTCACTGCGGAACTGGAACGGCGTTTCGGGAAGTTTTCCGGAGTGTATTACTGCGGCTATTCCCTCGGCGGGCTTTTCGCACTATATGCCGCTTCACTGAGCGGGGACGGCAGCATTTCCGGCGCGGCCAGCTGCTCCGGGTCAATGTGGTTTCCCGGCTGGACGGAGTTCCTTGCGGCTCACCCGCTTCACGGCAGGATATTCCTGAGCCTTGGCGGAAAGGAGAAGAACTCTCCAGACCCGCTGATGGCCTCCGTTGAAGAAAAGACCGCAGAGGTAAAGCGCATTGCACAGCGCACCGCCGAAGTGGTTTTCCAGCACGAGCCGGGAGGACATTTCAGCAGGGTGCCGGAAAGGCTCAGCCATGGAATATTCTCGATGCTCTCATAACTCATGGCAGGTTTAATTTCTCGAATCTCTCAGCAGGTGTCCATCGTTTATGAAAAGAAACCTCCAGATGTACAAGTCACTTACCGGTTTTTAAAGGTGACCTTATGGCAGTAAAAGCGCCATATGCCATCTCATCAGGCGTTCCCTCATTTTCCTTAAAATGGTGCTGTTATAATTATACTTGACATATTGCCGCAATCAGTGTAAAATAAACAGGAAACATTTTAGCAACGACCAGTAGAACAAAGGAGAAAAAAATGGCACGCAAAAAAAAGCGGTATAGCAAAAAGGGCTTTACGCTCGTTGAAGTAATAATTGTTCTGGTGATAATAGCTATACTGGCAGCAGTGCTTATTCCCAGCCTGGTAGGATATATAGAAAAGGCAAAGGAAAAGCGCCGCATCTCCGAAGCGCGTCAGGTCTATACAGCTGCACAGACTGCCATCTCAGAAGCCTATGCGGAATATGGCTCAGATTTTAAGCTGTACAGGGAGAAAAAGGCTACAGGATACTATCTCCCCAAGACCGATAAAGATGGAAACATTCAGCACGACAGCAGCGGAAACATAGTCTACGACAGAACAAAAAAGGTATCATGTGGCAATCTCACTGTTTCTTTTTTCTATGCAGCACAGCAAAACAACGCAAATTTTAAAACATACAGCGAAAGCACATTAGAAAACACGAAAAATCCAGAATTCATTGACGCGTTCATTGCAAAGGAAACCCTGAAATATCTTGATTCCTACGACGATGCAAATTACAACGGGTTGGGAAAAGGTCTGAATAAAAAGATCGACAGCTGCAACTACGCATTTACATTCAGGGACAAAACGCCATACGGATATGATAAAGAGCTTCTTTCCCCGCAAAAGTATTTTGAAAAATCCAAAAATGACTGCACTTTCGTTATACGCTATGATGATAATGGAAAGGTGCTCATGGTAGAATACGCTGCAAGGGATTTTGACAAGGTCATTATCATTATGAACGGCACCATAAACATCGAAGAAACCGGATCATACGCAACTTATTGATTCAGGACAACGTATAACCATTTATTGAGTTTTACGACTGCCTTGCCTTAGACCAACTTTCGCAAATAGTATATGGTAACCTCTAAAAACCGGGACACGAGCAGATTTCGTACATGACTTATATCAGATGCTAGGCGTCAAACCGCAGTAATACTGTATGTATTTCAAGGTTTGACAACGAAGCAGATGATATAAGTCATAGAAATCTGCCGTGAAGGAGGTTTTTAGAGGTTACCATATAATGTTCAGATTCTGCCCTGCGATTTGCAGGGCGTTTTCTTTTTGGTACTATGCAAATCTGAAATTCTGTGCTATAATAAAATTATCTGCATTATCCTCGGTAGTAAAACTTCGGATTTTTTACTTCCGTCTGACTACTACACGCGTCCGCGATTTGCCGGGTTTCTGTGAAATCAACCGCAAATCCGTAAAATCTGCCTGTACGCAAAATGCGGCAAAATAACGCAATACCAAGCCTTCTGAAAGGAATTTACCCGATGTACAAGATACTATTCGTCTGCCACGGCAATATATGCCGCTCGCCGATGGCGGAATTCATATTCCTTGATATGCTGAAAAAGCGCGGCATTACCGGAGTTTTCGCTGAATCCGCCGCAACCTCCACAGAAGAGATAGGAAACCCCGTGCATTACGGCACCGCCGCTGTGCTGCGCCGGCTGGGCATAGACTACTCGAAAAAGCGCGCCCGGCAGATGACCCGCTCCGACGCGGAGGAATACGACCTGCTTATCGGCATGGACGGCGCAAATATCCGAAACATGACCCGGATAACCGGGGAGAAATACGCCCGGAAAATCCACCGCCTGCTTGAGTTTTCCGGCAGCGCCCGCGACATCGCCGACCCATGGTACACCGGCGAATTTGAGACCACATACCGCGATGTCTGCGAGGGCTGCGGGGGGCTAATCCGCTGGCTCAGCGATGAGGGATTAATTTGAGGACGCTGGAAAGAATGCACCCGGCGGTCTGCTTTGTCTATCTGCTGTCTGTGCTGATATTCACCGCCGTTTCCGGGAATCCTGTCACCGTGCTCATCTCGTTTACCGGAGCGGTGCTCCTCGCCGCCATTTCGGACAGGCTGCGCGGTCTGGGCTGGAGCGCGGTTTTCGCAGTTCTTGCGGCTCTTGCGAACTTCGTTTTCGTGCACAACGGGAACACCGTGCTTTTCTTCGTCGGGGACTCCGCTTTCACGCTGGAAGCACTCGCCTATGGCGGACACATCGGGCTTATGCTTGCGGCGGTCTGCCTGTGGGGAACCTGCGCCGTCCGGTATGTCACCAGCGACAAATATATATGGCTTTTCGGGCGCATTTTCCCGGCGGCGGGACTTGTGCTCTCCTGCGCTATCCGCTTCGTGCCGCTGTTTGTCCGCCGCACTAGGGAATTTGCCGCGGTGCAGTCGGCGGGATCGGTGCGGGAATACCTCCGCGCATTCTCGGCTTCAGTAGGCTATTCTGCGGAGCAGGCGATGGATTCCTCGCTTTCGATGAGGGCGCGCGGCTACGGCACCGCAAGGCGCACCAGCTTCTCGCTGTACAGGTTCACCGCAGGAACCGCCATTGCGCTGGGCTCCGTGCTGCTTACCGCAGGAGGCGCCGCCGCGCTTGCTCTTTCCGGCGCGGGCGGATTCAGGTTCTACCCTGAGATATCCGGAATACCGGCGGAAACCGCCGACATCGCGCTGTACGCACTATTTCTGGCATTCTGCCTGCTTCCGTCAGCCGTGATCATACGCAGCAGGATACGCATTTTCAGATAACGGAGATATCATGGAACAGATAACCATTCAGGGACTTTCATTCACCTATCCGGACGGTGCCTCCGCGCTTCAGGACGTCAGTTTTTCCGTGAATCCGGGGGAATTCGTCACGCTGTGCGGGCTTTCCGGCTGCGGAAAAAGCACGCTCCTGCGGCTGATGAAGCCCGGGCTTTTCCCGCGCGGGGAGCTCTCGGGAAGCGTACTTTTCAGCGGAAAAGCCATCTCCGCCGAACCGGACCGGGATTCGGCGCAGAAAATCGGCTTCGTCATGCAGTCACCGGACGCGCAGACCGTCACCGACAAGGTATGGCACGAACTCGCGTTTTCCTGCGAAAGCGTGGGGCTCCCGCAGGCGGAGATACGCCGGCGCGTCGGGGAAATGGCGGGATACTTCGGGCTGTCGGAACTTTTTGAGCGCGAAACGGATACGCTTTCCGGCGGTCAGAAGCAGCTCCTGTGCCTTGCTTCTGCGGCGGCGCTCCACCCGGATGTGCTTCTGCTGGACGAGCCTACCTCGCAGCTTGACCCGATAGCCGCGCAGGGATTCATCGACGCGGTGCGGCGGCTCAACCGCGACTTCGGAGTTACCGTGATCACAGCCGAGCACCGGCTTGAGGAGCTTCTCCCCATATCCGACCGGGTGATAGTCCTGGACGGCGGAAAAGTCCTTGCGGACTGCTCCCCCGCCCTGCTTGCGGAAAAACTTCCGGCGGGACACCCGATGGAGCGCGCCCTGACGGCGGCTCAGCGCGTATTCCGCGCGGCGGGCGGCTCCGGAGATTCTCCGGTATCCGTGCGAGAGGGCAGGAACTCCGCGCTCTGCCTGGAATACCTGCGCTCCATTCCTGCGGAAGAAACAAAGCAGTATGCGCCCTACGGCGAGCCTGTGATCACTGTAAGGGAGCTTTACGCCGGCTGGGGCAGGACTTCACCGGACGTGTTGCGCGGAATTTCCATGAAGCTGTACTCCGGAGAAGTGTACGCGCTTATCGGCGGCAACGGCTCCGGAAAATCCACTCTGCTGAAAGTGCTGTACGGAATGCTGAAGCCCTCTGCGGGAAAGTTCCGCGCCAAAAAGGGCGCTTCGCTCGCATATCTCCCGCAGGAGCCCTGTATGCTGTTTACGCATGATTCCGTGCGTGAGGAAGCCCCGGCGGAATATCTCGAAAAATTCAGGCTGGAAGGGCACTCTGAGAAGAATCCGCTGGATCTCTCCGGCGGTGAGCGGCAAAGGCTGGCGCTCGCAAAGCTGCTCTCGCAGAAGCCTGACGTGCTCCTGCTGGACGAGCCTACCAAGGGCATGGACGCCGCCGCAAAGCAGCGCTTTTCAGAAATGCTGCGGGGGCTGGCGAAAGCCGGGCTGTGCGTGCTGCTTGTAACCCACGACACGGAACTTGCCGCAGGCTGCGCCGATATGTGCGGTATGCTGTTCAATGGCGAGATACTGAACGAGGCTCCGCCTGCCGGAATGTTCAGCGGAAATTACTTCTACACCACGCCGATGGCAAGGCTGAAACGCGGGATTATTTAAAACCCGCGTTTTAGTTTTTGCGGAGTATTTGTGTTAAAGTGGTTGATTTAGCTCACGGATTGTGCTATAATAAACAAAGAGTATTTATATTAATCAGGATCTAAAACATCATAACAAGCGCCTGACGGCGCTTTCGGGGGAATTGGTTAAATATATAAAATCTAAGGAGCAAATAATGGCTTATCTGAACGAAAACCAGCAGCGCATGACAAGGCTTGCCGGTGAGATATCCAAGGTCATAAAGGGAAAGAGCGAGGCTGTTCAGCTTATTCTGACGGCGCTGCTGGCGCAGGGTCATGTCCTTATCGAGGACGTACCCGGCGTGGGAAAGACCACGCTTGCAATGGCGCTGGGAAAGGCTACCGGTCTGGAATTCCGCAGGGCGCAGTTCACGCCGGACGTAATGGCTTCGGATATCACCGGATTCACGATGTTCAACCGTGAGGAAAACCGGTTCGAATACCGCGCGGGGCTGGTCATGACGAATATTCTGCTTGCGGACGAGATAAACCGCACCTCGCCTAAAACCCAGTCCGCACTGCTGGAGGCGATGGAGGAAAAGCGCGTCACCGTTGACGGAATCGTTCACCGCCTTCCGGAGCCGTTCATCGTTATCGCCACGCAGAATTCTCAGGGCTGCATAGGCACTTTTCCGCTGCCGGAGGCTCAGCTCGACCGATTCATGATAAAGCTCAGCCTTGGCTACCCTTCAGTCGAGGAGGAAACCGGGATACTCATGGACAGACTGGGCAGCAATCCCGTGAACGACGTGGAGCCCGTAATGACGCTGGAGCAGCTCCAGAGCTGTATTGAGGACGTAAAGAACGTGCAGTTTGCAGAGAGCCTCTGCCGCTATGTCGCGGAGCTTTCCGCCGCGACAAGGACCCACGGCGGCGTTGAGATGGGCGTCAGCCCGCGTGCTTCACTCGCGATAATGCAGGCGGCGCGCGCGTTTGCCTACCTCAGCGGACGGGATTATGTCGTGCCGGAAGATATCGTGCGGCTGCTTATCCCTGTGTTCAGCCACAGGATAGTGCTCCGTCAGGAGATGAAACTCCGCAGAATGGAAGTTTCTTCGGTGCTTCAGGACGCCGTTTCGTCAGTCACACCGCCGGTAAAGCGCAGCCTTTGACGACAGGGGGCAGAAATGCGCAGAAACAGAGTAATATATATTTTTCTTGCAGTCGGGCTGCTGGCGTTCTCTATCGCGTATCAGAGCCGTATTTCAGCCGTGCTGCTCATCGCGGCGCTGTGCTATCCCGTTCTTGCGGCGACAGCGGCGTTCATCGCCAGCCGCACTGCTGACGCTGGTTTCGTGAACAAGCGCGAAGTCCACCAGAAATGCGAGGACTTCGAGCTGTGGCTGTATGTGCGCAGCAGGTCCATTCTTCCGTTTGCGCCGATAGAATTGCAGTGCAGCATTCCCGACCGTGACACCGGGCTGTTTTCCACAAAAAGGATATACGCCGCTGTGCCGCCGCTCGGAAAGTGCCGGATATCCGCCGCTGCAATGCACCGCTACCGCGGCTCCTATATTGCGGAAATAAGCAGGATCGCAGTCTGCGACCCGCTCAGGATAATCCGGATATCGCGAAAAATGGCGGGTGAAGAAACGCTTGTATTCCTGCCGCGCCGCGTGGATATCGGCGAGATATCGGCGGAAGCCCGCAGTGAAAACAGCAGCAACCCGGTACCGCTGCTGAAAGGCGAGCGCGAGGATTTCTCGCACGTCCGGGAGTACCTCCCAGGCGACATAATGCAGCTCGTCCACTGGAAGCTCACCGCCAAGCAGGACGACCTGATGATAAAGCAGTACGATGAGGCAACCGAGCAGCGCACCGCGATAATCTGCGACTACAATTTCGAAGAAAGCACCGCGGGAGCCGTGATGAAGCAGGCGGACGCCTTGATAGAAGCCGCTCTTGCATTTGCGCTGTCATCAGTGAAGTCAGGCTCGGGCGTTACGGTAGACTTCGGCTCCGGAATGTCTGAATTTGGCGGTGTTATCCGGGATATGCAGGATTTCGAGAGATTCTACGACCTGATGTCCGTTATACCCTCGCGAATGGACACGGCTGACATAAGCACCCTCGCGGCGAATGTCCGCGGCACGGGAGCCGCGACTGTACTTCTGATAACCTGCCGCCTTACCGAGGAAACTATCCTTGCGGCGCAGACGGCTGCGGAATCCATTCAGGGAGAAACGGTGCTGGTGTGGCTCAGTCTCGGCGGTTCCTCAGAACTGGAGGCTCAGGCGCAGGGAAAGAAATTCTTTTTCATGCCTATTCGCGGGGATATCGAATCCATCAACAAATAAGCAGACCGCAGGTTTTGCCTGCGGTCTGCTGCTTTAATATGCGGCCTTGTTCTCAAAAGCGGCGGTGTAATTCCGGGCAAGCGAGGGATACTTTTCAAAAACCTCCGCGCCGTCCGTGAATCCTATCATCGCAAGAGTAATATCGCTGAGCTCCTGCGGGATATTTTCGTAATCGTAGCTTCCGTCCGGATTGTAGGTGTTGTACATCAGCGCCATGCTGTAATCCGGGTCGTTTGCTATCTCTGCTGCCATATCTTCGCTGAAGCCGGCCGCCGCTTTCGCCGCGTACAGGTCTATCGCACCGAAAAGATGGAGTATCTCATGCGCATAGCAGGCGAGGTTTTCGTATCTTGTGCCGTACTTATCGTGCACAAACATAGACACCCACTCGTTGTATCCGTAATAGTCGCCGTCCGGGTAATATACCTGACTGTACGCAGAGGCGCCGGCGTCCAGCATTACCATAAATCCAATACTGTCCGTGCCGTATTTCTCATAGATATCGTCAAACGGTATCTCGTCCGCTATGAGGGAATCCACAGTATCCTTGAATCCGGTGTAGGTATCCGCCCTGAAATTCGCAGCGTCAGTTGCGGGTTTGTCGCAGCTTATCCGGAAAAGCAGGTCGCTGTTCTCGGAATCGTAGTTGTACAGCCTGACGCTTTTGCCGTATTTCTTCCCCTGCTCTTCAAGATAGCGGCAGGAGCGGTCTATCGACTGGTTGGCGTAGGTTATCTCATCGTCCGTGAAATCCGCGTCCGGGGTTTCAAGCAGGATAGTAACTATAACGGATTCTCCCTCAAGGGTTTTGGCGCTGCCCTGCGGTCTCCATGCGCCGTACCCTGCGGCGCTCTCATAAGTGACCTGGCTGGAGGTCTCCTGCGTGTAGCTGCTCTGCTCCTCGTATGTCCACGTATCGTCGTCAAGCAGCACCGAGCAGCCGGGGAGCGCGGTAAACACGACAGCAAGCGCCGCTGCGGAAAGTTTTCTGAATTTTTTCATATGTCCTCCGTCAGATGTAATCCGAAACATACGGTATCTGGTGGAGAAGTATATCGTCCAGTATCTCCACCGCGGAATGCTCCGCCTTTATCCTGTCCATGACATACAGCTTTTCAGCCGTCTTGTAGCCGAGAAGAAGCGTTGTCAGAGTTGCATTCGTAAGCCCTGCCGTATAATCCGGCTCTTCGTCGGTGATGCGGCACCTGCCGCGCTCAAAACGTACCGTGAAGCTGCCGTTGTTCCATGGCAGCAGCTCGTCTGTCACGTCAAACCGGAATACCGCAGGGGGTTCGTCCGGGTCGCATACATAGCTCTCAAAGAACTGCTCCACGTCGATTATTCTTCCCATTGCATACGGGCGGATAGTCTCCTTGATATCGCTGTCGTCCAGTTCAAAGGCTATCGACTCGCTGTAATAATTGTTCCCGCGCACCTCGTCTATCATGGAATCATGCGCGTGAATGAACTCCCACAGACCGCGCTGGGCCTCATGGTTGAGGTATATCATCTCCTTGATGTGCATTACATCGTTGTTGATGAGATACACCATATATCCGTAGGGAACATCATCGCTGGAATAGTATACTGCGACCCTGGTGTCGTCCTCGTCCCAGCGCCAGTATTCCTCCCACGCCAGATTGTTGCGGAAAAGGCAGCCGTGGGTCTTTTCAGCGAACTTTGTGTGGAGCTGCCTGAACTGCTCGTCATCCCACTCTACCCGGCGTACGTAGCCCGGCTCCTGAATTTTTCGCGGTATCTGCGTATCCTTTACTATGTAGGTCATCTTGTTGGAGATTATCTCCCAGCCCAGCCGCCGGTACAGCGGGATCGAATACGGGTAGAGAAGCGCGAACGGGCGGTGGTTCTCTCTCATGCGGGTGAGGCTCTGTACCATCAGGCGCTTCATTATGCCGTGGCCCGTGTGCTCAGGATAGGTGCAGACGCTGGTAACGAAGCCCACCGGGTATTTCACCCCGTAGATGTTCATATCCAGCGGATATACGGCGAACTGCGATATCAGATCCTTTCCGTCAAAGCAGCCGAGCACGTCCGCCCTCTGTATTACCGGGAACTTGGAGCGTTTTATCTCGTCGTCCTTCCAGCCGGTCTCGGAGAGCTCCTGCTCAGTCACCTGAAATGCGTATCTCAGCAGCGCGTTGTACTGGTCTATATCCTGAATGGTAAGCGGCCGTATGGTGTAATTCTCTTCATCGTCCCTGCTCATATAAATACCCCTTTTTACTGTTTTATCCCTTTTGATATTGTATCACACCAGCAAAGATTTGTCAATTCAGAAGAAGCTTTATTAGTTCTGCGGAATATACCAAAAGTCATGCGTATATGTTGAAATACAACAAATCACTTTCAGTTTTTTTGTGCATTATTCTATATAAATTCCCTGCCGCAGGATATAAGATTGGGCATTTCACCACTTGAATAAATAAAGTCGTTACTGTATAATTACTATTGTTTTTCAAAAGGAAATAAGCCTGATATAAGGCTGACTATATTGATAAAGGTAACCTCTAAAGGGAAAGGAAAAAATCATGGCAAAAAGCTCAACAAAAGACCTGACCGTCGGCTCTCCGATGAAGCTGATACTGGGATTCATGCTCCCGCTGTTTCTCGGAATGCTGTTCCAGCAGTTCTATAACATGGTCGATACCGCGATAGTAGGTCAGACTCTCGGAATAAACGCGCTTGCGGGCGTAGGCTCCACCGGCTCGATAAACTTCCTTGTGCTTGGATTCGTGCAGGGCGTATGCACCGGATTCGCGATTCCGGTCGCGCAGATGTTCGGCTCAAAGGACCTCCACTCGATGAGAAAATACGTCGGCAACACCATATGGATATCGCTGATATTCGCCGCCGTGCTCACGACAGCCACCTGTATTCTCTGCTCGAACATTCTTACATGGATGGACACCCCCGCCGACTGCTTCAAGGAAGCCTACGACTACATTTTCGTGATATTCCTCGGCATTCCGGTAACGTTCCTGTACAATAT
The DNA here is from genome assembly GCA_934481355.1 of uncultured Oscillospiraceae bacterium. Classification (GTDB taxonomy): domain Bacteria; phylum Bacillota; class Clostridia; order Oscillospirales; family Ruminococcaceae; genus CAG-115. The sequence continues at coordinate 6,942 of CAKSPH010000003.1, read as the reverse complement.
CCTCTCCGGAATTATCCGCTCGGTCGGCGATTCAAAAACGCCGCTCTACTTTCTTATTATCTCCAGCCTGCTGAACATCGGGCTTGACCTGTTCATGATACAGGTGCTTGACATGGGAGTTTCCGGCGCAAGCTGGGCGACTGTAATCTCACAGCTCGTTTCCGGCGTGCTCTGCCTGTTCTATATGATAAAGAAGTTCGATATCCTGCACCTCAGCCGCGATGAGCTCCGGTTCAACGGCTGGTACATCGGCCGCCTGTGCGGGGTCGGAATCCCGATGGGGCTTCAGTACTCCATCACAGCTATCGGCTCTATCCTCATTCAGACTGCGGTAAACGGACTTGGCTCCACTTATGTTGCGGCTGTCACCGCCGGAAGCAAGGTGAGCCAGCTCCTCTGCTGCCCGTTTGACGCAATGGGAAGCACCATGGCGACCTACGGCGGTCAGAACATCGGCGCCGGAAAGGTGGAGCGCGTAAAGCGCGGTTTGTTCGACTGCTCCTGCCTCGGCGTGGGATATTCGATAATAGGGTTCCTGATAATCCTGTTCCTCGGACGGACCATCGCGGGACTTTTCGTGAACGACCCGAACGGCGGCGATATTGAACAGATACTCGACCTTGCACAGCAGTTCCTAGTCACGAACGGAGCGCTTTATATCCCGCTGGCGTTCGTTAATATCGTTCGGTTTCTGATACAGGGAATGGGATTCTCGCAGATCGCGATTTTCGCCGGAGTTTTCGAAATGGTCGGCCGTGGAGTCGTGGCCCTGGCGCTTGTGCCGGTGTTAGGCTTCAATGCGGTGTGCTTTGCAAACCCTGTCGCATGGGTGCTCGCGGACTGCTTCCTGTTCCCGCTGTTCTTCTGGTGCTATAAAAAGATGAAGCTCCAGTTCCAGCGGCATGACGAGAAAATGGCGTCGGATAACGCGTTATAAAAAATGGAGAGGCTGGAACCTCTCCATTTTTTTATTTGAGCTCAACCACAGTAACTCCGGCTTCGCCCTCGCCGTAGGCTCCCTGACGGTAGCTCTTTACCGCGGGATTCGTTTTCAGCGACTGCTGGACCGCCGCCCGGAGCGCTCCGGTGCCCTTGCCGTGGATTATCACGACTGAGCTTATTCCGCTGAGCTGCGCGCTGTCAATGAATCTCTCCACCTCAAGCACGCCCTCGTCTGACATCATTCCGCGGATATCAAGCTCCATGCCGCCGCGGCGCTTCATGTTCGATGTTACCTGCTTCTTTACGCTGCCGCCGACTGATTTCTGCGGCGCCTGCTTCTTCTTGTTGTCGATGAGCCGCAGATTCTTCTGGTTGGTCTTTATCTTCATCATGCCGACCTGAACATAGCATACGCCGGACATATTCGGCACGGTCATGAGGATCCCCTCGCGCTTGGTGTCCGCAAGCATTACCGTGTCGCCTGCCTTAAGCGGACGCGGCAGTACATAGCTCTCGATATGGCGCTCCACAACGGGATTTGCGTCGTCCTGCATTTTGTTCAGGGCACTGTTTGTGCGCCCCTTTGCATTGCTGAGCCCCTGACGCAGCGCCTCCTTGTCCCTGACCTTTTTCAGCTCCTCCAGCTCGTTAAGAAGCTGATTCGAACGGAAGCGCGTTTCCTCCACGATGGAAAGAGCGCGCTGTCTTGCGGATTCCAGTTCCTTTTCCTTCTGCTGCTCCAGCTCGGAGAGCTTCTGCTTCAGCTCGCTTTCGGTGAGCTTCGCGTTGCGCTCGGATACCGCTGCGCTCTCCTTGAGCGCTTCCAGCTCCTGGCGTGATTTCTCGAGGGCGTCCACCACCTGATCAAAGCGCTTGTTTTCGGTGCTGACAAGCTCCTTGGCGCGCTCTATGACGTATTCCGGCATTCCAAGGCGCTGGGATATCGCGAATGCATTGGACTTTCCCGGTACCCCGACTATCAGGCGGTAGGTGGGCTTCAGCGTGTTCACGTCAAATTCGCAGGAGGCGTTCTCAACGCCGTCAGTCTCCAGGGCGAACATCTTGACCTCCTGATAATGGGTCGTTGCGCACACCTTCGCATGGACTTCTTTCAGAGATGTGAGTATTGAAACGGCAAGCGCTGCGCCCTCTACCGGGTCGGTGCCGCTGCCCAGCTCGTCTATCAGCACAAGGCTGCGGTCGTCTGCAAGGCTGAGTATCTTCACAACGTTCACCATGTGGGAGGAGAATGTGGAAAGGCTCTGTTCAATGCTCTGCTCGTCGCCGATATCAACGTATATCCCGCCGAAAACGCCTATCTCGGAGCCGTCTCCCGCCGGTATCATAAGTCCGCACATGGTCATCAGCGTGAGAAGTCCCACGGTCTTAATGGAAACAGTCTTACCGCCGGTGTTGGGTCCGGTGATTATCAGGGAATCGTAAGCGCCTCCTATCTCCACGGAAATGGGCACTACGGAATCCGGGTCTATAAGCGGGTGGCGCGCCTGCTTAAGCACGACCCTTGGCTCGGAAACTATATCTGCCGCCACGCCGCGCATTTTCGCGCCGAGGTTCGCCTTGGCGAAATACAGCTCCAGTATCTGCGCCACGCGGAAGTTGTTCGCTATGCTGTCGGCGTTCTGCCCTACCTGCTCGGAAAGTTCGCGGGTTATGCGCTCTATCTCCGCCTGCTCGCGGGATTTAAGCACGCGTATCTCATTGTTAGCCTCCACAACGCTCATCGGCTCTATGAAGAACGTCTGTCCGGTGGCGGAGGTGTCGTGCACCAGACCGGAGACCTCATTCTTGTACTCGCTCTTTACCGGGACGACATAGCGCCCGTCACGCATGGTAACGATGGCCTCCTGAAGGAATTTCTGCGTATTGCGGCTCTTTATCAGCTTGTCGAGCTGCTCGCGGATATTCATTCCCTGACGTACTATGCGCTTCCTTATGGAGGAAAGCTCCGGGCTTGCCGCGTCGGACATCTCCTCCTCGGAGATTATGCTCTCGGAAATGCGCTGTTCAAGCTGCTTTATCGGGTACAGCTCCCTGAAGTACCCGGAAAGGGAATTCTCCATGCTCTCGCACTGGCTGAACCAGTCGCAGAGCATTCCGGTTTCACGGAGGATATCAGCAACGTCAAGCAGCTCCCGGAAAGACAGCGCGGAGCCGCTTTTGCACCGCCTGAGCGACATTGAAAGATCCTTTATCTTACGGAAGCGCGGAGTTCCGAACTTCGCGGAAAGATTGAACGCGTCGTTTGTTTTATTTAATTCCGAACGCATCTCTTCCTCATCGAACGAAGGCTTCAGCTTCAGCGCGCGGTCGTGGCAGGCTTCGCTGTAAGTCTGCTCCGCAAGAAGCTCGAGCACCTTGTCAAGCTCCAGCTTTTTGTAGTATTTGTTCATTTTATCCCCTTTTCTCAATCTGTCGGGTCATATAGGATAACACACTTGGAAATATTATACCCCCAAACGCCGGAAATGTCAACCTTTACGGCACTTTAGGGCAATAAAAAAGCAGCCTCTGTAAAAAGCTGCTTTCGCATTGATCGTATGATTCAGCTGTCAGCCCGCAGGAAGCAGCACGCTTCAAATATCATGTCCCTTGAATATTTCGAGAGCATTTCCTCGGCATCGGAATACGGCTCAATATCACACGGGAAAACTGAAAGAATATTTCCGTCGCTCATCAGGTACAGTTCAGCGTCAGGTCTTGTGCCGAGGAGCTCTCCGGTACCGATGTATTGTGAATCCGCCATATCATAAACATATTTCAGCGGCGGTTCATTATCGTTTTCCGGCTCAAGGATATTTCCGTCCTTGTCGGCAACGAATCTGCAAACATTCCTGTCAAAATAATAATTTCCACTGTTGATATCAGGGAAAGGTTCCGAAGTTTCCGGAGCGTCCTGCGTTTCCTCTGACATTATGGCTTCAGCGGTAAACGGCGATTCCGTCCCATTGCCGTTTTCCTCCGCTGACTTATCCGGAACATCGCCGGCGCTTTTTTCTGGCGATTCCGGTTCTGACGAAGGAGCCGCGGCGCTTATATTATTTTTTTCCTGAGCTGTATTGTTCATATCCGAGGTCAGGCTGGCTTCTGGCTGCCGGCTGCTTTCCACTGTGGCGGCACAGCCTTCAAGACATAGCAGCATACCAAGAACAGCAACAGAATAACGAAAGATTTTCATATAGTATCCTCCCGATGATAAGAAATTCAGACGAGATCAGGATTTCCCATTCTGCCGTCTGTCAATAAAACAATGGCCGGGATGAAAACCTGACATCATTTGCAAAAAATTCATACAGTTATCTGGCTGCGTATTTTTTCAAAGGTTTTTTCGCCGATTCCTTTCACATTGAGAATTTCATCAATAGATCCGAAAACACCGTTTTCCTCACGGTACCGAACGATCGCATCCGCTCTAACCTCCCCAATTCCGCTCAGCTCCATTAGTTGCTGTGCACTGGCGGTATTGATGTTTACCAGACCCGGACTGTCGCTTTGTTTTTCTGAAGCAGCAGAGGAAACGGTCGTTATGTGTGAAGTGTACACCTCCTGCGGAGATTCAGCCTTATATGTTACTTCTGAAACAGAAGAGCCAATTTCCGTTACCGGTATTTCCACCGGCTCTTCTGCGCCGGATTCTTTTGCAGTGGTTTCCGTGGGAGCGGTCGATTCCACAGCCGGAGTATACTCAGCGGTGCCCGCACTTGTCGTTGTCCGGGGCAGAGCGCTTATAACTATGTAGTCCCTGCTGCTGGTATCTATTATGTACTTTATTACAGAAACAGCTACTGCCAGACATAATCCACCACGCAGAATACTCAGACATATATCAGTAACCGAGTGCTGTTTCTTCATAATTCTGACCTTCTTCGACTTTTTTGTTAATTATATCATATCGGATATACTGTGTCAAGTATTAGGGCAACACCGCACAAAGACCATTTATTGGATTTTGCACGTGTCTTGCTTGCATCTTTTCCGTCATCTTGCACAATTCGTTCTAGCAAGGCGTCAGCCTTGCGGCGTCCTCATTGTACAATCTGACGAAAAATCTGACTGCGCAATACACGCACAATCTTTGTGCGGTATTGCCTTAGTATTCGGCGACCTCTAAAAAACTTCCATATTGTGTTAAGGATCATAGGTGACTATACATCATCAATTCAGAAATTCCCTCTTGACATTCCGGAAAAAAAGTGATATAATCCAAAATGAACAACGTTCACTTTGGAGGTAAATCTGATGAATCCACCCAATACATCAAGAGAGGAAATAATGAGAGTCAGTCGGAAAATTGTCTCTGAAAAAGGACTTCCGGCACTGAATATGCGGACTCTGGCGAAGGAGTGCGGAATTGCGCTGGGAACGCTGTACAATTACTATTCAGACAAGGACGAACTGGTCGTTGCCGCAATAGAAAGTGTATGGCAGGACATTCTTGAAAAAAGTGTGCCGGACAGCGGAGTCAGATTTTCGCAGTATGTAACGCAGATTTATGCGCGTATCCTCAGCGGACTGAAAGATTACCCGGATTTCTTTGCGGCGCACGCTATATCGGTCGCCGGGTCGGCAAAGGGAAAGGCGCGCGGCACGATGGAGCGCTGCTTCGGTAAAATCCGCATGGAACTCCACGCAGCCCTGCGAAAAGACAAAAACGTTGACCGCAGCATTTTTTCAGAAACATTCCGCGAGGAAAACCTTATCGGGCACATACTCGACACCATCACGATTTCCATAATAAACGGCAAACCGGACTGCGCCGAACTGACTGAAATCCTTGACCGTTTATTATACCGCTGAACAAAAGGAGAATTATTATGCAGGCTATATTTGAAACCGCATTCGATATCATCTATCTTTGCACCGTGATAACCCTCGGAGTAATCATGATCTGCAAAAGCAAGTGGAGAAAACAGTATCTCCTCTACGGAATTATGGCGGTGACGCTCGGCGCCGGTGATTCGTTCCACCTGGTGCCGCGGGCTGTCGCTCTGTGCACCACCGGACTTGAAAGCTACACCGCCGCCCTCGGGATCGGCAAACTTATCACCTCTGTGACGATGACGGCATTCTATGTGCTTCTGTACTACGTCTGGCGCTGCCGATACAAAATCACCGGAAAGCGCGGAATAACGGCGGCTGTATGGGGACTTTCGGCTCTGCGTGTTATCCTCTGCCTTATGCCGCAGAACGAATGGACAAGCCCCGACGCACCGCTTTTCTGGGGCATCATCCGCAATATTCCGTTTGCGCTCCTCGGTTTGCTGATAATAATTCTGACATTCAGAAGCGCCAGGCAGAACGGCGACCGTGAATTCCGGTTTCTGTGGCTCACAATAGTGCTCAGTTTCGGATTCTACATTCCGGTGGTGCTCTGGGCGGACGCAGTTCCGCTGATCGGTATGCTGATGATCCCCAAGACCTGCGCCTACGTCTGGACTGTACTGATAGGGTTCAACTCCATGAGGAATGCCGATAGAAAAGAAAGCGAGGCAGACAGGTGAATCGTCCTTTCTACCATGTAAAAAAACGCGCGCTGCTGGCAATTGCCGGGTGCGTGTGGCTGGCGGCGGGATTCAACGTTGCACGCCTTGGAGTGTTATCTTATATCAGGCTTGATGAGATCTCGGCATTACACATACTGCTGTCGATTGTGGTATTCTGTGTGTTCGGGTTTATGTTCTACCGGATGAGCGTCAGGCATACGAAAAGGATACGCTCATATCCCCAGGAAACAAGACCCGTCTGGAACTTTTTCGACCTGAAATCCTATCTCATTATGGCGTTCATGATGAGCGGCGGTATATGGCTCAGAAATTCCGGACTGGCGCCTGAAGTCTTTATTGCAGTATTCTATACGGGGCTTGGCTGCGCCCTGGGTTCCGCTGGCATTTTGTTCTGGGTGAATTTTATCAAGGGTGCCAACCCACAGGGACATACTGAAGGGAACCTCTGAAAACCGGTATGAAAAGCAAAGATCAGGAT
>CAKSPH010000002.1 GCA_934481355.1 uncultured Oscillospiraceae bacterium | reverse complement strand
GAATTACAAGGATATGACATTCTCGGTCAATATCCTGATCACTGACCAAAAGCCGCAGCAGGCTCCGGAATGCGTGGTGTCCGTTCAGCAGGCGAGCACAACATCTTTCAATGTAGTAATAGAGCCGATTGACGGCGCGGAATACAAATTCAACGACATTAGCTGGAGCTTAAAAAATGTGTCTGGCTTTATTGGACATGACACGGAAGTTGTTGCATATATCCGCATGAAAGAAACCTCAGAGTACTCCGCAAGCGAGGCTTCGTCAGCCACCATCAGGACCGGTCACGGTGAGCTTACTCATCACGAAGAGGTTTTCTCCACCTGCACCGTAAATGGAAATATCGAGTACTGGTCATGCGACTGGTGCCAGAGATATTTCAGCGATCCTGACGCGAAGAATGAGATCAGCCTTGAAAGCACGGTGCTCCCACTCGCAAAGCACATTTCAGGCGAACCGGAAGAGGATCGCGAAGATTTCAAAGAAGCCGAATGCGGGATACCCGGGTACCGTACCGAGGTAGTTTACTGCACTGTGTGCAATGAGGAACTGTCAAGGACAAGAGTAGATATTCCCGCCCTGGAGCATAAAACCAGCAAAATACTGAGAGACAACGAAGTGTCTGCAAAGTGCGAAGAACCTGGTTCTTATGATGAATATACAAAGTGCTCGCGTTGCGGTACCGAGCTTTCCAGGAAAACTATCACCGTGCCCGCTAAGGGGCATACCCCAGGCGAACTCATAAGGGAAAATGAAATTCCTGCGGCCTGTGACAAGGAAGGCAGCTATGACGAGGCAGTCTATTGCATTGACTGCAAGGCTGAGCTTTCCAGGAAAACTATCACCGTGCCCGCTAAGGGGCATACCCCAGGCGAACCCATAAGGGAAAATGAAATTCCTGCGGCCTGTGACAAGGAAGGCAGCTATGACGAGGCAGTCTATTGCATTGACTGCAAGACTGAGCTTTCCAGAGAAACCGTGACAGTGCCCAAACTGGAGCACGTCTGGTCGGCGGAATATCAGAAAGACCGGAACGGTCACTGGCATATCTGTAAAAACTGCAGCCAGGTTTCCGAAATTCAGCCGCACATTTCCGGCGGTCCTGCGACTTACACCTCCCCGGAGATATGCACCGTGTGCGCTTATGAAATAACACCGAAAAAAACAGGCGGCGGTTCTGGCGGAAGCTTCGGAGGATCTGGCGGCTCCGGAAAGGGCGGTGCGGAGAAACGCAAAGAAACTCTGCCGTCCATGAATGGAGGCGGCGGAAGCTGGAAAAACATCGCGTCGATGATGGAAGAATTTGCACCGGGAAGCCGTGCGGTCATCGAACTGAACGGCAATACCGATGTTCCGGAAATGGTATTCGCTGCGATGGTCAAAAACAGCCTTACGACTGAATTTGCGCTTGACAGCACAAAGAGCTGGGTGGTTGACGGATCAAGGCTTAATACCGTTTCTGACGCGGATTTCTCCATTCTGCCAGGGAACAATGATAAGAGCAGTCTGCGCGGAATTCCGGGCGCTGATCTGAAAATTTCCGGCACGGATATCACCGCCGGTTTAAAGCTGAATTTCAGGAAACAATTTGCGGGTTATTTTGCAAATCTTTACAGACTGGTCGACGGGGAACTGCGGTTCCTGAAATGTGCTAGAGTTGGCGAAGACGGTTCTGTTATACTGTCCGGCACAGATTCTCAGGGCGAATATATCGTTATGGTGTGCGCTTACAGCGACCTTCCCGGCGACATGAACAATGATGGCGTACTGAATGCGTTGGACGCGTCTGCTGTGCTGAAATACATCGTTGGAATGGAGACCGCCGCAAATCCGGAGGTTTCCGACCTTAACGGAGATAATACCGTCAACGCGCTTGACGCTTCTGTTATTCTGAAAAAAGCAGTAGGATTTTAACTGAAATGAACACTCCCGGAGCTGGTTTCAGCTTCGGGAGTTTTTTAGAGGTGACCTTATTCTATTATCGAATTATTATGTCCCAGAAATTTCATATGATGCTATTGAGCTCGGAAAACCCCCGTTTTGAGGAAAAATCGCATTTGTTGTGTATTTACAAACCAACTCTGATGTGATAAAATAAATGTATCGCAATATGGTCACCTCTAAAAATCCATTTTCACTTTTCAAACCGGTTTTTAGAGGTGACCATATAATATAGGCAATATGCCTTTCGGGTAAAACCGGGGAGGAATCCGCGTGAAAAAGCTGACGCTCAGGGCGAAGATAACCGTTACCACTGTGATACTTATGGCAGTTACTCTGCTTGTCGTTGCGGTATGCAGCTGCATTTTCCTTGCTTCGACTTCCCATCGGCGCGTTGTTTCCGGGGCAAACGCTTCGGTGAGTGACCTTTCGCATCAGGTCAATGCGTGGCTGGAAAAGGAAATACAGCGCGTGACGGACATTTCAGATGAAATATCCTATCAGCAGTATGACACTTCAAACCGGGATGGAATGAACCCGTTCCTTGCGGACGCTATTTCAAGAATGCCGGAGATATTCTCGATATATGTAGGCTGCCCGGATAATTTCAGCTCGTTTTCGGACGGCTGGGAGGTCCCGGAGGATTATACTATCACGGAGCGTCAGTGGTACAAGCAGGCTTCTGCCTCCGATGGAGCGGTAGTTACTGAGCCGTACATCGACGCTGACACCGGAAAAATGATTATCACAATAGCCAGGGCTTCCCGCAGCAACGGCGAGGTCACAAGCGTGACTGCGGCCGACCTTTTCCTGACGGATATACAGAATATTGTATCCGGGTACGCCACCAGTGAAAGCGGATACCCGATACTTGTATCGTCAGACGGAAATGTAATAATCCACAGAAGCGGGGAGCTCATGCCCTCCATCAGCGAATCCGGCGGGGAACGCTTTACAGCATACTCTGATACAGTAAATGTAACATCGCAGACGGATGGCGCGCAGATCGTCCGGGACTATGACGGAGTTTCGAGATATATTATATCCGCTGATGTTCCCGCGTCTGGCTGGACGCTGAGCTTCGCCATGGACGAATCCGCGCTTACCCGCGATGTCACAAACATCGTGATTATTTTCTTAGTGCTTATTCCTGTGATAATAGCGGCTGCTGCGGCGGTATGCGCGGTCATCGTGAAAAAGTGCTTCATGCCGCTCGCGGCAGTGTCTTCCGCAGCAGAAAAGATGACAATGGGAGACCTCTCCGTAAAATTCGACTATTCGGCTGATGACGAGATCGGCTCTGTATGTCGGATAATCGAGCAGACAAACAACACTCTGAGCGGGTATGTAAACGACATATCCCGGCACCTTGGCGAAATGTCACGGGGAGATTTCACAAGCTCCGTTACGCAGGATTACGCCGGAGATTTCGCGCCGATAAAGGAATCAATGAACTGCATAATCACAGAGCTTGGCGGCGTGTTCGGTGAAATCAGCAAGGCGGCAGGCACGGTATTTTCCAGCGCGGAGAACGTATCGCATGGAGCGGCGAGTCTTGCCGAAGCGGCGTCAAAGCAGGCAGCGGCGGTCGATGAGATATCAGGCTTCGTTGATTCTGCCGGGGAGCTTATATCTGACAGCGTGAAGCTCGCTGAAAGTGCGCGTGAGGTATCCGGCAGGACATCAAAAAAGGCAGAGCGCGGCAATTCCCAGATGGAAGAACTGCTGTCCGCTATGGAGGAAATTCGCAGTACCTCTGAGAAAATTCAGGAGATCAACCACACTATTGAAGATATAGCCTTCCAGACGAATATACTCGCGCTCAACGCTTCAATTGAGGCGGCCAGGGCAGGCGCGGCCGGAAAGGGCTTCGCAGTAGTTGCAGAGGAAGTCCGCAACCTTGCCGGAAAGAGCGCGGAGGCTTCCGGCAGGACTACTGCCCTGATATGTGAGAGTACACGCGCGGTCGAGAGCGGCAGGCAGCTGGCAGATGATACAGCGGAAACGCTGCGCACAGTTCTGGCACAGACCGGGGAAGTAAGCCGCATGATATCGGGAATAGCTGATTCTTCCGAAAAGCAGTCGGCAAAGATGGCAGAGATAATCGCAAAAACCGACCAGATAACAAGATTTGTTGCGTCATCTGCGGCTAACGCGGAGGAAAGCGCGGCGGCAGCGGCAGAGCTTGATTCTCAGGCTTCAAGGCTTCGTGAAATGACCGGAAAATTCAGAATGTGAATATAAATATGGCGCTGTATATTGTGCACAGCGCCATGTTTTTTTATCCTCTGGGAAGTTTCTTTCTGATGTCTGAGAGCCTTTCAAGGGCGGCGTTCAGCGTTTCGTCCTGCTTTGCGAAGTGCAGGCGTATATAGCGGTTTTCCGGCTCGCGGAAGAAGCTGGAGCCCGGCACCGCGCCAACGCCAACATATTCCGCGAGAGCCTCGCAGAGCTTCAGGTCGCTTGCGTAGCCAAATTCGGAAACGTCCACCATGACGTAATACGCGCCCTGCGGGTCGCTGTGGGTAAGTCCGATGCGGTCAAGGCCGCCGAGAAACAGCGATTTCATGTGCGTGTACTTCCGCTGAAGCCATTGGTAGTAGTCGTCGCCGAATTTAAGTCCTACGACCGCCGCCTCCTGTAATGGCGCCGCAGCGCCTACCGTCAGGAAGTCGTGGACCTTCTTCACGCGCTCCGTGACCTCTGCCGGGGCAATGACGTAGCCCAGCCGCCAGCCGGTGATGGAGTATGTCTTTGACAGGGAAGAGCAGCAGATAGTGCGCTCCCTCATGCGGGGCAGGGTGGAGAAGTAAACGTGCCTGTTCGGCTCGTAGACTATGTGCTCGTATACCTCGTCGGTGATCACCCATGTGTCGTATTTCTCGGCGAGGTCTGCGATTATCTGGAGCTCATCGCGGGTAAATACCTTTCCGCAGGGGTTGGACGGATTGCAGAGTATCAGAGCCTTCGCGCCCTGCCTGAATGCCGCTTCCAGCACGTCCGCGTCAAAGTTGTAGGACGGAGGGTTCAGCGGAACGTAAATCGGGTCGGCACCGGAAAGGATAGCGTCCGCGCCGTAGTTCTCATAGAACGGAGAGAATACAATTACCTTGTCGCCGGGATTAGTGACGGAAAGCATAGCCGCCATCATAGCCTCGGTGGAGCCGCAGGTAACTACTATCTCGGAATTCGGGTCGATATCATAGCCCATGAAGCGCTTCTGCTTTGCCGCAACAGCGTCACGGAAATTCTGCGCGCCCCATGTTGTTGCATACTGGTGGAAATTCTCGCGGGTGACTTCCGCAAGGCGGTCGAGGATCTCCCGGGGAGGCTCGAAATCCGGGAAGCCCTGCGACAGATTCACAGCGCCGTACTGATTTGAAATTCTTGTCATGCGGCGGATCACCGAATCGGTGAAGCCGGCGGTCTTTTTAGAAAGCTCTCTCATGTGTGCTCCTTATTTAAGGTAAGATATGTGGTCGTTAAGGATACGCTTTGCGTCAAGCGCTGTCTTTATCGAACGCATTACGTCAAGGTTGTCGGGATTGGTCGCGCCGAGGAAATACGGGCGCTTTGCAACGCCGATTCCGTGCTCGCCTGAGGTCAGCCCTCCGAGGGAGTATGCGTAGTTGTAGACGGTGGTCATGTTGTCGTGGAGGTCATGCTCCCACTGTTCGTCGGTGCGCTTTCCGCGAACCATGCAGAGGTGCACGTTGCCGTCGCCCGCGTGTCCGAATGCAACCATCTGCATTCCGGTTCTGCGCTCGGTCTCATGCACGAATCCGATGAAATCAGCGGTCCTGTTTATCGGCACAACGAGGTCTACCGGCTCCTGCTCGCTTACTGCCTCGACAGCCTTTACCAGACAGCCGCGTATCTTCCAGATATTTGCCGCCTGCTCCGGGTCGTCAAGCGTTATGTAATCCAGCGCGCCTGCCTTCAGCGCAACGCTGCGGACAAGCTCCGCGCTCTCCCTGACGGAATTTTCCATGCCGTCAAAAGTGAGGATTATATAGGCTCCCGCCCCGGGGACGGGGAATTTCAGTCCGGTGAACTTCTCGCCCAGCTCAACCACCGTGCGTTCAGTGAACTCTATCGCGGTGGGGTTCGCGTTTGCGCGGATAATGCTGAGAACTCCCGCGATACCCGTATTCAGGTCAGGGAAGGGAACCAGCACGGAGAGCGACTTCTCGGGCTTTGGAATGAGCTTCAGAATGCACTTTGTGATGACTGCCAGCGTGCCCTCGGAGCCTACGATGAGGTGCTTCAGGGAAAGTCCGCTTGCGTCCTTGACGTTCTTGCTTCCGGCGGTGATAACGCGTCCGTCCGCGAGAACTAATTCAAGCCCCCGGACGTAATCCCGGGTAACGCCGTACTTTACGGCTCTCATTCCGCCGGCGTTGGTGGAGATGTTGCCGCCGATGGTCGCGAGCTTCTCGCCCGGGTCGGGGGGATAGAACAGTCCCTTGGATTCAACGAGCTTCTGGAAATCCTGAAGCACGACCCCCGGCTCCACAACGGCGGTGAAAGTCCCCTCGTCTATTTCAAGTACCCTGTTCATCAGCGAAAAATCCAGGATTATTCCATTTCCGTGGGGAACCGTTGAGCCTACCAGGTTTGTGCCGGCTCCGCGCGGTGTGACTGGAATATCATTTTCGTAGGCGTACTTCATCAGCGCGCTGACTTCCTCAGTGGATTTCGGGAACACCAGCGCGGCGGCGGTGCCCTTAAGCCTGCCGAGGGTATCGGACAGGTACTTGTCCTCAATGTTTCCTGTTTTCACCCGCTCCGGGTCGGGGATTATTTTAAGAAGCTCTTCCATGATTTTTCCCTTTCTTCAAATGGAACCGCACATTTCTGTGCGGCTCCGTAAGCTATTTTTTTTAGAAATCAGCCCAGCGTCCAGGCAGGAACGAAGAATCCCTTGAACTCGTTGTTGTAGATGTCAATGGTATCCTGAGTCTGATATGCTTCAACGATTCTCTTGTAAACGGGGTTCTCAGCGTCCTCGGATCTTACGGCGATGAGGCAGTAGTAGCTGTTGTCGGCGTACTCGCTCTCCTTGTAGATGGCGTCGTCTGCGGTAAGGCCGCTGTCAAGCGCGTAGTTGCCGTTGATAACGGCGAGGTCAACGTCCTGGATAACGGAGTAAACGAGGTTTGCGTCTACCTCAACGAACTCAACGGGAACTGCGTAATCAGTGATATCGGTGATCTCGGGGGAAGCTCCGGCGTCTGCGTTGATGGTGAAGAAGCCTGCGCTTTCAAGGAGCTTCAGCGCTCTGCCTTCGTTTGTCACGTCGTTCGGAACGGCGATCTTCAGCGTATCGGTGGAAGCGAGCGCGTCCTCAATGGTAAGACCCTTTGCGGTGTAGATGTTCATTGCAACGATGTAGGTGTCGCCGATCGCCGTGAGGTCGTAGCCGTTGCTGGAAACATCGTTGTTGAAATAGGCGTGGTGCTGGAATGCGTTCATATCGATCTCGCCGCTGTTGAGCGCGTTGTTCGGAATATTGAAGCTGGTGAACTGCTCGTACTCGATGTTGATTCCCTCGGGAGCAAGCTTGTCCTTGATGGGATTCCAGATATCCTCGTATACGTTGCCGGTAAGACCTATCTTTACCGTAACGGGGTTTTCGGGGGAGTAAGCCGCTTCGCTGTCTGCCGCGGAGCTCTCGTCTGCTGCGCTGTCCTCTGCGGGAGTGCTCTCAGCGGCGCTGGAATCAGCAGAATTGCTCTCAGCAGCGGAGGAACTGTCGCTGGAGGAAGAGGTGTTGCCGCTGCACGCGGTGAGGGATACGGCAGCGAGTACCGCTGCGATGGAAAGTGCGAATCTGTTCTTAATGCTTGTCATTGTCTTGTTCTCCTTTGAACTTGTTTTTGATCTGTGCTTCCTTAAGGCTTCATTGCCTTTTATTTTTCTGTTTTCTTTGCGATTATGTTTCCGGCAATCTGGATTATCTGGACGATAACGACCAGAACTACCACAGCCGCAACGATTATGTCGTAATAGTTACGCTGAACTCCCTGGACGTAAGCGAAGTTTCCGAGACCGCCCGCGCCGACTGCACCAGCCATTGCGGTAAGTCCGACGAGGTTTATCAGCGTTATCGTGACGCCTCTTGAAAGAGCGGGAATGCTTTCCTTAAGGTACACCCTGAAAATGATCCCGAGCTTTGAGCAGCCCATGGACTGAGCGGCTTCTATAAGACCCGGGTTAACTCCTGCGAGAGCCGCCTCCGCCTGACGGGAGAAGAACGGCACCGTTCCCACGATGAGCGGGAAAATCGAGCCGGCAACGCCTATCGATGTCCCGGAAATGATCCTTGTCAGCGGGATAAGCAGGAACAGCAGTATAATGAACGGTACCGAGCGGAGCAGGTTTATGATGATGTCCAGAACTCTGTAAACTGCGGTGTTCTGCATAAGACCGCCCTTTTTCGTGACGGTGAGCAGGATCCCCAGCGCCATTCCGATAACTAGGATGTACAGCGCCGAAAGTCCGGTCATCGCGAGGGTCTCGAGCGTTGCGTTCCACAGCGCGGGCAGCTTCGGAATTACGTTCGGCATAATGCTTTCAAAGAACTCATGCACTGAGGATCACCTCCACTCCGACGTTTATATCGCAGAGATATTTCACTGCCGCCCTGATATCGTCCTCACTGCCGTCTGCGATAACCACCAGACCGCCTATCGGGTTGTCGCCTATTATCTCAATGCTGCCGAAGATGATGTTCAGGTCAATGCTGAATTTCCGCGAGATGGTGGAGACCAGAGCCTCGCAGGCGCTTCTCTCAAGGTACTTGAACCGGAGTATCTTCTGACCCGGCTTAAGCTGTACCAGCGGGGAGTTCTGCTCCAGCAGCTCGTTTATCCTGCTGAGCGTTGATGTCGTGTCCACGAAAGCCCTTGTGACGGGCTTCTGCGGGTTGGCGAATATCTCAAATACGTCGCCCTGTTCAACGACCTTTCCGTTCTCCATGACCGCCGTGCGGGTGCATATTTCCTTGACTACGTTCATCTGATGGGTAATCATCACGATGGTTATCCCGAGCTTCGCGTTCAGGGATTTCAGCAGCCGGAGTATTGACTCGGTGGTCTGCGGGTCAAGGGCTGACGTTGCCTCGTCGCACAGGAGTATCTCCGGGTCGCTGGCGAGTGCGCGGGCTATTGCGGCTCTCTGCTTCTGTCCGCCGGAAAGCTCCGAGGGATAGGCGCCTGCCTTGTCTGCGATGCCCACCAGCTCCAGCAGCTCCATCGCCCTGGACTTGAGCTCTGCGCGGCTCTTTCCGCTGTATCTTATCGGGAATATGACATTCTGGAGCACCGTTCTTGAAGCAAACAGATTAAAATGCTGGAATATCATTCCTATTTTCTTGCGCTGGCGGCGTAATTCCGCACCCCGGAGGGCTGTAATATCCTTACCGTCGATCAGCACTTTTCCGCTGTCGGGACGTTCAAGAAGATTTATGCAGCGCACCAGCGTGGATTTTCCTGCGCCTGAGAAGCCGATTATCCCGAATATCTCGCCCTTGCCGATCTCAAGACTTACATCGTCCGCCGCGTTGAATTTCTTCCCGGCATTGACGTAGGTCTTGGTTATATGCTCAAGACGTATCATTTCTGCACCTCGTTTATATGGTATTCTGTGCTTTCGGTCAACGGAACACCGCGGTGTTGATACGCGTTATTCCCTGCCCGAAAGCCGGAGCATTCGCCCGAATCGAAAATTTCTGCGAAGCAGCTTTGTAAATATCGCACTCATTTTTCCTGCTCCCTTCGTTCGCCTATCATTTATATAGGCTTTTATGTTCTGTATTATAACAGCAAAAACCTTGTTTGTCAATAGGTTTTTTACAATTCATATAAATTTTATAGGTTAAGTCGCAATGTGACCTTTTTTTCAACGCCGTTTGTGGAAAATGCACAAAAAGGCAAATGCCTATTACTATAAACTGCCGTTTTACGAGGCAGATATACCCGGAAAAACGCTGTGATTTATATTTAATGGATCGTATAAGTCTTGACACGGTGTGTAAATAGTGCTATAATTAATCGATATTTTTCGGAAGAGGGAATAAAGTGGAAAGTAAAGGGAAACAATTTCTTTATGGAATGAGAGCGGGACTTCCGGTCGTACTGGGATATATTCCGGTTGGCATAGCCTATGCGGTAATGGCGCGGCAGGCCGGGTTTTCCGTCCTGGAAACCTGTGGAATGTCGCTGCTGGTCTATGCCGGAGCCGCTGAGATGATGTCTGTTGGAATGTACGCTCAGGGCGCGGCGGTGATCACCATAATAATCACCACGTTTATTCTGAATCTCCGGCATATAATCATGAGCACCTGCGTCAACAACAAGCTGAAAAATGTCCGCACGGCGCCGCGGCTTCTTGCGGCATTCGGAATAACGGATGAAGCATTCGCGCTGTTCACTACAACTCCGCAGAAACAGGCTACGTTTCCGTATTTGCTTGGTATAGTGCTGGTAACGTATTCTTCGTGGAATACAGGCTCCCTTATCGGAGCGCTTGCTTCCGACCTGCTTCCGCCGCTGGTGACGGCAAGCCTTGGAGTATCGCTGTACGCGATGTTTATCGGACTTCTGTTCCCCGGACTTCGCGGGAATGCGCGGCTGCTGGTGCTGGTCATAGTTACAGCGCTTATGAACACGGTGTTGTCGCAGTTCATCGATGGAAGCTGGGCGCTGATAATTTCAACGCTGGTCTGCGCCGGGATAGGCGTGTTCTTCGTTGACCTGAAGGACGACGAGCCCTCTGAGGAAAAGGAGGACGGCGGTGAAAACTGAGATACTGTTTCTGATAATAGGTATGGCCCTGGTGACATATATCCCGAGGGCGCTGCCTGCGGTGCTGATCGGCAAGCTGAAATTCAGTCCGAAATTTGAGAAATTCCTTAAGCTGATTCCATATACGGCGATGGCTGCACTTATCTTCCCGGGAGTATTCATCGTCGATGAAAGCCGTCTGTACATAGGCATAGCCGGGGCGCTTGCTGCGGGGATACTCGCGTGGTTCAGGAAGCCGATAATCGTATGCGTACTTTCGGCGGTCGTAGTGGATATGCTTTTGTACTGGATTATTCCATAAGGGAACCTCTAAAAACCGGTTTGAAAAGGGAAAATGTGTAGAGTGCACCGAATGCGATGAAAGCCGACGAAATAAGGCTGTATGCCTTACGAGGAGGTTTGAAGAAGCAGTCGGTGTGCTGTACACATTTTCACTCAAACAAGGTTTTTAGAGGTGACCATAAGAAAACCTGATATAGCAGAAACGGAGGACGCAAGTCCTCCATTTTTTAATTGCACACGCGTTCCAGTTCCTCACGGAGCTGTTTTATGATCCGCTTTTCCAGCCGGGAGATGTAGCTCTGCGAAATTCCTATCTCGTCTGCGACTTCCTTCTGCGTTTTTTCCTTGCGGCCGTTCAGCCCGAATCTCATCTCCATGATCTGGCGTTCCCGCGGGGAGAGCCGGTTTACCGCCTCGCGGAGCGCTTTGCGTTCGGTTTCTTCCTCGATGCGGGCGTTCACACAGTCGCTGTCTGTGCCAAGGACATCGGAGAGCAGAAGCTCATTTCCGTCCCAGTCAACGTTGAGCGGTTCGTCAATGGATATCTCGCAGCGCCGCTGGTTAGTCTTGCGGAGATACATCAGTATCTCGTTTTCGATGCAGCGGGAGGCGTATGTCGCGAGTTTTATGTTCCGGTGAACGCTGAACGTATTGACCGCCTTTATCAGACCTATTGTTCCGATAGAAATAAGGTCGTCCAGCTCGATCCCGGTATTCTCAAATTTCTTTGCGATATAGACTACCAGACGGAGATTGTGCACGATAAGGGTATCCCTTGCGGCGGCGAAATCGGTTTCCATCAGCCGGAATGCGGCTTCCTCCTCCTCGCGGGTGAGCGGCGCGGGGAGCGATTCCGAGCCGTTTATGTAGTATACCCCGGTGGTTTCGTGATTTGCGTATTTCAGAAAGGCTCCCAGCCCCTCTTCAATAAGCGACTTGAAAAATTGTATCATGGTTTTACCTCCTGAGCTTGTAAAAAATTCGGGCTGAAAAATCAGCCTGTCGGTTTTGTGAAAACAATTTCCGGGTCAAATATGCAGTCCGCGCCGGGGAACTTCTGGCGAGATACGCCGACCAGCGCCTCCACGGGAGAGCCGCCGATGAGCACTTCTGCCGGAAAAACCGGAATAACTCCCTCGGACGTCACTGTGCTGCATGGCACAAGCCGTATCCCATCAAGTTCACCGGAGCCTCCAGAAATGTAGTTCAGCACGTTCTGCGGCAGAATTTCCCGGAGCTTTTCCCCGGAGGCAACTATCACCGGCTTTCCGGAAAAACTGTCCCGAAGGCAGTTTCCGGTGTCCCCGAGACCATCGAGCACTGCTTCCTTTCCTCCTGCGCGTATCGTGACGCTCTCCCGCAGGGCGGGCTTTCTGCGCTCAATGATGAAGAGCGCCAGCCGGAATCCTCCGTAAATCGCCGCAGTTATCACCGCAACCGCGCCTATCGGGATATCGAAGTACACGCAGCCGTTATTGCAGTACATTCCCAGCGGAGCGGCGAAGTTCCACAGCGCCGCCATTCCTCCGGCAAAAGCGAAGCTGACAGACAGAAAGCACAGCGCGGACAGCGCAAAGTCGATACGCTTCTGAACCCCGAATGCGGTCAGGGTCATGAGGACTCCAGATGTGAGCTTTGTAAGGACGCTGAGCGCAGGGTGGAGCTCCGGCAGCATGAGAACAAGAGAAAATGCCGCCCCGACAGCGGCGGCGGACAGGCACCTCAGTGGTTTGATATTCCGGCGCAGAAACAGGGAAGTCCCACGGAGAAGGAAATAGTTTATGTAGAGATTCACCGCCAGCAGGACGTCGGCGTAAATTATCAAATCCATCACCCGCTTGTACGTTTCTATAACTATTATATATTCACACCCGGAAAAAATATGTCACACCGCGCCGGGAGATCCTGAGAAAAAGGCATAGAAAAAGGCGCATGGCTGCTGAACCATGCGCCTTATAAGGCATATGATCAATCCCTGTTGAACTCTGCCAGTTCCAGACCGGGATTCTTGTCGAGAGCCCACTTGATGTTCCACTCGCTTGTGAAAATCAGCAGGTAGTTGCCCTTTACATCCTGAATCAGCTTGGTATCGGAGGTAAGCACCAGTTTGCTGAGAACATCGTATCCGCCGTCCAGATGCTGCTGGCTGGTTATCCAGCGGATATGCTCATAGGGCAGACCCTCGCGGATAATGTCAACGTTGTACTCGTTTTTCAGGCGGTATTCAAGAACCTCAAACTGGAGCACACCGACAACTCCTACGATTACTTCCTCAAAACCGCTCTGCGGTTCGGAGAATATCTGTATCGCGCCTTCCTGCGCTATCTGTGTGGTTCCCTTGATGAACTGCTTGCGCTTCAGTGTATCCTTCTGGCGGATACGCGCGAAATGCTCCGGCGCAAAGGTCGGGATACCCTCGAACTTTACCTTCTTCTTCGGGGAGCATACTGTGTCGCCGATAGAGAACACGCCCGGGTCGAAAACGCCCATGATATCCCCGGCGTAGGCCTCGGAAATTATCTCGCGGTCGCTCGCCATGAGCTGCTGCGGCTGTGAGAGGCGCATTACCCTGTTGTTCTGGACGTGGAGGACTTCCATGTCCTTATCGAATTTACCGCTGCATATGCGCATGAATGCGATACGGTCGCGGTGAGCCTTGTTCATATTCGCCTGTATCTTGAAAATGAACGCGGAGAATTCCGGGTCGAACGGGTCAACGATTCCATCGGGAGTATTGCGCGGCAGGGGAGCAGTGGTCATCTTGAGGAAGTTCTCAAGGAACGGCTCCACGCCGAAATTAGTCAGCGCCGAACCGAAGAACACCGGGGAGAGCTTACCGGTATTCACCAGCTCCATGTTGAATTCCTCGCTCGCGCCGTCAAGGAGCTCCACGTCCTCGGAGAGCTTCTCGTAGTTGTGTTCGCCGATAATGTCGGCAAGGGAGGCGTCGGAGAGGTCTGCCTCGGTAGCGGCTACCTCGCGGGTGCCGTTGTTCGCCTCAAATGAGATGATACGGCGCTTCTCGCGCTCGTAAACTCCCTTGAATTCCTTACCGGAGCCGATAGGCCAGTTGACCGGGTAGGTCTTGATTCCAAGCTCCTTTTCGATTTCTTCAAGCAGGTCGAACGGGTCGCGCGCCTCGCGGTCCATTTTGTTGATGAACGTGAATATCGGGATATTTCTCATAACGCAGACCTTGAACAGCTTGCGGGTCTGGTTTTCAACGCCCTTTGCCGCGTCGATCACCATTACGGCGCTGTCCGCTGCCATCAAGGTACGGTAGGTATCCTCGGAGAAGTCCTGATGTCCGGGGGTGTCCAGGATATTTATGCAGTAGCCCTCATAGTTGAACTGCATTACGGAAGAGGTAACGGAGATACCTCTCTGCTTCTCAATCTCCATCCAGTCGGAGACCGCATGGCGGGTGTTCTTCTTTCCCTTTACGGCACCGGCGAGGGAGATCGCGCCTCCGTAAAGCAGGAACTTTTCAGTGAGCGTTGTTTTTCCGGCGTCCGGGTGGGAGATTATCGCGAACGTGCGCCGTCTTTCTATTTCGTGTCTTAAATCAGCCATTTGTCTACTTCCTTTTTGTGTTTATGGGTTCTTTTCAGAGTTATCCTCTTCATGAGACGCGGATCTTTCCATTTCGTACATTACTTCCTTTGCCTCGTCGTTGGTGGGCTCTTCGATACCGCGGTTCTTCATCGTCATGGTGAAGAAAAGCCCTACTATGATAGGCAGGTAGAACGTCATTATTCTCCAGAGCATCATGGAGGTGTTGACGTACTGTTCAGTGAAGATATCCTTGAAGAATCCATGGTAGCCGAGCTCTGCTCCGCCCATGGCTCCGGGCAGGGGAATAAAGGAGGATATCATCAGAACATACGCCTGATAGCTCATTATCTGGAGCAGGCTCGCGTCGCTCATTCCGAAGCCGCGGTACAGCACATAGGAAATGCTCAGGTACAGTGTGAGCTGTACGAATGTGAAGAACACCGCTTTCAGCAGGAGTGGAATATTTTTGCGCAGGTACCTGAAATTCTCGTAGAACTTGTTTACCTCGCGGGTGAGATACACCCTGTATTTCAGCGGGCGCCTGATGATATGCATTTTAGCCAGCAGGGAGATTATCCCGTTGCATACCTTAAGCGTTGCATTCCTGAACAGCGCGATGGAGAACAGAAAGATGATAACGGCGGTGTTTATCACGAATCCTATTAACACGAACGGCATTAGCCCTTTCTGCGTCAGGTCGCCGCCGAAGTGATTGAATCCCACCGCCAGCGTGAACACGGAGTACAGCGTCAGCACGAACTGATACACGATGAAACGGCTGAGAAGCGCGGTAAGCCCGCACCCCAGCGGAACGCCGAACTTCACCAGATAATACGCCTGCATGGGCTGACCTCCGGAAGCGGAGGGGGTGATGCAGTTAAAGTACTGCCCGATTATCGTGACCAGCCATGTGTCCCGGAATTTCATTTTGGGGTGCATGGACTTCAGCATGACGTGGACTGTCGCAGCCTCGCTCATCCAGTAGCCCACCATGAACAGCACGCACAGGATCAGCGCCACCTTGTTTATTCTGGTGAGGGCGGCGACAACGTTATCAATGCTGTCAACAAACACCAGATAAACGACCATTATGATAAAGGCTATGGCACAGACTATAAGGTTCAGCTTCCAGCCTTTTTTCTTTTTGTTCATTTATTATACCTCGAAACTATCCCGTCCAAAAAAGTCAACATATATTTATTATAAATCATTGCGGCTTAATTGTCAATAGGTTTTACAGATTTTCCCGTAATGAACAAAGAGAGGAGCCCCCGATTCTCCGGAGGCTCCAAAGGCAGTGGATTAATCCTGATATTCTGGCTGCTGTAACTTACATTACGCCGCCTTCAACGACCAGGCTGTCCTTATCAACGTTTTCGCCGTAAACGGAAGCGAGAGTAGCGTCGTAGTCAGCGTGGAAGAACTGCTCGTCAGCGAGGGAGGTTATCTCATCGTTGAGCCAGTTGAGCAGCGTCTCGTTGCCCTTTGTTACAGCCGGAGCGATGGCGTCGGTGCTGCCGAGGGATTCAACGCCGACCGTGAAGCCGGGGTTGTTCATGGACCATGCGAGCACCTCGGTGTTATCGGTGGAGAATGCGTCGCCTCTGCCGTCCTGGAGTGCGGAATAAGCCTCGTTGTACTCGTCGTACTTCTGGAGCTTTACGTCAGGATAGTTCTCTGTGAAGTAGGATTCAGCAGTGGTGCCCTTTACAACGATAAGGGTCTTGCCGTTGAGCTGGTCGGCGTCGGTGATTACCGCGCTGTCAGGTGAAACTACGCCGAGAGCTACCTTCATGTAGGGCAGTGCGAAGTCTACCTTTTCCTTGCGCTCGTCGGTAACGGTGAAGTTAGCGAGGATAATGTCAACCTTTGCTGTCTCAAGGAACTCTACGCGGCTCGCAGCCTCGACGGGAACGAGCTTCAGCTCAACGCCGAGGTCCTTTGCGATGCGCTCAGCGAAATATACGTCGTAGCCCTGGAACTTGCCGTCGTTGTCAACGTAGCCGAAAGGATTCTTGTCAGAGAAAACGCCGATGGTGATCTCGCCGCTGTCCTTGATCTCGTCAACTGTGCGGAAAGAGCCTGCCGCTGCGGAACTTCCGTCAGCCGCGGAGCCTTCGCTGCTGGTATTGCTGGTGTTGCCTGAGGAGCAGGCTGCCATGGAAACTGCCATAGCTGCCGCTGCAAATACAGATGCGATCTTCTTGAAAGTGTTCATGTCTGTGTCCTCCATTTGTCCCTTTGTTTGTGTTATTTTTATATGTTTACCTGCTCAGCGCGAGTAGGTGAACGTCTTTAGGAAGCGCTGTGCGCGCTCTGTCTGCGGGTGGTCGAAGAATTTGTCCGGGGTGTTTTCCTCAACGATTACTCCTCCGTCAAGGAACACTATCCGGTCCGCGACTGCCCGTGCGAACGCCATCTCATGGGTCACGATGACCATGGTGGTGTTCTGGTCGCCCTTTGCGAGGTCTAGGACTACGTTCAGGACTTCGTGCACCATTTCCGGGTCAAGCGCGGCGGTGATCTCGTCAAGCAGCATAATGTCCGGATTCATGATAAGGCTGCGGACAATAGCAACTCTCTGCTTCTGTCCGCCGGAAAGCTCCGCCGGGTAGGAATCCGCCTTGTCCTCAAGACCTACGCGCTTTAACAGCGCCATCGCCTTTTGGGTGACTTCATCCCTGCTGCGGTTCTGTACCTTCATCGGGGCGAGCAGTATATTCTTCATCACCGTCATGTGCGGGAACAGGTCGTAGCTCTGGAATACCATGCCTATCTTCTGGCGTACCTTGTAGAGGCTGGGCTTTCCGTGCTCGACAGGCTCCCCGTGGAGCTTCACCGAGCCGCCCTGGATAGGCTCCAGTCCGTTTATGCAGCGGAGCAGCGTACTCTTGCCGCAGCCGGAGGGTCCGATGAGTACCACGACCTCGCCCTTTTCAACGCTGAGCGACAGATCGTTTATCACGGTATTGTCGCCGAAGCGCTTGGTCAGATGATCAATATCTATAATGTGTTCAGCCATGGTCATTCACCTCTCTTTTTCGTGAGCTTCCTCGACAGCAGCGACAGCGGGAAGCATATTATGAAGTACATCAGGAATATCGCGGCGTAGACCCACAGAGCGGCATTCGGAAAATCGAAGCGGTTTGCGTCGATTATCTGCTTGCCTACCTTGAGGACCTCTGTAACGCCTATCAGCGAAACCAGCGCGGTAGTCTTTATCATACGCGTTGACAGGTTGATGATATCCGGAACAAGTCCGCGTATCGCCTGAGGGAAAATGACGTAAGCATAAAGCTGGAATCTGCTCAGCCCGAGGGACAGCCCGGATTCGAACTGGTGCTTCGGGATCGACAGGAATGCCGACCTCACAAGGTCGCCGACCTCGGAAGCTCCCCAGATCGTGAGCATTATCACCGCGGCGGTTTCTCCGCTGAAATTTAGCCCGGTGAGCTTTGTCACACCGAAAAAGATGATGAACAGCCATACAAGCTGCGGCATTATGCGGACTATCTCAATGTATACCCGGCATATTGCCTTGACAACGGGATTCTTCACAAGCATGAAAGCGCCGACAAAAATACCTATCACGAGCGAAAGCGCGATGGATATCAGCGACAGCCTGAGAGTCACCCACAGACCGCCCCACAGACGGAGCATATTATTGCCCATGAAAAGGACTTCAATTCCCTGCACGGCGGACCCTCCTTTCAAGTATCGTGAATACTATGGAGATCGGGAGGATTATCACAAGGTAAGCCGCAACGAGCATTGTCAGGGCCTCTCCGGTGTTGTAGTACATACCGATGAGGTCCTTTGCAACGTACATCAGGTCTGCAAGGGAAACCGCGCTGAATACGCTGGTCTCTTTCAGCAGGAAGATAACGTTTGCGGCAAGCGCGGGGATAGACACAGAAGCCGCCTGCGGCAGGATTATGTACCGCATGACCTGTCCTCTGCGAAGTCCAAGGCTTTCAGCGCTTTCAAGCTGTATCTTCCCGACGGATTTCAGTCCGCTGAGGAAGCTCTCAGCCATATAGCTTCCGCCGAGGAATGCAAGACCGATAACGCCGCAGGCCTCGCTGGAGAGCAGCACACCCGCCTTCGGAAGTCCGAAATACAGGAAAAACAACTGAACGATGAGAGGGGTGTTTCGCGACAGTTCAATGTAAACCGCCACTATCTGCCGCGCCACGGGAATCCTGTAATACTTCGCCAGCGCGCATATAAGCCCTATCACGATCGACAGCAGGATACCGATAACTCCTATCGTCACCGTAAGCACGGCGGCTTCAGCGTACATCGGCGTAAACCTCTGAATAAATGACCAGTCCCAGTCCACAAAATCACTCCGTTTATAGATTTGTCTTGTGTGCCGCGGAGATGTCAGCTCATTCACTGCTTCCCGGTGATTTGTATTATAGCACACAAAGCATATTGTGTCAATAGGTTTAGTGTAAATTGCTTTACAAAAACTTTCAACATGAAATTTAAAATTTGTGCAGCTGACCGGCAGTGCGCCGGTTATCCGCTTCATTATATGCCGGAAAGCGGCAGAAAGCGCCGATTTTCAGCAGCATACTTATTAAGTATACCACATTGGTGGGGATAATTCAAGGGGCAGTGAGAAGAAAATTCTGTTTTTTTATCCGTATCGTTGTTTTGTTAAAAATGGATATATTACCGAAGCGTTTTTTGTGGAATGCAACAAATTGCAAAAAGGCATAAAAAACTTGCAGCCTTTTTCTAAACTGCGTGGTTTTAATTACAGAAACGGCAATAAAGCCGTACGACAAGGAGGTATTTGATATGAAAATAAACAAGAGGATCATTGCGGCGATGCTGATGGCAGCGGCGGTAACATCGGCGTTCCCGGCTGTAAGCGCGTCCGCGCAGGACAATTCCGGGGTAGTTGCGTTCGGGCAGGAAGCGCAGAAATGCAGCCTGAAAAACCTGAAAAACATTCTGTACCGCTATGACGGCGAGAACGGCACGCCTATCCTGAAAAAGACGCGGCTCATAAAAAAGTGCTTCATACTCGGCGAGGACGAGGCGCTGATAATCCCGAATGGAGTTACTTTGACCCTCAACGGCGGCGCGGTGATAAAAGGAAAAATCTACGTTGAAAACGGCGGAAAGCTTGTGCTTAAGCGTTATTCCGTAGATCTTTACGGCTCCATAGTAAGCGATGGAACAGTTTCTGTGACCAATGGAACGCTCACCTGCTACTCGGATTCTCTGCTTTACATCGGCGAGAAAGGAAAATTCGACTGCCCCGGCGGCTATGATGATGAGGCAAAGATATTCACCGGACAGATATGGAACGCCGCTCAGGCGGACACGATATGCCTTGGCAAAAATACCTATAACGATCCGACATTTGACGGAACTCCCATAGTGGCAGTCGGCTATAACTACGTCTGCGACGGAACGCAGATAGAGAAGCTTGACAACGTGTCCGACCCCGCCGCACTCCTGCCGGGGACCGTTGGATACGGCACATACAGCGTATGGGCAGACGATTACTACGACGCGTACACGGTTATGTTCGCAGGCGGCGGAACGGTGAAATATGTCGGCGACCCGGAAAGCGGCTGGAAATATATCGACAATGTTCCGGTAAGTTTCTATACCGCACAGCTTAATAAGTACCGCAATCCGGGCTTTGAAATAGATTCCGCTGATGAAATATGATGCAGCAGGGAGGGCGTGTGCCCTCCCTTGTTTTTATGCGTTTTTCTCCCATTTCATCAGGATATGCGGGATACCGTCCTCGTCAAATTCGTCCGAGATCTGCCGGAATCCGTTGACCTCGTAGAACGGCTTTGCATAGACCTGCGCCTCTATCGTTACGCTTTCGGAGCCGTAGAGCTCCTGCATTGCCTTTATCCCCGCCTGCATGAGCCGGCTCCCTAGCCCGCTGCGCCGCCGTGCGGATATAACGCGGCCTATCGCGCCGTCCTCCCGCACCACTCCCGGAGGGATCAGCCGCAGGTATGCGGCAATGCCGTTTTCGTCCTCGAACCACAGGTGATATGCGCACTCGTCAA
Organism: uncultured Oscillospiraceae bacterium; assembly: GCA_934481355.1. Taxonomy (GTDB): domain Bacteria; phylum Bacillota; class Clostridia; order Oscillospirales; family Ruminococcaceae; genus CAG-115. Next base: position 111,532 of record CAKSPH010000002.1, on the reverse strand, counting down.
GACCGTCCAGTTCCGGGTAGGGGCAGTTCTGCTCCACCACAAAGACGTTCACCCGCAGCCGGAGTATTTCGTACAGCTCCTTTGCGGTGAGTTCGCTGAATTTCTTAAGTTTCTGTACCAATTAAAGTTCCTTTTCTCCGGGTCTGAGCCATAAATCCGTATGATATCCGAGCTTCGCGTACCAGCCGTAAACCCCGGTGTAATGTATGAATATCCGTTCAGAGCCGCGCTCCAGCAGCTCGGCAGAAGCCCGCTTCACCATCTCCAGACCTATCCCGCGCCTGCGGAAATCCGGAACAGTGCCTACGCAGCCTATGCTCCCCATCTTTGAAGTTCCGCCCGAGAGCACGCATGAAACGTTCTTCTCCAGAATGCAGAAAGCGGCAACAGTTCCGTTGGAAACAGCGCACATTACTTCGCCATCAGTGAAATACTGCACCCAGTCCGGGTCAACCTTGGAAACTGCGTTCCTGACCGTTTCGTCCGCCTGGCGTATTTCAAAGCTGATTCCCGGGATATCCGCTGGATTCAAAAGAAGCTCGTTCCTGCCGCCGGACATCTCCGCGATTCTCTCCCCGAATGAATAGCCGTGCTTCTCGAAAAAAGGAACGCTTTCCTCCACCGCGCCGATAAACAGCCCTGAGCCGGTATCCCCTGCCTCAATTCGCGTGAAGCCTTGATTCCTGACATATTCCTCGGCAAGCCGGAGCAGCTCTGTTCCGGTACCTTTTTTCTGTTCCTGCGGAGGAACGCATATCAGCCGCAGTCTGTTGCCGCTCACCAGCGCGTATCCGTTTCCGCAGGTGAACAGCCTGCACTGTTCTAATTCCGACAGGCTCATAAATTGATTTTCGCTCAGACGGAGCTGCGGGAAGCACTCCCGGAATATTTCGTAATAGTTCATCTTTACCTCCTATTTCGTGTTCCTGAACGCTGACGGAGTTATCCCTTCATACCGCTTGAAAAGCTTGCAGAAGTAGCTCTCCGAGCCGAATCCGACCCTTTCCGCGATCTCTCCGATGCTGATGTCGGTGGAGGTCAGCAGGGATTTTGCCTCCTGAATGCGGCGCTTGGCGACATACTCCATCGGCCGGATATTAAGGATATTCCGGAAAAGCAGGCACAGATGCTGCTTTGAGACCCCGGAGGCCCTGCAAAGCTCCTCCATCGTTATCTGGGAAGCAAAGCTGTAATTTATGTGGTCGATAGCCCGCATGAGCGCCGGAGAGGTGGATACCGCCGTGCTCACCGGAGAAATCAGCCGGTAGAACTCTATAAGAAAATCATACAAATACCCGGAAGCGCGCATATTCCCGTAAATGCTGTCCGCGCGTATGGCGTCGTGCATTTTCCGGAAGATGTGCTCCAGCGTGCGCGTGTCGCCGAGCTGATAGACCTGCGGCTTTTCCAGCCCGAATTTTCGCAGGATATCGTCCACCGCCGAGCCTGCCGGCACCACCCAGTGTATGTCCCAGATATCGCCGTCTGCGTAGTATTCGTGCGGCCAGCACGCCGGCAGGAATATGGCGGAGCCCGGCGGCACCGGACGCTTTTTTCCGTCAACGATGAGCGTGCCGCTCCCCTTGGTGGAGTAGAGTATCTGCGGGAAGCTGTAGCCCTCCTGACGTATCATGTGGTCCTGACAGCTCTGGAGCCCCATGTTTTCCAGATACAGGGGAAGCCCCTTCTCCTCCCGGAGAATGGGATAATCGCTGAATATCAAAAAATCACGCTCCGTATTCATATCGTTATAAAATAATAATATCATCTATTGACTTGTTTGTCAATATGCTGTACAATATAATCAACATCCGCAGTCAGGAAGTACAGGAAGGAGCATTTATTATGGATATTTCAAAAATTTCCGCACCCGGCACTCAGAAAAGCCGCATGATATACCATGAGGATCCGCAGGCGCTTCATATGGGAACGCTCCCGAAGCACTGCTATTTTATACCGTTCGGCGAGGGGCAGGATCCGTTTGCGGGGCGCGAAAGCTCCGGGCGGTTCGAGCTGCTCAATGGCGAGTGGGATTTCCGCTATTACAATAGTATCATAGATCTGGAGGATGATTTCACCGCGCTCCCCGGGGAGAAACTCCCGGTGCCGTCAAACTGGCAGCTCCACGGCTATGACCGGGCGCAGTACACTAACGTCTGCTACCCGATTCCCTTTGACCCGCCATACGTCCCGGACGATATCCCGGTCGGCGTTTACGGCAGGGATTACAGCTATACCCCGGACGGAATGAGCCGCATACTTACGTTTGAGGGCGTGGACAGCTGTGTTTATCTGTACGTCAACGGGGAATTTGCGGGCTATTCGCAGGTGTCGCACAGCACGAGTGAATTTGATGTAACTCCGCTTCTGCATGAGGGCTCGAACCGCATTACCGCCGCAGTGCTGAAGTGGTGCGACGGAACCTATCTGGAGGATCAGGACAAGATAAGGCTTTCCGGAATATTCCGCGACGTGTATATGCTTTCCCGCCCGGAGAAGCGGCTGGAGAACTACACGATACGCACGGAGCTTTCAGATGACATGACCCGCGCAAAGCTGTTTTTCACACCGCAGGGAGCCGGTGTTTCCGCCGTGCTGACTGACCCGGACGGCAGGAATTGCGCGGAATTTACCGCAGAGGACGGAAAAACCGTTTCTGTGGAGATAGAATCTCCCAGGCTGTGGTCCGCCGAAATACCGGAGCTGTACTCGCTGATTATAACATCCTGCGGCGAAAAGACAGGCGAGCGTGTAGGATTCCGCAGGGTCGGCGCTGAAAACGGAGTGTTCAGGATCAACGGCAGACCCGTGAAATTCAAGGGTGTGAACCGTCATGACAGCTACCCGGACACCGGGTATTACGCGCCGCTTGAAAAGATGAGGGGCGACCTCGTCCGGATGAAGCGCCACAACATAAACGCAGTCAGGACTTCCCACTACCCGAATGCACCGCAGTTTTATCAGCTCTGCGATGAGCTGGGCTTGTACGTCATAGACGAAGCGGACGTTGAGACCCACGGCTGCGTGGAGGTCTACAACGACTACAAATGGACGAAGGGTTATTCCGGGATCGCTCTGCTTGCCTCTGACGAGCGTTTCAGGGCTGCGATACTCGACCGGGCGGAATCACTTGTGAAGCGCGATATAAACCGCCCCTGCGTGGTGTTCTGGTCGCTCGGAAACGAGAGCGGCTGGGGAACGAATTTCCGTGCCGCCGGGGAGCTGGTCAAGAGCCTTGACGGCACGCGACTGCTCCATTATGAGAGCACTCACCGGCTGGACGACACGTCGGACGATATTCTCGACCTAGTTTCGAAAATGTACCCTTCCGCAAAGGAAATGTACGATATCATAGCCGATGAAAAGGAAACGCGCCCGTTCGTGCTCTGCGAGTACTGTCACGCGATGGGCAACGGTCCCGGCGACCTTGAGGACTACCACGAAACGTTTTACTCAAACGAGCGCTTCTGCGGCGGATTTGTCTGGGAGTGGTGCGACCATACCGTGCCGCTCGGGATAACTCCGGACGGAAAGCCGAAGTACGGCTACGGCGGGGATTTCGGCGAGAAGCACAACGATGGTAATTTCTGCATGGACGGTCTGAACTACCCGGACAGAACTCCGCACACCGGGCTTCTGGAGCTGAAGCAGGTCTACCGCCCGGTTCGCGTAAATAGCGGCGCACAGCCCGGGAGCTTCGTTTTCAGCAGCACGCTTGAATTTGCGGACGCGGGAGAGCTTCTTGACTGCCGCTGGGAGATAACGCGAAACGGCGGCATTGTTTCAACAGGGAAAGTTGAATTTTCCGTTCCGCCCATGGGAAGCGCTCCGGTGAATATCCCGGAAGCCGCAGAAGCTGCCGGCGAGAGCTATATCAGGTTCATTTTCACCGCAAAGAGGGATACGTCTTTCTGCGAAAAAGGCTTTGAGGTCTGCTTTGATCAGGCGAAGCTGTCGGGCGGGGAATTTCCGGCTCCGGCGGCGGGCGCTCCCGTTTCGGTCAGCGATGAGCCGCTCCTTGTGAAAATAACGGCAGGGGACGTGGAATACCGCTTCAATAAGCGGCTGTCGGCATTCGATTCCATAAGGCTCGACGGCAGGGAACTCCTTGAAAGGCCGGTGCAGTTCAATTTCTTCCGTGCGCCCACCGACAATGACGTCATGAAAAACGACTGGTACCGCGCTCATCTGAATGATTTCACGGTCAGAAACTACGGCGTTGACGTTACCTCCGGCGCGGATTTCGCGGAGATAACCCTCCGGCAGTCCTTCGGCTGGAGCATAGACAAGCCTTTCGCGAGAATGGACGTCCGTTACAGGATAAGCGGAGCCGGGCTTGACATAAGCTGCGGCGCGGACATCTCCGACAAGGTGGAGTTCCTGCCGCGCTTCGGAATCAGGCTGTTCCTGCCGCGCAGCTTCTCGAATGTGGAGTATTTCGGTTACGGACCGTATGAGAGCTACATCGACAAGCGCCATCTTGATTATGTCGGCAGGTTCACGGCGGACATCTCGGAAATGCACGAGGATTACGTCAGACCGCAGGAGAACTCTTCGCACTGCGGCTGTAAATATATGAATATCTCTGACGGCGAAAGCTCCGTCAGATTCACCTGCGGCGGCGATTTTTCGTTCAATGCCTCCGAGTACACGCAGGAGGAGCTTGCGGGCAAGCGCCATAATTTCGAGCTTGAGAAATGCGGGAGCAGCGTTGTCTGCATCGACAGCATGATGGCGGGAGTAGGCTCCAATTCCTGCGGCCCCGCGCTTGCGGAGAAGTACCGTCTGCCTCTGCCGAAGCTAAGCGCAGAGTATCATATTGAATTCAGAAAGGGATAAGCACATGATAAACTATTCAAACCGCACGCTGTTCTGCGATGGCTGGGATTTCTACAAGGCGCCGTTCGGCTCTGAGTACTCCGACGGCTTTGATTTCAGGCCGACAGACCTGCCGCACGACTGGCTGATATACGACACCGGCAATCTGTACGAGACCTCCACCGGCTGGTACAGGAAGAATTTCGCCTACGAAAAGAAGCCGGGAGTACGCACATATATCCGCTTTGACGGGGTTTATATGGACAGCCGCGTCTATGTGAACGGTACTCAGGCAGGAGAGTGGAAGTACGGCTATTCCGCTTTCCAGTTCGATATAACCGACCTTATCCGCAACGGAGAGAATACTATAACCGTCCGGGTTGACTATCATTCGCCCAATTCCAGATGGTACTCCGGCGCGGGAATATTCCGCAGGGTATGGCTGTGCGAATCACCTGAGATACGCTTCGGAAACGACGGAATATACGTTTCCACCACCGAAAACGGCGGAGTCTGGACGGCTGAGATAACCTCCGAGATACTGCGCCCGGCGGGAACTCCCATTGCCGGCGTGGAGGTCCGCAGCACCATTCTGGACAGCGCCGGAAACGAAGTCGCTTCCGCAGTATCCGACGCCTGCGCCGTGGATATCTCCTGCATTCCGGAGGCGGTAAGAGTCCCCGGTAACACGTATTCCCTCACGACACAGAAACTCAATGTGAGCGCCCCCGCTCTCTGGGATATCGAATCCCCGAATCTTTACACGCTGGTTTCCGAGATACTCCGCGGCGGCGAGGTCATTCAGAGAATATCCCAGCGCTTCGGATTCAGGAAGATAGAGTTCACCGCGGACCGCGGATTTTTCCTGAACGGCAGGCACGTCAAGCTGCACGGCTCCTGCGAACACCACGACAACGGCTGTCTGGGCGCGGTATCGAATAAAACCGCGCTGCGCCGCAGATTCAGGAAGCTCCGCGAGATGGGCGTGAACGCGATACGCACCTCCCACAATATGCCGGCTGAGGAGTTCATGGATCTTGCGGACGAGACTGGAATGCTGATACTTTCCGAGGGCTTCGATATGTGGGAGCGCTCCAAGACGGAGTACGACTACGCGCGTTTCTTTGACGAGTGGGTGGAGCGCGACGTGGCTTCATGGATACGCCGCGACAGAAACCGACCCTCCATCATCGGCTGGAGCGTGGGCAACGAGATTTTCGACACCCATGCCGACGAGCGCGGTCAGGAGGTAACGGCGCTTCTGAAGCGCCTTGTACAGCTCCACGACCCGCGCGGAAACGGCTATGTAACTTTCGGCTCCAACTTTATGCAGTGGGAGAACGGTCAGAAGTGCGCGGATATCCTGAAGCTGGCGGGATACAACTACGGCGAGCGTCTGTATAACGAGCACCACGAAAAGCACCCGGACTGGGCGATTTACGGCAGCGAGACAGCATCGGTCGTACAGAGCCGCGGTATCTACCACTTCCCGCTTTCTCAGACTGTGCTTGCGGACGATGACGAGCAGTGCTCCTCCCTTGGAAACAGCTGCACCGGCTGGGGTGCGAAGAACACCGAGGACTGCATAATCAGGGACAGGGACGCGGAATTCTGCGCCGGGCAGTTCATCTGGACTGGCTTTGACTATATCGGCGAGCCTACACCCTACAGCACGAAGAATTCCTATTTCGGTCAGTACGACACTGCGGGATTCCCGAAGGACAGCGCGTATGTTTTCCGCGCCGAATGGACGGATTACAAGAAATCGCCCTTCGTGCACATATTCCCGCACTGGGACTTCAACGAGGGTCAGCCGATAGACGTGCGCGTGTGCTCTAACGCTCCCCGGGTGGAGCTTTTCCTGAACGGAGCTTCTCAGGGCGCTTTCAATATCGACCACGCCCACGGAAAGCAGCTCACCGCAGATTATATTATCCCCTATCACAAGGGAGAGCTGAAAGCGGTCGCATTTGACGAGAGCGGCGCGGTCATAGCGGAGGACGCGGTGCGCTCATTCGGCGACGCAGTGCGCATTGAGGCAGTCCCGGACAAGACGGGGCTCCGCGCGGACGGCGAGGATCTGATATACGTTGAAATCGCCGCATACGACGAGAACGGAACGTTCTGCGCGAACGCAGGAAACCGCGTTAACATCAGCGTGGATGGCGCCGGCAGGCTTCTTGGCATGGATAACGGCGACAGCACGGACTACGACCAGTACAAGGGAACTTCCCGCCGCCTGTTTTCGGGCAGACTGCTGGCGGTCATAGGAGCCACTGGCGAGACCGGAGAAATCCGCGTAACGCTGACATCTCCGGGGCTCCCGGAGGAAACGGTAACGATCCGCGCGGTGCCCGCCGTGATGGTTCCGGGAACCTCCTGCAATGAAAGAGTTTCCGCAGCTCCCACCGAGTGCGGCAGAACTGACGAACTCCCCGTCAGAAAGCTGGAGCTGTGCGCGGACGCGCTGAAGCTCACCCCGGAAAAGCGCGAAATAACGGTGCGCACGGAGATTTACCCGGCTGGCTCTGATTATACGCAGGAAGTTGAGTACCGCGTTACCAACATAAACGGAATCACCACGAACATTGCGGAGCTTGAAGTTCGGCCTGATAATACTGTCGTTGTAAGAGCTAAGGGCGATGGAGAATTTTTCCTCCGGGCTATGTGCAGGAACGGCACACAGCGCCTTCACCTGCTTTCGGTTCTTCCGTTCGCTGCGGAGGGGCTGGGAAGCGCGTTCATGGATCCGTATGAGTTTGTTCCCGCAGGTCTCAACAGCCGCGGGAGCGAGAATCTCGGCAACGGCGTGAACCGTGGAATAGGCTTCGCGTTCGGCGGGACTTCGTGGGCGGCGTATGAGAATGTTGATTTCGGACCTGACGGAGCTGACACGCTGGAGGTTTCCATCTGGGCAAACACCCTTGATCCTGTGGATATCCGTTTCTATGACGGTATTCCCGGCGAGGGCGGCGAGCTCCTTGGAACCTACACCTATCACAAGCAGCCCGAGTGGATGGTATTCAAGCCTGAAACCTTCAGACTGCCGAAGCTCCTGCGCGGAGTCCGCACATTCGCGATAGAGAGCGACAGCGGCTATCAGGTAAGCGGATTCACGTTCGAGCGCCGCCGCAGGGAATTCTCCGGAAACAACGCCGCAGACGCAGAGCATATTTATGGCGACAAGTTCACCGTTAGCGGAGGGAGCGTCACCGGAATCGGAAACAACGTCGTGCTTGATTTCGGGGAGTTCGATTTTACCGCGGAACAGCCCTCAGAGGTTGTGATATGCGGAGCCTCCCCGCTGCCGCTCAACAGCATACATCTGGTGCTGAAGAACGCCGACGGCGAACAGCGTATCCTCTGCGAATTTAGGACGGACGACCCAGCATCCTGCGAGAGGGAATTCCAGCTTGCCGGCGTGAGCGGAAAGCAGAATGTGTCGTTTACATTCCTGCCGGGCAGCAATTTCGATTTCAGCTGGTTCAGGTTTGTGAAGTAATAAACGCCGTAATTCCGGCGTGCAGACTGTCGAAAAACCTATAAAATTTGCGCGTAGCGCTATGAAAGTTTTCGGTCCAGCCTCTAATTTACGCCTTGAATACGCTTCGCTTCCGGCGTAAACTAATAAAAGGCTGGCGGGGTGTGGGGCAGAGCCCCGCGACTCCGCACGGAGTGCGGCTTTAACGTTTTCAGGGCGCTAAAGGGGTGTGGGGGAAAACAAGAGTTTTCCCCCACTGCTTCTGTAAAATTTTCTGTTCTTTTGACTTTTTCGACAGACTGGAGGGACTGCCAGCAGCGGCAGTCCCTTTTTTCACTATTCCGGGTGTAATTCTTGTGAAAACTCGTTCTGGGCGAAAAAAGGACTTGAATTATATTTTAATATGTGATAAAATAAAATGAGATATGTCCGCACGGCTGTACTGCCGCGATTTACGGATATCATTCACAGTTTTGTATTTTACAAGGAGCATAACAGATCATGAATAAAAACAGCAGACTTGGGCTGTGGCTTATTATCCCGGCGTGGGCTCTGGCTTTTGCGGCAAGAGCCGCCCAGATAGGCGCGGGCACGGATATGACGATGGGATTTCTTAAGGATGATAACGGTTTCTTTATGAACGCCTGCTTCTGGCTGGCGGTGGGAGTCACCCTGATAGCCGCGGTCGCCGCGGCGGTGCTCGACAGGAAAAAAGGCTCCGCGCTCTACACTAACGAGGTATCTCAGGTGACTGACGGCAGAGCCGGCGCTGTCGGCTTCGGGCTCCTGCTGCCGGCGATGGGCGCGCTGTATTCCGGTTATGCCGAGGCGGTCATTCCGGAGGGGAGCAACATTTCGCCGTCCCCGTTCATGATGGTGGTGGATTTCCTGTTCGGCGCAATAATGCTGGTCTCTGCGTTCGTTATCCTCTACAGGAAGGAATTCAAGCCGGGGCTCGGCTTCTCGCTGACCGTCGGAGCGGTGTACTACACCCTCTGCGGAATAAACGTGTTCCTTGAAAACATGGCGGTCACCACCGTTCCGGAGTACCTCATCAATTGTATGTGCATGGTGTTTGCGGCGGTGTTCTTCATGCAGCTTGCGGCGTTTCTCTCCGGCAACGAGGGAAAGCGCACACGTCAGGCGCTTGCGGTCTCCGGAGCGGTATCCGCGGTCGCTATCCTCGGAAACGGTCTCGCTGTGATATTCATGGCGCTTGCCGGCCCTGCCGAGGCGGCCTCCCGCATAGTAACCAGCAAAACTCAGGCGGAAATGCTCTACCAGATGGGTCACGGCGACCATGCGTATTACATGAGCTTCGTTCCAGCTCCGCTTATGGCGGCGGGAGTGTTTATCGCTGTGACGCTCATCGCCCTGTATATGAAGCCCTCCGACAAGCCGGCAGAGGCGGCGGAAACGGAGGCTGAGCCCGCTGATTCCGCTGAGCTTACAGCGCTGGAAGAGCCTGAAACGGCGGAAGATAACGACGGCGCTCAGGACTGAGCAAGGGCAGCTGATTTCTAAAGACAGGTGGTGTTTCCGGTCAGAGGTCACAGAAAAATGCTCCGCTTAACGGCGGCGGTCACGGCGGCGCTGGCGCTGACCGGGTGCTCCGGGGCTTCGGTGGAGAATCTTCTCACCGCGCCGAAGCTCACGCAGGAGCAGAGCGAGATATATCAGGCGCTGATAAACAGCTCCGGCAGCTCGATACGGCTGAAATACCCGCGGGGCGGCGACTTCCGCTCGGCGTTCGTGCTTCAGGATATCGACTCGGACCCCGGGGAAGAGGCGCTGGTGTTTTACGAGAGCCAGTCGGTGCAGTCCGGCGAGAGCGCTCTTCGGCTGAAAGTCCTGGACAAGAACGCCGACGGAAAGTGGGAGGCGGTCTACGACCTCGCGTGCGTCGGCAGCGAGGTGGACAGCATCAGCTTCGCAAACCTGGGAAGCTGCAATTCCACGGAGATCATCGTGTGCTATTCCATGCTGAACCAGACCGAAAGGACGGTCAGCGTGATGAACTACGCGGACGGCATAATGTCGGAGCTGTACAGCTCCAGCTATTCCTGCATGGAGGTCATCGACCTCAACGCCGACGGCGAGCAGGAGCTTGTTACGGTGGTCCCGGACAAGGTGTCCCAGATGGCAACGGCGATGATGTTCACCCGAACGGACGATGGTTTCCGGAAGCTCAGCGAAACGCAGCTCAGCGGCGTTGCGGCGGATTATATCGGCGTGACAAAGGGCGAGCTTTCCGAGGGCGCCACGGCGCTGTTCCTTGATTATTCCAGGGGCGGCGGGCAGTACGGCACGGACGTGGTATACTGCGCCGGAGGCCGCATAACCAGCCCGGTCAACCGCAGGGTCGGCGCGGACGGCACATCGTACAACCTTATCTCAAGGTTCACTAACGATTACATGACCGATATCCGCTGCCGGGACATCGACGGCGACGGTTATGTTGAGATACCATCCATGACCCCGCTGCCGGGCTACGAAACGCTCCAGAAGTCGGAGCAGCTCTGCGCGGTCGAGTGGTACTGCGTGGAAAAAAACGCCTACAAGCGCAGATTTTACAGCTATTACAGCAGCAAGTACAACTTCGCGCTGATCTTCCCAAGCCGATGGCAGGGGATAGTCTCCGCAGTGGTCAATTCGCAGGACGACGAGATAGTGTTCATTTCGTACAGCGCCGAAAAGGGCGTGACGGTGGACAAAAGCACAGAACTCCTGCGCATACGGACGATAGACAAAGAGGACACGGAGCGGCTTGTGAACTCCAAGGATTTCCGCATGATAGGCGAAAACGAGGAGAGCGTGATATGCATAAAGGAAAGCACGGGCTACCTTACCGGTACCCTTGCCCTCACCGAGAGCGAGCTCCAGAACAGCCTGATAATTCTGTGAGAGAGGTAATATGAAACGAATTCTTGTTTGCGAGGACGAGGACGCTATCCGCGACTTCGTTGTGATAAATCTTGTTAGAAGCGGCTACGATGTGGTGGACGTTTCCTGCGGCGAGGACGCGGTGAAGGTCTACACCGAGCAGAAGGGCAATTTCGACGTTGCGCTGCTTGACATCATGATGCCCGGAATGGACGGCTTCGCGCTCTGCCGCTGGATAAGGGAGCAGAGCAGCGAGATAGGCATAATCATGCTCTCCGCGAAAAGCCAGGAGATGGACAAGGTGAACTGTCTGATGATAGGCGCGGACGACTACGTTACCAAGCCCTTCTCACCGTCCGAGCTGGTGGCGCGCGTGGACGCCATCTACCGCCGCGTGAACGTCAGCCAGACCCGTCAGGAGACGGTGCGCAACATAGCCTCCGGGCCGTTCACGCTGGATTACCAGAGCCGCACGGTGCTTAAAAACGGCGCTCCCATCGAGCTGACGCAGGTTGAGTACCACATCATGGAATACCTGATGAAGAACCGCGGCACCGCGCTGGACAGAAAGACCATCCTGCACCATATCTGGGGCGAGGCGTACTACGGCGACGACAAGGTAGTGGACGTGAATATCCGCAGGCTCCGCATGAAGATTGAGGAGGACCCCTCCAATCCGCAGTACATACAGACGATATGGGGCTTCGGCTATAAATGGAACGGCTGATGGACGGAAAGACCCAGCACATGAGGCTGCGCAGCTCCATCGCCGGCAGGTGGATGTTCAACACGCTCAGCGTGGTCGGAGTCCTGCTTGTCATCGTGAACGTCTGCATTTACTACTTCACGCGGCAGTACTACTACGGCTCGGCGGAGAACTACCTCGTTTCCGAGGCTAACGCCACCGCCACGGTGCTCTCACGTCTGTACGAGGACATGGCGGTGAACTACTCAACCGAGGTGCGGGAGCTCATCGAGGGCTTCGACAAGAAGGAACAGATGGAGATGATGTCCATTAACCGCAGCGGCGAGGTCACGCTCAGCAGCAGCGGATTCTCCCCGGACGGGGGCTACAATATGCCGGACTACGACGCGGCTATGAAGTCCCCGGAGGGCGTCGGAGTGTTCCATGGCTATGAAAACGGCGAGAACATCATCGCCGTGACTGTAATGATAGCCCAGCCTAGCAGCTCCTACAACGCGCTGAGGTACGTCGCCTCCATGACGCTTATAGACAATCAGCTTTCCGCGATAATGCTCGCTTCGCTGGTGGTGAGCGTGGGGATAATCCTGCTGGTGGTGTTCAGCGGAATGTACTTCGTAAAGTCCATATGCGTTCCGCTCATGCAGATAAGCGTCACCGCAAAGAAACTGGCAAAGGGCGATTTCTCCGAGCGCATCGCTATCCGCAACAACGACGAGATAGGCGAGCTCTCCCGGGTGTTCAACGATATGGCGGACGAGCTGGAGAACTCCGAGGCGATAAAGAATGACTTCATCTCCTCGGTATCGCATGAGCTCCGCACGCCGCTGACCGCCATAAAGGGCTGGAGCGAAACTCTTGAGGCGGGCTACGACGAGGAAACCTACCGCAAGGGAATGACCGTCATCACCCACGAAACAGGCCGCCTTGAGGCGATGGTGGAGGAGCTGCTCGATTTCTCGCGGATACAGAACGGCAGGTTCTCGCTCCATATGGCGAACACCGATATCATCGCGGAGCTGGACGACGCGCTGCTCATCTACACCGACAAGGCGCGCAAGGAAAACAAGACGATACGCTACACCGAGCCGGAGTTCCTGTGCGTGGTATACGGCGACAAGAACAGGCTCCGTCAGGTGTTCATAAACGTGATAGACAACGCGATAAAATACACAGACCCCGGCGGAACCGTGGATATCACCGTGGAAAAGGACAACTCCACGCTGACGATAACCGTAGCCGACACGGGGATAGGCATTTCAGCGGCTGACCTGCCCAGGGTCAAGGCGAAGTTCTACAAGGCGAACAGCACCCGGCGCGGAAGCGGCATAGGGCTTGCGGTCGCGGACGAGATAATCTCAATGCATGGCGGGACGCTGGATATCGACAGCGTGCTCGGAAAGGGCACCACCGTGAGGATAACCCTGCCGCTGAAGCAGATGAACGAAAGGAGCGACCCTGATGGGCAGTAAGAATACAGGAAAAAAGACCTCGATCGGAGGTCAGGCGCTTATCGAGGGCGTAATGATGAAAGGCGTTTCCAAGGGCGCCATGGCAGTCCGCACCAAGGACGGAGAAATAGACGTCGAGGAATGGGACATCAGGCCGAAGAAGTGGTACAACAGGTGCCCGTTAATACGCGGAAGCGTGAACTTTGTGCAGCAGCTCGGCGAGGGCTATAAATGCCTGATGAAATCCGCGGAGAAAAGCGGCATGATGGACGACGAGGAGGAAGAAGAGCCCTCAAAGTTCGAAAAGTGGCTGGACGAGAAGCTCGGCGACAAGCTCACCGGCGCGATAATGGCGATAGCCATGGTGATAGGCACGGCGCTTGCGGTGTTCCTTTTCCTGCTGCTGCCGAGCTACCTTTTCACATGGATAGAGAGCCTGCTCCCGACGGAGCCGTACAGCGCGCTTTCAGCGGTGCTTCCGGGGCTTCCCGAGGGGAGCTTCGTGATGGTGAAGTCGGTGGATATCTCCGGCTGGCGCACCGTATTCGAGGGCGTGATGAAGATAATCATTTTCGTTGCGTATATGTGGGTGACTTCGCTTACCAAGGATATGCACAGAATGTACCGCTACCACGGGGCGGAGCACAAGACCATCGCCTGCTATGAGGCGGGGAAGCCCCTCACGGTGGAGAATGTGCGCCCTATGACGAGATTCCACCCGAGGTGCGGCACCAGCTTCATCATAATCACGCTGCTGGTGAGTATTCTGGTGTACAGCGTGGTGCCGATAACGCCGGAGCTTTTCAAGGAGTGGCTGCACCTCAGCAGCGACACGGTGGCGATACTCCTGCGGACGGTGTGCAAGCTGATACTCCTGCCGATAGTAGTGGGATTCGCGTATGAGCTTATCCGTATTGCGGGGCGTTATGACAACATAGTCACGAAGATATTCTCCGCGCCGGGGCTGTGGATGCAGAGGATAACCACCAGGGAGCCCGACGACTCCATGATAGAGGTTGCCATTGCGGCGGTGACTCCCTGCCTGCCCAGAGAGGGCGAGGACGACAACTGGTGAGCGGCGTGAATATCGGCTCTCTGCGTAAAGCCTGCATACGCGCCCTTTCGGACGGCGGCATCGACAATCCGCAGTTTGACGCGGAGCAGCTCCTGGTGAAATTCTGCGGGGTCACAAGGAACGATATGCTGCTGTTTCCGGCGCTGGAAGTCCCGGAGGACAAGACCCGGGCGGCGCATGAAGCCGTTTCCCGCAGGCTTTCCGGGGAGCCGCTCCAGTATATTCTGGGCGAGTGGGAATTCTACGGACTTCCGTTTTATGTCGGCGAGGGAGTGCTTATCCCCCGGCAGGACACCGAGACCATCGCGGAGCTTGCGGTCTCCTTTGCGAAGGGGCGAAAAGGCGCGGGATTCCTTGCGGCAGACCTCTGCGCGGGGAGCGGCTGTATCGGGATAACCCTGGCGAAGCTCGCCGGGGTGCCGGTGAAGCTGCTGGAGCTTTCAGAGCAGGCGCTGGGATACCTCCGCAGGAATATAGAACTGAACGGAGTCCAGGGGCTGTGCGAAGCGCTCCGTGTGGACGTGCTCTCGCAGGATAGCGCGGACAGGCTCCCGGCGCTGGACTTGATTGTCACGAACCCGCCTTACCTCACGGCGCAGGATATGCGGGAGCTCCAGACGGAGGTCGCGCACGAGCCGGAAACGGCGCTTTTCGGCGGCGAGGACGGTCTGGACTACTACCGCAGAATGATACCGCTGTGGGGCGCGAAGCTGAAGCCCGGCGGAATGCTTGCGGCGGAGATAGGCATGGGTCAGGAGAACGACGTCATGCGGATATTTGAAGAATGCGGAATGACCGCGCAGTACAAAAAGGATCTGTGCGGCGTGATCCGTGTAATATACGGAATAAAAAACGGAGGACAAATAAATGGCTGACAAGAAAAAGAACGCGGTAGTAAAGCCGGTAGTCAGGATAGTTGACCCGGGCGAGCGCGAAAAGGCGTTAAAGACGGCGATGGCGCAGCTCGAAAAGCGCTTCGGCGAGGGCGCGGTAATGTTCATGGGTGAAAACCGCCACATGGACGTGGAGAGCGTTTCCACGGGCTCCCTCATGCTGGATCTTGCGCTGGGTATAGGTGGACTTCCCAAGGGACGTATCATCGAGATATACGGTACGGAATCCTCCGGTAAGACGACAATCTCGCTCCAGGCTGTTGCGGAGTGCCAGAAAGCCGGCGGCACGGCAGCTTTCATCGACGTGGAGCACGCCCTCGACCCGGTTTATGCAAGGAAGCTCGGGGTTGATATCGACCATCTGCTGGTTTCCCAGCCGGACACCGGCGAGCAGGCTCTGGAGATAATCGAGACCCTGGTGCGCTCCGGCGCGGTGGATATCATAGTGCTTGACTCCGTTGCCGCAATGACCACCAAGGCGGAGATAGACGGCGACATGGGCGACGCGCACGTCGGCGTCCAGGCAAGGCTTATGTCCCAGGCGATGAGAAAGCTCACCGCCGTTATCAGCAACACCAACACCGTTGCAATATTCATCAACCAGATACGCGAGAAGATAGGCGTTATGTACGGCAACCCGGAGACCACTCCCGGCGGACGCGCGCTGAAATTCTACTCCTCCGTGCGCATCGAGGTAAGGCGCGGCGAACCCATCAAGGACGGCGGCGAGATAATCGGCAGCCGCACCAAGTGCAAGGTCGTAAAGAACAAGGTGGCTCCGCCCTTCAAGACAGCGGAGTTCGATATGCTGTACGGAGAGGGAGTTTCCAAGCTCGGCGAGATAGTTGACACCGCCGTTGAATTCGGAATAATCAAGAAGAGCGGAAGCTGGTTCAGCTACAACGATATGAAGATAGGTCAGGGGCGCGAGAAGGTATTCGATTATCTCAAGGCGAACCCGGACATCTGCAGTGAGGTGGAGGGCAAGGTGCGCGAGGAATTCGCGAAGAACTCCAGCCTGCTTGACAGCCTTTCCGGCGACGATGATTTCGAGGATGGCATGGTCATTGCCGAGGGCGGCGGGAAGCCCCAAAAGAAGTCTGAGGATTCCGACGAGGACGATTTCGCGGAATTCGCCCCGGAGGACGTGGAGTAATACATGGGACGGCTTCAGAACTGCCGCGCGGAGAATTTCACGGGCGGCAGGATAACGGAGCTTTCCGTCTACAGGGGCGACACCTGCCAGCTTGAACTGGAGGACGGAAAGAAATTCTACGTCAACTGCGCCATAGTCGCGGACTACGACCTGCACGAGGGCGGAGAGATGGACGGCGACCTGCTGGAAAAGCTCCAGCGCGCGGACAGAATGCGCAAGGCCAAGAAGCGCGCCCTCTACCTGCTTGGCAGCCGTATGTACTGCTACAACGAACTGTACAGGAAGCTCCTGCCGGCTTACGGGGAGGAGGCCTCCCGGGCGGCGGCGGACGCAATGCAGGAGTACGGCTATATAGACGACGAGGACTACGCCGCGAAGCTTGCGGACAGGCTTATCCACGGCAAGCGCTACGGGCTTCAGAAAACCCGCTGGGAAATGCAGACCCGGGGGCTTGACAGGAATCTCATAGAGGACGTTCTGGCGGAATACACGGACGAGGACATAGACGGGGAGATACTCCGCCTGCTGGAAACAAAGTACAGCGGGAAGCTCTCCGACCCGGACGGCCGCCGCAGGACAATGGCGGCTCTGGCGCGGCGGGGCTACGGCTGGGGCGCTGTTAAGCGGTGCATGGAAAAAATAATTCAGGACCTGGAAGATAACGAGGAAGAATATGAGTAAGATAAAGGTTGCAATGGTATCCCTGGGCTGCTCCAAGAATCAGGTGGACGCAGAGCAGATGATGGCGAAGATAGCTGACAGGGGCTACGCATTCGTTGCGGAGCCGGGCATGGCTGACATAGTTCTGGTGAACACCTGCGGCTTCATTCAGTCTGCGAAGGAGGAGGCGATAGGCTGGATAATGGAGCTTATCGACCTGAAGAACGAGGGCAGGATAAAGCGCATAATCGTCACGGGATGTCTCAGCGAGCGCTACCGCGACCAGTTCGCGGAGGAATTCCCGGAGATAGACGCAGTTGTGGGAATCGCGGAGTATGGAAAAATAGCCGACATCGTCGACGGTCTGGCGGATTTCGGGAAGCCCGCGCACGAGGACGGCACCCCGGCGGTTTGCTACTTCGGCAAAAAGGAGAGCCACAGCATGGAGGGCAGGCGCATTATTTCCACGCTGCCGCACTACGCGTATCTCCGCATTGCGGACGGCTGCGACAACCGCTGCACCTACTGCGCGATTCCGGCTATCCGCGGAAGATTCCGCAGCAGGAAGATGGAGGACATCGTTGAGGAAACGAAGCTCCTTGCCAGGGACGGCGTAAAGGAGATAGTAATTATCGCGCAGGACGTCACCCGCTACGGTCTGGACCTTTACGGAAAGCTTGCCCTGCCGGAGCTTCTGGACAAGCTGTGCGGGATAGACGGGCTGAAATGGATCCGCCTGCTCTATTGCTATCCCGAGAGAGTGACCGACGAGCTCATAGACTGCATAAAGCGTCAGGACAAGATAGTGAAGTATCTCGACATTCCCATGCAGCACTGCAATGATACTATCCTGAAGCGCATGAACCGCAAATGTACCGGCGCGCAGGAGCGCGAACTGGTGGAAAAGCTCCGCCGGGAGATACCGGGCATTACGCTGAGGACTACGTTCATCACAGGCTTCCCCGGGGAGACCGAGGAGCAGTTCAACGAGCTGGGCGAATTTGCCGAGGAAATGCGCTTCGAGCGCATGGGCTGCTTTGCATACTCCGAGGAGGAGGGGACTCCGGCGGCTTCGTTCCCGGACATGGTGGACGAGGACGTGCGCGAGCACCGCAAGGAGATACTCGAGGAGCAGCAGGACACCCGCGTTGCGGAGCTGTATAATTCCATGATAGGCTCCACTGACGAGGTGGTCGTAGAGGGATACGACAAGTATCTCGCGGAGGGCGGTCTTTTCTTCGGCAGAAGCGCGATGTTCGCCCCGGAGATAGACGGCATGATATATTTCAGCGTTCCGCAGGGAATGAAGAAGCCGAGGATAGGCGACTTCGTGAACGTCCGCTTTGACGATGTTCTGGACAATAATCTTCTGGGAGAAATGGTATGAATCTTGCAAACAAGCTGACCCTTATGCGCGTGATACTGGTGCCGTTCTTTGTGGCGTTCATGCTTATCGGGGCGATACCGTACAATTATCTGTGGGCGCTGGCGGTGTTCGCCGCGGCGAGTATCACGGATATGCTTGACGGAAAGATAGCGCGCAGATACAACATGATAACCAGCTTCGGCAAGTTCCTCGACCCGCTGGCGGACAAGATACTTGTTGCGGCGGCGCTTGTGTGCTTCGTACAGCTCGGCTGGTGCAGCGCCTGGGTGACTGCTCTCATTCTCGCGCGGGAGTTCGTGGTTTCCGGCGTTCGGCTGGTGGCTGCCTCCAGCGAGAAAAAGGTGGTCATCGCGGCGGGAATGCTCGGAAAGCTCAAGACCGCAATGACAATGGTGGCTATCTGCGTGATACTCTTCATGTGGATACTGGCGCAGTTCGGCGCGATTTCCCCGGAGGGCTTCCCGATACAGATAATAAGCGACGTGCTGATGTACGCTGCGGCGGCGCTCACCGTGGCTTCCGGCGTGAAGTATCTTTACGACTACCGGGAATTTATAGACCCGGCGAAGTAAATTCGGAATTAATGTGCCGTTTCGCGGCGGATATTATATTTCTGGGAGGGGCTTGCCCCTCCCATGCTTTTGTGCGCGGCGTCCGTGCCGCAGTCGTGTTCCGTCTGAAACAGTCCACCGGACTGTTTCAGAGGATAGGTGAGATTAAGACAATAACGCGCCTGAGGGGGAAAAACTCTTGTTTTTCCCCCTTCCCACCCTTTTTAGCGCCTTTTTGAGTGTAATATAATGCGCATTAAAGAGGTCAATGTGTCGTGAAGTTGATTTGTGAGGGGAGTTTCGCCTCTGCGCAGACTAAGCGCGAAGCGCGTGTCTTAGCGACAAGGGCGCTGCCCTTGACCCGCAAGGGGTGCGCCCCTTGCAGTGGTCGTACCACCTCGACCGCGGGAATGGTGTGGTTCGTAATTATTATGCGATACGAAAGCGGAACACAATAATTCCGAATTAGTTCTGTCACTTATTTCCCACGCGGGCATATAATGTACCGAACGGGCGCATTCTGCCCGGAATAAACAGCAAAGGGGAATGAGCATGGAGCGCAGTCTTGACGAAATCAAGCCCGGGGAATCCGCAGTTGTCACTTCCTTACAGGCGCACGGAAGTATGCGCAGGAGGCTTCTTGATATAGGTCTTGTGGAGGGCACCCGGGTGGAATGCGTGGGGAAAAGCCCTCTCGGCGACCCGGCGGCGTACCTCATACGCGGCGCGGTCATCGCCATACGCTCGGCGGACAGCCGGGACGTTCTTGTGGGGGAGGGCTCCGATGGGACTGACCTCTGAATCCACTGGATTTGCGGCGGCATTATGCCCGGAAATAAAGCGCCGCGACCCGGACGACCGCATAATCGCCATCGCCGGGAACCCGAATGTCGGCAAAAGCACGATATTCAACGCCCTCACCGGAATGCGCCAGCACACCGGCAACTGGCCGGGAAAGACCGTTTCGGCGGCGCAGGGCTTCTGCCGGACGGAGCACTACAACTGCGTCCTCGCGGATATCCCGGGTACTTATTCTTTGCTGGCGCACTCCGCCGAGGAGGAAGCCGCCCGCGACCTGCTGTGCTTCGGCGGAATAGACGCGGCGGTGGTGGTCTGCGACGCTACCTGTCTCCAGCGCAGCCTGAACCTAGTATTGCAGGTTATGGAGCTTTGCCCGAAAACCCTGGTCTGCGTGAATCTCTGCGATGAAGCCAAGCGGCGGGGCATAGTCCTCGACCTGGAACAGCTCAGGGAGAATCTGGGAGTCCCGGTGGTGGGGACTGCGGCGCACGACAAAAGGTCGCTCCGGGCGCTGACCGCCGCAGTGGACAGAATGCTCACGTCAGACCCGCCGGAAAACCGCCGCCGTCTGCGCTATATCCGTCCGGTGGAGGAATCCGTTCAGCGGGTGGAGCCGCTCCTGCGGGAGCGCTTCGGGAATCAGCCGGATATGCGGTGGCTCGCCCTGCGGCTTATCGAGGGGGACGAAAAGCTCGCGGAAAAGGCGGGGGAGCTGCTGAAAACCGACCTGCGCGGCGACCCGGAAATCTCGGCGGCGGTGGAATCCGCGCGGATGCGCCTTGCTGAGAGCGACATCACGCTGGATATCCTGCGGGACAGGATAGTTTCCTGCATAACCCTGAACGCCGAGGAAGCCGCAGACGGCGCGGTATCCGAGTGCCCCGGCTGCCGGAGCGCCGACCGCCGCGCCGACCGTATCCTCACCGGAAAGGCGCTGGGATTCCCGCTGATGGTGCTGCTTCTGCTGGTGGTTTTCTGGCTGACGGTGAGCGGCGCGAACTATCCTTCGCAGCTCCTTTCGGCGGGGCTCGGGTGGCTCGGGGAGCGGTTTTCGGAGCTCCTCGGCTTTGCGCCGGAATGGGTGCGCGGGCTGCTGGTGGACGGAGCCTACCGCACGCTATCCTGGGTAGCGGCGGTAATGCTGCCGCCGATGGCGATATTCTTCCCGCTGTTCACGCTGCTGGAGGATTCCGGCTACCTGCCGCGCATAGCCTACAATCTCGACCGGCCGTTCCAGAAGTGCCATGCCTGCGGAAAACAGGCGCTCACCATGGCGATGGGTTTCGGCTGCAACGCGGCGGGGATAGTCGGCTGCCGGATAATCGACAGCCGCCGGGAGCGGCTCATCGCAATGCTGACGAACGCGTTCGTTCCCTGCAACGGCAAATATCCGCTGATGATAACTCTTGCCTCGCTGTTCTTCATGTGCGCGGCGGGAGGATTCGGCGGTTCGGTGATGGCGGCGGTCACGGTCACGGCTGTTATACTCCTCGGGGTGGGAATGACCTTTGCGGCTTCGAAATTCCTGTCTGCGACGATCCTGCGCGGGCAGCCGTCCAGCTTCACGCTGGAGCTCCCGCCGTACCGGAAGCCGCAGTTCGGAAAGGTGATAGTCCGCTCGCTTCTTGACAGGACTCTGTTCGTGCTGGGCAGAGCGGCGGCTGTGGCGGCTCCGGCGGGGGCGGCGATATGGGTTCTGGCAAACGTTACGGTGGACGGAGCCTCCCTGCTGAGTATCTGCACGGGATTCCTCGACCCGTTCGCGCGGCTGCTGGGTCTGGACGGAGTTATCCTGGCGGCGTTTATCCTGGGGCTTCCCGCCAATGAAATAGTGATACCGATAATCATAATGTGCTATATGGCGCAGGGCAGCCTGACGGAGCTTTCCCTGCCGGAGCTGGGGGCGCTCCTCGCGGACAACGGCTGGACTTGGCGGACGGCGCTATGCACGATACTGTTCTCGCTCATGCACTGGCCGTGCTCAACGGCGCTCCTTACGGTGAAAAAGGAGGCGGGCGGCTGGAGATGGGCGCTGGCGGCGCTGGCGCTCCCCACTGCGGCGGGAATGCTGATATGCTTCGCGGTCTCGCAGGTGACGGGGCTGTTCTGCTGACAAGATGAATGCACAGCCCGCGCAGATTTTCTTCAATTCCAAGATGGAGCCGGGATTTTTCCCGGCTGCTCTTTTATAGAATTACTTCCGGAAATTACTGCACATATGTGGCGCTTCAAACCTGTTTCGCAGGAATCCCGTCCGGAAATTGCAAAAAATTTCGCATAACGGGTATTTCAGTCTTGACATAACGCAAAATATGTTCTATAATAGAAGTGTTAGTTTTAAACTACGGCGGATCGCCGGACGGCGGTCTGCCACAAATGTGTACGTCAGCACACAAATCAACAGGAGGCTATATAATGAGAGTCTATAACTTCAGCGCAGGTCCCGCAGTGCTGCCCGAGGAAGTCCTTAAGGAAGCAGCAGACGAAATGCTTGATTACAAGGGCACGGGTATGTCCGTAATGGAGATGTCCCACCGCTCCAAGGCATATGACGCTATTATCAAGGAAGCGGAAAAGGATATCCGCGAGATCATGAACATTCCGGACAACTACAAGGTGCTGTTCCTTCAGGGCGGCGCTTCACAGCAGTTCGCGGCTGTCCCCATGAACCTGATGAAGAACAAGAAGGCTGCTTACATAATCACCGGTCAGTGGGCGAAGAAGGCTTATCAGGAGGCCAAGATCTACGGCGACGCAGTTGCTGTCGCTTCCTCCGCAGACAAGACCTTCTCCTATATCCCCGACTGCTCCGACCTCGATATCCCCGAGGACGCAGACTACGTTTACATCTGCGAGAACAATACCATCTATGGCACAAAGTACAAGACCCTCCCCAACACAAAGGGTCACACCCTGGTTGCTGACGTTTCCTCCTGCTTCCTGTCTGAGCCGGTAGACGTTACAAAGTACGGCGTTATCTACGGCGGCGTTCAGAAGAACGTAGGCCCCGCAGGTCTGGTTATCGCAATTATCCGCGAGGATCTCATCACAGACGACGTTCTCCCCGGAACTCCCACAATGCTCAAGTGGAAGACCCAGGCTGACAACGACTCACTTTACAATACTCCTAACTGCTATGCTATCTACATCTGCGGCAAGGTGTTCAAGTGGATAAAGAAGATGGGCGGCCTTGAGGCTATGAAGGCTCACAACGAGAAGAAGGCGAAGATCCTTTACGATTTCCTCGACCAGAGCAAGCTGTTCAAGGGCACCGTTGAGCCGAAGGACCGCTCCCTGATGAACGTTCCGTTCGTTACCGGCAACGAGGAGCTTGACGCGAAGTTCGTCAAGGAGGCTACCGCGGCTGGCTTCGTTAACCTTAAGGGTCACAGGACAGTCGGCGGCATGAGAGCTTCCATCTACAACGCTATGCCTATCGAGGGCGTTGAGAAGCTGGTTGAGTTCATGAAGAAGTTCGAGGCTGAGAATGGCTGAGTTCTGTAAAGGAGATCACTGAAATGTATAACGTACTTACACTTAATAAGATAGCCGCCTGCGGCACCGACCTGCTCGACAAGGGCAAGTACGCCGTAACGGACGACGCTGCTGCAAACGCGGACGCTATTCTGGTTCGCTCCGCTTCCATGCACGAGATGGAGCTCCCCGCTAACCTGCTCGCCATCGCAAGAGCCGGCGCAGGCGTAAACAACATCCCGATAGACAAGTGCAGCGAAAAGGGCGTAGTTGTATTCAACACTCCCGGCGCAAACGCAAACGCGGTCAAGGAGCTGGTCATCGCCGGTCTGCTTCTTTCTTCCAGAAGGATACCCGCCGCCATGGACTGGATAAAGACCCTCAAGGGCAAGGGCGACGAGGTAGGAAAGCTGGTAGAAAAGGGCAAGAGCCAGTTCGTAGGTCCTGAGATCATGGGCAAGAAGCTCGGCGTTATCGGTCTGGGCGCTATCGGTATTCTGGTAGCAAACGCGGCCGCTGAGCTCGGCATGGACGTTTACGGCGCTGACCCGTACCTCTCCGTTGAGAACGCGCTGAAGCTCTCCGGCAAGGTTCACTATGTAAAGAGCAACAAGGAGATCTTCGAGAAGTGCGACTACATCACGCTCCACGTTCCGGCTCTGCCTGACACAAAGGGCATGATAAACGCAGAGGCTATCGCT
Source organism: uncultured Oscillospiraceae bacterium (assembly GCA_934481355.1). Lineage (GTDB taxonomy): Bacteria > Bacillota > Clostridia > Oscillospirales > Ruminococcaceae > CAG-115. The sequence goes on along the minus strand of CAKSPH010000002.1, from coordinate 87,498 downwards.
TCCATGAAAAAGACCGTCCGCCTGCTGAACTTCGCAAGGGACACCCTGGTTGACGAGAAGGCAATCATCGACGCCCTGGCAAACGGCGGCATGGCTTGCTATGTAACGGACTTCGCCACCGACGGACTTATCGGTCTGGACGGCGTTGTTGCAATGCCGCACCTCGGCGCTTCCACTCCCGAGAGCGAGGACAACTGCGCTGTTATGGCGGTAAAGGAGATCTCCGACTACATCGAGAACGGCAACATAAAGAACTCCGTCAACCTGCCGAACGTTGAAATGGCTATCACCGGAAACGCAAAGATCTGCGTTATCCACAAGAATGCCGAGGGTCTGCTGAACAACATCACAGCTCCGGTTTCCGCCGCTGGCATGAACATCGAGAACATGGTAAGCAAGTCAAAGAAGGACTACGCGTACACCTGCCTTGATGTAAAGGGCGACACAACGGGCATTGAGACGGCTCTGAAGGCTGTCGCAGGCGTTGTTGCGGTAAGAGTTATCAAGTAATTCTGCATAAAATCAAAGTATGGCGCCGGGTCTGTTCCCGGCGCCATTTTGTGCGTTATGCACAAAAACACTGCATTTGATTTAAGCCGGTTGACAAAATATTTGTCTTGTGGTACAATTACTTATGGATACTTGAATATACACAGCAGGGCATCTGTGCAAAAGGGAGGGACGGTCAGATGAATCTTATAAACTATGTGGTCGAATATGAATATGCCGCATTCGGTATCTGCGCCGTGCTTCTCGCGCTTTTCTGCGCCCGCAGGAAGTATCCGGGATTGTCCAACAGGATCTACGCGGCGATGCTTCTGTGCACGCTGTTTTCCTGCGTGACGCACATCGCTGCGATGAAGACGCTCCCGATTTCTTCGGAGCTCCCGTTATGGATGAACTACTTGATACATATACTATATCTTGTATTCTATGACTTTGAGCCTATTCTGTTCTTCATGTACTCTGTGGCGCTCACCAAACGCAATAAGTTTTCAAAGCCGAACGCGATATTCATGGCGGCGGTTATCGCCGCAGAGCTTATTCTGCTGATAACCACGCCGTTTACAAGGTTCGTGATATACTTCGATGAAAATATGCAGTATCAGCACGGACCGCTGTTTTACGCATATCCCATAATGGCTCTGCTGCTGATGATATACGCAGTGGTGATGCTGTTCAATTTCCGCAGGCACATCGGCAGGATACAGCTCGTCACACTGGGTTTGTTCGTCGTGTTCGCGCTGGCTGCTACTCTATTGCAGCTTTTTATCCCGGAACAGGTGGTGGGAAACTACGCTGTGGCTCTGTCGATGATAATGTTCCTTATCGTGCTCCAGAATCCGGACGACTTCACCGACAAATCCGCCGACTGCTTCAACGCGGACGCATTCTACCTTACTGCCGAATCGCACATGGATAAAAAGGAGCCGTTCACCGCAGTCGCGTTCCGGTTCGAGGGACTCAACTACATCAACAACCTGTTTGACGTCAGCGAGCAGGGAGTGGCGGCGCGCGTCATCTCGGAAAGGCTGCGGACGGAGTTCGGCACGGACGAGGTATACCACCTCGGCGGCTGCGAGTTCGCCATGTTCACAAGTGAACGCCGGAAAATTACCGAGAAATACGTTACCGACAAGCTGCTGAATTATTTTTCCAGACCCGTCACGATCCGCGGCATAGAGGCCGCTATAACGCCGAAAATATGTCTGGTGAGGTTCCCGGATTTTGCGTCCTCCGCAAAGGACGTCCGGGACGCGATAGAATACACCCTGCGCAATTCAAGCAAGGCGGAAGGCAGCGTGTTCGTTGCGGCGCCGGAGGCAATACAGGCGAAAAAGCGCGAGCTCCACATTCTCGGCACGATAAAGAACTGCATCGTGAACGAGAGCTTTGAGATGTACTACCAGCCTATCTATGAGCCCGGCGAAAAGGGGTTCGTGAGCGCCGAGGCGCTCATCAGGATGAAAGACCCCGAGCTCGGCTTCGTCAGCCCCGAGGAGTTTATTCCGCTCGCGGAATCCAACGGCATGATAATCGAGATAGGCGAGATAGCGTTCCGCAAGGTGTGCCGGTTCATGAAAAGCGGTCAGGCGCAGAAACTCGGCGTAAGGTACGTCGAGGTCAATCTGTCCGTGCTCCAGTGCGTTCAGGAGCGGCTTTCAGAACGGCTGATGGAAATAATGAAGGAATACGGGATACCTCCGGAGCAGATAAATTTCGAGATAACCGAGACTGCGGGTCTTGCAAATTACGATATGCTCCTGCGGAATATGAACAGCCTGATTTCACAGGGCGTGACGTTCTCCATGGACGACTACGGCACGGGATTCTCAACGGCGAACTACCTGATCTCCCTCCCCATGGATATCGTGAAGATAGACAAGAGCATTCTCTGGCCGGCTATGGAGAACAAGGAGGCTTTCGTAATCCTCCGCCATACCGTGGAAATGCTGAAATCCCTCAACAAGCGCATCGTTGTGGAGGGCGTCGAGACCGGGGAAATGGCGAAGCTCCTTATTGACATGGGCTGCGATTATCTGCAGGGATATTATTACCAGAAGCCCGTTCCGGAGGATAAATACATCGAGTTCCTCAAAGAAAATCAAAAAATTGAAAATACCCCTTGACAAAGCTGGAAGAATGGTGTATAATAGCAAGGTAATAAAGCAGAGCCACCACACTCTCACCCGCCGGCGTTAAGTCTGTCAGGCGCGGTCGTTTAATGAGAATAAGCCCGCGGGCGTTTCAGTTAAGCGTGAGTAGTGTGTACTCACGCTTATTTTATTTCACAGCTCAGACTGAATAAGGAAAGGCGGTGCTTTGATATCGGCACGAAAGAACAGCTCATCAACGAGGATATCCGGGAAAAGGAAGTAAGAGTCATCGGTGCAGACGGCGAACAGCTCGGCATTATGGCGACTGCGGACGCGCTTGCAAAGGCGATCGAGGCAGATCTCGACTTGGTGCTCATAGCTCCCACGGCAGCTCCACCGGTCTGCCGGATCATGGATTTCGGAAAGTATCGTTTTGAGCAGACCAAGAGGGAGAAGGAAGCCAGGAAGAACCAGAAGCAGGCAGAGGTGAAGGAGATCAAGATGTCGCTCAACATCGACACCAACGACTTCAACATCAAGGTCAAGAACTGCATCAAGTTCCTCCAGAACGGCGACAAGGTAAAGGTCACCATACGCTTCAGACGTGCGAGAGAGCTTTCTCACATGAACCTCAGCGAGGATCTTATGAAGAGATTCCTCGATGCCGTTTCAGAGTACGGCGGATCTGAAAAGCCGTCCAAGCTTGAGGGCAAGAACTACGCGATAGTGCTGAGCCCCAAGAAGTAAGACAAGCGCTGAGCACTGCCGCCGCTTCCGGCGGAAGGCGCACTTTAATGAAAAATCTCAAGGAGGATAACAAAATGCCTAAGATCAAAACTCACAGCGGAGCGAAGAAGCGCTTCAAGCTGACAAAGAACGGTATGGTCAAGATGGGTCACACCAACAGACGCCACATCCTTACCAAGAAGTCCACCAAGCGCAAGAGAGGCTTACGCGCAGGCGCATACGCAGACGTTACCAACGTAGCTGCTGTAAAGAGCCTTATTCCGTACAAATAATCTGAATTTGCGGAATAAGTCCGCAGACAAAAATAACAGGAGGTAATGTAACATGGCACGCGTAAAGGGCGCACTCGCAACTCGCAAGAGAAGAAATAGAACATTAAAGCTGGCAAAGGGCTACTGGGGCGGCAAGAGCAGACTTTTCAAGACCGCTAAGGAAGCCGTATGGAAGTCCGGTCAGTATGCTTACATCGGCAGAAGACTCAAGAAGAGAGATTTCAGAAAGCTCTGGATCACCAGAATCTCCGCTGCTTGCAAGGCTAATGGTATGAACTACTCCACCTTCATGAACGGTCTGAAGAAGGCAAACATCACTCTGAACAGAAAGATGCTTTCCGAAATCGCTATCAATGACGCAGCAGGCTTCACTGCACTGACAGAGAAGGCTAAGGCAGCGCTTTAATCGTGAAGATATCTCACGTTCTGTTCCGGGACGTGAGATTTTTCGCTATGTAGGGGGTATTCTCCGATGACCATAACTTCAAGAAAAAACGACGCCGTGAAGCGCTTCCGCGAGACGCTGCGGGACAAGAGCCTGCGCGACAGCGAGGGCGTTTTCGCCGTCGAGGGCGATCACCTCTGCGGGGAGCTTGCAGCCGGGGGATTCCGCATAATCTCAGCAATGGCGACCGAAAAGGCGCTGGAGAAGTACCCGCAGACCGCCGGGGCTATGGCTCAGGCGGGGGAGCTGGCTGTGATATCCGGCGATATCGCGGAATATATTTCAGATACCAGGGCTCCGCAGGGGCTGTTTGCGCTGGCTGAAAAGCCTGCCGCAAAGCCGGAGCTTTCCGGGGCTTCAAGGCTGGTGCTGCTTGACGGAGTTCAGGACCCCGGCAACGTCGGGACGATAATCCGCACGGCGGAGGCTCTCGGTTTCGGCGGGGCGCTGCTTTCGCCGGACTGCGCGGACATATGGGCTCCGAAAACGCTGCGCGCTTCGATGGGCAGCGCGCTCAGGCTTCCCTGCGTCTGCGGGGAGATGACGGAGCTTATCCCATCCCTGAAAGGGCGCGGATTCTCCGTTTACGGGGCGATGCTGGACAAAACCGCCCAGAAGCTCGGGGAGACAGAGTTCCCGGAGCGCTCCGCAGTGGTCATCGGCAGCGAGGGCAGGGGAGTTTCTCCTGAGGCGGCAAAGCTCTGCACCGGGGCGGTGTATATCCCAATCTCCGGCGCGGAATCTCTCAACGCAGCCGCCGCAGCCGCGATAATCCTCTGGGAGCTTTCGAAAAAATAACTAAGGCAATACCGCATAATTATTGTCGTGCGATTGCGCCGCAGATTTTTTGTCAGATTGTACAAATTGAGCGCAGACAGGCTGACGCCTGTCAAGCGAAAGTTGTGCAATATGACGAAAAAGATGCAAGCAAGCGTGCGGCAAAGACGTCAGGCGGTAATTGTGCGGTGTTGCCCTAATTCTGCTGTATATTTTACAGCAGACAGCGCAAAACCATAAGACAGCTTTCGGCTTTGCGATGTCTTGAATCAGCCCGTATGGGCAAACTATAAGCGCGGAAAACGCGCACGCTGCCAAAAATAAAAATAGGGGGAACCTTTGTGCCGCACCTTGTAATACTCGAGTCTCCGTCCAAGGCGAAGACCGTTAAGAAGTATCTCGGCGAGGGCTATGATGTAATAGCCTCCACCGGACATATAATAGACCTGCCTAAGTCCAAGCTGGGTGTTGACGTGGAGCATGACTTCGCGCCGCAGTACATCAATATGAAGGACAAGGCGGACGTGATAAAAGAGCTGAAAAAGCACGCTAGGGCAAGCGATATCGTTTACCTCGCCACCGACCCGGACAGAGAGGGAGAGGCCATCGCATGGCACCTGTCGCACCTCCTCGGAATTGACGAGAAGGCTCCTGTCCGCGTGACGTTCAACGAGATAACCAGGACCGGCGTGCAGAACGGAATGAACACGCCGCGCTGCATTGATACCAACATCGTTGACGCACAGCAGGCAAGACGTATCCTCGACAGGATCGTGGGATACAAGCTGTCGCCGTTCCTCTGGAAGAAAGTCCGCCGCGGACTCTCTGCCGGACGCGTGCAGTCCGTTGCGGTGCGTATCATCGTTGACCGCGAGAATGAGATCCGCAGCTTCGTTTCGCAGGAATACTGGAGCGTTGACGCTAAGCTGCTGGCATCCTCATCAAAGAGGGCTTTCCCGGCGAAGCTTGCGGAGGTAGACGGAGAAAAAATAGCCATTTCCAGCAGGGAGGAAGCCGACAAGCTCCTGAAAAGGCTGGAGGGCGCGGAGTTCGTTGTCACCGGGCTGAAGAAGTCCCAGCGCAAGAAGCAGCCGGCGCCGCCGTTCACCACCTCCACGCTTCAGCAGGAGGCGAGCCGCCGGTATTCCTTCCAGTCCCGCCGCACCATGAAAGCGGCTCAGGAGCTGTACGAAGGTATCGATGTTGCGGGTATGGGCGCTGTGGGTCTTATCACCTACATGAGAACCGACTCGCTGAGGATCTCCGATGAGGCAAAGGCTGCCGCCGCCGACCTGATAAAGGAGATGTACGGCGCGGAGTACCTCCCGGAGAAGCCGAGGACGTTCAAGTCCAAGAACAACGCGCAGGACGCGCATGAGGCGATACGTCCCACCACTGTGAGCCTTACGCCGGAAAAGGTCAGGGCTTCGCTTTCAAGCGACCAGTACAAGCTGTATAAGCTGATATGGGAGCGCTTCATGGCGAGCCAGATGCAGAATGCGGTGCTCGACACGGTCGCCGCCGACATCACTGCGGCGGGCTGCCTGTTCAAGAGCAGCGGATACTCCGTGAAATTCGACGGCTTCACCAAGCTGTACGAGGAGACCAGGGACGCCGACGGAGAGCAGACCGGCGCACTGCCGAAGCTGGAAAAGGGCGAGAAGCTCACCGCCCGGGAAGTCCTCGGGAATCAGCACTTCACCCAGCCGCCGGCAAGATACAACGAAGCCTCCCTCATCAAGGAACTTGAGGAAAACGGAATCGGCAGACCGTCCACCTACGCGCCGACTATCTCCACGATACTCGACCGCCACTATGTGGAGAGAGAGCAGGGAAACCAGCTCAGGCCCACCGCCCTCGGCGAGGTGATAACCGAGCTGCTGAAAGACCACTTCAACAACATCGTTGACGTGAAATTCACGGCGAAGATGGAAACCTCGCTCGATGATATCGAGCACGGCACCAGGAACTGGGTGGAAGTCCTCCGGAAGTTCTACGACGGGTTCGCAAAGACACTCGAAAAAGCTGAGAGCGACATGGAGGGCAAGCGCGTCAAGGTCCCCGACGAGCCCACGGACGTTATCTGCGAGGAATGCGGCAAGCCCATGGTCATCAAGATAGGACCTTTCGGAAAGTTCCTCGGGTGCAGCGGATTCCCGGAGTGCAAGTTCACCAAGAAGATAGTTACGGAAACAAAGGGCAGCTGTCCGCGCTGCGGCAAGAAGATGCTGGCGAAGAAATCCAAGAAGGGCAAGCCGTTCTACGGCTGCGAGGATTATCAGAACTGCAACTTCATGACGTGGGATCTGCCGATAGAGGAAAAATGTCCGCAGTGCGGCGCTTCGCTGTTCAAGAAGCCCGGACGAATGGGCAAGATATACTGCGCAAAGGAGGGCTGCGGCTACGAGCGGCCTCTTGACGGCGCAGACAATAAGGACAAGAATAATGACGGTTAAGGTTATCGGCGCAGGGCTTGCGGGCTGCGAGGCGGCTGTACAGCTTGCGCGCAGGGGCTTCGATGTGGAGCTTCATGAGATGAAGCCGGAGAAGTACTCCCCGGCGCACCATTATCAGGGCTTCGCGGAGCTGGTGTGCTCCAACTCCCTGAAAGCCGCAAGACCCGAGAGCGCCTGCGGACTCCTGAAGGAGGAAATGCGGCGCTTCGGCTCCGTTATTCTGGAAGCGGCGGAAAAGACCGCCGTGCCCGCCGGGGGAGCCCTTGCGGTCAACCGTACGGAGTTCTCCGACGAGGTGACGAGGATAGTAAGGAGCTTCCCGAATATCCGCGTTATCAGCGGGGAGGTCACGGAGCTTCCGGAGAGAAACGCGGTGGTCTGCACGGGACCGCTTACTTCCGACGCGCTTGCGGAGAAGATACGCGGCGTGTGCGGCGAGGGGCTGAGCTTCTATGACGCGGCGGCTCCCATCGTGGCGGCTGACAGCATTGATTTCAGCAGGGCTTTCTTCCAGACGAGATACGACAAGGGCGAGGCGGATTACGTCAACTGCCCGATGGACAGGGACGAGTATCAGGCGTTCTATGACGCGCTGGTGACCGCCGAGAGCGCTCCGTTAAAGGAGTTCGACCGCCCGGAGGAATCCGCGGGAATGAAGGTGTTCGAGGGCTGTATGCCGGTGGAGGTCCTAGCAAAGCGCGGCTTTGAGAGCGTGCGCTACGGCTGTATGAAGCCGGTGGGGCTAACCGACCCGAGGACGGGAAAGCGCCCGTTTGCGGCGGTTCAGCTCAGGAAGGAGAACCGCTCCGGCACGATGTACAATCTCGTGGGATTCCAGACCAACCTGAAATTCGGCGAGCAGAAGCGGGTGTTCTCGATGATACCCGGGCTTGAAAACGCGGAATTCGTGCGCTACGGCGTAATGCACAGGAACACGTTCATCGACAGCCCGCGCCATCTGGACAGATGGTTCATGCTGAGGGGCTCGGACAACCTGTTTTTCGGCGGTCAGATTACCGGAGTTGAGGGCTACGTTGAGAGCGCCGCATCCGGGATAATCGCGGGACGGGCGCTTGCCGACAGGCTTTCCGGAAAGGAGCCGCTGACGCTCCCGCCGGAGACCATGCTTGGCGCGCTGTGCAGCTACATCAGCGACCCTACCGTGGTGGATTTCCAGCCGATGGCAAGCAATATGGGCATACTGCCCGGCCTTGACAGAGTGATAAAGGGCAAGCAGGAGCGCTACGGCGCCCTTGCGGAGCGTTCCCTCGCGGCTCTTGACAGGGCGCTGGCAGAGTAAGGATACATAGGTGATATGATGAAGATTGTAATAGACGGCTTCGGCGGCGACAACGCCCCGGACGAGGTGCTCAAAGGCGCGGCTCTCGCAGTCAGGGAGCTCGGAATAGATATCGCGGTCACAGGCGATGAAAAGACGCTCATGGAGCGCATGAAGGCTCTGGATATCTCGGACAGCCACATTGAGATTGTTCCCGCCCAGGGAGTTATTACCACGGAGGACGCTCCGAAATCCGTTATCAAGGAGAACTCCGGGACCTCCATGGGAAAGGCGCTGTACTACCTGGCGGACGGCAACGCTGATGCGTTCATCAGCGCCGGAAGCACCGCCGCGATAGTCGTCGGCGGCACGATGGTCGAAAAGCGCATAAAGGGCGTCAAGAGGACCGCCCTGGTTCCGCTGATGCCCTGCCTTGGCGGGGGAAGATACAGCGTCATAGACGGCGGCGCGAACCTCGAGTGCAGACCCGAAATGCTCCAGCAGTTCGCGGTGCTCGGCAGCATTTTCATGGAAAAGACCATGGGAATCGGGAAGCCCAGGGTAGGTCTGTTGAACATCGGCACCGAGGAGGAAAAGGGACGCGAGCTCGAGCACGAGACCGTGAAGCTCCTCAGGAATACGCCGTCCATCAACTTCGTCGGCTATGTGGAGGGGCGCGACGCCCCCGTCGGCAAGGTGGACGTGCTGGTAACGGACGGCTTCACCGGAAACGTGTTCCTGAAAGCCTGCGAGGGCATGGGGATACTCATGAAGCAGTCGCTGAAATCCATGTTCTACGCGAATCTCAAGACGAAGATAGGCGCGCTGTGCGTGAAGAAGCAGCTCGGCGACATCGCTAAGCAGCTCGACTACAAGACCATCGGCGGGTCGCCGCTGCTGGGCACGTCAAAGCCGGTGTTCAAGGCGCACGGAAGCTCCGACGCGGTGGCTTTCCTCGGCGCTTTCAGGCAGGCGAAGATGTTCGTTGAAAAGAACGCTATCGAAGAAATGACGAGCGCCATCGCGGCTCTCGGGGTGAAGGAAGAGGATTGATATGTCGGAATTCAGTCAGCTTGAACAGGCAATAGGCTACGCCTTTAAGGACAAGTCGCTTCTGCGCGGCGCCATGACCCATTCCAGCTACTCCGGCGGAAAGAACAACGGCAGCAACGAGCGGCTGGAGTTCCTCGGGGACAGCGTGCTCCAGATAACGGTATCGCTCTATCTCTTCACGAATATGACCACCGTGCCGGAGGGCGGGCTTACAAAGCTGCGAGCCTCCATCGTTTGCGAGAATTCGCTGTACAACTTTGCGAAGCGCATTTCCCTCGGCGATTATATCCTGCTCGGCAAGGGCGAGGAGATGACCGGCGGCAGGGAGCGGCGCTCCATTCTGGCGGACGCTTTCGAGGCGCTTATCGCCGCGATATTCCTTGACGGAGGAATGGACGAGGCTAAGGCGTTCATCATGCGGTTCGTGCCTTCCATCGAGGCGATAAGGAGCGGTAAGGTGAAGCTCGGCGACTACAAGACCATTCTTCAGGAGATAATCCAGCAGAATCCCGAGGAGCGCGTTTCCTACGAGGTGACGGAGGAAGAGGGCGAGGCTCACCACAAGACCTTTACAGCGGAGGTAATGCTGAACGGTCAGAGCATCGGCACCGGCTCCGGGCAGAGCAAAAAGGAAGCCGAGCAGGCCGCCGCCAAGGAAGCCATCGGGCTTATGGGCTATGAAACGGACTAATATTTCGGTATTCATACCGCACATCGGCTGCCCGCACAGGTGCAGCTTCTGCGACCAGCGGAGCATTTCCGGGGCGGCTCACGCTCCCTCCGCCGAGGAGGTCAGGGAGCTGCTGGACGGGCAGGCTTCCCATCTCGCTGAAAGGAATATGCAGGCGGAGATAGCGTTCTTCGGCGGGAGCTTCACGGCTGTCCCCCGGGACTACATGATAAGCCTGCTGGAATGCGCCGCCGAGGCTGTCCGGAAGTACCCGGAGGTCTACTGCGGAATACGCTGTTCCACCCGTCCGGACTGTATCAGCGAGGAAATTATCGCGATACTGAAACAATACGGCATGACCGCCGTTGAGCTCGGCGCACAGTCCATGTCGGACGAGGTTTTGCAGGCGAACGGGCGCGGGCACTCCGCGGAGGACGTCCGCAGGGCTTTCCGGCTTATCAGGGAGAGCGGTATTTCGCTGGGACTCCAGATGATGACCGGGCTTTACCGGGACTCTGGGGAAGCCGTCCGGCTCACCTGCCGGGAGTTCATCGCGCTGAAGCCGGATACCGTGCGGATATACCCCACCGTGATACTGAAGCACACGCGGCTCGGAAGCCTCTTTGAGAGCGGGGAGTACCGCAGCTTCGGATTTGAGCAGACGGTGGATCTCTGCGCGGAGCTCCTGCGGGAGTTTGAAGCGGCAGGAATACGCGTGATAAGAATGGGACTCCACGCTTCACATGAGGTGGAGAGCGAAATGCTCGGCGGAGTTTACCACCCGGCATTCCGGGAGATAGTGGAGAGCCGGCTGTTCCTGAACGACATGAAGCGCGAGCTTTTCACACGGGAAAAGGGAAATTATATGATTTACACCGACAGCCGCAATATCAGCAGGGCAGTCGGACAGAAGCGCGGCAACATCGCGGCTCTGCGGGAGCTTGGCTATGTTGTGCAGATAAAGCCGCTGGACGGGGCTTATATCGAGGTGCGCTGATATACAGCGAGGTTTGTGAATGTTTTTTAAGTCACTTGAGATACATGGGTTCAAATCCTTTGCGGACAAGACCGTACTGAATTTCGACGCCCAGACCACCGCCGTGGTCGGAAGCAACGGCAACGGCAAGAGCAACATAAGCGACGCCCTGCGCTGGGTAATGGGAGAGCAGGGCGCAAAGACCCTGCGCGGCGAGAAGATGGAGGACGTTATCTTCCACGGCACCACCGACCGCAAGCCCATGGGCTTCGCAAGGGTCGCGCTGTGCATAGACAACACCGACCGTGCGCTCCCGGTGGACGCGGACGAGGTGACTATCTCCCGCAAGCTGTACCGCAGCGGCGAGAGCGAGTTCCTGATAAACGGGGCGAAATCAAGGCTGAAAGACATCCAGGAAATGCTGCTCGGAACCGGTCTTGGCAGAGACGGATATTCCATAATCGGTCAGGGCAGGGTAGCCGAGATAGTGAACGCGCGGGGCACACAGCGCCGTGAGATATTCGAGGAAGCGGCGGGGATATCGCTGTTCCTGCACAAGAAGGCGGAGGCTGAAAAGGAGCTCCAGAGCGCCGAGGACAACATCACCCGCCAGAAGGACATCATCAAGATGGACGAGGAGCGCCTTCCGGTGCTGAAAAAGCAGTCGGAAAAGGCGGTGCTTGCCGCCGAGCTCCTCGACAAGAAAAAGGAGCTGGAGATATCCGTGGGCGCGGCGCACTACGAGGAGCGCCGCACGGCGATAAAGAAGCTGGACGACGACCTGCTGCTCAACCGCGCGGAGTGCGAGCACTACGAAAAGGACGCGGAGAAGCTCCAGAACAGCATTGACGACAGCACCGAGAAGAAGCAGCGCATTCAGGCGGAGCTGGAAAGATTCCGCAGGAGCCGCGACGCAGTGAACACCGAGATCGCGGAGAAGCGCTCGCAGATAGGCGTGCTGGAAAACGACCTCATGCACAACCAGAAGCGCCGCACGGAGCTTTCCGGGCAGATAGCCAATGCGGAGGAAAGCAGCCGCAGCTTCGACGAGGGCATAAAGGTATTCCAGAAGAAGATAGAGGACAAGCAGGCGGAGCTTTCCGTCATGGAATCGCGGCAGGAGGATATCCGCGCGAAGCTGTCCGAAATAGAAAAGCAGAGCGCCGAAAGCAGCCGGGCTTATTCCGAGCTGGAGCAGAGGCTTGCAAAGGCTTACCGCGAAAAGGGCGAGGCCTCCGCGCGGTGCGCCCAGGCGGAGCACTCCGTTGAGGAAGCCGAGGACCAGAAGCGGACGTTCCTTTCAGACGCGGAAAATTCCGAAGCAAGGCTCAGGGAATACACCGGGAGCAGGGAAGCCGCCGAGAAATCAATCGCGGATATCGCGGAGCAGCGCTCCGTAAAGCAGAACAGGCTGGCGGGACTCCAGCGGCTTGGCGAGGGAAAGACCCGCCGCATGAACGAGGCGAAGGCGGAAGCCGACCGCGTGCGCGACGAGCTGGACACCAAGCAGAAGCGCTGGAAGCTCCTTGAGGACGTTGAAAGGAGCATGGAGGGCTACACCCACAGCGTAAAGGAGCTCATGAGGGCCTCGCAGCAGGGCAGAATGGGCGGAATACATGGCACGGTAGCCGATGTGGTCAGCATGGACGAGCGCTATGTCGCGGCGATAGAAACAGCGCTGGGAGCGGCAATGCAGAACATCATCGTGGACAACGAGGAGACGGCGAAGCGCTGTATCCGCTTTTTGAAGGAGACCAACGCGGGGCGCGCCACAATGCTCCCGATAACCGCGATGAAAGGGCGCTACCTCAACGAGCCGCGGCTCCAGTCGGAGCAGGGCTTCGAGGGTATCGCAAGCGACCTTGTGGAATGCGACGGGGAGTACCTCAACATCATACGCTACCTGCTGGGACTCACCGCGATAGTGGACGATATCGACACGGCGGCGTTCCTCAGCAGGAAGTACGGCGCGAAGTTCCGCATAGTGACACTTGACGGTCAGGTGGTCAACGCCGGCGGTTCATTCACCGGAGGAAGCCGCGGAAACGGTGCGGGCATCATTTCCAGAAAACAGGAGAAGGATTCCCTTTACAACGAGGTGATAGCCCTCAGAAAGACTCTCGCGGAGAAGAACGAGGCTTACCAGCAGTACCAGGCGGAGGCGGCAAAATTCGCCATGGAGACCGAGGGCGCCGAGGACGAGCTGAAAGCCCTGGATTCGGCGGAGATAAACAGCCGCGCGGAGCTTTCGAAGTTCACGATGCTCATCGAGCAGCTTTCGCAGCAGGGGGAGACCTCCCGGCTGGCGCTGGAGCGGTTCGACGCGCAGATAAAGCAGTATAACGCGCAGATTTCCGAAAGCAGGGCGGTCATCGAGGCCTGCGATAAGGAAATCGCGGAAATAGAGGAGCGGCAGAAGCAGTCCGGGGACGAGCGCGACAGCGCCGCCGCCCACATAAAGGAGCTTTCGGAAAGCCTTTCACAGCTCGGGCTCGACAAGGTCGCGGCTGAAAAGGACATAGACGCGTTCCGGGTGGAGATACGCAGCCGCGAGGAAAACCGCAGGATGCTGTTCCAGAGCAGCGACAGCTACAAGGAAAACATCGCCGCCCTTGAAGCGGACGACGACCGTATCCGCGTGGACATAGAGCGCGTGAAGAAAGAAATAGAGCAGCACAGCGGCGAGCTCACCGACAAGGACAAGGACATCACACGCTCCATGTCGGAGATAGAGCAGCTGGAGCTTTCGATAGGTCAGATGCACCGGGATATCTCCGAGGCGAACCGCAACAAGGAGCATTTCGCCCGGGAAGTCGCAAGGCTGGAGGAGCGCCGCACCGGCGAAGTCCGGGAGCAGGAGCGCATAGTGAATATGCTGCACGACAGCTACGACCTCACGGTCTCGATGGCTGTGGAGCAGGCGAAGCCGCTTGAAAACCTGCTGGCGGCGGAAAACGAGCTGGAGGAGCTGCGAAAGAACATCTCGCGGCTCGGCAGCGTAAACATGGATTCCATCGACGAGTACCGCGAGGTGGCGGAGCGCTACAAGTTCCAGACCGCCCAGCTCGAGGACATCGAGAAGAGCAAGCGGGAGCTTGAAAAGCTCATCGCTGACCTCACCGAGGACATCAAGACGAGGTTCCTGAACAGCTTCGAGGAGATAAACAAGAGTTTCAGGGAGATATTCGTCAGCATATTCGGCGACGGAGCCCACGGCGAGCTGAAGCTCACCGACCCGGAGGACGTGCTGGGCTCGGGAATCGAGATACTTGCGGCTCCGCCCGGAAAGGTCATAAAGAACCTCATCTCGCTTTCCGGCGGCGAACAGACCATGGTAGCCATCACCATCTACTTTGCGATACTAAAGCACCGTCCCACGCCGTTCTGTATGCTTGACGAGGTTGACGCGGCGCTCGACGATGTGAACGTTGACAAGTACATCACATATCTGAATCAGTTCAGCAGCCAGACCCAGCTCATGGTAATCACTCACAGGCGCGGGACCATCGAGGGGTGCAAGGTGCTGTACGGCGTATTCATGCAGGAAAAGGGCGTGTCAAGACTCCTGCGCCGCGACCTTGCGGACGAGCTTGACGTTGAACTGAAATAACGAACGGAGGATCTATGGGTTTTTTCGATAAATTCAGGAAAAAGAAAAAGCAGGAGGACGAAGATGAAAACCTCCTCAATGAAGAACTCTCCGCAGAGCAGGCTGAAACGCCTGACGGTGATATTCCACAAACCGGGGAGGACTCTCCGGAGCAGGCTTCCCAAACCGGCGAGCAGTACGAAGCAGACGAGCCCGAAGCGGCTCCGGAAGCCGAAGAAGTAACGGAGGAAGAAGAGGAGCTCCAGCAGGCTGCGGAAGCGGAGGCGGAGAAGCTTTCCGGCGAGGAAGAATCCGGAGAGGAAGCCCCGAAGAAAGTCGGGTTCTTCGAGAAGCTGAAAAACGGGCTGAAAAAGACCAAGGACGGATTCATGAGCAGGCTGGAGCTGCTGATGAACAGCTTTACGAAGATAGACGAGGATTTCTTCGACGAGCTGGAGGAAACGCTGATACTCTCCGATATCGGCGCGGAGACCTCCATGGAGATATGCGACCAGCTCCGCGCGGCGGTAAAGCGCACCGGAGCCACCGACCCGGCGGACGTGAAGAAGCTCCTGCGGGATATCATCTCCGGAATGCTCACCGGAGGAAACGAACTCAGGCTCGACACAAAGCCCTCCGTTATCATGGTCATCGGCGTAAACGGCGCGGGAAAGACCACCACCATCGGAAAGCTGGCGGCGAACTTAAAGTCTCAGGGAAAGAAAGTCATAGTTGCGGCGGCGGACACGTTCCGCGCGGCGGCTATCGACCAGCTCAACGTGTGGACTGACCGCGCAGGCGTGGAGATAGTAAAGCACAGCGAGGGCAGCGACCCCGCCGCCGTGATTTTCGACGCGCTGACCGCCGCAAAGGCGCGCGGCGCCGATGTTGTCCTCTGCGACACCGCCGGGAGACTCCACAATAAGAAGAACCTCATGGAGGAGCTCAGGAAGATAGCCCGCGTCATTTCCCGGGAGGTCCCGGACGCGTGCGTTGAAACTTTATTGGTTCTTGACGCGACTACTGGACAGAATGCAGTCAATCAGGCAAAACTTTTCAGTGAAAGTGCTGAAATTACGGGAATTGTCCTGACAAAGCTTGACGGAACCGCAAAAGGTGGTATAATAATACCTATAAAGAACGAACTCGGCATACCCGTAAAGCTGGTAGGAGTCGGCGAAAAGATAGACGACCTCCAGCCGTTCGTGCCTGAGGATTATGTTCAGGCTCTGTTTGAGTAAATAATTCCCCGCAGGGGATTCTATTAATTGCGCCGCTGCGGCGCATAAATTTGGAAAGGAATTTTTATGAAACATCTTCACAGATCCGGCGAAGAAAAACCTGCCGCCCCGCTGCCTGTCCGACAGAAATTGATAATCGCGTCAAACAATCAGGGCAAGATAAGGGAGTTCAGAAAGCTCCTGGAGCCCTACGGCTTCGACGTAATATCAATGCGTGAGGCAGGCTTCACAGACGAGATAATCGAGGACGGCGATACCTTTGAGGAAAACGCCCACATCAAGGCGCGGGCGGTTTTCGAGGCAACAAAGCTCCCGACGATAGCAGACGACAGCGGTCTTGAAATAGACTTCCTGAACGGCGCTCCCGGAATCTACTCCGCGAGATACGCCGGCGAGGGAGCCTCAGACAGGGAGCTGTGCGAAAAAGTGCTGGAGGAGATGCACGGAGTATCCAGACCCCTGCGCGAAGCGAGGTTTGTGTGCTCCATTTACTTCATCTATGCAGAGGACGACGAGTATTCCGTAAACGGCACCATCGAGGGCTACATAGGCGACGAGATGGCGGGCAGCAAGGGCTTCGGCTACGACCCCATCTTCATGGTGGACGATGACAGGAGCATGGCGGAGCTCGACGAGGACGAGAAGAACAGAATAAGCCATCGTGCAAGGGCTTTCGAGCAGCTTGCGGAGATTTTAAAGGAGAAATTCGGTTAATGCTGACCAGTAAACAGAGGGCACATCTGCGCTCCATTGCGCAGAGCTACAATACTATATTTTTCGTAGGAAAGCAGGGCATCGGCGAGGAGCTCGTAAAGCAGCTCGACGATGTTCTTAACTGCCGCGAGCTCATCAAGGTGGGCGTCCAGGAGAACTGCGAGTTCACCGCGCGCGAGGCGGCGGACCAGATAGCGGAGCTCACAAAATCCGAGGTCGTTCAGGTCATCGGCAGGAAGTTCGTGCTCTGGCGCCGCAGCAAGGACCCCAAGAAGCGGGTGATAGAACTTGAGTGACAGCGTAAAAAAGACCGGCATATTCGGCGGAGCGTTCAACCCCGTGCACAACGGGCACGTCCGGCTCGCGGAGGAGGCGGTGAAGCAGCTAAAGCTGCGTAAATTGCTGATAATCCCGACCTACGTTTCGCCGCACAAGCACACGGAGCTCCTGCCATACGAGGACAGGGCGGAGATGTGCCGCCGCGCTTTCGGGCATATTCCCGGGGCGGAGGTCAGCGATATCGAGGTAAGGCTCGGCGGGACAAGCTATTCCATCAACACGATACGCGCGCTGAAGGAGCTTTACCCGGACGAGAGCTTTTTCCTGCTGATCGGCGGGGATATGCTGTTCAGCTTTGAGAAGTGGTACAGGTACGAGTCTATATTAAAGGAAGTCAGGGTCTGCGCGGCGGCGCGGGACGGCGACAGCCTTGCGGATATGATGGAGTACGCAAACGAGCTGGGCAGGATAAAGGTGCTCCCGACGCAGGTGGTGGAGATGTCCTCCACCAAGGTGCGCGAAAAGGCGGCGGCAGGCGGGGATATCTCCGGAATGGTGCCGCAGGGAGTTGCGGACTATATCCGCGAAAAGGGATTGTACAAGGCTTGACGGAGGCAGTATTTTGAGCAGATACAAGGAATTTGACGAGTACGAGAAGCTCATAAGGGAGCGGCTCTCTAAGAAGCGCTTCACCCACAGCATGAACGTTGCGGAGGCCTGCTACGACCTTGCGGAGAGATTCGGCGCGGACAAGAAGCGGTGCTATCTCGCGGGGCTCCTGCATGACATCATGAAAGAGGATACTCCCGAGCGCCAGAAGCAGATGACTGTTGAGAGCGGACTTCGTCCCGACCCGGCGGAGGTGGACACTCCGGCGCTGTGGCACGCAGTCGCGGGCGCGGCTTACGTCCGGGACAGGCTGGGGATAACCGACGAGGAGATTCTGACCGGCATACGCTTCCACACGATAGGCTGCGCGAAAATGACGGCGCTGGAAAAGATCGTGTATCTCGGGGATATGATATCCTCCGAGAGAAGCTACAAGGACGTTGACCGCTTCCGGAAGATATGCCGCGGCGACCTTGACAAGGCGATGGCGGTGGCGCTTGCGTACAATATCATGGACGTCTGCCGCAAATGCGGACATATCCCGCATTATACCTTTGAAGCATACAACTACTATCTCAGATACAATAAGGACAAGGAGATCTTATGACAGACAGAGAAGAACTTGAAATTGCCGTAAAAGCGCTTGATTCCAAGAAAGCTATCAAGATAAACGCTATCAGGGTCGAGGACCTCACTATCCTCGCGAATTACTTCGTTATAGCTTCCGCTTCCAGCACAACACAGGTAAAGGCGCTGGCTGACGAGGTGGAATACCAGCTCGGCGAAAAGGGCGTGAAGCCCAAGAGCATTGAGGGCTACCAGAGCCAGACGTGGATAA
Source organism: uncultured Oscillospiraceae bacterium (assembly GCA_934481355.1). Lineage (GTDB taxonomy): Bacteria > Bacillota > Clostridia > Oscillospirales > Ruminococcaceae > CAG-115. The sequence continues at coordinate 68,956 of CAKSPH010000002.1, read as the reverse complement.
TCCTTGACTATTACGATGTTATGGTGCACGTTTTCCTTGAGGAGACCCGCGACTTCTACCAGCTTGAGCGCCTCTGGGCGGACGGTACTCCGGTTGACATATCTCACCTTATCAAGGAATAATTGTATACTGCAAAATATCCTGAAAGCGTCTTGCTGAATTGTGCAAAATCACGAAAATTCAAAAAAACGTATAAATTTTGGATAACTGCTTGACAAAACAGGGTGTTTGCGATATAATTATTTATATACTTTTTGTATAACTACTATAAAATGTAGATAACCTATGCCTTATGGCAAAGGGAGGGAAATATAGATGGCAGAAATTCGTCTTGGCAAAAATGAATCTCTTGACACCGCACTCAAGCGGTTCAAGCGTTCATGCGCAAGGGACGGCGTTCTTGCTGAAGTTCGTAAAAGAGAGCATTACGAAAAGCCTTCGGTAAAACGTAAAAAGAAGTCCGAAGCTGCTCGTAAGCGCAAGTTCTGATTTTACTGAACTAAGTGCGACTAAAACACAACGGTTGAACCGGGCAGGGCTCCTGTCCGGTTTAATTGTCTTTTGAGGAGGAAACTCATGCTGTTTAAGCCGACCTTCTGGCTGAAAAGCGTTTTGCAGATAGACGAGGATTTCCTGCGCAGAAACGGAGTTAAGGCGCTCGTCCTTGATATGGACAACACACTCTCCATGCACGGCAATCCCGCCGCCGAGGACGGCGTGAACGAATGGCTCGACAAAATGCGCGGGCTTGGCGTGAAAATGCGCGTGGTGTCCAACAACACGAACAGACGCGTGGCTCCGCTGGCGGCAATGCTGGGGCTGGAGTTCACAGCCAACGGCGCAAAGCCGCTGACCTTCGGCGTGAACCGCGCCGTTAAGGCTATGGGCGTCAGGAAATCCGAGGCGCTGGTTGTGGGCGACCAGATCTTCACAGACGTTATGGCGGGGAATCTCGCCGGTATACGCACCGTGCTGGTGGAGCCGTTCCACCTTGAAAAGACGTGGACGTTCCGGCTGAAGCGCCGTATTGAGAGCGTTGTGTTCCACAGGGATTATTCGAAGCTGGAGGAGAAGTAAATGGGAATTTCATTCGGACCGGGAGGAAACGGCGAGAGCTGGGGAAAGCGCAGGTTCCCCGAACAGCTTCCGGAGTACCTGAAAGGGCTCGGGCTGAACGGCTATGAGATAGAGTGCGGCAGGGGAGTGCGGCTTTCCGAGAAAACTCCCGCGCTGCTGCCGGGGCTGGCTCAGGAACACGGAATTTATGTAACGCTCCACGCGCCCTACTTCATCTCGCTGTCCTCCGTGACGGAGGAAACGAGGCTGAAAAGCGTTGAGTACATTCTCCAGTCGGCGCAGTCGGCTCACTCTGTGGGGGCTAGGAAGATAGTCGTGCACAGCGGGAGCTGCTCCAAGATGACCCGGGAGCAGGCTACTGAACTCGCTAAAGACACTCTCAGAATCGCGCAGGAGCGTCTGGATTCCGAGGGGCTTTCCGACATCATCATCTGCCCGGAGACCATGGGCAAGGTGAACCAGCTCGGCACGCTGGAGGAGGTCCTGGAGCTGTGCGGCGTGGACGAAAGATTCCTGCCGACGGTGGATTTCGGGCACCTCTACGCGCGCACCCACGGCGGCATCACCTGCCGCGAGGACTACGCGCATATGCTCGATCTCATCGCGGACAAGCTCGGCACGGATCGCCTGAACAATATGCACATTCATTTCAGCCGGATAGAGTTCACGGACGGCGGCGAGAAGAAGCATCTCACCTTTGGGGACACGCAGTTCGGCCCGGAATATCAGCCGCTCATGCAGGAGATACACGACAGGAAAATGCAGCCGTCGATAATCTGCGAATCCGCAGGCACCCAGGCAGAGGACGCGGCAGAGATGAAACGTTACTTCGAATCGCTGTAAAGGAGAGGACATGGACTGCCTATATCAGAGCCTATATCAGAGCCAGGAAACCGGCGATGTGATACGCTGCATAAATCAGCAGATACTGTGTTATATCACGGCATGCGACAGGGAGCAGCACATGCTCAACGCCGCAGAGGACGCAATAACGACATATCTTATCCCAAAGGTGGAGGAAATGCTCGTAAAGGACAGCATGGAAGGCGGGGAGCACTCCATGTCCCGCAGGTTGCACCAGGGACAGCAGGGGCTGTTTTACAACGGCAATGCCTATATCGTTAATTATCAGTTCGCCAAGGGCGTTATGTGCGATTTCTACCGCGAGGCGGGGATAATACCGATAGAGTGCGCTCAAAGCGTGAACTACGAGGGTGACAGGCTGCTCAGCATGGCGCAGGACCTTGACAGCGACATGTCCGGCAGTGATTTCGTCAGAAAATACAAACGCAATATCCCGTTTAAGCACAGGGACTATCTGATGCACGGGCTGGGGCTTTCGCTGCAGAGAGTCGCGGAGAACGGCTTTCAGGTCAGCGAGCTTGTCGATGTTTATGCGTTTCAGCGCGGGGTTTCATTCTGGGTAACTGCCGACAAGAAGATCATGGACAACGCAATGTACGTGTTCATCGGCTGGAACAGGCAGGCGCTCGACATGTCAAAGCCAATGCTGGAAGACGGCAGGCTGGTTGTCGGCGGTCAGGAGGTCAGGCGGTACGATATCGTTTATGAGTTCAGCCTGGTGGATCCGAAGCGTTCCAGCGAACAGATGAAGCTTAAGGCAAGTGTAGACCTGGTTTTCGAGATTCTGGACAACAGCAGGCATGTGCGGAATATAACCGTCGATTTCACCCCGGAGGAATCCGCGAAGATCACCGAAATGATGAAGCGGCTGTATTTCCCGGCTGATATGCCAGTGAAGCCGCATAAAGTCCCGGTGACTATCGGTCAGGAGTTCCTCGACAACTATTACTTTGAATATGGCACGCCGGAGCAGAAAAAGGCGGTAGAGGAAAAGTGGGCTTCCACGGACGCGGGTTACAGGCGGATTCTTGAACTGAACGCGCGTAACCGCGGCAAATGATTTTACAGGGGTAATGATATGAAGAAAATACTTATTATGAACGGTCCGAACCTCAACCTTCTTGGTGAGCGCGAGCCGAATATCTACGGTCATGAAACGCTGAACTCCATCAACGACATGATAGATGAAAAGGCGCGCTCCATGGGATACGAGCCGGTGTTCTTCCAGAGCAATTCCGAGGGTTCGCTCATCGACAGGCTGCACGAATCACGCAAGGACTGCGCGGGAGTTATCCTCAACGCGGGAGCCTACACGCATTACAGCTACGCTATCCGGGACGCCATTTCGGCGATAAGGATACCGGTAATCGAGGTACACCTCTCCAACGTTAACGGCCGCGACGAATTCCGCAAGAATTCCGTTATCGCGCCGGTATGCAGGGGCACCATCGCGGGCTTCGGCAGCTTCAGCTACATTCTTGCGCTGTATGCCCTGGACAACATTCTGGGAGGCGCAGATGAATAATATCGAGCGGCTCCAGAAAATGCTTCCGGCGGATAACTGCGCGGCGCTCATCACATCGGACGTCAGCAGGCGGTATTTCTGCGGATTCAAGTCATCGGCGGGAGTTATCCTCGTGACAAGGGAGCAGGGATATCTTATCATAGATTCACGCTACTTCGACAAGGCAAAGCAGCGCGTCACCGACTGCCGCGTTATGCTGCTGGAGGACATGAAAACCCAGCTTTCGGAGCTGCTGCTGAAGCACAATATCCGCTCCCTCATGCTGGAGAGCGACTACATGACCCTGACCGAGTTCGCGGACTACCGCGAGAAGCTCCATTTCGTGGAGCTTGACCCCTCGCCGGAGCTTTCGCAGTTCATCTGGGATATGCGCATAATCAAGTCCAGCGAAGAGGTCGAGCTCATCGTCAAGGCGCAGCGCATTGCGGAAAGGGCGTTCGAGCGGCTCATCGACAACATCAGCCGGGACATGACCGAAAAGCAGGTCGCGGCTCTGCTGAACTACTACATGATGGACTGCGGCGCGGACGACCTGTCGTTCGAAACCATCGCGGCGTCCGGTGTAAATTCCGCTTCGCCGCACGCCGTTCCAACGGATAAGAAGCTCTGCGAGGGCGACTTCCTGACGCTGGATTTCGGCGCGGTGGTGGACAGCTACCACAGCGATATGACGAGGACCCTCGCGGTAGGGCAGGTCTCCCCGGAGATGGAGAAGCTCTACAACGCGGTGTATTACGCGAATCTCGACGGTATCAAGGCGGTGAAGCCCGGAATAAACGGCAAGGTCGTTGACAGCGTTGCAAGGGCGACTCTGGCGGCATGGGGCGGCTATGACAAGTATTTCGGGCACGGTCTGGGTCACGGCGTCGGGCTGGAGATACACGAGCAGCCCACGCTCTCGCAGCGCAGCCGCTCAATGCTGAAGCCCGGCATGATAGTCACAGTGGAGCCCGGCGCTTATATCTCCGGGAAGTTCGGCGTGAGAATAGAGGATATGGTAGTTGTTACAGAAAATGGCTGCGACGTTCTCACAAAATCAACAAAAAACCTTATTCACATATAATTTTTCAAAATTTTCTTAAAAAGGGCTTGAAAAATCGGGCGAAATAGGTTAGAATAATATAGATAAGATTATACGGACGGGCTTTCCAGAAAAAGGGTACCCTCCGGATAAACGGCGCGGATTATTTTGAGACGGGCGCCGCATGAATACTAATACTAATTTGGAGGTTCCCTACTATGATCACAGCAGGAGATTTCAGAAACGGCATGACATTCGAGGAAGACGGCAACGTAATGCAGATCATCGAGTTCCAGCACGTTAAGCCCGGCAAGGGTGCAGCGTTCGTAAGAACAAAGGTGAGAAACGTTATTACCGGCTCCGTTGTAGAAAAGACCTACAACCCCACCGCTAAGTTCCCCACCGCTTACGTTGAGAGAAAGGATATGGAATACACCTACTCCGACGGCGAGCTCTATCACTTCATGGATTCCGAGACCTACGAGGACGTTCCGGTTAACGCTTCCGATGTCGGCGACAACTTCAAGTTCGTTAAGGAGAACATGGTATGTAAGGTTCTGTCCTACAAGGGCAAGGTATTCGGCGTAGAGCCCCCGAACTTCGTTGAGCTCCAGATCACACAGACCGACCCCGGCTTCGCTGGCAACACTGCTACAAACGCAACCAAGCCCGCTACGCTCGAGACCGGCGCTGAGATCCGCGTTCCGCTGTTCATCAACGAGGGCGAGTTCATCCGTATCGACACAAGAACAGGCGAATACATGGAGCGTGTAAAGTAATTCCATTCCCTTTGGATATTATTCGGACGACACGAAAGGATGGTTCAATATGACTATCAGTGAAAAGGTATCTTATATCAAGGGTCTTGCAGAGGGTCTTTCTCTCGACGAAACCACCAAGGAGGGCAAGATACTTGCCGCTGTCATTGACGTTCTCGGCGATATCGCTGAAAATCTCAATGAGGTCGATGAAGAGCTGGACGATGTTGCAGACGTTGTAACAGACCTGGAGGAGAGCGTATGCGACCTTGAGGACGAGGTTTACGGCACTGAGGACGAGGACGACTACGATGACGACGAGGACTTTGAAGACGACCTCGACGGAATGTACGAGACGACCTGCCCCAACTGCGGCAACACGATCCGTTTCGACTATGATCAGGCTCAGAACAATACGCTGGATTGTCCTAACTGCGGCTCCCATCTTGAGTTCGAACTCGATGAGGACGACGCTGACTGATCCAAAGCAAAGGTAAAACCAGGCGGCGGGTGACCTCAGGGTCATCTGCCGTTTTTGTTTAAAGGAGTTAATATGAGCTGGAAAGATAATCTGATAAAGATAGAGCCGTATGTCGCGGGCGAACAGCCGGACAAGACCGATTTCATCAAGCTGAACGCGAATGAGAATCCGTATCCGCCCGCTCCGGGAGTGCTCCGCGCGATAGAGCAGTTCCGCGGGGGAAGCCTGAAAAAGTACCCGGACGCGAACGCAAGACCACTTGCGGAGGCCCTCGCGAAGAGATTCGGGCTGAAAAGGGAGAACGTGTTCCTTGGCAACGGCTCGGACGATGTTCTGGCGCTGTGCTTCCGGGCGTTCTTCAACTCGGACAGGCCGGTTATATACCCGGACATTACATACTCGTTCTACCCGGTTTGGTGCGATATGCTCCGCATTCCGTATGAGACCATTCCGGTGGACGCGGACTTCAACATCAGCGCGGCGGACTACAAGCGCCCGAACGGCGGCGTAGTCATCGCGAATCCGAACGCTCCCACAAGTATCGGCAGGGGTCTGGATTTCATGCGGGAGATACTGGACGCGAATCCGGACAGCGTTGTTATCTCGGACGAGGCTTACGTTGATTTCGGCGGGACTTCCGCGGTGCCGCTGTTAAAGGAATACGAGAATCTGGTGGTGGTTCAGACATTCTCCAAGTCGCGCTCCATGGCGGGCATGAGAATAGGCTACGCGCTGGGCAATGCGGACATAATCTCGGCGCTGTTTGCGGCAAAGGACAGCTACAATTCCTACCCGCTGGACAGCGTTGCGATAGCCGCCGGCGTTGCTTCCGTAGAGGACGAGGAGTATTTCCGCACGACTGTGCAGAAGGTCGTGGCGACCCGCGAGAGGCTCGCAAAGGAGCTCCGCGCGATGGGATTCGACGTGAAGGACAGCAGCACGAACTTCCTGTTCGCAGAGCACCCGGAGTTCCGTGCGAAGGACATTCAGGAGTTCCTGAAAACCAGGGATATCTATGTGCGGTACTTCTCAAAGAAGCGCATTGACAACCGCCTGCGTATCACGATAGGCACGGACGGGGAGATTGACGCGCTTATATCCGCGCTGAAAGAGTATATAAAGTAATAAAAAGGGGGCAGGTTTTCCTGCCCCCCCTATTTTTATCGATTCCCTCGGAATTCGCTGGGAGATGTTCCGGTGTACTTTCGGAAGATACGGCTGAAATAGTTGGAGTCGTCGAATCCGCACCGCATTGCAATTTCCGTAACTGAAAGCCCGCTGTCGCGAAGCAGAGCCCCGGCATGACGTATGCGGACATCTGTCAGGTAGCGCTGAGGGGTCATTCCGTAGGCTGCGGAAAACAGACGTATAAAGTGCCTCTGCGAATAATGAGAGCGCTCTATCACGTCTGAGATGGATATGTTTTCGGCGAAGCTTGTTTCCATAAATGCGGCGGCGTCCGCTATTCCGGTTATTTCCCTGGGCTTCGTGGGAGTTTCGTACAGCCGGGAGAGTATCACGGCAAGCTGTCTTACGCAGGAGAGCACCATCGTGCGGCTTCCGGGCTTGTCTGAGGTGTACTCGCGCTCGGCGGTGTCAAGAAGCGGCTGTATGAGCTGGAAATCCGCCGGTGTGAGCTTCAGGCGGCTCTGGAAGTGCTGGGTGCTGTTGAAGTACGGCTCCAGCAGAAAAAGCGCATGGAATCCCGGGAGCCGGCGAATGTCCAGATCTCCGGAAAAGAGCATTTCCGGGCGGTACATGATGTTGCAGATACGGAGATTTTTAGTTTCGTCAAAGCCATGGGAGATCCCGTTGCCTATGACGAAAACGTCCCCTTTGCTGATGGTGCTGCGCTCGCCGTCCACTATGTGCATGGCGCTTCCGTCCATGACCGTCACGAGCTCGTAGAAGTCCTCGTGACCGTGAATAAACAGCGGGACATCATGTCCGCCGAACTGCACGAACAGCGGAAAGCTCTCGTCGTTGGTGAAGTAGCTCAGCTTCATGTCGTTCATATTACCGCCTCCTTTTCTATATGATAGCACAAAACGGATAAAAAATCAATACAGGCTGCCGACAGTCCCCGGGGCGAGGGCTGTCGGCAGCCTGTTGTGTTTTATCAGCGGACTGGTTTATTTCTTCCATGTGCCTGGAGTGAACAGCAGCAGCATCGGGAAAAGTTCCAGCCTGCCGGCGAGCATATCGAATATCAGGACGATCTTCGACTGCGCGGAGAAGAACCCGAAATTTCCGGTAGGTCCGACCAGACCCAGACCGGGGCCTGTGTTGTTCATTGTCGTCGCGACAGATGTGAACGTGGTGATAAGGTCGTGGTTGTCAAAGGAAACGACTATCGCGGAGATAATGAATATCATCATATACGCGACCATATAGACGTTTACGGAGCGCACCGTTTCGTGGTCGATGATGTGGGAATCCATCTTTATCTTCTTTATCTGGCGGGGCTGAACCATCGTCTGGAGCTCCTTTGCCATGCCCTTGAACAGTATGATTATTCTGGAGACCTTCATTCCGCCGCCGGTGCTTCCGGCGCAGGCGCCTATGAACATCAGTATTATAATGAGCGTCCGGGAGAGCTCCGGCCATAGGTTGAAATCCACGGTGGAGAATCCAGTGGAGGAAACTATCGAAGCCACTGTGAATGCTGAATTACGCAGGGCGTCGCCGGGGTTTCCGAACAGGTTCAGCGTATTCAGGGTTATGATCGTGGTAAACGACGCGATAATTATGAGGAACATCCGGACTTCAACGCTGAACGCTTCTTTCAGCTTTCCGGTTATAATGAAGAAGAAGCTGTTGAAGTTAGTTGCGAACAGTATCATGAATACGGTCACGACTATCTGGCAGTAGTGCGAGAATCCTCCCATGCTGGAGTTGTATATACCGAAGCCGCCGGTGCCTGCGGTCGCGAAGGTAGTATTGATCGCCTCAAACACGGTCATGCCGCCGAACAGGAGCATTACGAATTCAATTACCGTCAGTACGAGGTATATGGAGTACAACAGCAGCGCGGTAGTCCTTACGCGGGGAACCAGCTTGCTGACTGACGGCCCCGGGCTCTCCGCCTTCATGATGTGCATATTCTGCGCGCCGGACAGCGGCAGGAACGCCATAACGAAAACCAGCACTCCCATGCCGCCGACCCAGTGGGTGAAGCTCCGCCACATAAGGGAGGCGTGGGACATTATTTCCACGTCTGAAAGTATCGTGGCGCCGGTGGTGGTGAATCCGGAGGCGGTCTCAAACAGGGCGTCGATATAGCCGGGTATCTCCTTTGAGAGAACGAACGGAAGCGCCCCGAAAGCACTGAGCACTATCCAGCTCAGCGCGACTATAACTGCACCCTCGCGGGCGTAGAGATGGCTGTTTTTCGGCTTCTTCATGACTATCAGCCCGCCAATGAGCATACAGCCGCTCTGAACCATGAGGTAGCTCCACAGGACGGGTTCGCCGTAAACTACGGCGGTTATTGTCGGCACCGTCATGAACAGTCCTTCAAATATCATTATCCAGCCGAGGACGTAAGTTATCATTCTGTAATTCATAGCGCGCTCCGTCAGTTGATTATATCGGTTATATCGTGAAGAGCCAGGCGGCTGGATACGACTATTACCGCGTCGTTTATCCGGAGGGTGTCATGACCTCTGGGGATCATTACCTTTTTGTCGCGGAGTATCGCGGCGATAAGCACGTTTGGCTTGAGCTTCAGCTCCATCAGCGGGGTATCCAGCACCGCGGACTGCTCCTTGATGATGAACTCCGCGGCCTCCGCCTTACCCTTGATGATGTTGTAGAGGGTCTCCATGTTGCTGCCGATGGAGCTCCTCATAGCGCGGACGTAGCGCACGATGTTGTCCGATGTGACGTTTTTCGGATATATGGTGGAATCAAGGTCGAGCTGATTTATCACGTTGTCGAATTCGATACGGTTTATCTTGGTGACAAGTTTGCAGTGGCTGGCGCTCTTTGCGAAGAGCGAGAGCAGGATATTTTCCTCGTCGAGGTTTGTCAGGGCGACGAATGCCTCGGTGTGTTCCAGTCCGGATTCAAGCAGGATATTCTGGTCGCTGGCGTCGCCGTTTATGATTGTCACTCCGTCCAGCATGGCGCAGAGCTCTTCGCAGCGCCTGGGGTCCTTTTCGATTATCTTGACGGACATTCCGGAGCGGATGAGCTGTTCGCAGAGGTAGTGGCCTATCTCGCCGCCGCCTATTATCATTACGTCCTTGACGGAGTTCATCTTGTAGCGTATTTTCCGGAAAAATTCCGCCGCTTTGCGCGGCGCCGCAACGATGGAGATGACGTCCTTTTCCTCAAAGACGAAATCGCCCTTGGGTATGTAGGCGTCATCGCCGCGTTCTACCGTGCAGACCAGTACGTCGCAGTGGAGCTTTGCAACTATATCCTTGACCGCGCAGCCTACAAGCGGGCTGTTTTCCGGCACGCGGAATTTCAGCAGCTCGACCCTGCCCCTGCCGAATGTGTCTATCTTCATCGCGGACGGGAAGCGCAGTATCCGGGCTATTTCGCGGGCGGCCTCCTGCTCGGGGTTTATTACCATGGCGAGCCCCAGCTCGTCCTTCAGGAATGCCGCTTCGGTGGAGTACTGCGGGCTTCTGACGCGGGCGATGGTATGGCAGTTTCCGGCTTTCTTCGCTATAACGCAGCAGAGCAGATTCAGCTCATCGGAGCCCGTAACGGCTATCAGCAGGTCGGCGTGGTCTATCCCTGCCTCCTGCTGGATAAGGTGTGTGGCTCCGTTGCCGACTACTCCCATTACGTCGTAGCGGCTGGATACGTCGTTGACCTTTTCCGGGACGGTATCTATGACGGTTATGTTGTTTCCCTCGTCGTTGAGCTGCTCGGCGAGCGCCTGCCCGACCTTGCCGCAGCCTACTATAATTATATTCAATGCTATTCTCCTTTTTTCTGAAAGAGGTTCTATGTATACATAAGGTCACCTCTAAAAACCTTGTTTGAGTGAAAATGTGTATAGCACACCGACTGCTTCAGAAAACCTCCTCGTAAGGCATACAGCCTTACTTCGTCGGCTTTCTTCGCATTCGGCGCACCCTACCCGTTTTTCCTTTTCAAACCGTTTTTTAAAGATTCCCATAATATACTATACACCTTTTTGGCAAAAAAGTCAAATGGAGAGTAGATGGGGAAATCAGATTTATCATAGTGCTGCAATAGATATTGGACAAAGCAAGAAAAAGTATTGGTAACCTCTAAAAACCGGGATACGAGCAGATGTGGTTCTGGAATTAGTATCAGCCGCAGCGTTTTCTGCCGCAGGCGGATAATGCGTTTACTGTGTGTTTCAAGATATGACCACGGAGCAGATGATGAATAAGGAGCGAAGCGACGTTTCTTGGAATAAGGAGCGAAACGATTTTTTCTGGTAAGCCATGGAAATCTGCCGTGAAGTAGGTTTTTAGAGGTTATCAGATGCAAAACCGCTGTATCCAACGATACAGCGGTTTTGCAAATGATTGAACAGAGCTATCATAAAGCGGGATTGTACTTATTCAGCCTCGCCGGTGTAGTATTCCTCAGCGGAATATTCGCCGCCGGATTCAGCAGTGGAGCCGATATCCTCCGGGATAGTGAGGTCTGCGGTGCCGCGCTTCATAACGTAGGTGACAGCCCCTGAGCCGGAGTCCATTGCAAAGCTGAGAGTGTCGCTGTCCTTATCGTATGTAACGCTGAAAGCAATGGCGTTGGAGTCGTCAAGGCACTCAAATCCGTTGCTCTTTACCTGGATCTTGTAGCTGACGGTATTCACCGCGTTTGCCATAGTAAAGGAATCGTCGGACAAAGTGCCGTTCATTGACACCTGAACCGGCAGGACTCCCTGTTCCTCGGCTATCTGTTCAACGGATTTCCCGCCGACAGATGAAAGCGTCCATTCTCCCTTGACCTTGCTCATGTCAAGACCGCAGGCGGTGCAGCATATCATGGCTGCTGCCATGAGTACGATTGCGATGATCTTCTTCATAAAATCTTCTCCTTCAAATATTTAAACCTAAACCAGCCGGCTGAAATAGATTTTAGCACTTTTCGGGAGAATTGTCATCACCTTTTTGGGTGAGTTGCTTTATTCGTCAGATAAGCTTCATTTCGCGCGCCATAATGACTGCCTCTGTCTTGTTTTTCACATTGAGTTTCCGGTACAGCTCTTTTATCCTTGACCTCAGCGTTTCAAACTTTATACCGAGCAACTCCGAGGTTTTCTGGACCGACAGTCCGTCCGCAAGGCAGGACAGTATGCGGATATCAATGGGCGATATTTCAGCCGCGCTTATTGCGTCCGTTTTGAGGTACAGAGGGTATCTGCGCGCGACTCTTCCGGTCTCGGTGAGCACCTTTTCAAACCACTTTGCATTGATTCGCCTGTCGGCGGCGCACTCGCTGCGGCACTCTTTAAGAAGCGGGAATAATGCCGCGCCCTCCCGGGAAATTATCGGGACAAAATCGTACTCGCATATCCGCGCCAGAGTTTTTATGAATTCCTCTTTCCAGTCGGCGTCGCGGCGGAATTTTACTATCGCCTCCAGAAGCGAGACCTCCATGGATATGAACTTGCGGTCGCATTTCTCAGCGTAGAGTTTCATGGAGGTTATCAGTGAATATGCCTTTGCCAGCTCTTCGTAACGGATATAGCAGCGTATTTTGGTGAGATACTGGTAGCGGTCCAATGCAATGAACCCTTCGTTTTCATCCGGCGCACCGCTGAGCCACTTTTCAACTATGCCTGCTTCGCCGTCCATGAGCGCGATACGGCAGCGCATGGCGTCTATTGACGGCTGGAGCTTCCGCATTTTCTCGGCCTTTACCGTGCGCTCGAAGGAGTTCAGCAGATCCCTGGCGGCGTCCGGATTGCCAAGGATCAGGTGCTGCCTTATCATTACGGCGGTTGCGGCAAAGCGGAGCTCCAGTTTGCCGCCTGCTTCCGCTTCCAGCTTTGCCGATGTGGACATCGCAAGGATCTCGTATGGATCGCCGCCTTTTTCGAAATAGCTTTCGGCGAGGGCGGCGTTCACCAGACCTACGCCGTATTTCCCGAGAAAATTGCATATCAGTTTTCCGGCGAATGCGGCTATTTCCTTATCGCGCCTGCTCCAGTCGCAGAAGTCCTTTCCTCCGTTCATTATCGATGGCAGGTTGCTTGTAAGTGAGAACTCCGGCACCGGGATAGAGCGGTCTTTCAGCAGCGTATAGCAGCTCCTGATTATTTCCAGGATATTCTTGCTGCCGCGCCCGGGCAGTGTAATGTCGAGATAGGCTATCTGGGCTATCGCCTCCCGCTTTTTTGCGCCGGTGGACGCGTCGCGGTACTGCGCCAGACGTTCATACCAGTATTCGCTCTTTTCAAAATCCATCATCATCGAGTACAAAAGCGACATTGCCGACATCAGATACACAGAGCTTGCGATATCATTCTCCGAAAGCATGAGGTAGTACTTTTTCATCTCGATGTAATAGCCGGATTCGGCGTTCTTGCGGGAATTACGCAGCAGCAGCTCCTTTATCCGGCTGGAGCTTCCGTATCTCGCGTAAAGCTCCAGCGCCTTGTTGTCCTCGTTGTTGGATTCGTAGTAAGCGCCCGCAAGAAGCGCGTACTGCTTTATTTCCTCGAGCGGGTATTCCTTCAGCGCCTTGTTGCGCAGCGTGCCGAGGAATTCCGCACGGATAGTATACACGTCGCCGGATTTCGTCATAAAATTGCCGGAGTCCATCGCCAGCTCAATAACGCGGGATATCCCGGTGTTTCCGGTGAGCATAACCGCGAGCTGCTGCGTGAAATCGTCCGGAATGCTGACTTTAAGCAGCATTTCCGTGACCTCTGTATTCAGGGCGCCAACGATCGTTTCTTCGAAGTATCTCATGACGATGACTATGTTTTTCTGATAAAGCTCTTCGTCAAGGGCGGCGCCTGAGAGCATACACTGCTCAGTGTATTTGACGCCGATGAGGTTTCCATAGCTGCACTTGTACAGATAGCTGAGCTCCTTTTCGCTCAGGATAAGTCCGGATGAGCGCATATATTTGTCGATATCGCTGCGCGTCAGGGCTATGTCCTCTTCAGTTATCAGCATCATGCTGCGCCTGATGAATGTATCGAAAAGCCAGCTCGGCATTCTGCTTCTGCCGGAAACGATTATCCAGCAGTGAAGCCTGGAAAACAGCGAAATGATATCGCCCCTGAGCTCGGTGCTCTGAATGGCGTTAACGTTATCAATCACAACGGCGTCCGTGCAGTTCTCCGGGATCACTGAAAGGTCACAGTTGTCCTGCGTGCAGGGTATATATATGTACTTCTGATTTTTCAGGTACTGTTTTATAAGCTCGGTTTTTCCGAAGCCGGAGCTTCCGTAGATGTAAACTCCCTGTTTCAGGAGCCTGGCTGCGTCCAGCTTTCTGAATGCGGCCGCCGGTCTGACATACTCTCCCATTATTTCACCTCGTTAATTATTGTACCATGACTCCGCTTTTCTGTCATCACCTTTTAGGGTGAGTTTTTCCCTTCCCTGACTGATTATATCATTTTTCGGTTAATGTGTCAAATGTCATGCCGAAGAAGAAATGGTCACCTCTAAAAACCTTGTTTGAGTGAAAATGTATATAGCATACCGCCTGCTTCTTTAAACCTCCTAGCATTCGGCGCACTATGCCCGTCTTCTTTTTTCAAACCGGTTTTTAGAGGTTCCCTGTTGACAAAATGCCGGATTTGTGGTATCATCTAATATAGCAAATCAAGTTACGAAAGGACGCTATAAAATGAAGATCTATTCAGTTCTTGACAAGGAATTTGCCCCCTATGGAAAGGTACTCGGGGGATATGACACCTCATGTCTTTTAAAGGCGCTCGACGAAACAACTCCGCTTCCGGACGGCGTTGAGTACGTTATGAGCGAGGCATCTCTTGAGAGCACGGCAGTTTTCGGAATGCTGCAGAACAACGCATACGGCGGAATGCCCATACAGCTCGGCTGGTGCAACGGCCACAACACAAAACTGAACTGCCTCGAATACCACCGCGACAGCGAGCTCAACATCGGTCTGCGCGACTTCATTCTGCTTGTTGCAAAGGCTGACGATATCGCAGACGGCAAGCTTGACACTTCAAAGGTAAAGGCTTTCAGGGCAAGCGCAGGTCAGGTGGTAGAGGTTTACGGGACTACCCTCCACTATGCTCCGTGCAGTGCGAAGAAGGGTGACGGCTTTAAGGTAGTTATCGCGCTCCCGAAGGGAACAAACGGCGCTTTGCCGAATATCACGGCAAAGAACGACGAGGACAAATGGCTCAGGGCCTGCAACAAGTGGCTTCTTGCGCATAAGGACGCCAGCGAGGCAGGCGATGGGGCTTACATAGGACTTACAGGTGAAAACATCGACATTGCGGCTGATATCGACTGACAAGCCAGCCGACCCAAAGAGACATCGCACCGGCGCCGTTTGACAAGCGGCGCCGGGATATTTTTGTGCTGATTTATCTGGCGTTTCCTGGTATTCCGGTGTTCGCGATGGGATTCCCGGCCGGAAGGGCGGCGCAGAAAATCACGGTCAGGATGTGTCGGGAGCCGGAGTCCCGGTGGCGACAGGCGGCACATTCACGGAATAGTCGCTGCGGCTGTGATTGTGTGCCGCTGCTATTCTGCTTTTGGGAGTTTTTGGAGTTTTCAACTTTTGGGCATGAAAAAAGCAAGCCGAAAGTTTATGAGTTTTGTATAATTTACACATTTGTTTTTTGGATAAAATGCTTGACAATCTCGAAAAAAAGTGATAAAATACAAACCGTAAAAAGAAATATCGGTGAAAAACCGATAAATATTTGAACAAAAGAGGTACTTATCATGAAGATTTCTAAGATTGTTGTTACCGCTGCTGTTGTTGCTGCAATGGCTGCCACTGCTGTAGCTGCTTCTGCTGAGACCGCTGAGGTTACCGGCGAGGTTGTAGCTATTTCTGCTGATTCAACCGCTGAGGCTGTTGTTGCAACTGCCGAGGCTGCTACTGCTGACGCTGCTACTGCCGAGACTGCTACCGCTGACGCTGAGACCGTTGAGGAGACCACTGTTGAGGTAGTTGCTCCTGCTGAGGACGGCAAGGGCTCTCCTGACACTGGTGTTGCCGGCGTAGCTGGCGCTGTTGGCGCTGCTGTTGTAGCTGGCGGCGTAATGCTCATCGCTAAGAAGTCCAGAAAGTAATTTGATTCCATAATAAAAAAGGCTCACCGCAATAGTGGTGGGCTTTTTTTTTATTATGGTCACATCTAAAAAACTTGTTTGAGTGAAAATGTGTAAGCGCACCGCTTGCTTCTTCAAACCGGGTTTTAAAGGTTTCCTTAAGTGCGCGTTCAGTAAAACAAAAAAAGTGAAAATTTATGCTTGACATTTGGCATTGAATATGGTACAATATAGATAACATTCACGGAGGGGTGAAAATATGTACAGAGTATCGTTTACAGGCTACCGCCCACAGAAGCTTCCTTTTTTCAGCGAGGACGACCCTATGTGCGCTGACCTGAAATGCCGTATTTCAAAGCAGATAGAAAAGCTCTATGAAAACGGGGCGACTGAGTTTTACAGCGGAATGGCGCTTGGCGTGGACATCTGGTGTGCCGAGGCAGTTCTGGAGCTGCGCGGCGCTCACCCGGAGGTCAGGCTGACTGCGGTTGTTCCATGCCGCGGTCAGGAGAGCAGGTGGACGCCCGTGGATCAGCGCCGCTATCGTGAGATCTTATCCAGGTGCGACAAGGTGATGTGCCTGTCCGAAAGCTACACCGCCGACTGCATGAGGAAGCGCAATACCGCCCTTGTGGATCTGTGCGATGTGCTTGTTGCCGTGTTCGATGGAAAGCCCGGAGGAACAAAGCAGACCGTTGACCTGGCTTCCAGACGCGGAAGAAAGACTATAATCATTTCACCCATGTGATCTGATCCCACATGGAATCTGATGCCATGGGGATTCTTTTTCCTGATGGCGCTTCTGAAAAACTCATGTGAGCGGGGATGGTGCGCACTGACCATTTTTGTACCGTTTTTTAGAGTTTCCTTATTTTAGTATCATTCTTTCCATTTCCCGGCCGGCGGTACTCATAGATTGATTTTTGCTTTTAAGCAGGCAAATTTTACGCGCGGGGACCTTCTCCTTAATGTTAAGCAGTATTACGCCCTGGCTTGGATAGTTTTCCAGGAACTTTTCCGGGACAAAACCTATTCCCAGATTATTGCTCACCATCGGGAGTATCATATCCGCCGTTGTGGCTTCAATATCCGGAGAGAAAACGCAATTATTCTGCCGGAACCATTCGGAGTATATCTCATAGGTTTTGGTCTGTTTAAAAAGGGAGATGAGCGGGTATTGTGTGAGCTCCGCAAGTGTGATCTGCCTGTCGGCAAGCTCTGAAAATGCGGTTCCGCATACAGGGATCTCGCGAACCTCCGATATTTCTTTTGATATTATCAGTTCGTTGTCGCTTGTGGGTGTAGTGACTACCGCAAGGTCAACCAGCCCGTGTTTCAGCGCAGAGATCGCCTGTGGAGTAGACTGGTTCAGAACCCGTATTCTTACGCCGGGGTATTTCTGCCGGAACTCCTTAAGCATTGGCAGGAGAAAGCAGCGCAGCGCTATTTCGCTTGCGCCTATCGTAACCACGCCTTTTGCAAGGGAGCGTTCAAGGCACAGCTCCTCTTCGCCGTATTGTATCTGTTCCACGGCGGCGGAAACATGGGAGAACAGTTTTTCTCCCTCCAGCGTGAGCTCTACGCCTTTGCGTGAGCGTATGAAAAGAGTGCAGTTCAGCTCGCTTTCAAGGTTCTTTATGGTGCGGGAAATATTCGGCTGGTTGTTCATGAGTGCTTCCGCCGCCTGAGATATGCTCCCGTATTTGGCAACGTAATAGAAAACGCGGTAGTAGTCAAAACTGATATACATATAAATACTCCATGATGTCCGTGGTTTTATATCAATATTATATATTATTACCGCAGTTCTGTCAAGACTTACGCTTTCTGGGTCTCGATCTTCTCTGCCTTAACTGCGGCGCTGCTCCTTGCGGTGTACTCCGTAACACCGAGAATGGTCTCGCCGTCTATCTGGAGGGCGCAGGGTCTGTCGAACTTTACGGTAACATTGTCGGCTCTCACGATGTCGATGCACTCGCTGTGCCTGATATGCTCACCCTTGAAGATGGAAGGGAACACCATCAGTGTTTTAAGCTTGTTTGAGCCATGCCAGATGACAACCGAGAATTTTCCGTCGGGGGCGTTTCTGTCCTGCGCGGGAGCAGCGATCATTCCGCCGCCGTAAAATCTGCCGTTCATTGTTGGAGCTATCCACACTTTCTTGTAGTGCTTTTCCACGCCGTCGATGATAACATCGGCGTTGGCTGGCCTGAAATCATACAGAAGCCCCTTTATTGCAATGCTGGTGTAGTTCACGGGTTTGCCGTTCGACTTTTTTCGCATCTCGTCGCCGACCTGACAGCAGTAGCCGTCAATGCCGAATCCTATTGCGTTGATGAACAGCGTTTCATTTCCGTTGACTGTAACGGACGGAAGCTCCCTTATATATTCGTTTATCTTAAATGGCGGCTCTCCCTTTTCCTTTCCCAGGTCGCGCAGAAAGTCGTTTCCGCTTCCTGCCGCAAAATAGAGGATATCGTTATGTATATCGATATTTCTTGTGTCGTTTACGAACCGGTTGAGCGTTCCGTCGCCGCCGCAGACGATCACCTTATCATCCGTGCTGAGCGCTGAGAAGAATTCAGGGTAACTGATGTCAGCCATGCTTTTGAACGTAAGTTCGTTCTGAGGGTAGAAATCATTCAGCTTTCTGGACTGCTCACTGCAGGTCTTGTTTCCGGCAAGCGGGTTAAATAATGCATAGTTCATGGTTCCAGCTCCTTTTTCATAAGTCCGGCGCAGTACTCGCTGAGTTCCGGGGTCCTTTCAGACTTCACTCTGCCGGCGTCTATTGTTTCAAGTATTTTTATTGTGACGGTCGTTTTTCTGAATCGTCTGATGTTCCGGAAAATATTCTCCGTTCCCTCAATGGTGGAAACGACTATCGGCTTTCCGGCTTTCTGCGCGATTTTCAGCACTCCGCTGTGGAACGGCAGAAGCCTGCATTCCTTGCTGCGTCTGCCCTCAGGATATACGCCGACAGAATTCTCCGTTCCGGTCAGGAGCTTTGCGGCGCGGTTTACTGTTTCCATCGCCTTTCTGGGGCTCTGGCGGTCGATCGGCATGAAGCAGCAGCGGTGTATTATTCGCCCGTACATGGGTATTTTGAAGTTCTCTTTCTTTGAAACGAACGAGAGCTTGTACCGCTTGAAAACAGTCCACTGTATGATAGGGTCGTAGTTAGAGCGGTGATTGCTGATGAACAGGAAATTTCCCGCTGCCGGGAACTTTTCTTCCCCGACGATGTTATAGCGCACTCCGAGGCACCACAGGATCACGGTAGTTGATTCGTCGAGCAGCGCGCGGAAAAACTTGCTGTCGCGGTCGTACTGCTTCCTTGTATTCACGAAAAGCCCGCATACAAAGAGAAACAGAAACGGCAGAAGAATCAGCGCCAGAAGAGCGAGAAGCACTATCAACAGAATTTTCATAAACATCACCAGCCGTTTTTGATTTTACAATTAAATTATAACACAATTATAACACAATGCGAAGAAAAATTCAAGTGCCGTGATGATTGACAATTCATATTACATATGCTATAATCAACTTGTAGAAAAGGAAACGGAGGCCGCAATGCTATACATAATGAGACACGGAAAAACAGACTGGAACGAGCTGCACAAGCTTCAGGGAAGAACGGATATCCCGCTCAATTCAGACGGGAGGCTGATGGCCGAGAAAGCCCGCGCGGAGTACGCCGATGTGCACTTTGACGTGTGTTACTGCTCTCCGCTGAAACGCGCGCGTGAGACCGCTGAGATACTGCTGCGCGGCAGGAATATTCCGATAATCACGGACAACCGCCTTGTGGAGATGAGTTTCGGCGTTTGTGAGGGCACGGAAAACTGCTTTCAGGACCCGGATTCTCCGGTTGGCGACCTGTTTTTTAATCCTGAGAAGTATACGACCCCGGTAGAGGGCGGAGAGAGCTTTGAGCAGCTTTTCGCACGGACGGGAGAATTCCTTGAGCAGGTGGTAAAGCCATTGTTAAAGCAGGGAAAAGATGTGCTGATAGTGGGGCATGGCGCTATGGATTCCAGTATAGTGTGTCAGGTCAGGGGAATACCCATCGCAGAATTCTGGAGCGCGGGTATAGAAAACTGCAAGCTTATGAAGCTGATATAAGGGAACCTCTAAAAACCTCCTTCAGGCTTTCGCAGCGCCAGACCGTACCTGCGCCTTTACCAGCAGAGCGGTTCGGCTTAACAGGCGGGCCTGAGAGCGCTTGGTCATCTCTGAATGAGCCTATACATAAGAGCATTGATTATGGCTGCTGCAACATTGCTTCCTCCTTTTCTTCCCCTTGCAACGATGTACGGAACATCGTCTGACATAATCAGCTCCTTAGAATGGATCACATTGACGAATCCCACAGGAACCCCTGCCACAAGCTCCGGGACAAAGCTTCCGTCCCGGATTAGCTCGTGCAGACGCAGGAGCGCTGTGGGAGCGTTTCCAACTGCGTAGATCACTGGTCTGTCAAGTTTCGCCGCCTTATCAACTGAAGCTGCCGCGCGTGTGATCCCGCGGGATTTGGCGTCTGCCGCGATATCCTCGTCTGACATGAAGCACATTACATCACAGCCAAGTTTTTTCAGCGCGGATTTATTGATACCCGCCCTTGCCATATTCGTGTCAGTGACAATTACAGCGCCTTTCCGGAATGCCTGCTCTGCTTTCTGTACAACGTTTTCCGAAAAACAAAGATTCTCATAATAGTCAAAATCCGCTGTGGTATGTATCACACGCAGCACTATCGGCTTTATATCCTCCGGAATCACACGGCTGCCAAGCTCGCTTTCGATTATTTCAAAACTGCGCTTCTCAATATCCTCGGGCAGGACATATTCCATCTTCAATATTCTATCCCCTTTCTTGCGGGAATTCCTTTTTGATAGGGGTGCTTCACGCATCTTATCTCACTGACATAATCCGCAGCCTCAA
Organism: uncultured Oscillospiraceae bacterium; assembly: GCA_934481355.1. Classification (GTDB taxonomy): domain Bacteria; phylum Bacillota; class Clostridia; order Oscillospirales; family Ruminococcaceae; genus CAG-115. Next base: position 48,069 of record CAKSPH010000002.1, on the reverse strand, counting down.
CAAATAAATTGTCGGGATCCCTGCCTGTCAATACGACCTCCGCGCCGTCACTGCCGCGCAGGACAAGCTCCTGTGCGCGCTCACGGTTCATCAGTCCATATCTGTATGCACAGTTGAACTCATCAAGTATCACCATGTCAAATCCGCCGTCAAACGCCTTCTGAAGCAGGTCGTCATGACACTTGGTTATGTCATTCTTCTCCCCGGAAGTCATATTCCTGAAAAACGGGTACTGTCTGTCACAGCGCAGCACGGTGATCCCCGGAATCAGACGCAGCGTGTTCAGCTCCGCAGTTTCCCCGCCTTTCATGAATTGAAGAAAGCATACTTTCATTCCCGCTCCGGCAGCCCTTATGGCAAGCCCCAGAGACGCGGTGGTCTTTCCTTTTCCGTCGCCGCAGTAAATATGCAGAAGTCCCATCAGATCCCCTCCTCGAGTATTTTGTAAATCAATTTCATATCAAGGCTGTTTCTTACCTCGCGGGCAAGAATGTCATACTGCGCCTCCTTATAGGCTTTCCGGTCGGTTTTTCCTCCGGTGTATACAATGCCTTTGCGGCTGCACAATGCTCTTACGATACATTCGCATACACAAGGCTCGTCAAAAATGCCATGGATATAGGAACCATAAATATTCCCGCTCTGAGCCCCGCCGCAGTCCAGAAGAGGCTTTTCCTGTGAATCAGTGCTGCCCATGTGTATCTCGTAGCCGGAAAATTCCAGGCCGGTCAATCCGGAAAAAACACCGTTCACCTGCGAAAATACGCCGGTTGTGCGTGAGCGTTTCTTTTCAGCGGAGAACTCCGTACTGCACCGGAGCAGCCCCATTCCTGTAGCAGATCCTCCGCCCTCGGAGTTTTCGGGGTCGGAAATCCTCTCGCCAAGCATCTGATATCCGCCGCATATTCCGAAAAGGGGGATCCCGCTGCCGGCGCAGATTTTTACCGCGCTTTCAAGTCCGGAGCCGCGCAGCCAGTTCATATCGCTTATCGTGCTTTTCGTACCGGGGACAATGATCATATCAGGAGTTCCGAGCTGCGAAGGCTTTGAAACATACCGCACAGACACGCCGTCATACTGGGAAAACACGTCAAAGTCCGTGAAATTCGAAATTCTGGGCAGGCGTATCACTGCAATGTCTATCATCCCACCGGGAGCATTCCGGCGCAGCTTTCCCGACAGACTGTCCTCGTCCTCGATATCACAGTCGATATACGGAACAACTCCCGCCACGGGCTTGCCGCCGCGCTGCTCAAGTATATCCACACCGCTGCGGAAAATGGTCTTATCCCCGCGGAATTTATTTACCACAAGGCCTTTTATCATGTCACGTTCGCTTGGTTCAAGCAGCATGAGCGTGCCAAGAAGCTGCGCAAACACCCCGCCGCGGTCTATGTCCCCCACCAGAAGCACGGGCGACTGCGCAAGCCTTGCCATGCCCATATTGACGATATCGTCCGCCCTGAGATTCAGTTCTGCCGCGCTCCCGGCGCCCTCAATGACTATTATATCATGCTGAGATGAAAGTTCGTTATACGCTTTTTGTATATCGGGTATCAGATCTTTCTTATGCCGGAAATAGTCCATTGCCCGCATATTTCCGCGCACTTTACCATTGACTATGACCTGAGAGCCTACATCGGTCGTAGGCTTCAGCAATATAGGGTTCATCAGAACCGACGGCTCCACTCCCGCCGCTTCCGCCTGCATCACCTGCGCGCGTCCCATCTCCAGACCATCAGCGGTTATATATGAGTTAAGAGCCATATTCTGCGATTTGAACGGGGCAACTGAATACCCGTCCTGACGGAATATCCTGCACAAAGCCGCAGCTATAAGGCTCTTTCCGGCGTTGGACATAGTTCCCTGTATCATTATTGGTTTAGCCATTCGCAACTCTCCTCAATGCTTCAATAAGCGCGGTATTTTCTTCGTGCGTCCGCACTGCCGTGCGGAAATAACCTGCGCCAAGCCCGTCGTAATTCTGGCAGTTCCGCAGTGCTATACCCTCTTTCAGCAAAAGTACGTCGAGCGGAAGTTCACAGCGAAAAAGCAGAAAATTTGCCTCTGACGGATAAACTTTGAATCCGGTTTTTTTCAGCTCCCGAAAAAGGAAATCCCGCTCCTCCGATACAAAACGCACTGTCCTCTCAATGAATCCGGTCTCCTGCAATGCCGCAAATCCGGCTGTCTGCGCCGGGGAGGATACGCTCCAGTACTGACCGGTACGCCGGACCATATCTGCAAGCCCGCTGTCGCCGAAAACCGCGTAACCAAGCCGTATTCCAGCCATTGAACAGATTTTCGTGAACGCTTTCAGGACAATGACGTTCTGATTAAAGCAGTTACGGACGCTGAGCTGTTCCGCGTTCTCCACAAACGGCATGAAGCATTCATCGCACACAAATATGATATTGTTTCTGAGACATTTTTCTGCGATTTTTTTCAGGACATCAGCACTTACAGTCCTTCCCGTGGGATTGTTCGGGCTGCACAGGAACAGCATATCCACAGATCCGTCCAGCATCTCTGTAACGCTGTCCGTCACTGAAAATCCGGATTGTTCGTCCGGCCGGAACTTAACCACCCCGGACCCCTGCTGTAAAAGCGCTTTCTCATATTCGCTGAATGTCGGCGCGGTAATTACCGCCTTACGCGGTTTCACTGCCTGAACTATGCGGAATATCAGGTCAGCGGCGCCGTTGCCGCAGACAATTAATTCCTCCGGAGCATCCTCATATGCGGACAGCGCCGCGATAAGCTCCCTGCAATGCGGGTCCGGGTAGTGCTCCCACTCACTGATATGGCTGATGAGCGCGGATTTCACGCCTGCCGGCATTCCCAGCGGATTCAGGTTGGCGGAAAAATCATATTTGATCCTGTGGGAATATATATCCCCGCCATGCTTGTTCATCTCTGAAAGATACATTGTATACCTCCGGTAATGAATACCCTCAGCGCCGCTGATAATATCAGAATTATCACTGAGGTAAGGTACATCAGTCTGTTTGCGCGGCGTATGTCCTCGTTTTCCACCGGACGTATGTCGTCTCCGATGTACGGTTTACGGTGAAGCTCTCCGAAATAGTATGCGTCCCCGGCAAGCCTTATTTCAAGCGCCCCTGCGCACACCGACTCGGTTTGTGCGGAATTCGGGCTTTCGTGTTTTCTGCGGTCACGCCGCCATATCCTGTATGCGTTTTTTCCGTTCATTCCAAGAATGTACGCTGACAGGATCATCACCAGCGCAGTCAGCCTTGACGGAATGTAATTCAACACATCGTCCAGCCTTGCAGCAAACCGGCCGATATCCGCGTATTTCTCGTTTTTGTATCCTATCATGGAATCCATCGTGTTTGCCGCCTTGTAGAAAAATCCCATAACCGCTCCTCCAAGCGACATATACATTATCGGGGCGGTAACTCCATCGGACGTATTCTCTGCCACTGTTTCCACCGCTGCGCGAATGATCCCCTCCCTGCCGAGCGGGGCAGTGTCCCTGCCGACGATCATCGAAACAGCTCTGCGCGCCTTTTCCGTGTCGTTTTCACAGAATGCGCGGTACACCTTCATGCTTTCGGAGCGCAGGCATTTTGCTGCTGTCAGATAATAGCAGAGCGCGCTCTCTGCAATTATTCCCAGGACGATATTCAGCTTGTAGCATAATATCAGAAGCGCGGCTGGAATTACCGCCGAGAGCAGCAGAACTACTGCCGCAAGAAAGATCCCGCCGCGGCGCAGATTTGTAAATCTGCGCCTTACGAATCCCTCCAGCCGGGAAATGACCGTTCCGATAAGCCTGACGGGATGAGGGAGCCGGTATGGGTCGCCAAGTATAAGGTCTATCAAAAAGCCGACGACAAGCGGCAAGGCATATAATACACAACTCATATTTTCTCCAGGACCGTTATTTTTTCTCCGTCAAACTCCGTGACGAAGCCGCAGCCGTTTGCAATCTGCCAGTCATAATAACCGAGGTGCGGGACGGCGTATTTATCCATAATTGACATGATCGTACCTCCGTGCACGACAAACGCCGCAGACTGCGCTTCTCTGTACTCCGATACTGCCCTCTGAAAGCCGGATATGCATCTTTTCCTGAATTCATCTGGCGATTCTCCATTTGGGAATGCGATTTTCCCGCCGCTGTCTATCCATTTCTGGTAGTCTTTACTGCCGGAAAGCTCCAGATAGTTTTTTCCCTCAAAATCGCCGAAATCGCACTCGCGCAGTTCAGGAAAAACCGCTGTTTCCTGCCCTTGGTATATTATTTCGGCGGTCTGGATACAGCGCTTCATCGGACTGCATATCACCGCGTCGCATCTGGGATAAATACGGAGCCTCAGCTCATCAGCGCCCTCGGCGCACAGCGGCTCGTCCGTCCTGCCGATGTACCTTTTCGACAGATTGCCGGGAGTTTTTCCGTGCCTTATAAATACGATCCTCATTACAGCCGTCCTTTTATCGCCGAGGGGATACCACAGTTCAGACGTATTACGGCGGAACTGCGGCTGGCAATGATACAGCCTGCTCTTCCGGTTTCCTCGCGCCATTTTCTTTCTCTCTTTTCAACGGGGATTATCCCGCAGCCTATCTCGTCGATAATTACAATAAGCCCCGGATTTTCGCAGCATAGCTTTTCGGTATATTCACGCGGGTCGTATTCCTCGCTCAGCAGGCGCTTTACCAGCAGGTGGTAATCCTTCACGCATTTTGCTGAAAAAAGCCTGTCAAACGGACAGTCGCCGCCGTTTATAATATCGCTGTCAGCGATCCCGAAATGCGACTTTGCAAACTCCGTTTTTCCCTGATAGGCTCCGCCTGTTATCATTATCATAAACACAACACCTCCGTTAATTTTTCGCCAAATACCGCCGCCGCGGCTGTTGAAAGCTCGCATATCTGCAAAAACCAGCCGGCGGTATCTCCGGTGATTCCTCCGAAATTCCTGTAAGCAGATATCCTGTAATATACAAAGCTCAGCCCCGCGCATATTATCGCGGCTCCGCCGGAAACCGGGCTCAGTATCATCATTCCTGAGCAGGCGCAGGCAGTGATTACAAGAAGTACGGAAACCGTTATTTTCTTATGCGCAGGCTTTACAAAGCTCTGCAAAGCCCCATCTTTCTTTGCGCCCTTGAAAGTTACCGCCGCAATACCGCTCAGCGACCTTGACAGGACATAGGCGCACGCCAGCGCCGCTGCCGTCCGGAATCCAGTGATCTCTGACAGCAGCGCCGCATGGACAATAAGATACGCTCCAAGCCATATCGCTGAAAACGAGCCTATATGCGGATCGCTCATTATATTCAGCTTTTTCTGTCTGTCACCGAAGGAAGATCCTGCGTCAACAACGTCACAGAATCCATCCATGTGTATGCCTCCGGTAACGATCAGAGGTATAACTGCGGAAACCGCGCCAGACAGCAGTCTGCCTATGCTCATGGCGTCACAGATATACCGCCACAGCAGGAACACCCCGCCGACCACGGCGCCTACCAGCGGGAAGAAACAAAGAGCATACCGGCGGTTTTCCTCACGCCATTCCACCTGCGGCACGGGAATCCTTGAATACATAAGGAACGCCGAAAATAACGAATTCAGCACTGACATTGCAGGGCTCCTTTCAGCGGCACCGGGATACCGTAAACACATTCCACCACATTGTCGGCGAGGGCGGCGGTCTTTCGGTTCAGCTCTCCGAGGACGCGAATGTAATCCGCCGTGCCGCCGTCATATGAAATCCCGTCGCTTCCAACGCTGCCGGTGACTATGACAAGCTCCTGTGAATTCTCTTTCAGGTGCCGGAAACCGCGCAGTATTTTTTCGGTTGGATCAAGTATCTCCCTGTTGTAAAACATTTCATTAGCGCAAAGATTTATCGCGCATTCCAGCAGGACGGCGCAGTTCTCCGGGAGCTCAAGGCCGTCGATATCGGTGTATCGTTCTATAGTTTCAAATCCCTTCCCGGCGCGAAGTATCCTGTGATGTGAAATAGCCGACCTTGCGTCCTCTCCGAAGGGCTGCATGGTCGCAATGTATATTTTTCTGCCGGAAAATCGGTCAAAAAGACTCTCGGAATAGCTTGATTTTCCGCATTTGGAACCGCCGGTCACTAACGTCATCATATCAGCCTCTCATACCTTTCCAGTTTTATATCATCAAAGCGGTGAGCCTGCCCGTAAACCTTAAGAGCGCCGTCCAGAAGCGGCAGGAGCATTACCCCGCCCGTACCCTCGCCAAGGTGCATTTCAGCGCAGATAAGCGGCTTAAGTCCTAATTCTTTCAGCAGGAGCGCGCCAGCCGGCTCTGCCGAAACGTGGCTTGCCAGCATGAAATCCCTGGCATAGGGAGATATCCGGCACGCGATGAGCGCCGCAGCCGCGGAAATAACTCCGTCAATTATGACGGGAATGCGATAATACGCCCCTCCGAGAAATAGCCCTGTCATACCGGCGATGTCGAATCCGCCCAGCTTCGCAAGGAGTTCCAGCGGCTTTCCCGCGTCCGGCTGATTAACGGCTATTGCGCGTTCCACAGCGGATATTTTCCGCTCCAGCCCCGGGCTGTCAAGCCCCGCCCCGCGTCCGGTCACTTCCCGCGGGGGCAGCGACAGCAGCACCGACGCAAGCGCGCTTGCCGTTGTAGTGTTGCCTATGCCCATTTCTCCGGTGATTATCAGCTTTACTCCGCTGTCTTTCAGGCCGCGCGCGATGTCCATTCCAATGCATAGCGCACGCTGAGCCTGAGCTATCGTCATTGCGGCTCCCCGAGTGATATTTTGCGTGCCATAGGCTATTTTTCTCATTATCAGCAGAGGCTCGCGCACATCTCGGTTTATACCGATGTCAACTGCTGCGACATCGGCCCCAAAGCACTCCGCGAGTCTGTTAACGCTGGAATTTCCGCGTGCTATCTCTGCTGCGCACAACGCTGTGACCGAGCTGTCCGACTGAGTAACTCCCTCGCAGACCACGCCGTTGTCCGCGCACATCACTACCACGCTGCGGCGGGAGATATCCACATCAGCGCTTCCCTGTATCCCGGCTATCCTTTCCACTGCATTTTCCAGCAGTCCAAGACTGCCAAGCGGCTTGGCAATGCTGTCCCAGCGCTCCCGGGAAAGCTGTTCCGCTGTCTTGTCCGAAGGTTTTATCTCATGTATCCTGTGCATATTTTCCTCCGTATTCAGCGCACTTTTCAACAAATTTTACCGCAATGTTGATATTTCCCCAGAAATAAAGATGAGGGAATCCTGCGTACATATTATCGCCTGCGTGGACGCAGCTCCATTCCCTGCCGTCCGGCTTTCGGGCGGCAAAATCGCCGCCGCAGGAGGTGCTGTCCCAGTAATGGAATTCATGCGCCGGAAAACTGCCGCCCTTTTCGCAGAGCATATTATCATGGCGCGCCGTCATAACAACATAGCCGAATCGTTTCAGGCGGTCCGTCCTGAATGCCTTTCCGCGTATAACTCCAGCCATTTTGTAAATCTCTCCGCTGTCGTCCTCCATCTCATCATGAAGGTACATAAAGCCGCCGCACTCCGCTATTGCAGGCATTCCACCCGCGACAGCCCTGCGTATGTCAGACATCATGGAGCCGTTCTGCGACAGTCCGCGCGCATATAATTCCGGATAACCGCCGGGGAGGATAAGCCCGTCTGCTTCCGGAAGCCTGCGGTCATACAGCGGCGAAAAGTACTTTATCCCGCAGCCCAGTTTTTCAAGCAGCATGATATTGTCATTGTAGATAAAGCAGAATGCGCCGTCTCTTGCAACCGCGATTACCGGCCGCTCAGAATAGCTGTTTTTCGGTAATTCCGGCAGGGTGAACTGTGGGGATCTGCGCTGCGAAAGCTCAATTATCCTGTCTATTCTTATGTTTTTTTCAGCAAGCACTCCAAGCCGCTGCATTTTATCCCTCAGACCGGACACTTCGTCAGCCGTGACCAGTCCAAGGCGGCGGCTTTTTATATTCACGTCATTCTGCGGAAAAAAGCCGAGATACTCAGTTTCAAGGTCGCGGCACATTTTTTTCGCCATCGGCGCAAGCCTTTCCGGGAGCCGGTTAAATACGAAACCCATGATATTGTTTGGTTTTTTATATTCCAGGAATCCCTTCATAACCGCGCCTATCGAACCGCTCATTCCCTTGCAGTCAACGACGATCACGACCGGGGAATCGGTTATCCGTGCCAGTGAATATGCGGACCCCTTTTCGTCTGCGCCGTCATAGAATCCCATTACGCCCTCTATCACTGATATGTCAGAGTTCACGCTGTTTTCACAGAGCAGGTATTTCAGCGTGTCGTCATTGCAGAAGAAGCTGTCAAGGTTGTAGGCGGGAGTGCCGATTATCCTTTCATGAAACATGGGGTCGATGTAATCCGGGCCGCATTTGAACGATGAGACCTTCATTTTTCTGCTGCACAGCGCCTGAAGTATTGCACAGGTAACGGTAGTTTTTCCGCAGCCGCTGTGCGTCCCGGCGATTATAACCCGCCTCATGACGCCCCTCCCTTTATCAGGAACACCGGGTTTTCCGCCGAAAGCATAGTATGACTTCCGACGCGTCTGGTGCGTGTAACTGCTATCTGCACGATTTCCGGCTGTATTCCGGTCTGTACGAATCCTTCAGCGGCAGCGTTCAGCGTTTCAAGCGACACCGCCGTTACGACCACTGAAGCGGCAGGATTCTTCTGTCTTACGAGCGATATTATCCCCGTGATGTTTCCGCTGGAACCGCCGATAAAAACTCTGTCCGGCGCCGGCAGTTCCGCAAGGCACTCCGGAGCATTTCCGACAACAGGCTCAATGTTATCGCAGCCGAATTTTCTTCGGTTGCTGTCGGTAAGCGCTGCCGCTTCCTCGTTTCTGTCAATGGAATACACACGCCCCGCCCAGCATTGCAGGGCCATTTCCACTGAGACAGAGCCTGTACCGCAGCCGATATCCCAGCATATGTCCTCTGCACAGACTCCAAGCTTTGAAACCGCAGTGGACCTGACCTCGGATTTCGTCATCGGCACACTGCCGCGGATAAATTCGCAGTCAGGGATACCGGATGGGATGCCGCGCTCGTAAGCCGGATTCTCCGTAACCATCACGCAGAGTTTGCCGCATTCAAGGGCTGTAAAGTCAGCGGCGGTGCCGGTGTATATCCTCTCGCCGCTTCCTGCCAGGTTTTCACCGATGTACACCCTGATACCGGGCATTCCGTATTCGCACAGCCTTCTGCAAATGAAAGCCGGGCCGGCGCTTCCGCCAAGCAGGAAAAAACAAAGCTCGCTGCGGCATACGCTCCGTACTATGTTCCCTTCCGTTCCGTGCAGGCTGACGAAATTCATCTTCTGCCACGGCCTGCGTATTTTAGCGCTGAAATACGCAGGCGAGGAAATACCGCATATAACCTTTACCTCCAGACCATCTGTCTGTTTGAGCAGTTTCTCTGCTCCGCTGTAAAATCCACAGTCGCCGGACATAAGCACCGCCGCGTTATTATAATCTTCATGCTTCAGGAACTCTGCTATCTCGCCGCTTTTCCAGCTGCAAAGAATACGCCTGCCGGATCCTGAAAAGGGCTTTAACATACGCTCGGCGCCTATGAGCACATCTGATTCCCCTATCGCGGAAAGCGCCTCGTGAGTCAGGGTAGCGGCTCCGTCCATTCCTGTTCCGATTATGTAGACCATTCTTTTATCTCCATGACGATTTTTCTTATCTGCTCCGGCGTATATCCGGTTTCTTTCGGGCGAAGCAGGGTCACGAGTTCGGCGCCGCATTCCCGCGCCGCTTCTGCCTTCTCAGGATAACCGCCTGCTGCGCCGCTCTCCTTGGTGACTAGTATTTCCGCGCCGCTGAGCTTTATATGTTTGATATTTTCCTCCACAGAAAACGGCGGCAACGCAGTGATGATCCTTTTTTCATCAAACCCGAGCAGCCGGCATTTCTCCAGTATTCCTTCCGCCGGAAGCAGCCGCGCCCACACGCGCCCGCTGTGCCCTCTCACTCCGGCAAGCGCGTACAGCTCCTTGCTGCCGAGTGTGCTGAGTATTATTTTATCACTGCTGTTCAGGTATTTTATAATCTCTTCAAGGCAGCCGAAAGTTGTGCCTGAAATATCTGCGCTCTGCTCACGCAGAAGGCGGTAATACGGTATTCCTGCGGCATTGCAGGCGGAGGTTATATTCCGCGTCGCCTCAACTGCATAGGGGTGTGTGGCGTCGATCGCCATACGGTATTTTTTAACCGCAAGCAGGGACCGCATTTCAGCACGGTCAAGCTTTCCATTCAGAATCCCAATGCACTCGCAGTCAGGGAGGAGCTCCGCGGCGCGGTCAGTCGTAACTGAAACATCTGCGGAAATATTATGTTCAGCGCAGAATTCAGCCAGCAGCCTTCCCTCTGTCGTGCCTCCGAAAATCAACAGTTTACACATTATAACCCCTCGGCGTTACCATTTTTCCGCCTGTATTCTTCGTCTGGCTGTTCCCGATGAATACCGTGGTGAACATATCGACAGACGCGTCCTTAAGCTTGCAGAGCGGCATTACGGCGCATTCCTCACCGTTTCTGCCGATATTCCTTGCATAACCGCACACAGTATCGCCCGGAAGGTATTCCAGCAGTATCAGGCACGCCCTGCGCAGGTAGTCCGCCCGTTTTACCGATGATGGATTATAAAGAGATATGACCATATCAGCCTGAGCCGCAAGCCTCAGCCGCTTCTCGATCTTTTCCCACGGCGTGAGCAGATCCGAAAGGCTTATCACTGCAAAATCAGCAGTCAGCGGAGCGCCCAGCAGCGCGCCTCCGCTCAGCGCGGCAGTAACTCCGGGAACCGCCTCTATATCCACCCCGGGATACGCAGGCGAAAGCTGATATACCAGCCCTGCCATGCCGTAAACTCCGCTGTCTCCGCTGCATATCAGGGAAACCTTTCTCCCGCCTGCCGCCTGCTCAAGAGCCGCCTTTACCCTGTCAAGCTCCTGCCTCATTCCGGTGCAGAAGTATTCCTTATCCGGGAAATACTGCCTTATCAGTCCGGCATAAACCGTGTAGCCTACGATCAGGTCGCTGCATTCTATTGCACGCTTTGCTCCGAGCGTCATTCCCTCATAGCTGCCGCAGCCGAATCCCACAATATACAGCTTCATAGAATTTTCCTTTCGAAATCAATAGTGACCGGAAGCTCCGCCAGAGCGGCAGTCACGCCATTCCACGCAGTTTTCGGGAAAAACAGTCTGCCGCCCGCGCACACTGCGCTCCGCTCGCATACATTATCCACGCCGGTGTGCTCCTGCACAAAATCCGAGTGTGAAAAGCTCCCGTGCACCTGCGTCAGCTCACCGCCTGAAAAAGTGAGCAGTCTTACTGCGTGATTACGGCAGAACTCCAGCAGACCCGCTTCGTCAGACTTGATGTCAATTGTCGCGGCGGCGCAGATCCGTTCAGCGTCTACGCCAGCCGCTTCAAGGCAGCGCATAACATGAGCCTCTATTCGCCCGCACGAAGTGCCGCGCTTGCAGCCTATTCCAACAATGATATTTCGCGGGACCAGGTTCAGGGTCACCGGAAACGGCTTTTTTGAGCGGTCAGGGCTGATACATATTCCGACGCGGTTTTCCGAACCTGCCGAAAGTTCCCCCGGAATATTCACGCATGGATATTCGCTGCAAAGCCCGGCGGTCTCGCCGTCAAGCACTGCGGAAGCTATCTCCTTTGCAGCGGAAATATCGGAAATTATCAGGCCATTAGCCCTGGCAAAGCTGTCCGGAGAGAATTTTCCGCCGACATCAGTGGCAGTCGTTATTACCGGAACAGCTCCTATTTCTGCCGCGACTATTTCTGAAAGCCGGTTTGCACCGCCCAGATGACCCGACAGAACAGGTATTACAAATTTTCCGGTATCATCGACAACTATTACCGCCGGGTCGCTCAGCTTCGAATTTATGTACGGCGCTGATGCACGCACTGCAATTCCGCAGGCGCAGACAAAAATCAGGGCGCCGCATTTGCTGAAAAGCTTTTGTGTAAGCAAATTGATATCATCAAACCGCTCGGAATCAGTATCATAATGCGTGCGGAAACAGAACCGCCATACAACGTGCGAACCGCTGAGAAAAGCCGCTATCCGGCTGGACAGAATACGTCCGTTTTCCGTAACGGATATTATTGCAATATTCATATATCAGCCTTTCTGAACCCCCTTTTCAAATGCCGGAAAACCCCATTGTCATTTCCACGCCGGGGCGGCTTCGTGGGCAAACCTCCGGAAACAAAAAAACATTATCTGAGCCGTAACCCAGATAATGTCCAAAGTCTTTTATGGGAACTTCTAAAAATCGGTTTGAAAAGTGAAAACGGGCAGAGTGCGCCGAATGCGATCAAAGCCTGCGAAGTAAGGGCGTATGCCTTACGATGAGGTGCAACACGATGTTGCAGAGCGAAATAACCGGGCGACGGCATGGACGCCGTCGCGTCAGAGATTTCGCTCGTTGAAAGAAGCAGTCGGTGTGCTATACGCATTTTCACTCAAACAAGGTTTTTAGAGGTGACCTTATGTTTCCGGATATGATATGCCAGATTGCCGTCCAGCAAGCAGAAGGCGGAAAAAAGCAGCACGAACAGGCCGCGTCTGCGGCACGCCGGCTGTCGATAAACCCTCGTATTCGTTGTCGGCGGCATATACAGGCACCAAAGCCTGTATATGCCGCTTTCCGGAATCTGAGGGCTTTTGACAGCCTGATTTACTACTTTTTTGGCACATCATCGTTTACATTCCGGAGTTCCGCAGACCATAAACAACACCCTGTCACGGGAAAAACACAGGCAAGTATTCCGGCTTATCGCCCGCTGGATGAACCAGCTCACATACGCCTTCCCGGAAAATCCAGTGACTGACATTACATCATGTATGCTTTGAGGCGAAATACGGCAACGGCCTTGCTCAGGATTCTCACCTGATTCCTTGTCAGGCTGGGCAGATTTTGTAGATGACCTCTAAATAGTCTGCTTTTGCACCTGTATTCCGATATATTATTTACACAAAATTCATTCTACCATCTTCGCTGATGATTGTCAAGTACTTTATGCTTTTTATTTTCTTAACGCTTTCTCAAATACCCTGTAATTTGTGTCATCTCCCGGAGAGCAATATACCGCAAACTCAATGGTGCTGAAGTATCGTGAGAATTCCCCGACTGCGCGCGCAGCCGCAGCAGCCGCCACTTCCGGCGGATTTCTGAAAGCTCCGCAGCCGAAAGCCCCGAGTATCACATCGTCGCACCCTTTTCCGGCGGCAATGCTGAGGATACGGCGCAGGCGCTGCTCATGGAGCGCCTGAAGTTCCGCATTTCCTATTACTGCCGGGGCGTCTCCGTCGTAATTCATCCGGTTGCTTGGAGATTCGCGGAGGTTCGGAGCCGCGCAGGTCACCACGTCCACGGTGTACCAGCTTTCCTCCGGCATCGTGCGCGGAACATCGGTATCCGTTTTGAACACGACTACGCCGGGAGTGTAAATGCAGTCGTCGTTGTGCAGCGGGTCGTTTGCCTCCCGGTGCGGACCGTAGAAGCATTCCCACAGCTCCGGCCGGATAAGGCTGCTGTACAGCGTGGAGCAGCGGCAAATAGCCTCCTCCTGCGCCGATGAGCCGTTCACAACTCCGCCGCCTGGATTCGAGGCGGAAGCGAAATTCAGCACACATACGCGTTCTCCGCTGAGTGCGTAGCTCCCTGCGGCCTCCAGCGTCCGCTTCCTGCTGACGATGACCTGCGCGGATATGCTGCGAGGCTTAACTGTAAGCTCAAACGGCTCGCTTCCTGGTATCATTTCCTGACGGCTGTTGGATTCCTTTATCGCCGCTTTCAGCCGCTGATTCGTCTTGCACATCTGAGATGTGTCCCTGAAAACTGATATATTTTCGGTTCTTCCCATAAAATTCTCCTTATATCAATGCGTTGAGCCCGCACTGGGCTGCAAAGAGAACAGCCAGCGCCGCAAAATTATACAGCGTGAATTCCGCAAAATAGCGGCCTTTTTTCGCCCCGGGAGAGGCACAGTAGAACTTGAACGAAATAAGGCTGGCAAGCGAAGCAATGAGCGTACCGAGTCCTCCGAGGTCAACGCCGAGCAGGAGCTGCTCCGCATTCTGCGTGAATCCCGAAAGCATTACCGCACAGGGAACGTTGCTTATCACCTGCGAGATAAGCGCCCCGGCAAGCATTTCCCGGCCCGCGACCGCTCCGCCGATGAATCCCTGAACAGCGGGTATCGCCGAGATATTCCCGACGAAAACGAAGAAGCAGATAAACGTGCCGAGCAGCGCGTAATCCACGCGCGCAAGCACGCGGGCGTCCGCGATGAACGAGCCGGCGAGCACCACGGCAAGGCAGATACGCCAGTCCAGGAATCTCAGCACAGTGCAGACGCAAACCGCCGCCATCACTATGTAAACCGCCGTCCGCAGCTTTTTTCTGCCGCCGGATTCCGGGGATTTAACCGCAGCTTCAGGCTTCGCGAGCTCAGTTTTGGGAATGAACAGCGCAGACGCCGCGATTACCAGCAGGCTGAGCACAGTGACCGGGAGCATCACCCGGAAAAAATCCCCTATCGGCATATCATAGTGTGTGTAGATAAACAGGTTCTGCGGATTCCCGACCGGAGTCGCCATGGAGCCGAGATTAGCGGCGGCGGTTTCCAGGACCACCGTGCGGATAAGCACCTCCGGCGCTTCGCGGAAAAGCGTTATTGTCAGCGGAACAATGGTTATCAGTGAAACATCGTTCGTCACCAGCATTGCAAGGAAGAAACACAGCAGCGACAGCGCCGCTCCAAGCGCCCTTGTGCTGCGGAATCTGGATGTCAGCGCCCCGGACAGCCTTGAAAACGCGCCTGTGCTGTCGAAGCCCTTCACTACCGCCATCAGGCAGAACAATATTCCGAGTGTGGACCAGTCCACATAGCCGAGATATCCCTCGTCAGGAGGAATGAATATCATTGATATAAGAGCCGCTGCCAGCGATATGCACAGCACGGCTTCCCGCCTGACGAATCTGAAAAATTCTTTCATGTCAAGTCTTTACCTTACGGTAACCTCTAAAAACCTCCTTCACGGCAGATTTCTATGACTTATATCATCTGTTGCGTTACCAAACCTTGAAATACATCAAGTATTACTGCGGTTTGGCTCCTTACATCTGATATAAGTCATATACGAAATCTGCTCGTGTCCCGGTTTTTAGAGGTTACCTTACTATAATAACGTTCTTTCCGTTCGCTTTGCCCTTGTACAGCCGTTTATCCACCGTGGAAAGCAGCTCGTCCAGATCGCCGGAGCCGCTCTCGGTGCTGGTCGTGAATCCAAAGGTCATAGATACCTTTACCGGTTTTCCGTCGTGCTCTATTTCAAGTGAATTTATCTCGGACCTTATCCGGCTCACCGCCTGATAGCAGTCGTCTGAGGAACCGTCCATGATGATCAGCATTTCCTCTCCGCCCCAGCGGCAGGCGGTGTCGCACTCGCGGATATTCCGCATGATCACGTCCGCTACGGATTTCAGCACTATATCGCCGCACTCGTGCCCGAAGGTGTCGTTTATCTTCTTGAAGTCGTCAAGGTCGCCCATTGCAAGGCAGAACGGCTTTCCGCTCTTTACAAGCGCGTTCAGCGTTCCATTCAGGCAGTAGCGGTTGTAGAGTCCCGTCAGCGCATCGTGGGTGGCGGTGTAGTTAAGCTGCTCGTTGGTCTGGTTTAGCTGCTTTATAAGTGAGTTTATCTCCAGAATGAAAAGGCTGCTGAATCCGAACAG
Organism: uncultured Oscillospiraceae bacterium; assembly: GCA_934481355.1. Lineage (GTDB taxonomy): Bacteria > Bacillota > Clostridia > Oscillospirales > Ruminococcaceae > CAG-115. Next base: position 32,255 of record CAKSPH010000002.1, on the reverse strand, counting down.
CAGGATCAGGTTAAATCCGACGTTTATTGCGCGCATAATATCTATCTCGCCTGCCGAAAGAAATCTTCGTACATTGTAATATACGGGGGATCTGAAATGCGAATAAAGCAGTGAAAACGCGGTTGTCACCACTGAAAGCAGCGTGAATACCACTGTTCCGCGCTTGAAAACCTCGCTGGAACAGGTCAGGAACAGGTAATATATCGCAACCGGAATGCACATCATCGCATACAGGAAGAAACAGGAGTCCACTCCAAGGAATATCGTACAGAGGAACGCGTGCACCGTGATCTCCGAGAACATGGCGCTTATCCAGTGTATCGCCCGCTTTTCGAAACTGGGAGTTTCGCACAGCGCCCACATAATTATGTACAGTCCCACGCTGAAAATGTTGAATATCACCATGGTGTACAGCTTTATGGCAACAAAAATAAAAAGGAACGTGACGTGCATCAGCGCCCCCGCAAGCGCAGCAGCCTTGTATTTCACGAATTTCTTTATATTTACATCGAGGATATCTTTACGGGTTTTTAATGTGTTGTTCATATTCCGCTTCCCTCTCTATACTTATTTTGGTCACCTTATATTATCTTTCTTCCATTATAAAACTATTGAGAAAAAAATGCAACAAAAAAATAAAATTTTTTTAAATACCCCCTTGAAATTTTATATTAAGTATGATAGAATATGAATATCGGGCGTGTAAACGATTACCGCCCATCACGGAGAAATCATTTTACGGAGGATACACCAATGAAGTATGCAGACGGATTATGGCTGAACAAGCCCGGCTACGGCGTTAACTATGCGACCCAGATGTATGAGGTTACGGCAGACGAAACCTCTATAAACGTACTCGCAACCAACCAGTGGATAGGCAACAGAGGCATGACCCTCGGTGGACCCGTGCTCGAGATCACATTCACATCTACCCTTGAAAACACCATCAAGGTGTCCATCGACCACTACAAGGGCAGGGTACATAAGTCCCCGGATTTCAGGCTCTACGAGGACAAGAATTTCAAGCCCGTCATCAATGAGACTGAATCCGCTTACGAGCTCGTTTCCGGCAATACTAAGGTTGTTGTCGCAAAGGGCGGCGCATGGGATATAAAGTACTACTACAACGACAAGCTTCTCACCAAGGAGGGCTGGCGCACTACCTCCTACATCACCGAGGACCAGTGGAAGACCAACGAGCGCATGGCAAACGACCAGATGAAGCCGTTCTTCTCCCATGATGAGACCGCGGACGGCGCCGTAATGCGCGAGATGCTCAACATCTCCGTCGGCGAGAACCTCTACGGCTTCGGCGAGAAGTTCTCCACATTCGTAAAGAACGGTCAGACCGTTGAGGTATGGAACAACGACGGCGGCACAAGCTCCGAGCAGAGCTACAAGTCCATTCCGTTCTATGTATCCTCAAGAAACTACGGCGTATTCGTAAACCACCCCGAAAAGGTGACTTTCGAGGTAGCGAGCGAGACCGTTTCCAAGGTAGCTTTTTCCGTTCAGGGCGAGCATCTTGAGTACTTCGTTATCGGCGGCGGAAAGCTGACCGACGTTGTTTCCACCTACACCACGCTGACCGGAAAGCCCGCTCTTACTCCGGCTTACACATTCGGTCTGTGGCTGACCACTTCTTTCACCACAAACTATGACGAGGCTACCGTTTCCAGCTTCATCGACGGAATGGCTGAGCGCGATATCCCGCTGGAGGTATTCCACTTCGACTGCTTCTGGATGAAGGAATTCAACTGGTGCGACCTCACATGGGACAAGAGAATGTTCCCGGATCCCAAGGCTATGCTGGACAGACTGAAGGCAAAGGGTCTTGAGATCTGCGTATGGATAAACTCCTACATCGCACAGCGCTCCTCCATGTTCGACGAGGGCGTAAAGGGCGGCTACTTCCTCAAGACCAAGGACGGCAGCGTATGGCAGGGCGATATGTGGCAGCCCGGCATGGCTATCGTTGACTTCACGAACCCCGCTGCCTGCGAGTGGTACAAGGGCAAGCTCCGCGCGCTCTGCGAGATGGGCGTGAACGCGTTCAAGACCGATTTCGGCGAGCGTATCCCCACAAAGGACGTCGTTTACTATGACGGCAGCGACCCCTACAAGGTGCACAACTACTACACCTACCTCTACAACAAGTGCGTATTCGAGGTTCTCGAGGAATTCTACGGCAAGGACAAGGCGTGCCTGTTCGCGCGCTCCGCGACAGTCGGCGGTCAGCAGTTCCCGGTACACTGGGGCGGCGACTGCTTCTCCAACTACGAGTCCATGTGGGAGACCCTCCGCGGCGGACTTTCTCTCTGCATGAGCGGCTTCGGCTATTTCAGCCACGATATCTCCGGCTTTGAGGCTCAGGGCACTCCCGACCTCTACAAGAGATGGTGCGCATTCGGTCTTATGTCCTCTCACTCCAGACTGCACGGCAACAGCTCCTACCGCGTTCCGTGGAACTTCGACGAGGAGAGCTGCGACGTACTCCGCCACTGGACAAAGCTCAAGGGCAAGCTGATGCCTTACCTCTGGGCGCAGGCTCAGAAGACCCATGCTTCCGGCGTTCCGATGATGAGAGCCATGGTAATGGAATATTCCGACGACCCCGCAACTCTCTCCCTCGACCGTCAGTATATGCTCGGCGACAACCTGCTGGTTGCTCCCGTATTCAACGAAGATGGCGTCGCTGATTTCTACGTTCCCGCCGGAAACTGGACGGATATCCAGAGCGGAAAGGTTTACGAGGGCGGCAAGTGGTACTCCACCAAGAACAACTATTTCGAGATGCCTGTACTCGCCAAGCCGAACAGCATCGTGGCTTACGGTAACTTCGAGCGCGCGTTCACTTACGCTTACGGCGACAAGGCTGACATCGTCATCTACCAGCTCGAGGACGGCAAGACCGCTGAGACCAGGATCTACGACGCTGACAGCAATGTAGTTCTCACGGTAAAGGCTGTACGTTCCGGCGATACCATCAGGGTTACCGCTGAGGGTTCCGCTAAGGACTACACCATCAGAAGCGCCGAGGGTCTCAGGATCGAGATGTAATTCAACACGCAAATGAAATATGGGCTGCTTCCGGGCAGCCCATTTTCAAATTTCTGTTGAATTATCCGGGATTATGTGGTATAATACCATATGTAAATCTATAGGCAAGAAAGGAAACACAACTATGGAAAAAGTACAGTGGAAGCCCGGAACTCTCCTCGCGCCGGTACCGGCAGTCCTCGTATCCTGCGGTACCATGGAGAAGCCCTCAGCCCTCACCATCGCGTGGACCGGCATAATCTGCTCCGACCCCGCCAGGACCTACATCTCGGTAAGACCGGAGAGGAACTCATATAACATCATCAGGGAAAGCGGCGAATTCGTCATCAACATGATGCCGTCAACCATGGTGCGCTCCCTTGACTACTGCGGCATAAAGTCCGGCAGGAACGAGGATAAGCTCGCCAAAATGAAGCTTGTTCCCATGGAGAGCAACACCGTTTCCGCACCGCAGATAGCGCAGGCTCCCATCTCCATCGAGTGCAGGGTGACAGAGGTGCTCCCCCAGGGCTCGCACGATATGTTCATCGCCGAGATAACCTCCGTCAACATCGACAAGAACCTGATTGACGAAAAGGGCAAGCTCCACATCGAAAAGGCGGGACTCATGACCTACGCCCACGGGACGTATTTCGCGCTGGGCAAGAAGATAGGCACCTTCGGATTCTCCGTGAAGCCCAGGCGCGCCAAGCAGTCCGGCAAAAAGCCCGCAAAGAGGAAAAAGTAATCCATGATGCACATAGGCAATGAATGGGACGCGCTCCTTGCGGACGAGATAAAAAAGGACTACTACCTGCGTCTGCGGGAATTCCTGAAACAGGAGTATTCCACGCACAGGATATACCCTCCCATGAACGATATATTCAACGCCCTGCGCCGGACTTCGTACAGCGACGTAAAGGCTGTTATCCTTGGGCAGGATCCCTACCACGGGGCAGGTCAGGCGCACGGAATGTGCTTCTCCGTGAAGAAAGGCACCCCCCCGCCGCCCTCCCTCCAGAATATATTCAAGGAGCTTAAAAGCGACCTCGGGATAGACCCGCCGGACCACGGAGAGCTCACGGCGTGGGCTGACAGCGGAGTGCTTCTGCTGAACACGGTGCTCACCGTGCGGGAAGGGCAGGCGAACAGCCACAAGGGAATGGGCTGGGAGCAGTTCACCGACCGTATAATCGAGCTGCTGAATCAGCGCGAAAAGCCGATGGTTTTCCTGCTGTGGGGCGGAAACGCCCGCTCAAAGGCAAGGCTCATAACCAACCCGAATCATCTTGTGCTCCAGTGCGCGCACCCGAGCCCGCTTTCCGCGTACAACGGATTCTTCGGCTGCCGCCACTTCTCAAAGACCAACGAATTTCTGGAGCAGCACGGTATCGCCCCGATAAACTGGAAGCTCGACTGACCGTATTAGGAGGTGTCCGATGTACTCAGACGATGAACTGTTCGACATACTCAATGAAAACGGCGAACAGACCGAAAAGACCAAGCGCCGCGGCGATATCCACCGGGACGGCGACTGGCACGCAAGCGTCCATATCTGGATAGCCCGGCGCAGGCTCGGCGGAATGGAGTTCCTGCTGCAAAAACGCGCAGAGGACAAGGACTCCTTTCCGGGATGCTTTGACGCGGCTTCCACCGGACACATAGACGCGGGGGAGGACCCGATAACCTCCGCGATACGCGAGCTCCGTGAGGAAGTCGGCATAAGGGCGCGCCCCTCCGAGCTTGTCCTGCTGTTCAGGAGAAAGGTCAGCGAGGATAACATTTTCCACGGAAAGCGCTTCATCAACAACGAGCTGAAATGGGTGTTCCTTTACAAGGGAACTTTGCCGGAATCAGCGATAAACTTCGAGCAGGCTGAGATTTCTTCCGTCTGCTGGCAGAGCGCCGCCGACCTGAAATACGCTCTGGAGCACGGCGACGAACACTACTGTATCGACCTGGAGGAATTCCGCGAGGTGCTTCGCTGCGCAAAGGATATTCTTCCCTGACTGAAAGGAGATAAAAAAATGCCGTTTATAAACACGAAATATTCCCAGACCATCACTCCTGACGAGGAGGAGAAGATAAAGTCCGCGCTGGGCGAGGCTGTTTCCGTGCTCGGAAAGACCGAGACCTGGCTCATGGTCGGCTTTGAACAGGAGTGCTCCCTCTACTTCCGTGGCGAGAAATCAGAAAAACTCGCGTTCGTTGACGTGAGCCTTTACGGCAGGGCTGAGCCCTCCGCCTGCGACCGGATGACCGCAGAGATATGCCGTGTCTACGGCGAAGTACTCGGCATTCCCGCCGACCATATCTATGTGAAGTACACCCCCACCGACAACTGGGGCTGGAACGGCGGAAATTTCTGATACGCAAACGGGAGGGGCTGAACCCCCTCCCGAAAGTCAATATCTGAACAGATCCCGCTCGAATCTCTCTATCGAATATTCAAACGCGTCAAGGCTGTCTATGTTGGTGGAACCATCGTCAAGGCGCTCGTCCCGGTGAATGCTCTTTTCGTTCCAGACGGCGGATTTCAGCGCTTCTATCAGGTGCGGGCATTCCGGGCTGATGTGAAGCCTGCCGGAGGATATCAGCCGGTTCACCATGTTTATGCGGGTGCTGACCTGCTTTTTCATGGCGTTCTTGACTTCAAGGTTCACGGCGCTGCGGAAGCTCTTAATCAGGAGCTGTTCCGCGCTGTCGCAGCAGGCAAGCCCCAGCGACGGGAATCGCGATTTTTCCTCCGCGATGTAGTCCCTGAACGCGTTTATCAGGCTCTCCGCCGAGGAATTCCGCCTGTCGTAGTGCTCCGACAGGACGTACACGTTCCGGAAGCCGGCGTCAAAGCCGGTGTGCACGAACGCGCTTGCGCTCTTATTCCCGCCGTAGTCCACGCCGACAACCGAGCTTATCAGCGGAGCCGCCGCCAGCCGCTCCCTCAGCTCCGCCGGGGAGATAACGCATTTCTGCGAGAAATCCTCGTATATCCTGCCCTCGGCGGCGACCCAGTTCCCGAGAATGAACCTGTCGTAGAACACCCCGGTGAACTCCGTTTTGAGCGAACGGACGTATTCCTCCGGGAGAAACGTGTTGTCGTCCAGCGTGAATTTCAGGTCGAGGAGCTCCAGCGCGCCGTTGTCGAGGTAGTTCCGCTTGAGCCAGTGCCCGGGATTGTCCGGGTTGGTCGTGGCTATCAGCTTCGCGCCGCTCACCGAAAGCCTTGACAGAAGCATCGCGAAAAAATCCTCCGGGAACAACGAAAGCTCGTCGCAGTAGGCTCCGCAGAGCGTCATACCGCGTATCTTGCTTTCAGCCTGCGCGTTTGCGGCTCCCTCAAGATAGATCTTCCTGCCGAACAGCCGGGCTTCCTTTTTGCTCAGGCTGTATGTGAAGCACTCCCCGAAAAGCCCGCACATCGGCTCAAGGACGTTGCGGCGCAGGGTCGTCAGGGTCTTTCCCGCCATGAGGTAGGCGCCCTCCTTCGGGGCGGCGGCGACCCAGAATCCCCACATTATCATGGAGATGTAGGTCTTGCCGCTGCGGACGCTCCCCTCAAGGATATTTATCCGCTTCAGCCCGCCGGATTTCACCAGAGAAAGCGCCTTCGCCTGCTTTGGTGTGAAAATATCGCTCACGGCTCGTCCTCCTTTATCTCGGAATAGGCGGATATCATCGCCGCAAGCTGTGTGCCGCTGTCCGGGGAGTTTTCCGCCAGCATTTCAAACACCAGCCTGAACACCTTGGCAAGCTTCTCCAGGTCCTTTTCCGCAAGGGAATCTATAAGCGCCTGATCTGTCAGCTTTTTGGTGAACATCTTCCCGAATTTCATAAATGCGGCGTTATTCTTTTCAAAAAAGTCCGCCGCCGTCATTTTTACTGCCATATAATACTCCTTTCCGCAGGGAACACCCCTGCATACTGATATTACAGAGGAACGGAGTGCAATTTACTGCAAACAGGAGCTTTGATATGCCTTTTTCCCAGAATTCCGTTGATTTCCTTTTTGAGAACCGCCTGCACGACAGCCGCGACTGGTTCCGGCAGCACAAGCAGGATTACCAGACATACGTTACGGAGCCGATGAAGCAGCTTATCTCCGACGTAGCGCCTACTATCCTTAAAACAGACCCGCTCATTGAAATAAACCCGAACCGCATTTCCCGGATATACCGCGATATGCGCCTGAATCCCGATTCCATATTCCGCGACCATATCTGGTACACGTTCAGCCGCACAAGGGAGCAGTATCACGCGCTGCCGGGGTTTTATTTCTCCATCGGAGCCTCCGGGATAAGTTACGGCTGCGGGTACTACTGCGCTTCCGCTTCCTCAATGCAGAAGCTGAGGGGGCTTATCCTCGCCGGGGACGATAAATTCAGGGAAGCGTTCCTCGCGGTAGAAAAGCAGAAGGTATTCACGCTGTACGGCGATATGTACAAACGCAGCAAGTTCCCGGACCAGCCCGGGGAGCTCCGCAGCTGGCTCGACCGCAAGGACATCGGACTTTCTTTCAGTACCGCCGACCCGGAGATAATGTTCTCCGAAAAGCTCTCGCAGCGGGTGGCGCGGGACTTCCGGAAGATAGCGCCGTTCTATGAGCTGTGCATGAAAGCCGAGGCTATGCCGGACTGAAAATCCGCTTTCTTTTTAAGAAATCTATTGACTTATTCCCCGATGTGGAATATAATAAGGTTAAGTGCTTAACGGCACACATTTTACAAGCGAGGGAACCGACATGATATACGAAGACATTCAGAAGCTCATAAAATACGCCGAGAGAAGCGGGCTAATCGCCGCCGAGGACGAATTTGTCGTCCGCAACCAGCTTATGGATATCCTCCGGCTCACAGAATGGGAGGATAACAGTGCCGATGATGAGAACGCGTCCGTTGAGGCTCTGCTGGAACCGCTGATAGCCTATGCCTGTGAAAACGGGATCATACAGGATACCGCAGTTTCGAGGGATCTGTTCGACACTAGGCTGATGGGTGTTTTCACGCCTTTCCCGCGGGAGGTCAACGCGGAGTTCAGGCGCCGCTATGCGGCAAGCCCCGAAGCGGCAACCGACTGGTACTACGATTTCAGCAGGAAGCTGAACTACGTCCGCGCCGAGCGTATCGCAAGGGACATGAAGTGGACATACGACTCCGAGTACGGAACGCTGGACATCACCATCAACCGCTCCAAGCCGGAAAAGGATCCCCGGGATATCGCGGCGGCAAAGACCCAGAAATCCGTGAACTACCCCAAGTGTCAGCTCTGCGCTGAAAACATGGGCTACGCCGGACGCCTCAACCACCCCGCCCGCCAGAATCTCCGCCCGGTAACGGTGGAGATGAACGGCTCCGAGTGGTATCTCCAGTACTCCCCGTATGGATATTACAACGAGCACTGCATCGTGTTCAACAAGCAGCATATTCCGATGGTCATTGATGACGCGGTATTCGACAAGCTGTTTGATTTCATCGAGCAGTTCCCGCATTATATGCTCGGTTCCAACGCAGACCTGCCCATTGTCGGCGGTTCCATTCTCACGCACGAGCATTTCCAGGGCGGACACTACACGTTCCCCATGGCGAGGGCTTCGGTTGAAAAGCCGTTCCTGCTCAGAAATCACCCGGACGTAAACGCTGGTATCGTAAAGTGGCCGATGTCCGTTATCAGGCTGTCATCGTACAACCGCGCTTCACTGTCCGCTGCCTGCGCAGAGGTCCTTAAAAAGTGGAGAGCCTACACGGACGAAAGCGCCGGAATTTTCGCGCAGACTGACGGAGTTCCGCATAACACGATAACTCCTATCGCCAGAATGAACGGCTCCCAGTATGAGTGCGACCTCGTGCTGAGGAACAACATAACCTCCGGGGAACGCCCGCTCGGTATCTTCCACCCGGCGCCTGAGCTTCACCACATCAAAAAGGAGAACATCGGGCTTATCGAGGTAATGGGACTCGCAGTGCTCCCCGCAAGACTTGCAACTGAGCTCGAGATACTCAGGGACGCAATGCTTTCCGGCGCGGATATCGCCGATGACGAGAGGATATCCTCCCATGCTGTCTGGGCAGAACAGGTGCTGGCGGATCACCCCGAATTCAACGCGGACAATGCGATGGATATTATCCGCCTGGAGGTCGGAAAGGTATTCGGTCAGGTGCTTGCTGACGCGGGAGTATTCAAGCGCGATGAAAACGGCAGGGCAGCATTCCTCAGATTTGTTGATACGCTCTGATATACAATCCGCCGCGATTTCTGCGGGGATTATTGGCGGTTACACGGTTCGGCGTTCAGACTCTATTTGTCAGGTAGTTGAACTGAAGAAAACGTCCGGGGCGGATCTTGCTGATATGGAACGTTTTGCACCGTACATTGATTTCTTTATGATATGATTGCCTGTTCAATATATCCCTTGCAGAACGGGGAAGCGTCACATACTTTAAAGGGCAGCGGGTGCGGCGACAGCTGCCATGCCGGATTCGTATGCTCGTATATGCTTGAAAATGATATTGAAAAGGCTATGAGGATTGGTTCTGAGATAGCAGCAGAAACCCTGAAACATTACGGCGGGTTCTGATTATCCCTTGATAACAAACAGCACCGGAAGTGATTTTCGTTCACTTCCGGTGCTGTTATTATTGATACTTGAATTTGGAGTGCTCCGGCTCAGGAACAGGAGACATATATTTACATTCTCCAGCCCTCGGACTGCTCGCGTATCCGGACGAAATCAGCGTATCTGCCGGGCTGCCCGATAAGTTCACGGTGAGTTCCACGCTGAACAATATGTCCGCCGTCCACGACAAGTATCTGCTGTGCATTCTCTATTGTTGCCAGCCTGTGGGCTATGGTGATGAGCGTTTTTCCTCTTGCAAGCTCAGATATCGCCGACTGTATGAGGTGCTCGTTTTCCGGATCAACACTGGCTGTGGCTTCGTCAAGAATAACTATCGGGGCGTCCTTCAGTATTGCCCGGGCAATGGATATACGTTGCTTCTCACCGCCGGAAAGCGACGAGCCGCCCTCGCCTATGACCGTATCATAGCCATTCGGCAGGGACATTATGAACTCATGGCACTGTGCCTTTTTCGCGGCGGATATCATTTCTGCCTCCGTTGCTTCCTGTCTGCCGAAGCATATATTATTGCGTATCGTGTCATGGAAAAGATATACATTCTGGAACACCATCGAAATATTGGCAAGCAGGCTGTCGCAGGTAAATTCCCTGATATCAGTGCCGCCAAGCGTTATGCTGCCGGAATCCACGTCCCAGAATCTCGCAAGCAGGCTGCATATCGTGGTCTTTCCGCTGCCGGAAGGTCCAACTATGGCGGTAGTCGTACCCTCCGGGATAGCGAACGTAACGTTGTCCAGGACTTTGCGCCTGCCGTACCCGAAGCAAACATCCCGGAACCCGATATCGCAGTTCTGCGGAGTTATATCCCGGGAATCAGTGTCGATAAACTGCGCCTGCTCTATTTTCTCCAGCTTATCCATTGCAGATTTGATGAGCTGCATGGTGTGCGCGCCGTTCTGCACCTGCTCCACCTGGGAGAATATCGTGAACGAGAAAACCGACATCATAAGGAACACCGCAAGCGGCATGGAACCGTTCATCGTAAGAACCGCCGACACCAGCACAATTCCCACGGAAGCCAGCTTCAGACAGAGCAGGTGCAGCGCATTCACGCCGACGTAGTCCAGCTCGATCCTGATATTTATTCTGCGGTGCTCGGCGAAAGCGCCGAAAATCCCCTGAACGGCGTTGCCCTGCTTTCCGTAGGAGCGGACTACCGCGATACCGCGCACGAATTCGATCACCGAAGCGATGAGGTCGTTCTGTGCCTGCTGGTGAACCGGGGCGTTCTTTCCGCTGGCGCGGCTCAGCAGGTGCAGGAATAATCCGGAAGCCAGGATACCAACGACGGCAATCACCGCCGCCAGCGGACAGAAGAACACAAGGCATAATATCATAGCCGCCGCATGGACGTACGCTCCGATTATGGTGTCGGTCATTTTCATGGCGTACATCTCGAATACGGACAGATCAGTCGTTACCGCGCCGGCAAGGTCGCCGGTGTTGTTGCTGTCGAAAAAACCAAGGGATACGCGCTTCAGGATGCTTCCTATTTTTATGCGCTCCTCGGCGGTCTTTTCGTAGGAAATGCTGTCCTGGAACACTGCCCGCAGGTACGAAAACAGGAATCTTCCGGCAATTGCGGCCGCCATGAATCCCAGGGCAAGCCATGCGGTCTGTGGTGTAAGCTCCGTTTCGCCGCGGCTGTCCTTTATCATAAGGTCAAGGAAATACGCCGCGCCGATTACCGGCATTGCTGAGAAAACCGTCTGTAGAAACGACCACAGGAATCCCCAGTAAAGCCGGCTTTTATACTGTCCCGTCCATCTGACTATACGCCGGACTGTTTCAAACATATTCAGCCGCCTCCTTTCCGGAATTATCCGCCGACCAGTGCTTCGCACCGATGTGCGCCTGCCACATATCATGATACAATGCGCTCTTTTCAAGCAGCTCGCTGTGAGTTCCGGAGCACTCCACCGTGCCGTTTTTCAGCAGGACGATGTTATCTGCGTCCTTTATCGTTGACAGCCTGTGGGCTATCACCAGCAGCGTTTTGCCCTTTGTCAGCCTTGCTATGGAGCGCTGTAACTGCGCTTCGTTCTCCGGGTCGGTGAACGCCGTGGCTTCGTCAAGAATGACTACCGGGGCGTCCTTGAGTATCGCCCGGGCAATGGCTATCCGCTGGCGTTCGCCGCCGGAGAGCTTCCCCCCGGCTTCCCCGGCGGGAGTGTCCCAGCCGCGTTCCAGCCGCGAAATGAACTCCCCGCACTGCGCCGCCTCAGCAGCCGTCATTACCTCGGCGTCGGAAGCGGCCGGTTTGCCCATACGGATATTTTCAAACAGTGAACAGTTGAAAAGGAAGTTGTCCTGCGCCACATAGCTGATGTTATCCGAAAGCTGCTTCAGCGGTATTTCCCGGATATCCACGCCGCCGAGGGTTATGCTGCCGGAGCTTACGTCCCAGAATCGGGCTATCAGCTTCGCAAGGGTGCTCTTTCCGCCGCCGGAGGGTCCCACCAGAGCCGTGAAGCTGCCCTGCGGAAGCGTGAGGTTTATTCCGCGGAGCACGTCGCCGTCCTGAGCGTTATAAGCGAACCGCACGTTGCTGAGCGTGATTTCCGGGCTGTTCAGCTTCGCTTCTTCCGTCTTTTCCGGCAGCTCCGGAATTTCAAGGATCTCCTCGATATCCCGGACCGCGTACTGAATGGACTTGTACTCGTTGACCGCGTTTGTGAACCAGCTGACCGGACCGATAATGCTCATCGAGAGTATCATTGCAAGCGTAAGCTGCGCCGGGGTCAGCGCTCCGGAGCAGTACAGCAGCACTCCCACCGGGAGGATACCCAGCATGGTTGACGGAAGTATCGCACCTCCGAGGCTCATAAGCCCCCATGTGGAGCGGAACCACGCAAGCGTGAAATCCTTGAACGAACGCACGGAATCCGCGTATTTCCGGTAGGAATCCGTTGACTGGCTGAATGCCTTGATGACCTGGATTCCCTCGGTGTACTCAACGATAACGCTGTTGACGTGCTCCGAAGCCTTCATGTACTTATCGTACTGGGAGCTGTAATTCCGCATCATTATTGCAAACACCACGGCTCCGACGGGCACGCAGGCAAGGGAAGCCAGCGCGACGCGCCAGTCCATGGACAGCAGATAACCGAACACGCACACCGGTAGCAGCAGGTTCGAAACGCCCTCCGGTATCATATGCGCCAGAGGAAGCTCTATGGTTTCCACGCGGTCAGCGATGGCGCTTTTCCATTCTCCGGCGGTCCTTGAAGCCACGCTGCCGAGGGGTATTTTCATCAGCTTTTCGGCTATGGTGCGGCGTATGCTTTCAAGTATCGTATAGGCGGAAATATGCGAGCAGGTCGTGGAAAGCGCGTGAAACAGCAGCTTCACGACATATCCGCCGACGCAAAGCCCTGTCCACGGAAGCACCGTGCCCATTTCCGCCCTGCCCTCAAAGAACAGCATTATTATCCGGTAAACGCCGATATACGGCAGCAGACCTCCGGCAACCCCGACGATCGCGAGTAGCACGGAAGCCAGCATTTTTCCGCGGCACTGCTTCGCAAAGGATAGCACCACGGAGAATGTACCTTTCTTTTTCATTGAAAAACCTCCAGAAAATTATGGGAACCTCTAAAAACCGGTTTGAAAAGTGAAAATGGGTAGAGTGCGCCGAATGCGATGAAAGCCGACGAAGTAAGGCTGTATGCCTTACGAGGAGGTTTGAAGAAGCAGGCGGTGTGCTATACACATTTTCACTCAAACAAGGTTTTTAGAGGTGACCTTAAGACGCTCCTTATTTCGGAACGTCTTAATTATAGCGCAATCAAACCATTATTTCAGCTCCATGCCGTCCGGAATGCTCCATTCAGGCATTCAGCCTGCGGTATTCGCTCGGGGTCACTCCGAGTACGGAACGGAACGCCGCAGCGAACTTCCCCGGATTGTCGTACCCCACCCGGGAGGCTATCAAGATTATCGGCTCGTCGGTGCGTTTGAGCATTCCCGCCGCCGCGTTCATGCGGAATTCCTTCATGTATGCGGCGATAGTGCAGCCGTAAATTCCCTGAAAACACTTTTTCAGCGAGGTCAGCGGAAAATCGAATTTCCCGGAAATCTCCTCGAGCGTGTACCAGCGCTCCAGATTTGAAGTCAGCAGCGTGACGATATCCCGTGCCTTGTCCACCTGAGCCTTGTAGAAATACTGCCGCTCGCCGCAGTCCGCCGGTATCTCCAGCGCGTCCAGGAACAGCAGAAGCTCCAGCACCTTTATCTTGAAATACGGCTGGCGAACCTTTTCCGGGAGGTCGTAAAGCTCCGAAAAAATATGCTCGATCTGCTTTCCGGCGCGCATTACGAAAGTCTTATCGCTGGCGCAGAACTTGTCCCGGAGCTTCCGCAGATCAACGGAAAATCCCTCCATGACGTGGGGAAGCGACTGTTCCGCCTGGTTTATGTCGAATCCGACAGTCAGCCCGTGGTAGTGCTTCAGCGGGAACGAAAATTCACCGCAGTGCTTCTGCCGGGAATTAGCCTGCATATCGCCGCCCTCTATGTAGAAATAGCGGTCGCCGGACTGCCATTCCAGCCGTCCCTCACGGCAGTGGTCTATGCAGAACATATCCGCATTCGGGACAAAGCGGGAATTACAATGCTCCATGTGAAAATCATTATAAATCAGCATACAACCGGGAAACACCTGGTAGAACGTCATAAGTCCCTCGCCAGCGTCGTCCTTGAGCTGATAGACCGCGCACATTTCGTCCTCGCAGACCTTGCGTATGTTGCTGCCAAGCTCTCCGTCCACGTTTACCATTCCGCACCTCCGACAAAGAATTCACGGAGCCTCTCGCGACCGCTCCGGTCAAGCGCATACTGCTCCGAAATGCCGCCGTGCTCTATCCGCACCGCATAGTCGCAGCAGCGCGATATGAACTCCGGGTCATGCGTGACTATCATCACGTTCCTGCCCTGATTTTTCAGCGAGAGTATGCAGTCCGCCGCCTGCTGCATATGCCCGGCGTCAAGCCCGCTCGTAGGCTCGTCAAACACGATGAACTCCCGGCCGGAAGCCAGTGCCGACGCTATCGCGGCGCGCTGCTTCTGCCCGCCGGAAAGCGACATCGGGTGAAGCGCCTTCAAATCAGGCAGGTCAAGGCTGCGGAGTATCTCTTCAGCCGCCGGGATATCCTCGTTATCCATTGAAAGCAGAACTTCGTCAAGAACGCTTTCGGTGAACAGCTGATGATTCACGTCCTGCATGACAAGGTAGCAGCACTTTATGCGCTTCCTGGAACTGAGCGTTTTTCCGCTTGTTTCAAGCGTTCCACGGTCCCCTCTGAGCAGTCCGCAGAACGAACGCATGAACGTTGTTTTCCCGGCGCCGTTGCTGCCGATGATTGCGATAACCGAGCCCAGCGGAAGCTCTGCATTCGGTATATCGAGCGCCGCGGCTCCGTTTTTGTAGGAGTAGCTGAAATCCCTCAGCGAAAACGTCCCGGCCGGCTTATGCTCCGGAAACTCCCGGCTGAAAACCGCTGATAACTCCGGAGCGCGCAGCCCGTGCTCCTCAAAGAATACGGCAGGCTTTGCGAAGAATTCCGAACCGCTGAACTGCTCCCTTATCTCCCCGGACTCCATGTAAATAACCCTGTCCGCAATATCTTTCAGGAAGTGCAGCCGGTGCTCCGCGATGATCACCGTCCGCCCCAGGGATTTCCACATCTCAATGATTTTACGCAGGCTCTCAATGCCCGGAAAATCCAGATTGGAAGTAGGTTCGTCAAGCACCATGACCCCCGGTGAAAGCGTGCTCACGGAGCCGCAGGCGATACGCTGCTTCTCGCCGCCGGAAAGCTCGAAAATGCTCCTGTCCAGCAGTGGTTTGAGGTTCATCTCATTGACAGCCCGTTCCACCCGGGAGCGCACCTCGGATTCCGGCATTCCCATGTTTTCGCAGGAGAATGCGAGCTCGCTGGTGGCGTCCACATTGAAGAACTGCGACCGCGGATTCTGGAACACTGAACCAACCAGTTTCGCGGTATCATACAGCTGAGCCTCCGCGATATCCAGACCGTTCACGGTGACTTTTCCGGAAAGCTCCCCGTCATAGAAATGCGGGATAAGCCCGTTGACAAGCCGCGTCAGCGTGGATTTTCCGCAGCCGGAGCCGCCGCAGACCAGCAGCACCCCGCCGTCCGGAACGGTGAGCGTGATGTTGTGCAGACCTGCCTCGTCACGTCCGCCGCTGTATCTGAAATTCACATTCTGTATTTCGATCATGTTTTCTTCCTGTCAGATGAATTTGCTGATTATCATTGCCGCGAACGCCGCCGCGCACAGCAGGAGCGCGAAAAAATCCCATGCGCCGAATCCTATCTTACAGATATTCGTGCGCTTCACCGGAGCGCCAAGTCCCCGGGTGAGCGCCGCCGCGGAAAGCTCGTCGCCTATCTTCACGCAGGATATCATAAGCGGCACCATGCGGTATTCCAGCATTTTCGCCGGCTTTCCGCCGCCGAAGCGTATTCCGCGCATTCGCATAGCGTCGGCGATGCTGGCGTACTCCTCGCCGACCGTGGGGAAAAACCGGAACATTACCGACATTGGGATCGTTATTTTCTGCGGAATGTGCATACGCTCCATCGCCGCCATGAACTCGCTGACAGTCGTCGTTCCGACCATATAGGAAGCCATCGCGATACCCGGCATGAACCGCGCCGCGATACCCAGAGCAACAAGCAGGAAATTCACTGCGCCGGAAGCTATCGGCATAAGCAGTATCTGCGAGATGTAAGCCGCCGTATAAACTCCGGCGTAGATGAACGCCGTCCGGAATTTCCGTTCCGACAACAGGAGAATAAACGGGACTGCGGTCAGCGCCCAGCGCAGGGACGCAATGAGTATCCCGCCGCCGCTCATCATTATTGATATGACCATAATCACAAGCAGTATCTTGGTGCGCGGGTCGAATACCGGGCGCTTTCCCGTGCGGACTGCCGAAAGATTATTTGCCATCACGCAATACCCGCGCGGACGAAGTGTTTTCTCATCAGCGCCCTGCCGATGAGGGCGCCGACAACGCCGGAAACGAAGCTTGCGGCAAACAGCGGAAGAAGCGACCAGTCGGGCATATATCCCATCATGGTGTCAACGTACTCCTGGCTGAATCCGCTGCCGAGGAGCATTTCTCCGTAGCTGTCCCGGGCAAAGATTATCGGGATATAGTTGCCAATCATGCCAAGGGAATAAACGCCGTAGCCCATAACGCCCTTAACGGCGCTTTTGTACTCTCCGGAACGCATTATAAGGTCGGCAACAAGTCCGAAAACCGGCATTGTGAGGATCACCCATACGCCCATGCCGAGCAGTCCGGTGAGAATTCCGACAATAAGTCCCATAATAGTCACCATGCCGAATTTCTGCGCCTTTGTCAGGAAAAGCATGAACGGGATCCCTCCCACAAGCGGAACTACTACCGACAGCAGCGGAATGAATATCGGAATAAATCCGAGCATTGACGCCGCGAAGCATACCACCATCATTATTGCAGAGAAAATTCCGACAGTTATTAGATCCTTGGGCTGTATCCTTTTTTTGTTCATTATGTACCTCCGGTTAGCTTTGTATAACTCTATGCTCTGAAATTAGGTTCCGTCCGGGAACCCAAATATATTTTATCAGCAGGAGGTTATATATGTCTGCTCCGTTCAGTCGCGGAATGCTCCAAAAAATCTGGAAATGTCTGAATGGAGCAGGCTGTTTTGTATTTCGTACGCGGGTAATTAGGACAGTGCGCCAATATCAGACCCGCTTTTTAATTATAGCACTATTCTATACCTTTTACAACCACTTTTTCGGGAATTCCGCCCCTGACATCAGCAGGTCATATCGGACGTTTTCAAACAGGCTGAAGCTTTATTTGTCGGAGTATACAATGTGAATAACAGCGTTATCCTGGGTTAACTTCAGAGGTTATCTTTAGTATATCCTTGTTAAGACGAAGCGTCAAGTTTAATTGTCCAATATCAAGATTTATAACGCTTTTGTTCCATGTTGGAAGAAAACTATTGGCAAAGTCTGCGGTTTGGTGTATAATTCACTTATAATATTCCTGCTGCGTTTTATGACGAGGCAGAAAAGGAGCAGTTGGATGACAGTCTGTCTGAAAATGGCAGGCGCAGATATGGAGGTATTGATTTGAAAAAGGTACTTAAACGTGCGCTGTGCGGAATAACGGCGTTCGTTGTTGCGGCAGGCGCTATGTCGTACTTCCCGGCGGATACTTTTTCGGGGATCGCGCGCGGAGTGACTGCATATGCAGAAAACGAAACAAACGGAACATGGCGCAGCACTATCACGGCGGCTGACTTAAAAAGCATCAGCGGCAAAGGCAGTAAAGAATCCCCTTATGAGATAACCACTGCAGCAGAGCTGCTTGCGGTCATGGAAGCTCGCCGCACGATTTATGCAAAACTAACGAAGAATATCGTCATAAATGAAGGTCTGCTGAACAGGATAAATAATGAAACCGGCACCCCCAAGGGCACTTCAGACAGCATCGTTTGCTGGCCGCCGATACCAGATGGTTGGTGCATCAACCTTGATGGCAATAATCTCACGATCAGCGGCCTTTACATCAATGAGAGCGGGAAGGCAGGCTTGTATGCTTCTTTGGGAGTAGGCAGCTTTAAAAACCTGACCATCACCGACAGCTTCGTTAAGGGCGGAGATAACGTCGGCGTGCTTGTAGGCGACAGCTCATATTCTACCGGCAGCCTGTCTGCCGATAATGTAAAGATTGAAAATACTATCGTGCGTGGAAATAATTGCGTCGGTGGTTTGTTCGGCAGTTTAGAGACTACAACGGAAAAAACGGAATATACCATAACAAATTGTACTGTCGGGTCGGATGTGACCGTCACCGGCACGGGCAGCAAAGTCGGCGGTATCGCAGGCGAATGCAGAGGCACTATAACAAATTGTACAGTCGGGTCGGATGTGACCGTCACCAGCACCAGCACCGGCACCGACACCGACACGGGCAACAGAGTCGGCGGTATCGCAGGCGAATTCGCAGGCAAATTTAGAGGAACTATCCTTAACAGTTCCAGCGCAGCGACTGTCACCGGAAAGAATTACGTCGGCGGCGTAGTCGGTTATGCAGGCGGCTACGTTGAAAAGATCTGGTATTGCCATAACGATGGTACTGTTAAGGGCGTAGAGAGCGTCGGCGGTGTTCTGGGATATGGAGATGGAATAAATGAATTCCCCATCTGCTATATCTACAACACAGGCGATGTTTCCGGCGATAACGATGTTGCGGGTCTTGTCGGGACCGCAAGAATCAGCCCCAAATATTCCTACAACATAGGAGAAGTCGAATATAGTGATGGCAGTAAAGCTCCGCAGCTGATGAACTATTCTTCATATTTTGCCCCGAGGCGTTACCTGTTCTATCTTGAGGATACTGTTCCGTACAGCGAAAGCGGCAAAAGGGAACAAACAACTTCCAACGAATCGAATGAAACTGTAATCGCCTTTAAAATGGATCAGGTGGCTTCCGGCGAACTTGCGTGGAAGCTGAACCTGAAAAGTGATAAATCCAAAGAGAACGGTTATGCCAACTGCTGGGTGCAGAACATTGGCAGTGATGGATGCCCCACTTTCGGCGATGCCAGGTATGAGGTTTATCCCTCCAAAGACGGCTATCACAACCACGAAAGCGCAGGTCAGATCGACTGCGACAAATGCCGCGGAGTTGCGTGGGATCCTTATTATTACGTTCCCAAAAACTATGCTGACCCTTCCCAATATGAAATAACCAACTACCACGAGCTTCTCGGACTGGCAAAACTGTTCAACGAAAGTAATAGTAATTATATAAGAGCCGTCCTCATGAACGACATAGTTTTCAATGAAAATCTTCTGGACGAAAACGGAAACGTTCAGGGAGATGATCTTATAGTGTGGACGCCTATCGGCACGGAAAAAAATTATTTCAACGGCAATTTCAACGGCAACGGTCATTCAATTTCCGGTCTGTACGTTAACGGCGGGGATTATGCGGGTCTGTTCGGAAAAGCGCAGGGCGCTCCTGTGATAAAAGGCGTTGGCATTGTTGACAGCTATTTCAAGGGGACATACGTTGGCGGAATCGCAGGCGCGTATTACGGCAACAACGGCGCAGAATACGATTTTATAGCAGGCTGTTTCACTTACAACGTCAAACTGGAGGGAACCTACAGCGATCAGCTCGTCGGCGACATCAGCGGTAATGGCAAAGGCAAGCTGAAAAACAACTACTGTCTTGCAAACGAAGTGCAAAACATGCACGGTACCAGCTGCTCCGCAGATGATTTTGCAAGCGGCATGGTCGCTTACCAGATGAATAAGTATTTTACCGAAAACGGTAATGGCAACGTATGGGGGCAGGTGGTAACCAGCAACGAAAGCGAACTCGTCGATCCTCTCCCCACAGCATACAGGAAAATCGGTGACGGCAGCAATGAAGTGATAAACTTTGCTGGAAAGTATCACAATCATCTGGGCTCGGAAAAATGCTCAATATGCGGTACTGTTAATTCGAAGGAGCCTTTGAAGGATAACGATGGCGTATATCAGATAGGCATCCCAAGCGAACTGCTGTGGTTTGCCGACCGTGTAAAGGTCAATGGTAATCAGGACGCAGTCCTTACCGCCGATATCGACATGACCGGCGTTAAATGGACTCCTATCGGAACTAAGGATAAAGCATTTCAAGGGGTATTTGACGGCAGGGGTCACGTTATTAAGAACCTGACTGTAAACGACCTCTCTCTGGAATATGCCGGGCTTTTCGGCTATGTAAGTAGGTTCAACAATCCGGCTATAATAAAGAACCTCGGCGTTGTCGGAGATTTCACCGGCGGTACATACGTCGGCGGTATCGCGGGTTACTCAGAAAAAAGCGAGATTTCCAACTGCTTCTTCATAGGAACGGTATCCGGAACAAAAACCAACGGAATAGCCAACGAAGACACCAACGAAGACACCACCGGAAAAAACGTCAAAAATTGCTATTTCCAGAGCGATTCTACAGACACAAACGCCAGAACCGAGAATCAGTTCAGGAGCGGCGAGGTTGCCGAACTGCTGAATATGGGCAGTACACAGGAAGTCTGGGGTCAGACTATCGGAAGCGACGCTTATCCCTGTGTGCTGACTTCCGCCAACAAGGTCATCAGGGATTACACTAACCTCGGCTGGCATAACCATACCGGCGGTACAACTGAAGATGACTGCCCCAAGTGCGTCAAAAAGCCAAAGCAGGAAGACGGCGTATATCAGATAAGCACGACACAAGAGCTTTACTGGTTCTCAGACTATGTAAATAACACTGACAACAGTATAAAAGCAGTACTTGCGAACGATATCACCGTAAACGAGGACATCAGCGCACAGGATGCCTTTATCTGGACTCCGGCGGGAACCAGCTCCAATCCGTTCACAGGCACGTTTGACGGCAAGGGACATATCATCAGCGGTCTTGTGAAAGAAAACTCCACAGAGCCGGTCGGACTGTTCGGTGTGATCGGCAGCGGCGCAGAAGTATCGAACGTCGGCGTTGTAAACTGCAGATTCAGCAGCACCACTTATGCAGGCGGAATTGCAGGAAGCAATGAAGGAACCATAACCGATTCGTACATATATAACATCTCGCTCGGAAACGGCGCTCCGATTGTGGCTTCCGGCAATGGAAAAACAGACAACTGTTTCGTCCTGAACGATACCGATGACTTCGCCGAGTTCGCATACAAGCTCAACGGAAGTTCGCAGACGTGGGGGTTCAAAATAGGCAATGACAAACTCCCGACTGCGATTAGCGAGGCGAACCGTGTTTACCACGGCAAGACCTACCACAACCATGCAGAAAATACTCTGTACTGCGATGACTGCTGCGATTTCGTACTCACAAAGCCGACTGAGGAAAGCGGCTGGTACCTGATAAGCGAGCCAGTCGAGCTGGCATGGTTTGCAAGGCTGATAAACGGCGGCATAGACGCCGAGGATCATACCAACGCCAAAGCGAAACTTACCGCAGATCTTGATTTCTCCGTATATACAGATTACAACTGGACTCGCATCGGCACAGCGGATAAGCCGTTCAGCGGAACGTTCGACGGCAACTCTCACACGATATCCGGGCTGAAATCGTCCGGCGCTGATCATGCCGGACTGTTCGGCTACGCAGATGGAGCAGAAATAAGCAAGCTTATCGTGAGCGGCTGTGATTTCAGCGGTAAGGAATCCGCCGCAGCAATGTGCGGCAGCGTCGGCAAAAACGGCGTTACATTCAATTTCTGCGGCAGCTATGGCAACACTCTGACGGGACCTTCCAACGCAGGCTTCGCAGGCGCTTCAGCCGGAGAGGTAACCCTGGACCGGTGCTATACCGCTGACAGCGATAAATTCTCCGATGGTAACAACAGAGTTTCCGTTTCTTACGCAGTTAGCGGCAATGCTGCCGATGACGCAATGACAGAGGCGCAGTTCAAAAGCGGCGAGCTTTCCTATGCGCTAAACAACGGTCTGGACAAAGCGGTGTGGTTCCAGACCATCAATACGCAGGATTACCCGCAGTTCAGCGGTGAAACGGTCTACAAGACTTCTCCCTGCGTAAGCTATACCAATGACAGCGACAAAACCCACAAGCCGCATGACATCGGTGATGACGATAAATGCAAGGCGTGTGGAGAACGCGGCGTTCCAAAATTGAACAGCAAGGGTCAGTATGAACTGTCCAGTGAACTGCATATGCTGTGGTTTGCGAAGAACGTCAGCAGCGGGGAAGACAGCGCGGTTCTGATGAATGATATCGACATGACAGGGACAGAATGGACTCCCATCGGCACAGCGGATAAGCCGTTCAGCGGAACGTTCGACGGCAAAGGTCATACGATATCCGGTCTGAATTATTCCGGCGAGTATGCCGGACTGTTCGGTCATGTGAACAACGGCACGATAAGCAACATCAAGCTGGCTGATTCGTCCTTCAAAAACGGCACTGTAAGCGGCGGTATCTGCGCAGTCAGCAACGGCGGAACTATCGAAAACTGCGCCGTTGATAACGTCGCTGTAAGCGGCAGAACCGCAGGCGGTATCTGCGGTCAGAACTCCGGAACGATCACGGACTGCTTCTTTTCCGGCAATTTGTCTTCTGACGGAAAATCCGGTGGTATCTGCGGTTCCAACAGCGGCACTATAAGGAGCGCTGTTTCCCTGTATGCAGGCGCAGCCGTCGGCGAAAACACAAACGGCAGTATCACAAATTGCTATTACAACAGCGATATTGCAGGAAAACCGAAATTCGGCAGCGGCCTTGATACCACAGGTCTGACGGATCCGAGCATTTTAGAAAAACTTGGAAGTAAATGGAGTAAGGCGGCTAACACCGCTACCGTTCTTTTCTATCCGGAGCTTACCGTTTTCAAAACGGACAAATACAATGTCGGGGTAAAGTACAGACTGACGCTTGAAAACACCGACAAGGCGCCGGTTTATAATGATACGCTGCACCTCACATTTGATGTGCAGTCCGCTCCGGAAACCGGCGAGAACTGGAACAGCGTACTCGCAAACCTCGCATACGACGGCGTAAAGCTGGAGGATTTTGAGCTGAGCCTTGAAGGGAAAAAAATCGGGATCGGCGCTGCGCCTATCCTTGGAAACAAACTCAAACTCATGCTGGACGGCGAGGATGTCGGCGTACTCTATATGGATAAGACGTTAAAGGTCAGGATAGATATAACTTATCCTCTGAATGCAAGGAAGCATATCATATCTGTAAAGTACGTCGGAAGCGGTTTTGACTACCTTACCGGAAAGTCGTCAGAATGCGATTTTACTATCTCAAAGGCGATACCCGTTATCACAGATCCCGAGGCTTCCGTTGAGTACGGAAAGGCGCTCAGGGACGCAGAACTGACCGAGGGCTGGGAATGGACGGACAGCAGCGCCGTTCCGGACTCTGAAAGCAGGAAGTTCAATGCGGTCATGACCTTTGACGATGAAAACTACGATCTTTCGGGCATAAAAGGGATTAATGGCAATAAACTCACACGGGAAGTAGAGGTTTCGTTTGAAAAGGCGGCTCCCATCGTGAAAGTCACAACTGATCCGTTCTCCGCAGTACCGGGCACAAAGATAACCGTAAGCGTTTCCGCAGCTAACCCCAGCAATGCGAAGTTCAGCGATGTTCCCGCTGCGGAACTGTTCAACACGGCAGGCGGAACTGAAACAGCCATTACCGGCGGCAGCTTCGTTATCCCGGATGGTCTGGAAGAGGGAACCGTTATCACCGTTACCGCAAAGACGGAGGAAAACGAGTTTTACAAGGCAGGCAATGGGTCCGCCGAGGTCATAGTATCCGCCCACAAATGGTCAAGGGAATGGAAATCAGACAAGGACGGACACTGGCGTGAATGCACAGACTGCGGCATTGCAGGCGAAAAGTCTGCGCACGTTTCAGGAGGCGCATCTACCGAAACAACGGCAGAGATATGCACGGTATGCGGTTATGTGATAACTCCTGCGCTCAAGGTGGTTGAGGCTCCGGTCATTACACCGGACGGCGGAAGCTTTACCGGTTCGCAGACTGTCACGATCACCTGCGCCACCGATGACGCCACGATTCATTACACCACCGATGGTACAGAACCTACTGCTTTCTCTACAAAATACAGCGGCGGGTTCATGATAACGGAAACGGCAACGATAAAGGCGATTGCCTTTGTTGGTGAAGCCCGTAGCGCCGTTACATCGGCTGCATTCACGCTTAAGGCTCAGTCCGGTGGTTCAGACGGTTCAGACAGTTCTGGCGGTTCAGGCGGTTCAGGCGGTTCAGGCAGTTCAGGCGGTTCAGGCAGTTCAGGCAGTTCGGGCGGTTCTTACAGACCGGCAAAACCGGATACGGATCCTATGCCCTCTGTCAATGGAAAGCCGATGAGCTGGGCAGAAACCTCTGTCGACCTTGGTAAGCTCCATGACGGCAGCACGGTAATAATCATGCTCAACGGCGTATATGAGATCCCGTCTGATGTTATCGGAGTTATCGCAAAAAATAAGCTCCATGTTGAGTTTGTTGCGGACAGCTTAAAGAGCTGGCTGACAGACGGCGCTAAGATAAGCGCAGTTACTGCGGCAGATCTTTCGACCACCACGGGCGGCGCTGACAGAAGCGCACTGCGCGGCATATTTGGCGCCGATCTCATGGTATCCGGCACAAAAATCCCGGCAGACCTGAAGCTCAGCTTCCGTAAGGAGTTCGCGGGTCAGTTTGCTAACGTATATAAGACGGCGGACGGAAAGCTGGTATTCCATGGCTGCGCAAAGCTCGGCGCGGACGGCACTGTGACTATTCCGGGTGCTGATTCTGCAGGCGAGTATGTTGTAATGGTGTGCGAATTCAGCGATATACCCGGCGATATCAATAACGACGGTGTGCTGAACGCCCTTGACGCGTCGGCTGTGCTGAAACGCGTCGTTGGAATATCCCAGGGGGCAAATCCTCTTATGGGCGACTTCAACAATGATGGTACTGTAAACGCTTTTGACGCGTCGGATATTCTCAGGTGGATCATAAGATCCTGATGGATATTCAGCAGCCGGAATGTATTTTATGATATGTTCCGGCTGTTTTTTATTGCAGTCACCTTTAAAAACCGGTTTGAAAGGTGACCTTGCAATATTTCCGGATAAGTGGTATAATAAATGATAGGTAATATGTCCCCGCACATACACTGTCCGTCAGGTGCACTTTCATATCATTAAAACTTCAAACAATAAAGGAGCCAGCGAATGAACACTGAAAAAAACATCTCGTTCATATCCGACCGAAAGCATTACGATATACCCGAAAGCAGTATATTGTATGTTTCTATGAAGAAACAGGACGCGTTTATCCACATTTCTGACGGAAGCGTACTCAAGACTCGTATGACATTTGCCGAGCTTAAGGATACGCTCAGCGCAGATTTTATAAGAGTAAACCGGGGCTGTCTTGTTTCCGCGATGGCTATTCACAGCGTGGGCAAGCTCATTGTTCTGTCAAATGGCGAATCCCTGGAATATGCCACGCAGCACCGCAGGGAGATAATGGAGAAATTCCATATGAAGCAGCATTTTATCATAGATTCGCTTGCTGACAACGATAATCCCACTGATAAAGAGGAATATCATCAGCACTACAAATGCTTTGACAATATTCCCATTGCGTTCACCGACATTGAGATGATATTCAATAAGGAAAGTCAGGCGGTGGATTGGATATTCCGTTATGGAAACGAGGCGTTTGCCAGGCTGGAGGGATTCCCGCTGGACGCGCTTATCGGGAAATCATTCGGAAGCATTTTTTCCAACATGGATTCAAAATGGCTGCGCAGCTATGAACATTCCGTGCTGTATGGCGAGACCCTGGAAATAGTCGATTACAGCCCGGAAATAGACAAGTATCTGCATATAGTATGTTTCCCGACCTTCAAGGGACACTGCGGCTGCCTTCTGTTCGATATATCTGAAACGCGCTTTTCGGTCGAGAAGACAGTCGGAGAAAAAGCGATATTGATGTATCTGAAAAAGCTGATGGAATGAAATAGCAACAGGTAAACTATAGAAATCTGCTCGTGTCCCGGTTTTTAGAGGTTACCATATAGTTAATTTACGATTTACAGGTATCATTTACACCAGTCATTTTTACCAACCTACATTGAAAATAAACATAAAATATCCCCCTGTCCTCCACCCTCAACCAGTATAAATAAAAAATCGGAGGACAAAAACCCAAAAAACAGCAAAAATCCGGCGCTGGATAACCAACGCCGGAAATTTTATTTATCTTGCGAAACCGCTTGAAATCAAGCCTTGAGCGCCTCTTCAACGAGAACTGCGCAGGCAACGGTAGCGCCAACCATGGGGTTGTTGCCCGAATTTCGATAAGGAGCATCAATGCTCGTGGATGGCTTTATAATGCGGAAGGAGAGTTAGCGAATGTGAGTGGATAGAGGGTAAATAATGAGTGAAGAGGACAGTAGGAGGACAAGGAGGACATTAAGCGTGAACCGTAGTTTTTAATGAGAACTTGCAATTAAGGACATCAGCACTATCAATAACAAATACTTGTTCTGAATATTTTTCATAGTCAGTTTCCTCTATGCCAATGTGTTTCATTATCTCTTTTTTATGATTATCAATATAATCTAAAGTATCTTGAATATAAGCGCTAATATGTTCTTTAATGCCACTGTTATACTCATATACAACAAATCGGTGACTTGCGGAAGCTTCAAGCCATTTCTTTATTATATCCCACCTATACTTGTCAGTTTTGCTAAAAGAAATTCCATATGTATAAATAATGTCGCTGGAATTTACCCAAGATACATAATCGCTTTCTCTATCACTATACCCTGCTGTTTGATTGGTTGTGCTTTTTACGTAATATTTTTCAGCTTTGGGATTAGTCTTTAATTTATCATTGGCAAACTGTTCTATCGAATCAATACCGATAATAACAAAATCGTTTTGATTTAAAGAACCATGAAGATGAAGAACCTCTTTATTTATAAATGCGCTATATGAAGTGTTTGCTCTACTGATTTCATATATTGAAAGAGAATTATGGCGGCTTTTATAATTGTCAATTATCTTTTCAATTGAATCTGTATAATTAAAATTAATAAACCGAATTTCAAAATTTGTAGGTGCGCCAATTTGATATGAGGACAAAATATTTTTATCTCTTTTAATGAGAGTGTCGCAACCATTTTCTAAGAAAGAAATAAAGCTATCTGTTACTTCATCTGTACATTCAAAACGGTTCGATACTCTTTTTAAATATACAGAAAATTTATTGGTAAAATGGCTTAAAACAGCACTAACATTTTTCTCGTCACCTTCTAGGTTAAAAGCTAAAGCTTCTTCAAAGTCTTTCCATTTATCGAAAACTTCATCTTTTATTTTATCCCAAAATTCTTTTATCATGAGATTATCAGGTTTACTTAAATCTAAATCTCTTATTCCATCAAGATATTCTTGATAGAAATCACTATATTTTGTCGGCAAACCTAAATTAACATCAAATCCATTTCCCATTAAATATGTAACTTTCATTTTTCAGAAACCTCCCGTTATTTGTATTTAATTCCATTTACATTATATAACATACACTAAAAAAAATCAAGATAGATATTAAATAAAAATGACATTTGGAACATCACACAAAACTGTTGTACATTTTGTACAATCAACTATTCAAATATAGTCATTGACAATAATAAAGGGTGACTAGAAATAGTAACCCTTTATTATTGTATGTACTTAACCATATATAGATTGCAAAATTTTATCCCCCTGTTGTATGATAGTATCAGATGTATGCTGATAAACCTGCATAGTAACTTGAATATTTTTATGTCCTAGTCTGGCTTGTACATATTTAGGGTTAGCACCCGCCTCGGCGAGATTGGTTGCGTGGGTATGCCGGAGAGAATGAAAATCAAAATCTTCGCACCCTAGTTGGGTGTGAATAATCATAGAAGTATGTTGCATTATTCGGGGTTGAATATATCCTCCATTCTCACGGCGGCACACAGGGAATATTTCAGTTCCATTTCCTACGGTGTTCAGTTCACAGGTGTAATCAACTTCATACAAGTGAGTATATTTTTCAGCATAGTATTCAGCTGCTCTATCCTGCCTTTGCTTTTCCCTTTTCAGCAAATCAATTAAGGCATTATCAAGGGATATTGTGCGAATAGAATTATATTTAGGCTCACTAAAATACCAGTAACCTTTACCATGCTCCCTACTCCCACTCTGCCACTGTACCTGCCTATTTACTGCTAATGTTCCCTTTTCAAAATCTATATCAGACCATACAAGCCCAAATGCTTCGCCTAATCTTAATCCACATTTATATCCTAGCATAAGTGGTATATGTGCCGAACTGCCCTCTGGAAACCGTTCAAATATCTTTTCTATCATACCCTTGTCAATATAAATATGAGGTTCAGATCTGGAAGGGATAGCAGGTTTAGCCCTAGTAGATGGCAGCTTAACATAAGTCATTGGAGATGATTGTAAATAATGCAGAGGTTCTACTGCATAGGAAAGTGAACTAGATAGAATGCCCTTGATTATTGTCAAGGAATTACGGCTGTACCCTTGGTTAAACATATAATTAATAAATTCTTGTAGAACGGCAAAGGAAAGAGAGGATAACATATATCTGCCGAGATGTGGTTTGATATATAATCTTATCTTTTTAATGTAGTTGTCATGGGTAATCGGTTTAAGATTGGTTACACAGTAAGCCCCTAACCAGTAGTCAAGGTAATCTGCAAAGCTACTATTATTAGGCTCAAATACTGCACCTGCCTGGGTATAATCACTATATGCTTTTGCACGGGCTTCCATTGCTTCTTTTTTGCTTGCATACCCACTTTTACATATCTGCTTTCGCTGACCTGCCACTGAAGCTGCCTCAAATCTGTACTCCCATTTATTACCTCTTCGCCTTGCGTGTACTGTTGCCATAATATGTCCTCCTTATTAACCCTATGGTTTTCTTCTCCTATTATAGCGTACTAATACTATAAAATCCACGCACAAAATACCCGAATAATAAGTCAAGATTCTGGATATTTTTTAAGTGTTTATTTTACTAGTTAAGTAATTCGAATAATATTAAGAGTTTTGAGTATATAAGTAGGATTTCATTTTATATAAACAATGAGAGGTTTGAAAAAAGAAAGGGGTAAATAATATGTTTGAGAACATGAGCAATTTTGAGAAAGGGGTAAATGATATGGACATGACAAGAAATGTGGGTAATGTAAGCAGTGGGAAAGGGTTAAGTAATATGTCGCCAGTGGTGCAACAGGATATTGATGCCGTGTTTAATATTGGTGGTTTAACACAATATATGACCGCTGATAATGCTTTTTTTGCTTATATACATAAGCATTATGCAGATAAATCAAATTGTAAATTACCGTATTTAGTAGATAGTAGAGTACTTCACGCTGACACAAAATACTTACGTTGCATTGCAGATTCTCGCATAAAAATCAGCCCTTACGGATTTTATAAAGGCGCTGCGGATGCTGGATTAAGAATATATCAGAGAACAATGCAACAATTAAGCAGTAAGGTCAATTTTAATTTTTTAATACAATCATATTTCCTCTATAGCTGCTTATGCCTGGGCATATCGCAAAACGGTAAAATAGATATTATCACCGCTAACGCAAATGTGATTAATGCTATCCCGGCTGATGATATCGACAAGAGGAGTGCAATAAAAAGGTCAAATCCAATATATGATGATTATGATCATGGCATTATACAGTGTGCAGAGCTTGTACCCAAACAGAGTGGGTATACTTTAAAACCTGCGATTATCAATGCCTCTAAACAAGATTATCTGATTCTACCATTAACATGGGTAGATTATTTAATCACATACATAAACAATCTGCTTAAAATTAGGGTATGTAAAGTATGTTATTATGATCCTAGTGGCACCTTACAAACTGTTATTGCATCAAACAATCCAATCAAGGATAACGCAAGGCACTGTGTAGGTTGTGATTACATCAAAAAAACCAAAACTAATATAGGATGGGTAAGGGCAGTAGAAATAAAATCAGGCGAAATTATTGCGTTTCCGGTCAGTCATTTTGTAAAAATCGAGGTGTTAAAATAACATTTGTTTATAAGTGTAAATATGTGAACAGGATTGATTTACATCAATAATCATAATTAGGTGTAAATCAATTTTGTTATAATGAAAAAAGTAAAATAAATATATGTATTTTGAAAGGAGTATTTATAATGATTTATGGGTATGCACGTGTTAGCACAGAAGAACAATGTTTAGACAGACAGATAGACCAATTAAAAGGGGTGGGGATTGAAGAAGAGTATATATACAAGGAAAAGATGTCAGGCACCAAAAGCAACAGGCCTAAACTTAAAGCACTGTTAAATGTATTGGAACAAGGTGATACAGTGTACATAGAATCGCTTAATAGATTGGGGAGAAGTAGTGCTGACCTGATTACACTAATGCAGACATTTTCTGATATGGGAGTAACATTAATCTCACTTAAGGAGCAGCTAGACTTTTCTTCCGCAGCCGGCAAGATGATAGCACAGTTTTTGGCTATTTTAGCGGAATTTGAGAGGAATTGTATAGTTGAAAGGGTTAAAGAAGGATTGTCTGCCGCCCGTGCCAGAGGGCGTGTAGGGGGAAGACCTGCCACACCTGAAAAAATATTGGACAAAGCATTGAAGATGTATGATTTACATAATTTGACTGTATCAGAAATATGTAGGGCATGCGGTATCTCACGACCGACCCTCTATAAAGCCCTGCGAGAGCGTGAAAATAAAAAAGAGCTGGAAGAAATGGACAATCAATAATACATTAAGGGTAGGCTACAACCTACCCTTATGTTATAATATTTTTGTATATTTGATTGAAAGGAGTACCCACAATGAAAAAGCAAATCATCTTATCAGATAAATTGCTCAAAATGTACATACAGTACCTTAGGGAGCAGGAACGCAGCGAAAGCACAATCAAATCTTATCGGCGCGAGTTAATGTCATTGCAACTATTCTTAGATGATTCCCCACTCACAAAGGATAAATTGTTATCATACAAAACAATGCTAACGTCTCAATATGCACCAACAACTTGTAACGTCTCTATTGCAGCTATTAATAGCTATATCAAATACATAGGCAGACCAGATCTAACCCTGAAACCTCTCAAAATCCAAAAACAAATCTATGAAACAGCAGATAAAGAATTGACACACAGAGAATATGATAAACTAATCAGAGCAGCCAATATTAACGGTCAGGAGAAATTGTCCCTAATTATTCAGACTATCTGTAGCACGGGTATTCGAATATCTGAATTGCAATACATTAGTGTAGAGAGCTTAAAAGAGGGTAAAACACTAGTCACCAACAAGGGGAAAAGTCGGGTTGTATTCATACCAACTCAGCTTCAAAGAGTGTTAAAAAAATATGTCATAAACTCTAATATATCATCTGGACCAATCTTTGCAACCCGCTCTGGGAAACCAATTGATCGCTCCAATATTTGGACGTCCATGAAAAAACTATGTAATATAGCAGGGGTTAATCCTCAAAAAGTCTATCCTCATAACCTTCGTCACTTGTTTGCGCGCACTTATTACAATCAATATCATGACCTATCGAGGTTATCAGATTTGTTAGGTCACACAAGTATCAGCACAACTAAAATATATACAATGGAAACCGGAGCTGTCCATGCTCGTCAAATTGCGGCCTTGGGGCTTGTCCATGATACCACATAATATTTATTGTGTGGTTATTACCAAAATCCAGTTTTAACCTATATCAATATTATACTATCCCCCAATGGATTTGTCAATAGATTAATGACTTTGACCTATAAAATTGTAATGACAAAACGATAATAAATGAGATAAAAATGCAAACTTCAAATCATATAAAGCTAGTAATAATGCGGTTTTGCAGCGAATAACCACATAATAAATATTGTGTGGTTATGTATCAAAAACCTAGA
>CAKSPH010000001.1 GCA_934481355.1 uncultured Oscillospiraceae bacterium | reverse complement strand
CATCTGCGTCGTTACCAAACCTTGAAATACATACAGTATTACTGCGGTTTGGTGCCTAGCATCTGATATAAGTCATGTACGAAATCTGCTCGTGTCCCGGTTTTTAGAGGATACCTTATAATAGGTATAAAAAACTCCGAATTTGTAATACTTATAGTTGATTGACGCAATGATTTTGCTGAGAGTTCCGTAAACATTACGGCGTTTGTGCAAGGTGCATAAATGTGCGGCTGAAATTTACCGAAAAATTCTACATACAAATATTGCGAAAATCCTTGCAAATCGCGCTGTTATGTGGTAAAATAACTGTTGGCGGCTGTACTGAAGTATGTAAACGAGATTTTACACAAGACAGCCTGATTACTTGAAGGCATAGCGATGATGCCGGAGGTTGCGCAGCTTGACTGCGGTAATTTCGGCGGAGTATGTCGGGCATATTAGCCCGGCGGAAGAAGATTTACAGAAAACGCGGGTTTCTTCCCGCTGGCGCTGTTAAAGTGTCCGGAAATTCCGGATAACTAATATGCAGTCGGCGATAAAAAGAAACACACGGCACAGTGGATTTTTCAAAACAGCTTTTGCCAGCACACTACTAACAGAAGGGGTTGAAAAATCATGGCAGCAAATGAGAAGGTAAGAATCAAGATCAAGGGTTACGAGCACAGCGTAGTTGACGCAGCAGCCAAGAAGATAGTTGAGGCGGCTACACGCAACGGCGCAAGAGTTGCAGGCCCGATCCCGCTTCCCACAAACAAGGAAGTTGTTACGATTCTGAGAGCCGTTCACAAGTACAAGGATTCTCGTGAGCAGTTCGAGCTGAGGACCCACAAGCGTCTTATCGACGTTATCCGTCCGTCAGCAAAGGCGATCGAAGCTCTCCAGACGCTGGAGCTTCCCGCAGGCGTAGAGATTTCAATGGATATCTGATCATAGAGAGCATTGGAGTTATGTTGGACGGGCTTCCGTTCAACCACTAACCACGCACCAAAAGGTGCATGGTCATGTTGAGAGATTCTCAACCAATAACCAAAGGAGGATTAGCCGCAATGACAAAGGCAATCATCGGCAAGAAGATCGGCATGACACAGATCTTCGACGAGGCAGGCAAGGTCGTTCCCGTAACAGTTATCGAAGCGGGTCCCTGCGTAGTAGTACAGAAGAAGACTACTGAGAACGACGGCTACGAGGCTGTTCAGCTCGGCTTCGGAGATGTTTCTCCCAAGCACGTTAACAAGCCTGAGGCTGGCCACTTCAAGAAGAACGACGTGGCTCCCAAGAAGACACTCAAGGAGTTCCGCCTGGACGACATCAGCGCAGTAAACGTTGGCGACGTTCTGAAGGCAGACGTTTTCGCTGAGGGCGACGTTATCGACGTTGCCGGCGTAAGCAAGGGCAAGGGCTTCACAGGTGCCATCAAGAGACACAATCAGCACAGACTGAAGGAAACTCACGGTTCCGGTCCTGTTGCAAGACAGGCAGGCTCCATGGGCGCTTGCTCCAGCCCGTCCAGAATCTTCAAGGGCAAGGGCATGGCAGGTCACATGGGTGCAGAGAACGTTACAGTTCAGAACCTGGTAGTTGTTAAGGTTGACGTTGAAAACAACCTCATCGCAGTTAGAGGCGCGGTTCCCGGCCCTAAGGGCGGCGTTGTTACGATCGTCAACGCTGTTAAAGCATAAGGGAGGAGGACGATAATTATGCCTAAGATCAACGTAGTAGATAT
This sequence comes from uncultured Oscillospiraceae bacterium, assembly GCA_934481355.1. Classification (GTDB taxonomy): domain Bacteria; phylum Bacillota; class Clostridia; order Oscillospirales; family Ruminococcaceae; genus CAG-115. The sequence continues at coordinate 270,628 of CAKSPH010000001.1, read as the reverse complement.
GGCGGGTAAGGTCGTTTCCGAGCTTGAGCTTAACGAAAACGTATTCGGCATCGAGCCGAACAAGACCGCAATGCATTCCGCTGTTGTGAATTATCTCGCAAACCAGCGTCAGGGTACACAGTCCACACTTACCAGAACAGAGGTAAGCGGCGGCGGCAGAAAGCCCTGGCGTCAGAAGGGCACAGGCCATGCAAGACAGGGTTCCACAAGATCTCCTCAGTGGAGACACGGTGGTATCGCTCTCGGCCCGAAGCCCCGTTCTTACAGATTCGTTCTGAACAAGAAGGTAAGAAAGCTCGCGATGCTCTCCGCTCTTTCCTCTAAGGTAAGCGCAAACGAGATGATCGTTGTTGACGCAATCAAGACCGACGAGTTCAAGACCAAGACAATGGTAGCTATGCTCAAGGCTCTCGAGGCAGAGAAGAAGACTCTCATCGTTCTCGACGCTGTTGACGCAAAGGTTATCAAGTCCGCTGCAAACATCGAGGGTGTTAAGACCACTCAGTTCAACACTCTCAACGTATATGACATTCTCAACTGCGATAAGTTCGTTATCGTTGAGGGCGCTGTCAAGAAGCTTGAGGAGGTATACGCATAATGAAGGCTGCTCAGGATATCATCATCAAGCCCATCATCACAGAACACAGCATGGAGGCTCTCGCTTCCGGCAAGTACACCTTCAAGGTAGCTAAGGACGCTAACAAGATCGAGATCGCCAAGGCCGTTGAGACACTCTTCAAGGGTGTTAAGGTAGCTAAGGTGAACACGATCTCCGTTCGCGGCAGACTGAAGAGAATGGGCAGAAACGCTGGCTACACTTCCGACTGGAAGAAGGCTATCGTTACCCTCGCAGAAGGCTCCAAGACTATCGAGTTCTTCGACGGAATGATTTAAGTAAGGAGTGAAACGTAATGGCTATTAAGAATTACAAGCCCGTCAATAACAGCCGTCGTGGCATGACTGTTACTGATTACAGCGGCTTATCAAAGGTAGCTCCTGAAAAGTCACTTCTGGAGCCCGTTAAGAAGACCGCAGGCCGCAACAGCTACGGCAGAATCACCGTTAGACACATCGGCGGCGGCAACAGAAAGAAGTACCGCGTTATCGACTTCAAGAGAGACAAGCAGGGCATGAACGCTACTGTTACCACTCTTGAGTACGATCCTAACAGATCTGCTTTCATCGCACTCGTAACCTACGAGGACGGCGAGAAGAGATATATCATCGCTCCTGATGGACTTAAGGTCGGCGATACCGTTCGCGCAGGCAGCGACGCTGATATCAAGCCCGGCAACGCTCTTGCACTGGCTGATATCCCGGTTGGTACCGTTATCCACAACATCGAGATGCACCCCGGTAAGGGCGCTCAGATGGTTCGCTCCGCAGGCAACATGGCTCAGCTCATGGCTAAGGAGAACGGCTTCGCGCTTATCAGACTTCCCAGCGGCGAGCTGAGAAACGTTTCCGATAACTGCATGGCTTCCATCGGTACCGTATCCAACCTCGATCACGAGAACGTAAACCTTGGTAAGGCTGGCCGCACACGCCACCTTGGCGTCAGACCGACCGTTCGCGGTTCCGTAATGAACCCGAACGACCACCCGCACGGCGGTGGTGAGGGTAAGTCCCCTGTCGGACGTCCCGGACCTGTTACTCCTTGGGGCAAGCCCGCTCTTGGCTACAAGACCAGAAGCACCAAGAAGTCTTCCAACAAGTTCATCGTTAAGAGAAGAAACTCCAAGTAATCCCGGTTCGCTTTCCTGCCCCGCACGCCGCGGGGCGGAAAGGTTCCATGATACCATAACCCAAAAGTTGTTGTTAACAAGAACAGCGTTGCACATCATTATTAAGGTTGTGCGTAAAACGCCATCGGCGAGTGCCGCTGCTCATTAACTTGCAGCTAAACTTGAAAGGAATTATTTAGACATGGGAAGAAGTATTAAAAAGGGACCCTATGTCCAGGAAGCTCTCTACAAGAGAGTTCTGGCAATGAACGAGGCAGGCGAGAAGAAGGTTCTCAAGACATGGAGCCGTTCTTCCACAATATTCCCTGACTTCGTAGGTCACACATTTGCAGTCCACGATGGCAGAAAGCACGTTCCCGTATATGTAACCGAGGACATGGTTGGTCACAAGCTGGGCGAGTTCGCTCCTACAAGAACCTTCAAGGGTCATGCAGGAAGCAAGACAACAGGCAAGAAGTAAGGAGGAGAAATAATGGAAGCTAGAGCTGAACTCAGACAGGTTCGTATTTCTCCGAGAAAGGTCGGCATCGTTCTCGACCTCATCAGAAACAAGCCTGTTGAAATCGCATTCGCTACTCTCAAGAACACCCCCAAGTCCGCTTGTGAGCCTCTCGAGAAGCTCCTCAAGTCTGCAGTAGCAAACGCAGAGAACAATCACAACATGGACACAAGCCGCCTTTACGTTTCCGAAGCATTCGTAGGCGCTGGTGTTACCCTCAAGCGTATCAGACCGAAGGATCACGGACGCGCTCACAGAATCCTGAAGAGAACGTCCAACATCACACTGGTTGTTAAAGAAGCAGAATAAGGAGGAGAATTACAATGGGACAGAAGGTTAATCCACACGGTCTCAGAGTGGGTGTAATCAAGGATTGGGATTCTCGCTGGTTCGCGGGCAAAGCAACCTTCGGTGACACACTTGTTGAGGACTATAAGATTCGTGAGCTTCTGAAGAAGAAGCTTTATAAGGCTGGCGTTCCCTCGATCGAGATCGAGAGAAGCGGCGATAAGGTAACTATCTGCATCTCCTGCGCAAAGCCCGGTATGGTTATCGGCGCTAAGGGCGCAGAGGTCGACAAGCTCAAGGCTGAGATGGAGAAGTTCACCGGCAAGAAGGTAGACATCAAGATCATCGAGGTAAAGAACCCCGATATGAACGCTCAGCTCGTTGCAGAGAACATCGCGCAGCAGCTTGAGGGCCGTGTTTCCTTCAGACGCGCAATGAAGTCTGTTATCGGCAGAACAATGAAGAGCGGCGCTAAGGGTATCAAGACAATGGTAGCCGGCCGTCTTGGCGGTGCCGAGATCGCTCGTACTGAGAGCTATCACGAGGGTACTATCCCGCTTCAGACAATTCGTGCAGACATCGACTACGGTGTAGCAAGAGCAAATACAACTTACGGCGTTATCGGCGTTAAGGTTTGGATCTACAAGGGCGAAGTCCTCAAGGGCGAGATCCCTGCTCAGAGATCTGACAGAAACGACAGAAACGACAGAAACGACAGACGCCGCCGTGATGACAGAAGCAACGGCAGAGGCCGCGATGACAGACGTCCTCGCAGACCCAGAGAACCTAGAAAAGAAGGGGGTAACGACTAATGCTGCTTCCGAAGAGAGTAAAGTACAGAAGAGTACAGAGAGGCCGCCGTTCCGGTATCGCCACAAGAGGCAACACAGTTTCCAACGGCGAATATGGCCTTCAGGCACTCGAGGCTGCATGGATCAAGTCCAATCAGATCGAGGCTGCCCGTATCGCGATGACGCGTTACATCAAGCGTGGCGGTCAGGTTTGGATCAAGATATTCCCTGACAAGCCCGTTACAGATAAGCCCCTCGGAGTTCGAATGGGTTCCGGTAAGGGCGCTCCCGAGTACTGGGTAGCTGTTGTAAAGCCCGGCAGAGTTATGTTTGAGATCGCCGGCGTTTCCGAGGAGACCGCACGCGAGGCTATGCGTCTTGCAATGCACAAGCTCCCCATCAAGTGCAAGTTTGTTAAGAAGGAAGACGGAGGTGAGCTTTAATGAAGACAAAGGATCTGGCATTTCTTTCGGAGACAGAGCTCGACACTAAGCTCGCCGAACTCAAGCAGGAGCTTTTCAACCTGCGCTTCCAGCTTGCTGTAAACCAGCTCGACAATCCCACAAGGATCAAGGCTGTTAAGAAGGATATCGCACGCATCAAGACAATTCAGCGTCAGCGTCAGCTCGCTGCTAACAACTAAGGAAGGAGGATAAGAACTAAAATGGAAAGAGCTTTAAGAAAGACCAGAATTGGTAGAGTAGTAAGCAACAAGATGGACAAGACTATCGTCGTTGCCATCGAGGATAATGTTCGTCATCCTCTGTACAAGAAGATCGTTAAGCGCACGATCAAGCTGAAGGCTCACGATGAAGAGAATACTTGCGGAATCGGCGACAGAGTTGAGATCATGGAGACTCGCCCCCTTTCCAAGGATAAGAGATGGCGCCTTATCAACGTCATCGAGCGCGCTAAGTAAACCACGAAAGGAGTAGCAAACCATGATTCAGATGCAGACACTGCTCAAGGTCGCTGACAACACCGGCGCCAAGGAGCTTATGTGTATCAGAGTGCTCGGCGGTACTCGCAGAAGATATGCGAATATCGGCGACGTGATCATTGCTTCCGTCAGAAAAGCTACACCCGGCGGCGTTGTTAAGAAGGGCGACGTAGTAAAGTGCGTTGTTGTTCGTTCCGCAAAGGGTCTCAGACGTGAGGACGGAACATATATCCGCTTCGATGAAAACGCAGCGGTTATCATCAAGGAGGACAAAAATCCGAAGGGAACTCGTATTTTTGGGCCGGTAGCCAGAGAGCTGCGCGACAAGGATTTCACAAAGATCCTGTCTCTCGCTCCTGAAGTACTTTAAGGAGGACCCGCCGAATGAATAGCTTAAACATTAAGACCGGTGATAAGGTTCAGGTCATCAGCGGCTCTGATAAGGGCAAGCAGGGCAAGGTCGTAACAGTTTCCGCCAAGGAGAACAAGGTAATTGTTGAAGGCGTAAACATGGTAACCAAGCACGTTAAGCCCAGACAGGCTGGTCAGCTTGGCGGCAGAGTACAGGCCGAGGGTGCGCTTTACGCTTCCAAGGTACAGCTCGTTTGCCCCAAGTGCAACAAGACCACAAGAGTTGCTCACAAGATTGAGGACGGCAAGAAGATCAGAGTTTGCAAGCACTGCGGCGCAGAGCTCAAGTACTGATATTGCCTGAGATCGGTCGGATACAAGGAATGCTCGCCTGCCGGGCGCAGGGAGCATTAAAATCCGGCTGTCAGATAGGAGTATTAATATGGCAAGAATGAAGGATTTCTACAAGGAAACCGTTGCCCCCGCACTTTTCAAGAAGTTCGGCTACAAGTCTGTAATGCAGATCCCGAAGATCGACAAGATCATCGTGAACGTTGCTTGCGGTGAGGCAAAGGAAAACCACAAGATCATAGAGAACGTTATGTCTGAGCTCGCACAGATCACTGGCCAGAAGCCGGTTGAGTGCCGTTCCAAGAAGGCAGTCGCTAACTTCAAGCTCAGAGAGGGTCAGGTGATCGGTGTTAAGGTAACACTGAGAGGCGAGATCATGTACGAGTTCCTCGACAGACTCTTTAACGTTGCTCTCCCCCGTGTACGCGACTTCAGAGGAATCAATGCGAATTCCTTCGATGGCAGAGGCAACTACTCCTTCGGTCTGAAGGAGCAGATCATCTTCCCGGAGATCGACTTCGACAAGGTAGAAGCTACACGCGGTATGGACATCAACTTTGTTACCACAGCAAAGACTGATGAAGAAGCAAGAGAGCTGCTCACCCTGATGGGCGCTCCTTTTGAGAAGTAAGAAAGGACGAAGGAAAACTTATGGCTAAGAAGTCAATGATCGCCAAGCAGCAGAGAGCGCCGAAATTTTCCACTCGCGCCTACAACAGATGCAAGATCTGCGGAAGACCCCACTCTTATATGCGCAAGTTCGGCATCTGCAGAATCTGCTTCAGAGAGCTTGCTTACAAGGGTCAGATCCCGGGCGTAAAGAAGGCAAGCTGGTAATACTGCACGGAACGCCGATCACATCAGTTCCATCAATTTGTTCCCTCGCCGGGCGGGTTTTGTTTCAATAAAAGCCCGGCTTAAATATCAGCTCCGATAAGGAGCAATCATGTAAGTACGACGGACAATTCGGTTCCGTAACGGCTTTCGTATAGGAGGTAAACGAATGCAGATCACTGATACCATCGCTGATATGCTTACGAGAATCCGTAACGCAAACTCCGCGAAGCACGCCTCTGTTGATATCCCCGCGTCTAACCTCAAGAAGCAGATAGCTCAGATCCTTCAGGACGAGGGCTACATCAAGAGCTTCAAGGTTATCGACGACAACAAGCAGGGCATCATCAGAGTCAATCTCAAGTACACAGACACCAAGGCACAGGTTATCACAGGTCTCCGCCGTGTTTCCAAGCCCGGTCTGCGCATCTACTCTAACTGCAAGGATATGCCTAAGGTAATGAAGGGACTCGGTATTGCTATCGTATCCACTTCCAAGGGCATCATGACCGACAAGAAGGCTCGCGAGCTCAATGTCGGCGGCGAAGTCCTTGCATTCATCTGGTAAGGAGGAATAGTAATATGTCAAGAATTGGTAAGAAGCCCGTTGCTATTCCCGCAGGTGTGGAAGTAAAAATCGACGGCTCCGTAGTAACAGTCAAGGGTCCGAAGGGTTCCCTGACAAAGGAATTCAATCATATCATGAAGATCTCCCAGCAGGACAACGAGATCATCGTTGAGCGTCCTGATGACGAGAATTACAGCAAGTCTGTACACGGTCTGACCAGAACCCTTATCCACAACATGGTTGAGGGCGTTATGCACGGCTTCTCCAAGGAGCTGAAGATCAACGGTGTAGGTTACAGATGCCAGAAGAGCGGCAAGGATGTCACACTGACACTCGGCTTCTCTCATCCGGTAATCGTTTCTGACTCCGAGGATATCACACTTGATGTTCCGGATCCCAACACCATCATCGTTAAGGGCATCGACAAGCAGAAGGTCGGCCAGATCGCTTCTGAGATCAGAGGCAAGCGTCCTCCTGAGCCTTACAAGGGCAAGGGCATCAAGTACGCTGATGAAGTTATCCGCCGCAAGGAAGGTAAAGCAGGTAAGGGTAAGAAGTAATCCCCACAACGAAAGGACTGAAAATAAATGGTTAAAATTATCGACAAGAACAAGAGCAGAATCCGCCGTCATAAGCGTGTTCGTTCTAAGATCTCCGGCACCGCACAGTGCCCGCGTCTTAACGTTTTCCGTTCTTCTCAGCACATTTACGCTCAGGTCATTGACGACGTAAAGGGTGTTACTCTCGCTGCTGCTTCTTCTACCGAGAAGGGCTTTGAGGGCTTCGGCGGCAATGTTGAGGCTGCCAAGAAGGTCGGCCTTATGATCGCTGAAAAGGCTAAGGCAGCTGGCATCACCGATGTCGTATTCGACAGAGGCGGCTATGTATACCACGGCAGAGTTGCTGCTCTCGCCGAGGGTGCAAGAGAAGGCGGACTTAATTTCTGATAAGGAGGGACAGACTTGGCACTTTTAGACGCTAACAATTACGAGCTTCAGGAAAAGCTCGTTGCATTAAACCGCGTATCCAAGACCGTTAAGGGCGGACGTATCATGAAGTTCTCCGCACTGGTTGTTGTCGGCGACGGCAACGGCGTTGTAGGCTTCGGCATGGGCAAATCCAACGAAGTACCGGACGCTATCCGCAAGGGTCTTGAGGACGCTAAGAAGAATCTTCACAAGATCGCACTCAAGGGAACAACGATCCCCCACGAGGTTACAGGTAAGTACGGCGCAGGCGCAGTTCTCATGCGTCCGGCTCCCGAGGGTACCGGCGTTATCGCAGGCGGCCCGGTTCGTGCAGTCATCGAGATGGCTGGCATCAAGAACATCCGTACTAAGTCCCTGCGTTCCAACAACCCCTGCAACGTTGTACGCGCTACAATGGAGGGTCTGACATCGCTCAGAACCGCAGAGGAAGTTGCTGCACTCAGAGGCAAGACTGTTAAGGAAATCTTAGGCTAAGCAGCACGAAAGGAAGAATAACATGGCTCTTAAAATCACACTTGTACGCTCTTTAAACAGCTGCAAGAAGAATCAGATCGCCACTGCGTATTCCCTTGGACTGCGCAAGGTCAACTCTGAAACAACTCAGCCTGACAACGAGGCTACAAAGGGCAAAATCAAGACTATCGCTCACCTTGTAAAGGTAGAAGAGGTTTGATTGATTTCCAGGGGCGGGTCTCCCGCTTCCAAAAAACTATAACAAAACTTAATCCATTACTAGGGGGTGCAAAGTTATGAAGCTTTACGAATTACAGCCCGCTGAAGGCTCTGTAAAGGACGTTAAGCGTATCGGCCGTGGTCACGGCTCCGGCAACGGTAAGACAGCCGGCAAGGGTCACAAGGGTCAGAAGGCACGTTCCGGCGGCTCTATCAGACCTGGCTTTGAAGGCGGTCAGATGCCTCTCCAGAGAAGAATCCCTAAGAGAGGTTTCCACAACATCTTTGCGGTTGAATATGCAACTGTAAACGTATCCGACCTTGAGGCACGTTTTGAGAACGGTGCCGTTGTTGACGCTGCTGCTCTTGTTGAGAGCGGTGCGCTCAAGGACGCAAAGGACGGAATCAAGATCCTCGGCAACGGCGAGCTTACAAAGAGCCTTACTGTTAAGGCTGCTAAGTTCACTGCTGGCGCGCAGGAAAAAATTGAAAAGGCAGGCGGAAAGGCAGAGGTGATCTAATGTTTCAGGTCTTTCGTAATGCGTGGATGGACACGCAGCTGCGTAAAAAGATTTTGTACACACTGTTCATCATCATCCTTTTCCGTTTAGGCTCCAATATCTTCGTTCCCTTCCTTGACAACTCCGCCATCAGCACAATGATGAGCGGTGCGTCGCTGCTCAATTACCTTGATGTAATGACCGGCGGCTCTCTTGGAAAGGGTACACTGCTGGCAATGTCGATCACGCCTTATATCAATGCGTCGATTATCATTCAGCTGCTCGCTGTTGCGATCCCTCCTCTGGAGAAACTCCAGAAAGAGGGAGAAGAGGGCAGAAAGAAGCTCAACACGATCACAAAGATCGCGTCGCTTGCTATCGCAGTACTCCAGGCTCTCGCGTTCTATTTCACGCTGAGAAACGGTACGACTGACGAAAACGGCAGACATATCGCTATCCTGAAGTACGGTGATATCTACGATACCTCCTCTGATATGTTCTCGATCGTTCTGGCTGCTATCGTTATCGTATCCTGCTTCGTTGCAGGTGCGTCGATGATCATCTGGCTGGGCGACCGCATCAATGAGAAGGGCATCGGCAACGGTATCTCGATGATCCTGTTCGCAGGTATCATCTCCGGTCTGCCGAGTGCTGTTGAGTACTTCATCACGCTTTGCAGAAACGACCTCGCTAACATCGGTTTCGTTCTGCTTGCGATCGTGATATTCATCGCTATGGTGTGGTTCGTTATCATGATGACGAACGCAGAGCGCAGGATCCCGATCCAGTACGCGAAGCGCGTTGTAGGCAGAAAGATGTACGGCGGTCAGTCGACTCACATCCCGATAAAGGTTGCGATGTCCGGCGTTATGCCTATCATCTTTGCAATGTCACTGATGAGCCTTCCGCAGACCATATGCTTCTTCTTTGGCATAAAGGGTACGGGCGACACTTTCTGGGACGGCTTTGTAAGGCTGTTCAGCCAGAGCAGTCCACTGTATGCGGTCATCTATTTCCTGCTCATCATTGCATTTAACTATTTCTATGTGTCTATCACATATAATCCTATTGAGATCGCAAACAACCTGAAAAAGAACAACGGCGGTATCCCGGGTATCCGTCCCGGCAAGCCGACTGCTGATTACATTTACAGGTCTCTCAATAAGATAACGCTGGTCGGCGCTATATTCCTCGGCATCGTGGCAATATTCCCGATCATTCTGGCACTGTGCGTTCCTTCACTCAGCGGAATCAGCATCGGCGGTACAACGATCCTCATCGTTGTCGGTGTTGCACTTGAGACTGTAAGAACTCTCGAGAGCCAGATAATGATGCGTCATCACCCCGGCTTCCTTGATTAAAAATTCCCCGCTCCCCTGCCGGGATTCCCGGCGGGAGTGACGGGTTCGTTCCAACAGACGAAATGCGAATAGGAGATCACCATGAATCTGATTTTTTTAGGCGCTCCCGGCGCAGGTAAGGGAACTCAGGCTGAGGTAGTCTGCAAAGAGCTGAATATCCCGGCTATCTCCACTGGCAATATGCTCCGCGAGGCAGTTAAGAACGGCACACCCGCCGGTCTTGCAGCCAAGGCATATATGGACAGGGGCGATCTGGTGCCCGATGAGGTCGTTATCGGAATTCTCAAGGACAGGATCGCAGAGGACGACGCAAAGAACGGCTTCATTCTCGACGGCTTCCCCAGAACTGTTGCACAGGCTGAGGCGCTTGAGAAGATGGGTGTGAACATCGATAAGGTTATCGAGATCCACGTTCCTGACGAGGCCATCACAGCAAGAATGTCCGGCAGACGCGTTTGCGAGGGCTGCGGAAATTCTTATCACATTGAATACAAACCCACAAAGGTCGAGGGCATCTGCGACGCTTGCGGCGCAAAGGTCGTACAGAGAGTTGACGACAAGCCTGAGACTGTTATCAGCCGCCTCAAGACCTATCACGAAAAGACAGCTCCCCTCAAGGACTTCTATGCCGCAAGAGGAAAGCTTGTTACAGTTGAGGGTCAGCAGGAGATAGCAGACACCTCCAGACTTACTCTGGCAGCTGTCAAGGGCTGATTCATTCAGAAAAGCGTGACTTAAATGATTACAGTTAAAAATCCAACAGAGCTTAAAGCTATGCTCAAAGCCGGAGAGCTTGCCGCACAGGCACTCGAGCTCGCAGGCAGGAACGCTGTTCCAGGCATCTCAACATGGGAACTGGACAGGATCGTTAATGATTATGTTGTTTCTCACGGCGGTTCATCACCGTGCAAGGGCTATGGCGGATTTCCGGGGCATAACTGCTTCTCTATAAACGAGCAGCTTATCCACGGCATTCCCTCTAAAAAGGTCATCCTTAAGGAGGGAGACATCATTTCCTGTGATATCGTTGCTGAACTCAACGGTTTCATGGGCGACAATACCAGGACCTTCCGTGTGGGAAAGGTCTCAGAGGAGGCTGACCGCCTGCTGAAAGTCACTGAAGAGGCTCTGTACAAGGGCATCGAACAGGCAGTAGCAGGAAACAGGATCGGCGATATCTCCAATGCGATACAGACCCACGTCGAAGCGAACGGATATGCGGTTTGCCGCAAGTATATCGGTCACGGCATCGGTCGTGAGATGCACGAGGATCCCGAGGTACCGAATTTCGGGCGTCCCGGCAGAGGTCCAAGGCTCTGCAAGGGAATGACGATCGCTATCGAACCGATGGTGAACACGAATTCCCCCGACAACATCGTCCTCGGCGACGGCTGGACGGTTGTCACCACAGACGGAAGCCTCAGCGCTCACTTCGAAAACACTGTTGCCATTACTGACGGTGCGCCGATCATTCTCACGCAGCCGGAACACTGAGAGTATGGAAATAACAGTCGGCATGGTAGTAATCAGCGCCGCGGGGCATGACTGCGGACGATGCTTCGTTGTCACGGACGCTGACGGGAGATACGCTTATCTCGCAGACGGGAAAGAGCGCAGACTCGCCGCCCCGAAGAAAAAGAACCTGAAACACATCCGGAAAACCGACAGGACTATCGAGGTCCCCGGACTTACGGATAAAAGGCTCAGAAGCACACTCCGTGCACTCAGCCTGAACATCGCCGAGGAGAGTGAATAGCTTGTCTAAAGAAGATGTATTAGAAGTTGAAGGCGTTATTCTGGAAGCACTGCCCAACGCACAGTTCAAGGTGGAGCTTTCAAACGGTCATAAGATCCTGGCTCACATCAGCGGCAAGCTGAGAATGAACTTCATTCGCATACTGCCCGGTGACAAAGTGACCGTTGAAATGTCGCCTTACGACCTGACGAAAGGCAGGATCACCTGGCGCGCCAAGTGATCGTGGCAGAGTAAACTATCCCAAAGGAGGGTATTTCAATGAAAGTTAGACCTTCAGTTAAGCCCATGTGCGACAAGTGCAAGGTAATCAAGCGCAAGGGTAAAGTTATGGTTATCTGTGTTGAACCTAAGCACAAGCAGAGACAGGGCTGATAAACCCTGATCCCATTCAAGAGGAGGAAAAAGTATGGCAAGAATTGCTGGTGTGGACCTGCCCAAGGAGAAGCGCGTAGAGATAGGCCTGACCTATGTTTACGGCATCGGCAGAAAGTCTGCAAATGATATTCTGGCTAAGGCCGGCGTTAATCCTGACACCCGCGTCAAGGATCTCACCGACGAAGAAGAAGCCAAGATCCGTGAAGTAATCGACCACGGCTATGTTGTAGAGGGCGATCTCAGAAGAACTGTTGCTCTCAGCATCAAGCGCCTCGTGGAGATCAACTGCTTCCGCGGAACCCGTCATCGCAAGGGTCTTCCCTGCCGTGGTCAGAGAACAAAGACCAACGCAAGAACTCGCAAGGGTCCGAAGAAGACTATTGCTAACAAGAAGAAGTAATCACAGAAAGGTGGTATAATAATGGCAGCAACCAAGGGCAAGCAGCAGGTTGTACGCAGACGCCGTGAGCGCAAGAACATCGAGAACGGTGCAGCTCATATCCAGTCTACATTCAACAACACAATCGTTACTATTACCGACCTTCAGGGCAACGCTCTTTCATGGGCAAGCGCAGGCGGACTGGGCTTCAGAGGCTCCAGAAAGTCCACACCGTTCGCAGCTCAGACAGCAGCAGATGTTGCAGCTAAGGCAGCTATGGAGCACGGTCTTAAGACTGTTGAGGTTTTCGTTAAGGGCCCCGGCGCAGGTCGCGAGGCAGCTATCAGAGCTCTTCAGGCAGCAGGTCTTGAGGTTAAGCTCATCAAGGACGTAACTCCGATCCCCCACAACGGATGCCGTCCTCCCAAGAGAAGACGTGTATAATCACTGAACAGAACCGAGCTGTTCGTTTACTCGGCGTCGGCATAGCAGACTACCTGCAAAGCCGATATTACTATTGAATAACGGAGGAAAATTACAATGGCAGTTAATCGCGATCCGATTTTAAAGAGATGCAGAGCACTGGACCTCAGCCCCGCAGTTCTGGGCTATGACAAGAAGTCCAACAGAAACCCCAACGGAAACAAGAGAAAGAAAGAGTCTGAGTACGCTTCCCAGCTCAAGGAGAAGCAGAAGCTCAAGTTCATCTACGGCGTCCTCGAGAAGCAGTTCTATCACTACTATGAGCTGGCTACCAAGGAAGAGGGTATCGCCGGTGAGAACCTCCTCAAGCTCCTCGAGTCCAGACTGGACAACGTTGTTTTCAGAATGGGTATGGCTTGCACAAGACGCGAGGCTCGTCAGCTTGTTTCTCACGGTCATTTCTGTGTGAACGGCAAGAGAGTTGATATCCCCTCTTACAGAGTTAAGGTAGGCGACGTTATCTCCCTGCACGAGAACAGCAAGAAGAGCAAGAAGTTCGAGCAGATCGCCGAAGTTGCAGGCGGCAGAGTTACTCCCCTCTGGCTCGAAGTTAACAAGGAGGCAGGCACAGCTAAGGTACTCCGTCAGTTCCAGCGTGAAGAGCTTGACTACGACATCGCTGAACACTTAATTATCGAGCTGTATTCTAAATAATAGCATAGAAGCATACAGATATTTAGTGCAGTTATTTTTAATTCATAGTCTGCAATCGCTGTTTAACAGCACGAAACTGTGCCAATGCTATGTTATATAGCTGCGGCACGGGCAGAGTGTGATTTAAAATTAACAGCGAATATGGCAATAAGCACAGGATAATTAACAGACGAGAACTTGTGGAGGGTACCAAATGCTTGAAAAAATCGAAAAGCTCAATATCGAAACCTCAAAATTACGCTCAGACGGAACCTATGGAATGTTCGTTCTCGAACCGCTTCAGAGCGGATACGGCAACACGCTCGGCAACAGCCTGAGAAGAGTGCTCCTCTCCTCCCTGCCCGGCGTTGCAGCCACATCTGTGAAGATCGACGGCGTTCAGCACGAATTCTCCACTGTCCCCGGCGTTAAAGAGGACGTTACAGAGCTGATCCTCAACATCAAGGGACTCAGAGCTAAAATGTACGGCGAAGCGCCCAAGACCATCTACATCGAAGCAGAGGGCGAGGGCGAGGTAACAGCCGGCGATATCAAGACCGACAGCGAGGTAGAGATCCTCGATCCCGGTATGCACATCGCTACGCTGGGTGCCGGTGCAAAGCTGTTCATGGATATCACGCTGGACAGAGGCAGAGGCTATGTTTCTGCTGAACTCAACAAAGAGCAGCTCCAGCCTGTTATTGGAGTTATCCCGATTGACAGTATCTACACTCCTGTCCTGAAGTGCAACTACACTGTTGAAAATACCCGCGTTGGTCAGAGAACCGATTTTGAAAAGCTCATCATCGAGATCTGGACCGACGGTACGATCTCCGCTAAGGAAGCCGTTTCCTATGCGGCTAAGATCCTTATCGAGCGTCTCAAGCTGTTTGCGGATCTCTCTGACGATTCTGAGCAGCCCGAGCTGATGGTCGAGAAGGAAGAGAACCGCAAGGACAAGGTGCTTGAGATGACTATTGAAGAACTCGAACTTTCCGTTCGTTCCTTCAACTGCCTCAAGCGCGCTGGTATCAACACAGTAGATGACCTCATCAACAAGTCCCCGGAGGACATGATGAAGGTCAGAAACCTGGGTAAGAAGTCTTTCGACGAGGTTAAGGCTAAGCTGAACTCTCTCGGATTCGACCTCACACCCTCTGAAGAAAACAACTGATCCGGACGTCAGGCAACTGACTGAGCCGATAATACATTCCTATTGAAAGGAGAATGGAAATATGCCGGGAACAAGAAAGCTGGGCAGACCCAGCGACCACAGAAATGCAATGCTCAGAGGCATGGTTACATTCCTGCTGGAGAACGGTAAGATCGAGACTACCGTTACCCGTGCGAAGGAAGTTCGCGCAGAAGCAGAAAAGATGATCACACTTGGCAAGGTTAACACACTTCACACCAAGCGTCAGGTTCTTTCATACGTTACTAAGGAAGATGTTGCTAAGAAGGTATTTGACGAGATCGCTCCGAAGTACGCTGACAAGAACGGTGGTTACACAAGGATTTACAAGATCGGTCCGCGCCGCGGCGACGCTGCCGAGATGGCAATTATTGAGCTTGTTTGATTTATAATAAAATCCCTCTCCGTTCGGAGGGGGATTTTTTTGCGATAAAACATAGAAAATGGCGCTCCGTTTCCAGAGCGCCATTTGTGTTCGATTATTCAGCCATGATCTCGCACAGCTTGTTTGTGAATTCAACAGGGTTCTCAATAGGCATACCCTCGATGAGAAGAGCCTGTGAATACAGGATATCGGCGTATTCAGCGACCTTATCCTTATTATCCTCGGCGTAGAGCTTCTTCAGCTTCTCAAATATCGGGTGGGAAGCGTTGATCTCAAGAATCTTCTCAGCCTTTGCGTTGTGAGCCTGCTCGTCCGGCATTGCTGAGAGAACCTTTTCCATCTCAACGGAGAGCATACCCTCGCTGGTTATGCACACCGGGTGGGTTTTCAGGCGCTGGGACAGCTTAACAGCCTTTACCTTGCCGCCGAGCTTTTCGGTCATCAGGTCGAACAGCCCCTTGTTATCCTCCTCAGCCTTCTTGATTTCTTCCTTCTCTGCGTCGGTTTCAAGCCCGAGGTCGTCAGCGGATACGGACTTGAACTCCTTGCCGTTGAAATCGTGCATCATCTGCATTGTGAACTCGTCAACGTGATCAGTGAAGTAGAGTATCTCGTATCCCTTGTCGCGAACCATTTCGGTCTGCGGGAGCGCCTCAATGCGGGCAATGCTGCTTCCGCTTGCGAAGTAGATGTACTTCTGCTCCTCCTTCATTCTGGAAACGTACTCCTCCAGAGTAACATAGCCGCCGAAGCTGCTCTTGAACATCAGCAGATCCTGGAGGTTCTCCTTGTTTGCGCCGAAGCTCTCATAAATGCCGTATTTTAGCTGAGTTCCGAATGCGTCAAAGAATTTCTCGTATTTCTCGCGGTCGTTCTTCTGGAGCTTTTTCAGCTCGTTGCGGATGGACTTTTCAAGGCTCTTTGCGATGAGCTTGAGCTGACGGTCGTGCTGGAGCATTTCACGGGAGATGTTCAGCGAAAGATCCTCGCTGTCCACCAGACCTCTTACGAAGCTGAAATAGTCAGGAAGCAGATCCGCGCACTTGTCCATGATGAGCACGCCGCTGGAATAGAGCTGAAGCCCCTTTTCAAAGTTCTTGGAGTAATAGTCGTAGGGAGCCTTTGCCGGGATATACAGCAGCGCCGTATAAGTCGCGGTGCCCTCGGTGCGGGTGTGGATATGCAACAGCGGATCCTCGAAATCGTAGAACTTATCCTTGTAGAACTGGTTGTATTCCTCGTCCTTGAGTTCGCTCCTGGACTTCTTCCAGATAGGCGTCATGCTGTTGAGGGTCTCGGTGACGATCTCCTTTTCATACTCGTCCTTGGAGCCTTCCTTGAGCTTTTCGTGCTCCATATCCATCTTGATGGGGTAGCGGATATAGTCGGAGTACTTCTTTACAAGCTGCTTTATCTTGTACGGCGTGAGGAACTCGTCGTAGTTCTCCTCTTCGGCGTTGTCCTTTATTTCAAGGATAATCTGAGTGCCGTGGTCGTCCTTCTGTGCCTCGGAGATAGTGTAGCCGTCAACACCCTCGCTCTCCCACATATAGGCGGTATCAGCGCCGTAAGCCTTGGAGATCACGGTGACTTTCTTTGCGACCATGAACGCGGAATAGAATCCGACGCCGAACTGACCGATGATGTTGACGTCCTCGGTCTTTTCGTTCTCGTTCTTGAATGCCAGCGAACCGGATTTTGCGATGGTGCCGAGGTTGTTTTCCAGCTCGTCCTTGGTCATGCCGATACCGTTATCGGTGATTATGAGCTTTCTGTCGTCCTTGTTGACCTCCAGCTTTATAGCCATGTCGGAACGTGTGATGCCTGTGTTCTCGCTCATGGACTTGAAATACAGCTTGTCCATTGCGTCGCTTGCGTTGGAGATAAGCTCGCGCAGGAAAATCTCCTTGTGCGTGTAGATGGAGTTGATCATCATTTCAAGCAGGCGCTTGGATTCCGCCTTGAATTCTTTTGTTTCTGCCATTGTAAACATCTCCTTATATCTGTCGGTAAAATGCCGTTTTTAGCGATTTTAGCACTCTTGCTCTTTGAGTGCTAATTCTATTATACACCTTTTTCAGAAAAAATCAAGGGGTAATTTACGGATTTTTGAAAAAAACGAAGTGAAAATAAAAAGCCGCCAGGAATCCCCTCCGGACGGCTCAATATAAAATTACTTAACAGCTTTAAGCTTCATTCTGCCGGAAAGCCCGGTGAACATAAGCTGGAACGCCAGCAGGACTGCGCCAGTCACCAGCGGAAGCATATTGAATATCATGGCGGAGTGCAGCGCTTCACTGTTACTGTCCATGCTGATGTACAGGTTCCACCACAGCATAGCTGAAAAGACCGTGCCTGTTCCCAGCGAAGCCGCCAGCATAACTGCAATTCTGTGTTTTGCGCCCAGAGAGAAGCATATAAATTCGGCGCATATTGTCTGGACAGTAATGCACAGTATCATAAACACATAAGAGGAGCCGGGGTCAGTCAGCCAGCCCTCAAAGCAGTAGAAATATTCCGCAGCGAATGACATTATAAGCACCGCCGCCGGAATACACAGATAGAATTTCCCATTAATACGTTTCATAAATACCTCCTTACCGGTCGCTCAGCACAGCGTTTCTGCACCTTATGTTTTCAATTGTATTATACATAAACAGGGAATAAATTTCAAGGGTGGTTTCACACTTTCTGCTAAAACAACAAAAAATACATTTTTTATTGTTTATATTATACAACAAATTATTGTACAATATATCCATAATTTAAGACCAAAATTTGTGCTATATGCAAATTGCAAAAGGCGAGCGAAAATGATATAATAAGAGTGCAATAAATATGCAAGACAGTATTGTAAGCTCCTATAGCTAACATACTTCTTAATATATTTTCCCCAATTATTTCAGCCGATGAAAAGCGCTTTTCCCCAAGCGTTCGGCTAATTCATTTTTCCTACCGCAGACACCCCCTGTCTGCGGAATTTTTTTTGCCTGATTTTCATGCGGTTTTGGGAATATTGTATTAGTTAACACTAACTAAAAGAGTTTCCCGGAGTTAACGTTAGACCGCACTACCACTGGATTTGTCGCATATTTTTCGAAAAAATATCACATAAAACTCTTGACTTTTTCTGAAAATATGTTACAATAGAATAAAGACAAAACGGAAGATGTCCGTTAGTCGTTCAGTGGGTAATTACCCGGATAATACATATTGGAGGTATACTATTATGGCATACGTAATTTCTGACGATTGCATCGCTTGCGGCGCTTGCGCTGAGGGATGTCCCGTAAACGCAATTTCCGAGGGTGACGGCAAGTACGTTATCGACGCTGACACCTGCATCAGCTGCGGCGCCTGCGCCGGCACCTGCCCTGTTGGCGCTCCTTCTGAGGCTTGATTGAAAGCACTCTGAACATGGATCCCCCTCCAGTTATGGAGGGGGATTTTTTGTACAGAAATATCCCCCGGATTTTCGTCCGGGGGAATTTATATTACTCTTCAGTGAGTGTATCTGTGGGTGCAATGGGATTTGTGGGGTTCTCGGGAGCCTTCAGCTTGTCCTTGTTCTCCATAACAAGCAGGTTCATCTCAAACGGAGTGAACACCCTGCTGCACGGTGAGCCGGGATTCAGCACGGCTGTCTTGCCCTTGATGGCGTTAAACAGACGTGTTGTGTTCATCTTCATGCAGTTGAAGGATTTCTGCTCGCCCTTTGCGAGAACGGACATCCTCGCAGGAGAAGTGAAGAACGGGATAATGCTCTGACCGTCCTTGTTGGTCATCATCATGATGTTGAGCAGGCGGTTGCCGTTTGCGTCAGTGTTGTCGCTGAGCGCTGCAACTGCGAATACATCGGCAGCCATAAGGTCAGGGAGAACGGTCTTCCACTTGGTCTTGGTGGCGTCCTTGTTGGCGTCGGTGATCCTTTCCTCCAGCGCCTTGTTGATGGTTTTCATCTGCTCCGGGGTAAGCGGCTGATTAGACATATTATCGTTACCTTTCTGTAGGTTTTCCTGCCGTTAGCGGCGTAATTATCTTGCCTTTTCTGCGTTTTCCTTGACGATCTTCGCGATAACGTCCTCCAGAGGAGAAGCGCCGAGGTCGCCGTCCTTGCGTGAACGCAGGGATACAGTGTTGTCCTCTACTTCCTTATCGCCGAGGATGAAGAAGTACGGGATCTTTTCAAGCTGAGCCTGGCGGATCTTGTAGCCGATCTTCTCGTTGCGGTTATCAACGGTAACGCGCATATTCATGTCGTCGAAACGCTTTGCGATGCTTTCTGCGTAGTCCTTTGCGCGGTCTGTTATCGGGAGGATACGAACCTGCTCGGGCGACAGCCACAGCGGGAGCGCGCCTGCGTACTTCTCAAGGAGGTATGCAAGGGTTCTCTCGTAGCAGCCAAGGCTCGTACGGTGAATGATATACGGGTTCTTCTTTGTGCCGTCAACGTCAACGTATTCCATGCCGAAGCGCTGTGCCAGGAGCATATCTATCTGGATAGTTACCAGAGTATCTTCCTTGCCGAATACGTTCTTGTACTGGATATCGAGCTTAGGACCATAGAATGCAGCCTCGTCGATACCGATCGTGTATTCTACGCCGAGGTCGTCCAGAATTGTTTTCATTGTAGCCTGAGCGATCTCCCACTGTTCAGCGGTGCCCTCATACTTGTTCTTGGGGTTTGCGGGATCCCACTGGGAGAAACGGAATGTGCAGTCCTCAAGAAGCCCTACTGTGCCGAGGCAGTACTTAGCAAGCTCAAGGCAGTTTCTGAACTCGTCCTCGAGCTGCTCGGGACGGAGGATATAGTGACCCTCGGAGATAGTGAACTGACGAACTCTGATAAGGCCGTGCATTTCACCGCTGTCCTCGTTGCGGAACAGCGTGGAGGTCTCGGTGAGTCTCATCGGCAGATCGCGGTAGCTGCGCTGCCTGTTCAGGAATACCTGATACTGGAACGGGCAGGTCATCGGACGGAGTGCGAAGCACTCCTTGGTCTCATCGTGCGGGTCGCCGAGCACGAACATTCCGTCAAGGTAGTGATCCCAGTGACCGGAGATTTTGTAGAGTTCGCGCTTTGCCATATACGGCGTCTTGGTGAGCTGGCAGCCGTGCTTGGCTTCAACGTCCTCTACCCAGCGCTGCATAATCTGTACGACCTTTGCGCCCTTGGGGAGCAGTATCGGCAGACCCTGACCGATATAGTCAACGGTGGTGAAGTATTCGAGCTCTCTGCCTATCTTGTTGTGGTCGCGGCGCTTGGCGTCTTCGAGCGCCTCAAGGTGTGCGTTGAGGGCGTCCTTGGACGGGAATGCCGTGCCGTAGATACGGGTGAGCATCTTGTTTTTCTCGCTGCCGCGCCAGTAAGCGCCGGTAACGGATGTGAGCTTGAACGCCTTTACAGGGGACGTGGACATCAGGTGCGGGCCTGCGCACAGGTCGGTGAAATCTCCCTGCTTGTAGAAGGAGATAGCCTCGCCCTTGTCGGAGTGCTCCCTGCACAGCTCTACCTTGTAGGGCTCGTTCTGCTCTTCGAGATACTTTATAGCTTCGTCGGGAGCCATTGTGAAGTGCTCAAGGCGGATAGACTCCTTGACGATCTTCTTCATTTCTGCTTCGATCCTGGTCAGGGTATCTGTTGTGAAGGGCTCATCGGTGTCGAAATCATAGTAGAAGCCGTTCTCAATAGCCGGACCGATCGCGAGCTTTGTCGCCGGGAAAAGGCGCTTTACTGCCTGGGCCAGAACGTGGGAGGCGGTGTGGTTGAAAGCTCTCTGTCCCTGCTCGTCCTCAAATGTGAGGAATTTAACGGTGCATCCGTCTGTCAGGGTGGTACGCAGGTCGCATACCTTGCCGTCTATCTCAGCGGCACAGGCTGTCTTGGCCACGCCGAGTTCTCTTGCCGCGTCGAATGCGGAGAGCTGAGAATCAAATTCCTTTACTTCGCCATTTTCCAGTGTTACTTTTATCATACTGAACTTCCTTTCCTTGCAGAGCTAAACAAAAGCCCTGCCGTTCAATGTAAATTCACAGCGTTGCGCTGTGTATCTTTTATTGTACTACTAATCCCCTGAAAAGTCAAGGCATTTGAACTAAAATCCCATTATATGAAAAAATCCGCCATATCAGCGGATAACATATAAACAAAAGAACCGCCCGATGGACGGTTCTTTTGTTTGGTGCGGGCAATGGGACTTGAACCCATATGTCATACAACACACGCACCTCAAACGTGCCTGTCTGCCAATTCCAGCATGCCCGCATATTCAATCGCTGATTTAGCTCTCAACGACTATATTATTATATCATATGAAATTCATTTTGTCAAGCGGTTTTTGAAAATTTCTTTAAATTTCTCAGAAAAATATCTCCCGCTTCCGGCGCCCCGGAGGTAATGGGGCGCTGGCGGCAGATGTTATCGGCGCTGCACGGTCAAAGGCGGTCGCCTTTGCGGTAAGACCGTACGGCGCTGTGCTGTATATTATTCCTGAGATGTAACTTCCTTGTAGAACTCAGAGAGATCGGTTCTCTTGTCCTTGGTAAACTGGATAGCGGTGCGCGGGTGCTGATTGAGCATACCTGTCAGCAGATACTGCATATCGTAGCCCCATACAACGCCGTCCGCCCTGAGCTTCTTCATGTGCTTTTCAATGAACTGGATAGCGGGGTAGATGTTGTACTTCGGGTTCTTGAGGAATCCGAGCAGGAGCTCCATTGCGCAGTTGCCGGCTCCTCTGCCCATCTCTGCGTAGGTGCCGTCCAGCCAGTCAACGCCGTCGCCGACAGCCTCGACAGTGTTCGCGAATGCGAGCTGCTGGTTGTTGTGCGCGTGGATACCGAGCTTCTTGCCGTATTTTGCTGCGAATTCGCCGTAGAGCGAAGCTATGCGTTCTATCTGCTCCGGGAACAGTGCGCCGAAGCTGTCTACGATGTAGAACACGTTTACCGGGGATTTTCCGAGAATATCCAGAGCGACCTTGATATCAGTGTCCTGAGCGTTTGAGATAGCCATTATATTGCAGGTGACATCATAGCCCTTTGCGGCTGCGTCCTCGATAACGTCAACGGCTGCGGGGATCTGGTTGAGGTATGTGGCAACGCGGATTATATCCACGGGGCTCTCGCTGCGGGGTCTGATGTCCTGCTTGTAGTTGCAGCGGCCTACGTCCGCCATAACGGCGATTCTGAGGTCGGTGTTGTTGTCGCCGACAACTGCACGGATATCTTCGTCATCGCAGAACTTCCACTTGCCGAAATCCTTGACGTCGAACATTTCCTTGTCGGCCTTGTAGCCGAACTCCATAACGTCAACGCCGGCCTTTATATTAGTCTGGTACAGATCCTTGACAAACTCGTCCGTGAAGCGGAAGCCGTTGACAAGCCCGCCGTCGCGAAGCGTCGCGTCTACTATCTTGATATCAGGTCTGTAATCCATAAGCTTAGATATTTCCTTCATTTCCCTGGTGTCCTTTCAAAAACAATACCGCTTTAGCACTTTTACGCTTTTTAGCTTTTGTGCTTTTTATCTCTAAAGCGCCAATGATGATATTATACACCTTTTTTCCCATTTTGTCAAGGACTTTTGATAATTTTTCTGCTGAACATCAAAAAAGCGGGCGGAGCACGCCGGAATTCCGGCTTTTACTCCACCCGTTTTTCTTATTTGCTCTTATAATAAAGCATACAGTGGCAGAATCCCTCGAAATCAGGGTCTGCTATCTGCTTTCTGAATTCCTCGCACATACACTTGTTTTCCGGGGTTCGCTGGAGCCTGCACGGGCAGTATCCACCGGTCTTTTTGAGCCCCTCGCGGACTCTTTTGACGATTTCCTTGTTTTCGTTTTCTGTGACTTTCACGGTCATACCTCCTAAAACAAAAGCGGAGCATACGCCCCGCTCAAAGTTATTGTCAGTCGATCTCAACGGAGATCTTCTCGTCCGCTCTGACAGCGCCGGCGCGCATAACGGTGCGGATAGCCTTTGCGATTCTGCCCTGCTTGCCGATTACTCTGCCCATATCTTCCTGGGCAACGTGGAGGTGATACACGATCACGCCCTCGGCGTCCGGCTCGTCAACAGTGACCTGAACCGCGTCCTTGTCCTCAACGAGGGCAGAGGCGATTGTTATCAGAAGCTCTTTCATATATAGTCCCTCCTGTGGGATCAACGGGGTCTCCCCCGGACATTAGCTTAACGGGCAGGGAGTGCCCGCGTTTACTGTGCCGCAAAATTACTTCTTGAGAAGTCTCTTAACGGTGTCGGTGGGCTGTGCGCCCTTCTTGATCCACTCGTCAGCCTTAGCTGTGTCGATGTTTACGAGAGCCGGCTCCTTGGTGGGATCGTATGTGCCGATCTCCTCGATGAAACGGCCATCTCTGGGGTAACGGGAATCAGCAACAACTACACGGTAGAAGGGAGCCTTCTTTGCGCCCATTCTTCTGAGTCTGATCTTAACTGCCATTTTATTATTCTCCTTTCAGCATTGATATATTCATGTGCATTCGCACAGTGAAATCATATCAGCTCCGCCCCTTTGGGGCATTTGTTTTGTATTTCAATGCGGCGACCGCAATGAATCCTTGTTAAATGAATTCCGTGACCGGCACCCCGAATGCGAGGCACACGATACCGCCTGCCAGAAACAGCACCGAGATCACGAACGATACGAATTTGGACTGCCCCCTGCGGGCTTTCCGGACGAAAGATGAAACTCCTCCGACTGCCCCTATAAATATCATAAGCACGGAGAGGATAACGTCGAATACACTCATATCGTTCAATCAGAATTTCATGTTTCCCATGTTGCCCATCTGCTTCATCATGTTCATGGGAATCCGCATTTTTTTGCCTTTACCCTTGCCCGCAAGACCCATCTGCTTCATCATCTTCTGCATCTGGTCAAACTGGCGCAGGAGCTGGTTCACATCCTCGACGCGGGTGCCGCTTCCTGCCGCTATGCGGCGCTTGCGCTTGGCGTCGATGATGGAGGGCTTTTCGCGCTCCCTGGGAGTCATGGAGGAGATTATCGCCTTGGTGCGCGGCATTTTCTTTTCATCGATATCCTCTTCCCTGACCTTTCCGGCAACGCCGGGGATCATCTTGAGTAGCGACTGGATACTGCCCATCTTCTCTATCTGCTCGAACTGTGCGTACAGGTCGTTCAGGTCGAATTTATTCTCCTGCATCTTCTGCATGGTCTTGACGGCGGCTTTCTCATCAATGGAGGACTTTGCCTTGTCGATGAGCGTGAGCACATCGCCCATGCCGAGGATACGGCTTGCCATGCGGTCCGGGTGGAACGGCTCGAGATCATCGATTTTCTCACCGATTCCGGCGAACTTTATCGGCTTTCCTGTTATCGCGAGGACTGTCAGCGCCGCACCGCCGCGGGTGTCGCCGTCCAGCTTTGTCAGGATAACGCCGCTGATGTCGAGAGCCTCATTAAAGCTCTGTGCAACGTTTACCGCGTCCTGACCGGTCATGGAGTCTACAACGAGGAGTATCTCGTTCGGCTCGGTTTCGCGCTTGATGTTCTTCAGCTCGTCCATGAGGGTCTCGTCAATGTGCAGACGGCCTGCGGTATCGAGCAGAACAACGTCGAATCCGTTGTCCTTTGCGTACTTTATGCCCTGCTTTGCGATCTTTACCGGATCCTGCTGACCCATTTCAAAGACGTGGGCGCCTGCCTTTTCACCGACTATCTTCAGCTGGTCGATAGCGGCAGGTCTGTAAATATCGCAGGCAACCAGCAGAGGTCTGCGGTTCTGCGAGATGAGGTATTTTGCGAGCTTTGCGCAGTGGGTGGTCTTACCGGCGCCCTGAAGTCCGCACATCATTATAACGCACGGAGGTTTGGACGGGAAATCCAGCTTTGCTGTGGTGTTTCCCATGAGGTCGATAAGCTCACGGTGTACTATATCAATTACCTGCTGAGCAGGGGTCAGGCTGTCCATGACCTTCTCGCCGACTGCCTTTTCGCTGACCCTTGCCACAAAATCCTTTGCGACCTTGTAGTTGACGTCCGCGTCCAGAAGAGCCATGCGAACCTCGCGCATAGCGTCCCTGATGTCCTTTTCGCTGAGCTTGCCGTGTCCGCGCAGCTTGCCGAAAACGTTGTTCAGCTTGCCCGAAAGTCCCTCGAAAGCCATGTACTCACCGTCCTTTGTGGATAAACGTATCTGTGGGAATGCCTAGAGCCCCCGGCGGACCTCTGAGAGTATCCCACCGAGCCTGTCAAGGCGCTCGTCGCTGTGTTCCTGCTTCATTTCCTCGACCAGCTCCCGGGCTGTTTCAAGCTCTCCGGAAAGCTCCCGCAGGCGCCTGGCGAAGCCGAGCTTTTCTTCAAGCTCTTCAAGCTTCTGTTCGCCTTTCCTTATAGAATAGGCAACGCTCTGCCGGGTTATCCCGCCCATTTCCTCAGCTATCTCGGCCAGGGAAAGGTCGGCGTTGTACCGCATATCCAGAGCCTCGCGCTGGGCTTTCGCCAGCAGTTCTCCGTAGATATCAAGAAGTATCACGAAATCAAAGCTGCGTTCCATGCGATTCTCCGTTTCTGGTGGTGTCAAGTAAAATAGCTTTACAGCAACATTGTTATTATATCACGTTGCCAAGGCTTTGTCAAGTGGCTGAAAGCTTTTTTTCTGCCGAAAATCCGAATCAGAACAATGAAATTCTGGTGAAATTTTCCGAAAGCGCTTGACTTGGAGCGCGCTCCATGGTTTATAATATAATTATCAGCAGGAATTTTATTACCTGCTGAATATCAAACGCAACAAATTACAGGAGGTATAAATCCATGAGAAAGGATTTCGGAGCAAAGCCCTGGACATATCCCCAGCCGGTATTCATAATCGCAAGCTATGCCGAGGACGGCACACCTGACGCAATGAACGCTGCATGGGGCGGAATCAGCGATTCCACACAGCTTTCCATGTGCCTGAGCGCGGGCCACAAGACCGTAAAGAACATCCTCAAGAAAAAGGCGTTCACTGTAAGCATGGCGGACGCTGCGCACGTTGTCGGGTGCGACTATGTGGGAATAGTTTCCGCAAACAAGGTCCCGGATAAGCTGGCAAAGGCGGGATTCCACACCACAAAGGCGGCAAACGTAGACGCCCCGGTAATTGAGGAGCTCCCGATGGCGCTGGAGTGCAGACTTGTCAGCTATGACGAGAATACCGGAATACTTGTCGGCGAAATAGTAAACGTCAGCGCGGACGAGAGCGTTCTCACCAACGGGAATATTGACCCTGTAAAGCTCCGCCCGATAACTTTTGACCCGGTAAACAACGCATACTGCGTTATCGGCGAGAAAGTAGGCAACGCATTCAGCGACGGAAAGAAACTGATGTGATTCCTTTAACGTGAATAAGTACTGAGCGCCCCGCACTGCGGGGCGCTTTTCCTTGACATCTTTGCGGAAAGGTGATATAATAAATCGACATATAACGTAACAAGGAAGTCAAGCGGAGGAATAAAGATGAACGAGGAAATAACCGTCGAGGAACTGCGGGAAATGCCGCAGGGAGAATATCTCCTTATAGATGTGCGTGACAGCGCGGCATTCGCGCTGGGACATATTGACAGCGCGGTGAATGTTGTTCCCGGGCAGCTCGGTGAGGCTCAGCTTCCCATGGACAAGCCGGTAGTCGTATGCTGCCGCAGCGGAATAATCAGCGATGAGATAGCCGCACAGCTCCGCGAGGATGGATATCAGGCGGCGAACCTCGCCGGCGGCTATGTAAGGTGGCTGGGTCAGAAGATAGCGCTCCAGAGCAGCGCGGACCGCGCCGCAGAGATAGAGCGCAGCATAACGAAGAAATTCCACCGCAGTATATTCAGCAAGTTTGCAAAGGCGATAAACGAGTATGAGCTGCTGAAGCCCGGCGACAAGGTTGCCGTGTGCATTTCCGGCGGCAAGGATTCCATGCTGATGGCGAAACTGTTTCAGGAGCTCCAGCGGCACCGGAAGTTCCCGTTTGAGCTGGTGTTCCTTGTGATGGATCCGGGTTACAGCAGCGAAAACCGCGCGATAATCGAGGCTAACGCGCGGCTGATGGGTATTCCGATAACGGTATTTGAGACGGATATCTTCAACTCCGTCTACAATGTTCAGAACAATCCCTGTTATCTGTGCGCGAGAATGCGCCGCGGACACCTCTACAACAAGGCAAAGGAGCTGGGCTGCAACAAGATAGCGCTCGGACATCATTTCGATGACGTTATAGAAACGATATTGATGAGCATGGTATACGGCGGACAGGTGGAGACCATGATGCCCAAGCTGCACAGCGCGCATTTCCCGGGAATG
The DNA here is from genome assembly GCA_934481355.1 of uncultured Oscillospiraceae bacterium. Taxonomy (GTDB): domain Bacteria; phylum Bacillota; class Clostridia; order Oscillospirales; family Ruminococcaceae; genus CAG-115. The sequence goes on along the minus strand of CAKSPH010000001.1, from coordinate 243,223 downwards.
CAGCTTATACGTCCGATGTACCTTATCCGCGAGGACGAGATAAAGCACTGGGCAAGGTACAACGACCTGAGCTTTATCCAGTGCGCGTGCCGGTTCACAGATACCTGCACCACCTGCAATCCCGACGGAGCGGCACGCTCCAAGCGGCAGGAGATAAAGCAGCTCATTGCAAAGCTCAACGAGGGGAATCCTCAGGTAGTAATGAATATATTCCGCAGCGTTGAGAACATAAAGCTCAACAAGATAATATCCTACAAAACGCCGGACGGGGAGATACACAGCTTCCTTGACGGATATAACGACTGAATAAACAATGGGTCTGCTGAATCAGCAGACCCATTGTTTATCAGAGCGCCTTGTTGATAGCGCTGATGTCGCTGTTCGCGGACTTGATCTCAGCCGCAGAATCGGACTTGAAGCCAGAGAGGCTGTTTTCGCCTGCCATGGTGAATATGCTGAGAAGGTTCTCAAGGGCGTTCGCCGTGGACGAAAGCGATGACTTGGCAGAGGAATACTCGGAGGGAGCGCCGCTGCTGAGTATATTGTAGTAACCGATGGTTGTCTGATAATATCCGGCGGCACTGAGTATGCCGGAGGTATTGTCGTTGTAGATTGTGCTCATTACGTTATCGGTGAAAGCACCGCTCTTGAGCTTTTCAGCCGCAGTCTTGACGGAGGAGAACTTGGATACTGCGTTGCTTGCCGCAGAGGAAGCGTCCGTCATTATCTCGGCGTATGTGCGGGATTTGTCGGCGGAAGTCTGGTTTTCCGTCTGGAGCTTTGAGTAGCCGAATCCGCTCTTTACTGCACTGTTGAAGCTGCCGAGCTTGGTTGATTCCTTAGAGGAGTATGTGTCATATGCGTCCGCGGAAGTGGTCACATAGGTGTAGTAATCCGTGTAGAGGTCGTACAGCTTTCCAAGGCTCTGGTAAGCCGTATTGAACTGTGCGGAGGACGGCTCTGCATTCTTGTAGAGGCTTGCTGCGCTGCTCTTTCCGTTGGAAAGGGTCTTGGTCATTCCGCTGGTGTAGTAGGTGCGGGTCTTGCCTTCTTCAAGTGCGTTCAGGGTAGCCTGGGAGTAAATGTGCAGCTTTCCTACTTCTGCTGAGATAGCTTCGAAAGCGTCCAGCATTTTTGCGCGCTGCTTATCCTCGGAGGATACGGTCGCGGTAGGTTTGGAAACAGCAGCAGGTGCCGTTGTTACAGGCTTTGCCGTTGTCTGAGCCGGGGTTGACGGCTTTGTGGTCGCTGTCGGCTTTGTGGTGACAGCGTTGGGCTTTGTCGTGGTTCCGGGCTTGGTGGTGGCTGCGGGTCTGCTTGTTGCGGGCTTTGATGTATCAGGCTTTGACGCATCGGGAGCGCTTGTGTCGGATTCGTTCCTGCCGGGCTGTGAGTTGTCGTCCGGGACTGATGCCTCAGCGGTCTGAGCCGGCGCGGATGTTTCCTCGGAAACAGGGTTCTGTTCCTGCTGGCTGGACTCGGACGTTGCGGGAATTATGGGGTTAACATCGCTTTCAGGAGCCGATGTTGCAGGCGTATTGTCTGCGGATGTGTCCGGATTACTGTTGAATGTCACGGAGTTTCCGCTGCTTACGATGTCGGTGCTGGGTTTCTTGTTTACGGCTGTGGAAACAATAAGAACTATCGCTCCGACAACTACTACGGCTGCGCCGATGATGGCGGGGACAGAAATTACGCCGAACAGCTTGAACGGCTCCTTTTCAGGCTTGCTGTTTCCGCCGGAAACGGACTTCTTGAGCGGCTTGACGTTCCACTTGTTGGGGGAACCGCAGTTCTTGCAGACGGGCTCGTTTTCGTACATATCCTGACCGCAGTTGCGGCAGTAAACCAGCTTGCCGAGGTCGGCGTTTTCGTCTGAGGGTGCCTCTTCCTTGGGCGCGGGCGCGGGGCGGTTGAATTGAATGGGCTCTGCCGGCTCGGGATCCGAGAGCATAACGGTCGCTTCGTCGTTGCCGTAGGGCGATGTTGAGAGCGGCGGGTCGAAGGAGGCCGCAGGCTCGCTGTTTCCGTAGGGAGAAGTGGAAAGCTCAGGCTCGGTATAGGCGGGAGCTTCCCCGGCGGGAGCTGTCTCTTCTGCCGCAGGCTCGGAATCGGAGAGCATGACGGTCGCTTCATCATCGCCGTAGGGCGAGGTTGAGAGCGGCGGGTCGAAGGAGGCCGCAGGTTCGCTGTTTCCGTAGGGAGAAGTGGAAAGCTCAGGCTCGGTATAGGCGGGAGCTTTCCCGGCGGGAGCCGTCTCTTCAGCCGCAGGCTCGGAATCGGAGAGCATAACGGTCGCTTCGTCGTTGCCGTAGGGCGATGTTGAGAGCGGCGGGTCGAAGGAGGCCGCAGGTTCGCTGCTTCCGTAGGGAGAAGTGGAAAGCTCAGGCTCGGTGTAGGCGGGAGTTTCTTCAGCGGGAGCCGTCTCTTCAGCCGCAGGCTCGGGTTCGGAGAGCATAACGGTCGCATCATCATTGCCGTAGGGCGAGGTTGAGAGCGGCGGGTCGAATGAGGCCGCAGGCTCGCTGTTTCCGTAGGGAGAAGTGGAAAGCCCGGGCTCGGTATAGGCGGGAGTTTCCCCAGCGGGATCTGTCTCTTCTGCCGCAGGCTCGGGATCGGAGAGCATGACGGTCGCTTCATCATCGCCGTAGGGCGAGGTGGAGAGCGGCGGGTCGAAGGAGGCCGCAGGCTCGCTGTTTCCGTAGGGAGAAGTGGAAAGCTCAGGCTCGGTATAGGCAGGAGTTTCCTCAGCGGGAGCCGTCTCTTCAGCCGCAGGCTCAGAATAGGAGGGAGCCTCGGGCTCAGGAGCGGTATAAACCTGCTCTGGCTCAGTATATGCGGGAGTTTCAGGCTTGGGCGCAGTAAATACGGGCTCTGCGTCAATATTTATGTCACCAAGGTGCTGTTCGAGGTCTGCCGGCGTGTCGGGTTCGCTCATATCTCCGCCGTTTATAACGGGAAGCCCGGATTCGGACAGAAACTGGGTTTCCGGCATTCCGGCGTCCATGGAGAAATCTTCAACACGGCGTGAGAAAGGCTCTGGCTCCGGTGCTGCGGGAGCAGGCTCCGGCTCCGGCTCTGGCTCGTGGACGGGAGCGCTTATAGCTGGCATATCGCTTGCGGTCGCATTCAGGTTTGCGAACTGCTGGTTCAGTGCTTCTATCTCGCTGTTGAGATTTCCGCCGCCGAATGCGTCCGCACCCTGATAATTGTTGGTGTCGTAGCTAATGCTGCTGCCGTCGAATCCGCTGTTGTTCACGAAATTGTTGATCTGAGCGATGTCGCTGTCGGACATTCCGCTGAAATCTCCGCCACCGAGCGGTTCGGTATTAACGAGCGGCACGGAGCTGGAATTTCCGCCGAGCTTCATTCCGCACTTTTCGCAGTATTCAGTGGATTTCTGCATACGCATTCCGCAGGTGGGGCAGAAAACCAGAGTGCCCTCTTCGCTGTTCGGCTTGATACCGGGCATTTCCTCGCTGGCTGCAGGAGCGGCTTCAACAGCCGCCGGAGTCTCGTCCTCGGATTGCTCAGGCGGAACAGGCGTACCGCATTCCATACAAAACTGGTAGCCGCGGATAAGCTTTTTACCGCAGTTTTCACAATACATCAAAGTAGTAAACCTCCCAGATGGACAGTTATTATAAAGTCTGACTTTTTCGTATCAAACAAAAATTAATCCAAAATAAGTATACTATAATGTATAAAAAAAGTCAACTTGATTAAATTAAAATTGGTAAAATAAAATAATACAGCCACGGGCTTTTTGTGCATAATCCTACATTGTTTAACAGGGCAATTCAGGTGATAAAAATTCGTTTGTTATAAAAATATCCAGTCCGTATTCAGGACCGGCGAAAATATCTGAAAAACATTAACTAGAGTGAAATGACAGGAGGAATGATTCAACCAAATAATAAAACCGCCCGCAGGCGTGGGTGCATTGAAAACGAATGCAGAGCTGGAGCGTATCCGCTGTAAAGGTGCCACGCGTCATTTTCCGGTTTCCGCAGGAAATGTCATTACCACCACGGGAATGACAAGGAAAATGATGCCACCAAATAATAAAACCGCCCGCAGGCGTGGGTGCATTGAAAACGAATGCAGAGCCGGAGCGTATCCGCTGTAAAGGTGCCGCGCGTCATTTTCCGGTTTCCGCAGGAAATGTCATTCCCACCACGGGAATGACAAGGAAAATGATGCTACCAAATAATAAAACCGCCCGCAGGCGGTTTTATTATTTGGTTGGAACGCTGGGATTCGAACCCAGGGAATGAGGGAGTCAAAGTCCCTTGCCTTACCGCTTGGCTACGTCCCAGTATTATGGAAAAAGGCACAGGACGAAACCTATGCCTTTTCTTATGTGGGGTGGGTAGTGGGAGTCGAACCCACGATCTTCGGGACCACAATCCGACGCTTTAACCTACTAAGCCATACCCACCATGTATGGCACGCCATGAAGGATTCGAACCTTCGACCTACCGCTTAGAAGGCGGTTGCTCTATCCAGCTGAGCTAATGGCGCATAGTGGAGCGGGTGATGGGAATCGAACCCACGCGACCAGCTTGGAAGGCTGGGATTCTACCATTGAACTACACCCGCATATCGCAATTACATCAATGCTTAATTATTATATCACTTTCTTTCCGGTTTGTCAAGTGCTTTCAGCAATTTTTTTCAGGATTCTTTTTGAAGGAGAAAATATATTTTTGTGCGTAAATCTTGACTAACAAATACTGTATGTGATATACTTTTTCATAAACAACATTCGGGGGTGAAGGAATGTGTACTGAAGCCGAAAAGAACCACCGCCGCGCGCAGGCGGGCAAAAAGGCAGGACTTGTGGGGATCGTCTGCAACGTGCTGCTCTGCGCCGGAAAATTCATCATAGGTATTCTGTCGGGGAGTATGTCGATAACCGCTGACGCGGCGAACAATCTCTCGGACGCGTCGTCCAGCGTGATAAGCCTTATAGGATTCCGCCTGTCGGAGAAGAGCCCGGACGCCGAGCATCCTTACGGCCACGCACGGTATGAATATATATCCGGATTTGTGGTGGCGATACTTGTTATAGTTATCGGGGTGGAGCTCCTCCGCACCGGGATCGAGCGTATCATAACTCCCCGGCCGGTGGAGTTTTCCGCAGCCGTGATGGCGGTGCTCGTTCTTTCCATAGCCGTAAAGCTGGGAATGATGATATTTTACGCCCGCGTGGGAAAGAAGATAGATTCCGGAACGCTCACTGCTTCCGCCGCCGACAGCCGCAACGACTGCATATCCACAGCCGCCGTGCTTGCCGCCTCCGTGGTGTCGCATTTTACTTCAGTCGAGCTTGACGGAATAATGGCGGCTGCGGTCGCCTGCTTTATCCTGTACAGCGGAGCAGGTCTGGTGCGCGACACCCTTGATCCGCTCCTTGGAAAGGCTCCGTCCCCGGAGTTTGTCGAGGAGATACGCCGCAAGATACTGTCGTATCCCGGCGTACTCGGGACCCATGACCTGATAGTACATGATTACGGACACGGCAGGAAATTTGCAACGGTGCACGTGGAGATGGCGGCGGAAGAAAACGTACTTGAAAGCCACAATGTCATCGACCAGATAGAGCGCGATTTCCTGAACGACGACGGCGTGAATATGCTGGTGCACTTCGACCCGGTCGTAACGGAGGGCTCTGCGATGCACGATGTCCGGCATGAGCTCCAGAGCGCCGTAAAGCTGATAGATACGCGGCTTTCCGTCCATGACCTGCGCATGGTGACCTGCTGTGACGGCACCAAACTGATATTCGATCTCGCGGTTCCGCATGGATTCTCAATGAATGAAGACGAGCTCCGCGCGGAGGTGGAGCGCTTCATGCGGCGCACTCACCCGGATATCATATGTGTGATAACGATAGATCACAGCTTTGCGGCGATACCGCCGGAAAAGGCTCCAGATTAATAAATGGGCTGTCGGTTTTCCGGCAGCCCATAAATTTTATTCCAGCTGAAATGCCATTGTAAGCAGCCTGAATATTCCGCGTGTGATATACTGCATTCCCATGGTGTCCACTGCAAAGATCAGTCCGATTATCATGGTGAATCTCGACAGCAGGATACCCCAGCGTTTCCCGGCGGGGACGTCCCACGTCTTCGGTACTTTGTATCGCTTTATCTTGCGGAATTTCGCTATCGCCATGAACACTCCCACCAGCATCAGCATGAATATCACGAACAGGAACACAAGATACACCGTTACCATGGGCGTCATCTCGCCCTCCATTCCTGCGGAAAGGTTCATCAGGTAATCCCCAACGTCGTCAAATGTTATCAGCAGGAGCATTATTCCGGAAATGCCGTTGAACATTGCGTGCATTATCGTCGTGGTGACGATGGATTCCGTGGAAACTGCAATGTAACCCAGCCCTATTCCGAGCACGAACGCATAGAAGAACTGGTTCAGGTTAGCGTGGGTAAGCCCGAACATCAGCGCCGAAACGAATATCGCGAATCCGTTTCCGTATGGCCTGAGCGATTCCAGCACTATCCCGCGGAACCAGAATTCCTCGAACAGCGGGGCTATCACCACTAACTGCACCAGAAGAACTATCGCGCAGAACATATTGTCCGGTTTCAGGGAGTTTACCGTGTTGAACGACTTGTACAGGTCGGTCTGCTCGAACAGCTTTGAGCAGAGCATCGTCAGCATATTCGTCATGATGGCAACTCCGTACAGCGCCGGGAACATTCCCATCGCACTGCCGAGGAATTTCGGCTTCCTGTATACCTTTCCGCACATTCCCGGGGGCTTCAGAAGCGCTATCGTGCAGCCCAGCGGAATAATGTACAGGAACAGGAAGCTCATCGCTGTTTCCAGCAGGTAGGAGGCGTTCGGGTCAAATGACGAGAACCAGCCTATCTCCAGAGAATACAGAATGTTCTCAACGCCGCGCGATACGAAAATAATTATGAGCATAACTCCCAGCCGCAGGCAGACGTTCCTGAAATCCTGCCTTTTGTCCTCGCCGGGAATCACGCCAACTATATTATCCGGCATGACCGCTCCTTTCTCCGGGTCATTTCCCGCCGATGAGCCTGTGCTCACCGCATATCTCTTCTACTGTTTCCTCAATGGATTTGCCCTGACATTCCACGGTGATGTCCGCATATTCCTCGTAGAGCGCCCGCCGTCTGCGGAAAACGTCCTCGATGGAATCCTCCGGCCGCATGGCTATGCCCCGGGTCTTTATGTTGTGGAGCCGCTTTTCCACCTGCTCCACGGGCAGCGAGAGGTAGTAGACGTATCCGTGCTCTTTAAGGTGGAGCATTGCGCTGCGGGAGTATACCGCGCTGCCGCCGGTGGCGATGACGCAGCCGCCCTCTTCCTCAACGGACAATATCGCGCGCTCTTCCTCAATGCAGAACCAGTCCAGCCCCTTGTTGTCGATTATCTGCTGGAGCAGCATTCCGGTGCGCTCCTGTATCGTTATATCCGTGTCGATAAAGCGGAAGCCCATGGCTTTCGCCAGAAGTACGCCCACGGTGGATTTTCCGCAGCCGGGCATTCCTATAAGTATTATGTTCTTCATTTCTTCTGTTCCCTTTTGAATATTACCACGTTACGCGGTCAAGGCGCATTGTCGCCACAGCGTTGAGGTCTGCGCCTGCGGTGTGTCCCGCCTGGAATTCATAGTATGCCTGACAGCCTATCATTGCTGCGTTGTCGCCGCAGAGCTCTATCGGCGGGTAGTACACCTTCATGCCGTTGTAGTCCGCGCGCTGCTGGAGCATTGAGCGCAGCCCGGAATTCGCCGCAACTCCCCCGGCGAGGGCAAGGGTCTTGTACCCGCTCTCCTTTGCCGCAGTGATGAATTTCTGCGTGAGTATGTCGCTGACGGTATACTGGAAGCAGGCTGCAAGGCTGTTGACATCTATCTCTTCGCCTTTCTGATTTGCGTTGTGGATAAGGTTTATCACAGCCGTTTTAAGCCCGGAAAAGCTGAAATCATACGGATTTGCGGTGTGCGGGTGCGGAAGCTGGTATTTCTTCCGGTCGCCGGTCCTGGCGGCGCGGTCGATGTGCACTCCGCCGGGATAGGGGTATCCCATGGCTCTTGCCGCCTTGTCGAAGGCTTCTCCGGCGGCGTCGTCCACCGTCTGGCCTATCGTTTCAAACTCCGTCCAGCTGTTCACCTTAACTATGTGGCTGTGGCTTCCGGAGGCGACAAGGCAGAGATAGGGCGGCTCAAGCTCCGGGTGGGCAAGGTAATTCGCCGCGATATGTCCGCGTATATGGTGCACCGGAATGAGCGGCTTGCCAAGTGAAAGCGCCAGCCCCTTTGCAAAGTTCACCCCCACCAGAAGCGCGCCGATGAGCCCCGGCGCAAAGCTGACGGCTATCGCGTCAACGTCCCGGGCTTTCATGCCCGCCTTGGCGAGAGCCTCGTCAACCACTCCGACTATGCTTTCGCAGTGGCGGCGGCTGGCTATCTCCGGGACGACTCCGCCGTAGAGCTTGTGCTCCTCTATCTGTGTTGCGACCACCGAGGAGATTATCTCCCTGCCGTCGCGTATAACAGCGGCTGCGGTCTCATCGCAGCTGCTTTCTATTGCTAAAATATCCATTTGCCTGACCTCGTATATGATTATTTTACGTCCGGTTTCCTGGACGTTATGAATTCTATCGCGCGCTCGATAGAGCTTCTGACGTGCTCCATATCCTCGCTGTGGAGCTTCCCGGCGTTGCGGTAGTCGAAGCTGTTGCAGAACTCGTTTACATCGCTGTTGAGCTCTTTTATGTAGTTCTCCACCAGCTTGTCGGTGGCTTCGATGAACGGCTTCTGGTCGGGCTTTGACAGCTTTGAGGGAACGTGCGACATTATCAGATTATAATGCGGAATGCAGATATATTTCTGCGAAGCGTACAGATTCCGGAATTTTCCGTCCTCCTTGAACATCGTGAATACGGTGTCCAGCATATGCTCAACGCCCCAGTCCACCTTGCTGCAAACGAAGCAGGTATTCTCTATTTCGCTGCACTTCTTGGCCTTGGCGCCCTTGGTGAAGAATATGCTCTTGTTCTCGAATATCTCGCCGCGCAGGGTGCCGAGGTAAGTGTTAAGCATAAGCCCCAGCGACAGGCGGTTGTTCTGCCGGAGCAGGCTGTTGAAGTGCGTGTGGCAGAAGCCAAGGCGGTTCGTTTCCATGCGGACGTCCGGTTCCATCATTGCGGCGCCCATGATGTATTCGCTGATGTGCTGCTCGACCGTGTTGCGCATGGCGCAGATAGGGCAGCCCTCCCGGGGTTCGAATACTTCGTTTATCGGTATCGTTAAGATGCTTTCTCTCATTTGGTTTTCCTTTCCTTTCGTGGAGCGAAAATGAAAACTCGCTGAAAAATCAGCGTATACTATTGCAATTATACTACTATTGTATTATAATTAAGACAAATAATCAAGGGGTTTACGAAAAAATTCATGAATTACACCATACAAAATCCGAATTTTGATATCCGCCGGACGTTCCTCTGCGGTCAGTGCTTCCGCTGGAGCGAGGACGAAAACGGCGCTTTCTCCGGCATTGCCGGGGGAAAGGAGCTGACCGTGACCCAGAGCGGCAGCGAAATAATCCTGCACGATATAGACGAGCGGGATATTCCTTTCTGGGAGAATTACTTCGATACGGGCACGGATTACGCCGCTTACATAACGACGCTCTCCGCGGACGAAACGCTGAAAAAGGCGTGCGCCAGCGCTCCGGGTATCCGGATACTGCGGCAGGAGCCGTTCGAAACTCTCATCAGCTTCATTATCAGCCAGAACAACAATATTCCCAGAATATCGGGAATAATCGGGCGGCTGTGCGAGAATTTCGGCGAAAAAACCGCAAACGGCAGGGCTTTTCCGACAGTTGGGCAGCTTTCCGGCGTAACTCCGGAGGATCTCGCTCCGCTGCGCGCGGGATTCCGGGCGCGGTACATCTGCGACGCGGTAAGGCGCGTGGGATCCGGCGAGGTTGATTTCGCGGAGATAGACGCCCTCCCGCTTGCTGAAGCCCGGGAGAAGCTCAAGCTCATCACAGGAGTAGGCGACAAGGTCGCGGACTGCGTTCTGCTGTTCGCGTTCCATAAAACTGACGCATTCCCGAAGGACGTGTGGGTGAAGCGCCTGATGGCGGAATTCTACCCTGACGGGCTCCCGGAGTGCACACGCGGAATAGAGGGCATAGCCCAGCAGTACCTGTTCGATTACGTCAGGAACAGCGGCGGGCTTGCCAAGTGAAAGGAAGATACATATGTATTGTCAGAAATGCGGTAAGGAAATAGCGGCAGGCAGCGTATTCTGCACATGGTGCGGCGCAAGGCAGGAGGTCCCTGTCCCACAGCCCGAAATTATACCACAGAGCGGTCCCGTGCAGGAAACTCCGGCGCAGGAGATCGCAGCTCCCGTCACACAGCCGGAGGCTCCGGCGGCGACCGCGACCATGGAAAGACCGGAGGAAGCTCAGGCTCCGCAGGCGGAAACCAGCGCTCCCGCAGAAGCAGTTTCAGCCGGGGCACCGCAGGAAAGCGCGTCTGAGCCCGCTCAGAATAATATGTCAGAAACGACAGCGGCTCCCGGCGCAGAAACTCCGAAGGCAGATTTCAGCGGAGAAGTCAGGCTCGCCGATAAGCCGGAAAAGCCGCAGAAATATTACACCGGAGCCCATCTCGCGATATGTCTTGCGGCAGCGGGAATAATGGCGGCGGCAGCCGGAATTTTTGCCGGGCTGTACTTTTCAGTCTTAATGTGATACGATATATTGTTAATTTATCTACATACTCTCCCATATACGGCGGCTCAGAACGGGCTGCCGTATTTTTTGTGCAAATAGGCGAGAAATTTTCAACCTTTTCAACGGTGAAAACTGTTGAAAGCCCTGTTAAAACTGTTGAATGGTTGATTACTTTTTCAGTTTTTTCAACATAATCTTTTCTTAAACCCGCAAAACCGCGTAAAATCACAGCTTGTCATGTTGAAAACACGGTTAAAACCGTGGAAAACTTTTTCTGGAAATTTGGATAGGATTTTACGCCCGATGTTAAGGAATTGTCAATTTGCGGTATAATGTCAAATTTAAGACTGGGATTTTGTGTGATTCGTAGAAATCGTGTAACGCCGTTACCGCATTGCAAAATCAGTAGAAATCCGACGAAAAATGTGGTACAATAGATAAAAGCCGCCAGGGCTTGTTGTGGTAATGGAGGTATAATTATATGTGGAAGATCATTTCTGAGGAGCGCCGCACTGACGACGGCGTGGATTACACCGCTTACGGCGTGCGAAGCAGCACCTACTGCATAGCGGACATATGCTGTGCGCGGGAGACCATCGTGAGATTTGCGCGTCTGCTGAATGAGTACGGCGCTTCGGCCGTAAATGCCGTGGATATTGCAGAGGATTTCCTTGCCGGGGGCTTTGAGGGCTCAGAGGAGGCGCTTGCGGTCACGGCGTGACCGGGCTGTGCAAAATCACCAAAATGTAAAAGAGGGCTGCGGCAAGGCAGTCCTCTTTTTGCTTTTCACACCGGTTTTCAGAGCTTCCCTTGACATAATCATTCCGCCGTGATATTATTATAATCAGGGCTTGCGGATTCATCGGACCATTCATTTCCCTGCTGGGGGCTCACGGCGTCGAAATATTCCAGCAGGCCGCCGTATATAGTAAATGCAAGCTGCTGGCGGTATTCCTCCGTGGCGAGCTTCGCCTCCTCGTCGGGGTTTGAAAGGAATCCGCACTCTATCATCAGCGAGGGATTCTTGTTGGTTTTCAGCAGGAAAAGCTCGTCCCCGGACAGCTTTATCTCCCGGTCGTTTCCGGGCTGGAGCTGCGCGAAGCGGTTCTGCATTATCTGCGCCAGCGTGCGGTTGTCGGGATTGTTGTTGTTATAGAACATCTGCCCGCCGAAATATGCCGGGTCGGTGAAATTGTTCTGGTGGATACACAGGAACACGCTGTCAGGATAGCTCTGGACGATTTCCAGCCGGTTATCCATGTCGGAGAGCTTCTGGTTGCGTATGCCCTCAACTCCCGGGTCGTATATAGAGATATCCTCGCTGCGGGTGAGCACGGTCTTGAATCCGGACAGCTCCAGAAGCTGCTGGAGGTGCTTTACCACTGAGAGGTTCACGTCCTTTTCAAGCAGACCGCTTTTACCCACGGCTCCGCTGTCGAGGCCGCCGTGTCCGGCGTCAAGCACGATTATGGGACGGTCTGCGGCGTCTGCGGCAGTAGGTACGGCACTGTCGGTCATTCTTGCGCAGAATGTCAGCAGGGCGAACGCCCCCGCCATGCAGGCGGTGAATCTGAGAGTTTTCTTTGTGAACTTCATATTTATACCCCCCGTTTAACGCTCAGCTTCCGGGAGAATGCCGTGCTGAGCCGTGATATCAAGGTCACCTGTCCAATACTATGAGGGCATATCCGGATTTATTACCGGACAAAGGAGAAATTATATGGCAAAGGTACGGAGCGTGTTCGTTTGCAGCGAGTGCGGTCAGGAATACTCAAAATGGAACGGCAGGTGCACCGCCTGCGGAAGCTGGAACACGATAGAGGAGTCGGAGCCTGCGCCGGTCATCGGCGGAAAGAGCTCCGCGCCGGTCGGCGAGCTGAAATTCAGCCCCATCGGGGAAGTCGACTGCGGCAGCGAGATACGCTACGGCACCGGAAGCTCAGAACTTGACCGCGTGCTTGGCGGCGGGCTTGTCAAGGGCTCGCTGGTTCTCATCGGCGGCGACCCGGGAATCGGAAAATCCACGCTGCTGCTCCAGATATGCGGCTTTATGAGCGGGCAGCACTCGATACTTTACGTTTCCGGCGAGGAGTCCGAATCGCAGATAAAGCTCCGCGCGGACCGCCTGGGGGTTTCCAACAGCGAAAAGCTGATGCTGGCCTCCGGGAATAATTGCGAGAGCATTATACAGGCAGTAAAGAAAATCCGCCCGGACGTTGTGATAATAGATTCTATCCAGACGATAACCTCCACCGGGATAAATTCCTCGGCAGGAAGTATAGTTCAGGTGCGGGAATGCACCAATGCGTTCATGCTGCTGGCCAAATCCGAGGAGATACCGATATTTATAGTCAGCCACGTCAACAAGGACGGCGGCATTGCAGGCCCGAAGATAATGGAGCACATCGTAGATACCGTGCTGTATTTTGAGGGCGAGAAACAGCTTTCCTACCGTATTCTGCGGGCGATAAAGAACCGTTTCGGCTCCACCAACGAGATAGGCGTGTTCAATATGGACGACGACGGACTGCACGAGGTCACGAATCCATCGGAGATGATGCTTTCCGGACGCATAACCACGGTCTCCGGAAGCGCGGTTGTCTGCACTGTGGAGGGCACGCGTCCCATTCTCGCGGAGGTGCAGGCGCTGGTGACGAAATCCTCTCTGTCCTCGCCGCGGCGCGTTGCCACGGGATTCGACTACAACCGGCTGTATATGCTGCTCGCGGTGCTCGAGAAGCGTGCGGGGTTCTTTTTCGGCGGGGTTGACGTATACGTCAACGTTGTCGGAGGCCTCCGGCTGGACGAGCCCGCCGCGGACCTTGCCGTTGCGCTGGCGCTGTACTCCGGGCTGTGCGACAAGGTGATACCCGAAAAGCTGATGGTTTTCGGCGAGGTCGGACTCGGCGGCGAGGTGCGCGCGGCATCCCATGTGCGGGAGCGCGTCAAGGAGGGCGCGCGGCTCGGGTTTGAGCGCTGCATAATTCCGAAGCAGAGCTTTTCCTCCCTCAGCAGGAATGAAAATTACGGAATTCAGATAATCGGCGTGCGGACGCTGGAGCAGGCGTTCCGTGCGATAAATCCGGAAAAGGAGAACAAAACATGACAAACTGCGACGACTGCGTAAACTACGTTTATGATGATGAATGCGACTGCTGGACCTGCCTTGTGAATCTCGACGAGGACGAGATGTACCGTTTTATGACAGGAACAAACTACAACTGTCCATACTATTCGTCCGATGACGAATACGCCATTGCAAGAAAGCAATAAATCAAAGCCGCTTTTTTCGGAAAGGCGGCTGATTTTTTCCTGAAAATCACCATAATATAGCGTCAATTTCTGAGCAAAAAATACTTTAGAGGTGACCTTATAAAAAAATATCTGTATTTTATGAAATTATTCTTGACATATCGGTTTTTTTAATATAAACTGTGTAAGGATAATATCCAGAGCATTATAAAAAAAGGAAGGTCAGCAGATGGAAAACATTATCAGCCTGCGAAATATCGTTGTGGATTTCGACGGCGATCAGATCCTTAAGAACATTGATCTTGACATAAAGGACAAGGAATTCGTAACGCTCCTCGGCCCCTCCGGCTGCGGAAAGACGACCACGCTGAGGATAATCGGCGGGTTCCTTACCCCGACCTCAGGCGACGTGTTTCTCGACGGCAAGAGGATAAACGACCTGCCGCCGCACAAGCGCGATGTAAACACGGTGTTCCAGAAGTACGCGCTGTTTCCGCACCTTAACGTGTACGAAAATATCGCGTTCGGGCTGCGAATTAAAAAGGTCAGCGAAAAGGAGATAGTGAAGCGCGTCGGCGAAATGCTGGAACTTGTGAACCTCACCGGCTTTGAGAAGCGCTCCATTCAGAGGCTTTCAGGCGGTCAGCAGCAGCGCGTTGCGATAGCAAGGGCGCTGGTAAACCACCCGAAAATACTGCTGCTGGACGAGCCGCTCGGCGCGCTCGACCTGAAGCTCCGCAAGGATATGCAGACGGAGCTTCGCAAGATACAGCAGGCTCTGGAGCTTACATTCGTTTACGTCACGCACGATCAGGAAGAGGCGCTCACCATGAGCGATACTGTCGTTGTAATGAATGGCGGACATATCCAGCAGATAGGCTCGCCTATCGACATATATAACGAGCCGACAAACGCATTCGTTGCGGACTTCATCGGCGAGAGCAACATACTCAACGGCTGTATGCCGCAGGACTGCCTTGTGGAGTTCGCAGGAAAGAAGTTTGAATGCGTTGACAAGGGCTTCGGGAAGAACGAGACCGTTGACGTGGTTATCCGCCCGGAGGACGTCAAGGTCATTCCGGCGGAGCAGGCTCAGCTCACGGGCATCGTGGAATCCGTGGTGTTCAAGGGAGTTCATTATGAGATGACGGTGGACTGCGTTGACCGCAAGTGGCTGATACATTCCACAAAGGCGGAGCCGGTGGGCAGCGTTATCGGAATGGCTGTGGACCCCTACGATATCCACATCATGCACAAATCCGAGCAGCCGGACGCGTATCCCGCACTGATGGGAGGGGACAAGCATGAAGAAGCTTAAGGTCTTTGCAGCGCCCTATCTCGTGTGGATGGCTGTGTTTATAGTTGTTCCGCTGCTGATGGTGGCGTATTTCGCGTTCACCGATGAAGAGGGACATTTCACCATGGATTACATCGCGGGCGTGGGTCAGTACGCGAATATATTCGTGCGCTCGATATGGCTTGCCGTAATTGCAACGGTGTTATGCCTTGTGCTTGCATACCCGGTTTCCTTTATACTGTCGAGAATGAAGAAGCACCATCAGGCGACCATGCTGATGATAGTGATGCTTCCGATGTGGATGAACTTCCTGCTGCGCACATATGCGTGGATGACGCTCCTCGGAAACAACGGAATAATCAACAATATCCTCGGATTTTTCGGGCTGGGGCCGTTCAAGCTGATAAACACCGAGGGCGCCGTTGTGCTCGGCATGGTCTATAACTACCTGCCGTTCATGATACTTCCGCTGTACTCGGTCATGGTGAAGATAGACAAGAGCCTGATAGAGGCCGCGTCCGACCTGGGGTGCAACCCCGTGAAGGTGCTTTTCCGGGTAGTGGTTCCGCTGTCTGTCCCGGGCATTATGTCCGGAGTTACGATGGTGTTCGTGCCGGCTATCAGTACATTCATTATTTCGAGAATGCTGGGCGGCGGTTCCAACCTGCTTATCGGCGACCTTATCGAGATGCAGTTCCTTGGCAATTCCTACAATCCGCATCTCGGCGCGGGAATTTCGCTGGTGCTTATGGTCATAATCCTTGTGATAATGACGCTGATGAACCAGTTCAATCCTGACGATCAGGTACTGATTTAAATTCGGAATTCGGAATTCATAATTCGGAATTATGGTGGCGGCTTCGCCGCGTATATTAATGAAACACGATAATATTATTGTTAACAAAAGCAAGGATTTTGCTTTGCGGATAATAAAAATGTATCAGTACTTACTGTCTGAAAAGCATGAAACTATTATGTCAAAGCAAGTTCTTAGAAGCGGAACAAGCATAGGCGCTAATATAAGAGAAGCCATTCGCGGACAATCAAAGGCTGATTTTTATTCCCGGCTGACAATTTCTCTTAAAGAGGCTAGCGAAACTGAATACTGGTTGGAATTGCTTCATGAAAGCGGATATATTGAAAATGAACATTTTCAGAGTATTTATTCTGACTGCCAAGAAATTATACGTATTCTTGTTTCTATCACAAAGCATAGTTCTGACAATTTATAATATATCCGCGAAGCGGATACCAAAATTCCGAATTCCGATTTCAGAATTCCGAATTAAATTTGGAGGTAGTGTGAATGAAAACCTTATCCAAGGTCTGCATGGGACTTGTCCTGATGTTCCTGTATGTGCCCATATTCGTTCTGATCGTGTTCTCGTTCAACGAAACGAAGAGCCGTTCGGTGTTCAGCGGATTTACGCTTGACTGGTATGCCAAGCTGTTCCGCAACGAGGTCATAATCTCCTCGCTGATAAACACGCTGATAATCGCGGTCATTGCCAGCATTGCGGCGACCGTCCTCGGAACCCTTGCCGCTATCGGAATTAATTCAATGCGAAAAGTGCCGAAGGCTGTCGTAATGAACATCACGAATATGCCTGTCGTGAATCCTGAGATAGTCACCGGTGTATCGCTCATGCTCCTGTTCGTATTCTTTGCGGCAAGAATGAACCTCGAATTCGGCTTTGTGACCCTCGTTATCGCGCACATCACATTTGACGTTCCGTACGTTATCCTGAACGTAATGCCAAAGTTCCGTCAGATGGATCCGAATCTGTTCGAGGCGGCGCAGGATCTCGGGTGCAGTCCGTTCACGGCGCTCCGCAAGGTCATTCTTCCGGAGATAATGCCGGGCGTTGTCAGCGGATTCCTGATGTCGTTCACATTCTCGCTGGACGATTTCGTAATAAGCTACTTCACCAGCGGCTCGACCTCCCAGACGCTTCCCATAACCATCTACTCCATGACGCGCAGGAAGATCTCTCCGGAGATAAACGCGCTGTCTGCGATAATTTTCGTTGTTGTGGTCATAGTGCTTGTGGCAAAGCACATCATCGAGACCAGACAGGACCGCATCAACAGAGCAAACGGGGGCGACGAGGGATGAACGTTATCTTCAAAAGGCTGAGCGCCGTCCTCTGCGCGGCGGCTGTTATCGGGCTTTCCGGCTGTTCCGGGGCCGGGCAGGCTTCCGACGTCACAGCCGAGGCTGAAACGGAGGAATCCGAAGCGCAGACCCTCACGGTGGAGGATATGGACTACTACACCAGGTTCAAAGGGCAGGATATCTCGATAAACGTCTATAACTGGGGCGAGTACATCTGCACCGGCGCGGACGAGGGCACGCTGAACGTCAACGCGGAGTTCACGAAGCTCACCGGAATAAAGGTGAACTACACGAACTACGCCACCAACGAGGAACTCTACGCGAAGCTGAAAGGCGGCGGAGCAAGCTATGACGTGATAATCCCGTCCGACTACATGATCTCCAAGATGATAAAGGAGGACATGATACAGCCGCTGGACTTCGACAATATCCCGAACTTCAGGTACATCATGCCGAGCTTTGTGGACCCTGCCTACGACCCTGAGAACGCATATTCCGTGCCGTACACATGGGGAACTGTCGGGCTGATATACAACACCACGCAGATAGATATTCCGAAAGAGGACATCGACTGGGATATACTGTGGAACGAGGATTACGCCGACCAGATACTGATGTTCGACAACCCCCGGGACGCTTTCGCGATAGCCGAGATAATGATGGGCTACTCCCTGAACACCGAGGACAAGGACGAGCTGACCGCCGCCGCGAACAAGCTCAAGGAGCAGAAAAGCGTAGTGCAGGCGTACGTCATGGACGAGATATTCGACAAGATGGCGGCGAACGACGCGTGGATAGCTCCGTATTACGCGGGTGACGCGCTGACTATCCTTGACGAGAACGAGGATCTTGATTTCGCAGTCCCGAAGAGCGGCACGAACCTGTTCATCGACGCAATGTGCATTCCGACCGGAGCGAAGCAGAAGGAAGCCGCAGAGATGTATATAAACTTCATGTGCGAGCCTGATATAGCCTACGCGAATATCGACTACATCTGCTATTCCACTCCGCACAGCGCCGCCTACGAAATGCTTGACGAGGAGATACGCGGGAATCCGGTATCCTATCCCGGGGACGAGTACCTTGACGAGCACACGACAATTTTCGTGAACCTTTCCGATGAGGCGAACCTGCAAATGCAGACCCTGTGGACAGAGATGAAGTCCGCAGAGAACCAGAATACCAACCTCTGGCTGGTGCCGACGTTCCTGCTTCTGTGCCTCGGACTGATAATATTCACGCTCATACGGCGGTATGTAAAGAAAAAGAAAGACATCTACTGATAAAAACGGGAGGTGCAATCGTCTTGATTGCACCTCCCTTGCGTTTATTTCTTTCTTCTTTTCATCACGGATATCGACTTCATAAGCGCCTTTCTGATATCCTCATCGGTGTATTCTTCCGGGGATCCCGATGGAGCTTCATGCGCGGGAGCGCTTCTTTCAGGCTCTGTGCGCGTAGCGGCAGGCTCAGCCGGCTGTAAGTCCGCGCTGTAATATTCAAGGGCCTCCGCGGTGAGCTGTGATGAGAGCTCCTCGCGCTGGTCGGCGGTCATTGCCGCGCTGAGATAGCACACGTCGTTCAGCAGGCGCTGTAATTCCCGCTTGTTGAGGGAGCAGTCCGAAATGCGGACGGATCTTCCGGCGTTTATGATAAGTTCGTCATCGAATGGAGATTCATAGCTCGGGATAATTTCCGTGTTCTCTATTTCGCTGTAAAATAGCTGAACTGCGATCCCGTCAAGCACCATAACAAGGCGGTCGGCAAGGAATGCTATGCCTGCGTCTCCGCTTTTGTCAGGCGATGTATCTATCACGCCTGCCGTTTCCTCTGGAGGGGCAAAGCCGCAATACCGCGTGCCCGGATTGTCCCGGGTTATCTTCCCGATGTAAAGCTGCACAGTGTCGCGGAGCGTCATTTCTCCTCGCCTCCGGTAAGTGTGCCGCCGTTGTCAAGCAAGGAGTGCTTGATGTCCCAGAGCCTCTGCGAAAGATCAACGTAGTAGTTGTGCGGGTTGTCGAAGCGCAGCACCTCGTCCCAGAGGGTGTCTATCTGCTGCGCGCAGTAGGCGCGTATTTCCTGGAGCGAGGGCTTCTTGTATACCAGCTCGCCGCCCCTGAATATCTGCACCTGAAGCTCCCGGGCGGTGAAATCCGTAACGCGCTTTTTCTTCCATGTGAAGTCCGGGTCGAAAATGGTGAGCGGCTTTGTATCGTCTATCACCTCATCGTAAACGCAGAGCTGGTCGGCGATGGCTTTGCCGGTTTCGCGGCTGTACAGGCGGTAGAGCTTCTTGTAGTGCGGGTTGGTTATCTTGCTGACATTTTCGGAGATCTTGATTTTCGGGGTGATAACGCCGTTTTCTTCGACTGCCGCCAGCTTGTATACGCCGCCGAATACCGGCTCGCTGCTTGCGGTTATCAGTCTTTCTCCCACGCCGAAAAGGTCGATTTTCGCGCCCTGATTCAGCAGGTCGGTGATTATCCTCTCGTCAAGGCTGTTGGAGGCGACTATCCTGCAGTCGGGATATCCCGCCTCATCCAGCATTCTGCGTGCCTCGCGGGAGAGGTACGCGATATCTCCGGAATCCAGGCGAATGCCGCAGGGGCGCTTTCCGAGGGGCTTCAGCACATTGTCGAACGCCTTTATCGCGTTGGGAACGTCGCTTTTCAGGACGTTGTATGTGTCCACCAGCAGGGTCGAGGAATCCGGATAGGTGCGGCAGTAGCTTTCAAAGGCCTCAAGCTCCGTGTCGAACATCTGCACCCAGCTGTGCGCCATAGTTCCGGTGGCGGGAACTCCGTACATTTCGTCCGCGAGCACGCAGGCAGTTCCGGCACATCCGCCGATATATGCGGCTCTGGCGCCGAGTAACGCGCCGCTTGCTCCCTGCGCCCGGCGGGAGCCGAACTCCGAGATGGCGCGCCCCTAGGCCGCGCGTACTATCCTGTTGGCCTTTGTCGCAATAAGCGACTGGTGGTTCACCAGCAGCAGTAGCATTGTTTCCACAAGCTGAGCCTGGATCGCGGGAGCGCGCACGGTAATGAGAGGCTCAGACGGGAACACGGGGGTGCCCTCCGGAACAGCCCAGATATCGCCGGTGAATCTGAAATTCCTGAGATAATCGAGGAAATCCTCACTGAATATCTTTTTTGTGCGCAGGTAGCTGATGTCATCCTCAGTGAAATGGAGTCCCTGAATATAGCCGATGACCTGTTCCAGACCCGCGCAGATGGCGTAACCGCCGCCGTCCGGGACCTTGCGGAAAAATACGTCGAAATATGCGATCCTGTCTGCGTGCTTTGTCCTGAAATATCCGTTGCCCATTGTAAGCTGGTAGAAATCACACAGCATTGTGCAGTTCTGTTCGGTTATCATTTTATGCTCCCTTCACTTGATGGTCACCTCTGAAAACCTCCTTCGCGAAAGATTTTTTGAGGTGAACTTAATGAAATACCGCGCAGCTTCAGCGAGATTGTGCACGGCATAAGTTTTTTCATCTGTATCTTGCAATGTAGGGGTTGTTTTCGCGCTCGTAGTCAAGCGTTGTTGTGCTTCCATGACCGGGGTAGATCTTGTAGTCCCCGGGGAGCTTCGCGATTTTTTCGAGGCTGTCCAGCATATCCCGGGTGCTTCCGGAGAAGCCGTCCGTCCTGCCGACTCCCATGCAGAAAACCACGTCCCCGCAGAAGATCACCTGTTCTCCCTCGTTTTCGAGGAACAGCAGGCAGCTTCCCGCGGTGTGCCCCGGAGCCGCCATCACGCGGAATTTCAGCCCCTCTGCGGTAAATTCCTCACCGTCTGAGAACAGTTTGTCCGGCTTTATCGGTGAAAACTCCACCGGCATGAAGTCCGCCCAGCTTTTTGCGGCGCTGGAGTACATCTGCTCGTCCGGGGCGCTGGCGAATATCTTAGCGCCGGATTTCCGCCGGAGCTCCGCGGCTCCGGCAAAATGGTCGTAATGACCGTGCGTTATCACGATAGTCCCGAGGGAAAGCCCGTGGGTGTTCAGGAACATTTCCGCTTCCGTTACGGAGGCGGGGTCTATCACAACTGCCCGGCCGCCCTCCCCGGGAATGATGTAGCAGTTGGTCTGGAGCGCTCCCAGCGGGAGCTGATAAATCTGCATATAACCTCCTTTACTGCTTTCCGGTGCGCTCTACCGAGATAACGCCGGGTATCTTCTGGAGCCTTGCCATTACGTTTGAGAGCTGCTCCATTCCGGCTATCTCGACTGTTACCACAAGGCTCATGTTGCCGTTTTTCAGGTGGTGCGCGTTCATCTCGTGGAGCGGGATATGGTTGGTGGCGATGGCGGTGGTTATATCTGCGAATATGGTTATCCTGTCCTCTGCGATAACGTCTATCGTTGCGCGGTAGGTGGAGTCGTCCAGACCTGCCCAGCTTGCCTTTATCCAGCGGTCCTTGTTGTCGGGGTTGTCCATGTTGTTGACAACGTTAACGCAGTCCTGCTTGTGGATAGAAACGCCGAAGCCCCGGGTGACGAATCCGATTATCGGGTCGCCGGGCAGCGGGTTGCAGCACTGTGCGAATTTCACAAGGCAGTTGTCCACGCCCTCGATGATGATTCCCTTGCTGCGGGAGCGGCGGTTGTTCTCGCTGATGGCTTCCGCCGGGTCGGAGGCCGCCTGTACTGCCTGCTGCTCCTTGTGGCTGCGGAGCTGCTCCTCCTTTATGCGCTGGACTATCTTCGACATGGAAACGCCGCCGTAGCCTATCGCTGCGTACAGGTCGTCCACAGAACCTAATCTCTGGCGCTGAGCCGCCGACTGAAGCAGCTCTGGAGTGATGACAATGCCGTTGCGCTTGAATTCGTGCTCCAGCTCCTCTTTGCCTCGTTCAACGTTTTCTTCGCGGCATTCCTTCTTGAACCAGCTTCTTATCTTGCTCTTTGCCTCGGTGGTGCGGGCGATTTCAAGCCAGTTCCTGTTCGGCCCGTAATTCGGCGAGCCGGAGGTGAGTATCTCGACGATATCGCCGGTCTTTATCTGGTAATCGAAGCTGACCATTCTGCCGCCGACCTTCGCGCCGGTCATCTTGTTTCCGACCTGCGTGTGTATCGAGTAGGCGAAATCCAGCACAGTCGCGCCCATCGGCAGGGAGATAACGTCGCCCTTTGGCGTGAATGCGAATACCTCGTCCGGGGCGAGGTCGGTCTTTATCGCGTCCGCGATAGCTTCCACATCGTCCGCTTCCTGCTGGCGCTCGAGGAGCTGTCTTATCCAGTCGAAGCGCTTTTCTCCCGAAACGTTTCCGGAGATGCCAGCCTTGTACTTCCAGTGGGCGGCAACGCCGTACTGCGCGGTGTTGTGCATCTCCACGGTGCGTATCTGCACCTCGAACGGGATACCCTCGCGGCCTATTACGGTGGTGTGGAGGGACTGGTAGCGGTTAGGCTTCGGGGTGGCGATATAGTCCTTGAAGCGGTAGGGTATCGGGCGGAACATATCGTGGATAACTCCGAGCACGTTGTAGCATTCGATTACCGACTGCACGATAACTCGCACCGCATAGATGTCGTATATCTCGTCAAAGCGCTTGTTCTTGACGTAGACCTTTTTGTATATGCTGTAAATGGACTTCACGCGTCCCTCGATTATCGGGGCGGGCTTTATGTCGGAAATACGCTCTCTTATGCGCTTCTTTATGCTTTCGATGAATGCGTCGCGTTCTTCCTTGTGGAGGGCTATCTGCTCCTCGACTTCCTTACAGCCGTAGGGGTCGAGGTAGTGTATCGCGATATCCTCCATTTCCTCCTTGACGTCGCTCATACCAAGGCGGTGTGCTATGGGCGCGTAGAAGTTCATGGTCTCGAGGGATGTCTTGCGCTGCTTCTCTGGTGGTCTTGCGGCGAGGGTGCGCATATTGTGGAGGCGGTCGGCAAGCTTGATGATTATTACGCGGATATCCTTGGACATCGCCATGAGTATCTTGCGGATATTCTCCGCCTGCTGTTCCTCCTTGGAGACCAGCGGGACAAGTCCTATCTTGGTAACGCCGTCCACCATCAGGGCGACGTCCTCGCCGAATTTCTTGCGGAGCTCGTCAAGGGTGACGTCGGTGTCCTCAACGGTGTCGTGCAGCAGGGCTGCGCATATAGTGTCGGTATCCATGCAGTAATCCAGCAGGATAGCCGCCACGGCAAGCGGGTGTGTGATATACGGGTCGCCGGAGGTGCGCTTCTGCCCCTCGTGAGCCTTTTCCGCGACCTTGTACGCCTGTGTTATCTTTTCCAGGTCGTAGGGCTTTTCGCTTGCCTTTATCTTCTCCGCGAGCTGTTCAAATGTTGTTACCGTCGAACCGGTCATGCTGTACCACCCCATATAATAAAATCAAGTTAATGAAAGGCTCCTGCGGAGGTCTGCCAGGAACCCGGACGCCATAAGATCAGTTTTCTGACTGACGGGAATAAGCCTTACATCGCCCGCGTCAGCGGATATCTCCGCCATTCCGGACGAAGCGAACGTATCCAGCGCGATGCGCAGCATACAGTAGTTCAGACCGCTGCCGCCGTAAACGCACAGATCCTCTGCGGACATCTTTCCGCCGTGCTGTCTCAGCAGGTCGTAGACCTTTTTCAGGGCCTCGCGGTCGGGAACCACCCTCGGGGCAAGCCTGCCGTCGCAGCCCTCGCCGCGGGATATCTCCTCGTAGGTGCGCTGCGCCGCAAAGAATCTGTCCTCGCGGAAATCCGACGGGCGGAGCTCCTGCACCTTCAGCACGACTTCCCTTTTGCCGTTGAATTCGTTTATCTCGGCTGTGGCGATGATATCCACCATGCTGCCGGCTGCCGCGTGGAACTTCGCGTAGGGTATCCCGAAGCACAGCGCGCTGAGCCTTACGCCGCCGGAGATAAGCTCCAGCCTGGTGTATTTTCCCTGCGAAAGCGGATTTACGGCGCTCACCGTGCAGTTTTTCAGCAGGAACAGCGGAACGCTGTTCCCCTCGCCGCAGGGCTCCAGCTTGGAGAGCTCGGTTATCTGCTCCATCGTGAGCCTGTCGCCGGTCATCTCCATGTCGGCGCAGGCAGTGTATTCCGGCATTTTCGGGTAGCATTCCCGGCAGAAGCCGTAAACCATCTGCCGGAAATCCTCGACCTTTTCAGCCGGCAGGGAGAATCCCCCGGCTTTCATGTGACCGCCGAATTTCGTCAGCACCATGCTGCACCTGTCCAGCAGCTTGTAGATGGAAAATCCGTCAATGCCCCTTGCGGAGCCGCGCGCTTCGCCGTTTTCGCTGGATATCATCAGCACGGGCTTCCCGTATTTTTCGAGCAGGCGCGCCGCGATTATGCCGATAACGCCGTGGTGCCAGCCCTCGCCGGAGAGCACCAGCACGCGCTCCTTCAGCAGCTCCGGGCGCTGTTTTATCTGGGCTTCAACGCCCTCCATTATCTTGTTTTCCTCGGCGCGGCGCTGGGTGTTCAGCAGGTTTAGCTCCTCGCTGAGCAGGCGCGCTTTCTCCGGGGTGTCGCTCAGCAGGAGCTGCACCGCTTTGTCCGCGTTTGCTATCCTGCCTGCGGAATTTATCCTCGGGCAGACGGTGAACGCAAGGGAGGTCGAGGTGACCTTTTCCGGCTCGGAGCCAGCGCTTTTCAGAAGCTGTGCAACGCCGAGATTCTGGCTGCTGCGGATATTCTCCAGACCCCTGCGGACGATGTAGCGGTTCTCGTTTATAAGCGGCATAACATCTCCGATGGTGCCTATCGCGGCGAGGTCGGAGTACTGCTCCATGACGAATTCCTCGTCCTCCTCGAGCGCGCAGAGCAGCTTCAGGACAACGCCCGCGCCGCATATCTCCTTGAACGGAGAGTTGTCGTCGGCCCGGTGGGGGTTCACGCAGGCTTCACATACCGGAAGCTCCTGCGGGGGCTGGTGATGGTCGGTTATGACGAGCTGGGCGCCGCGCTCTTTGATGTAGAGGGCTTCCTCAGCGGCGGAAACACCGTTGTCCACGGTTATGATGAGCTCCGTGCCGTTGTCGAGAATCCGCTTCAGCGCGTCGAGATTCATGCCGTAGCCCTCGCTGCGGTCGGGTATGTAGTAATCCGCTTCTGCGCCCATTGCGTCGAGGTAGCCGAACAGCATAGCCGTGGCGGTCACACCGTCGCAGTCGTAGTCGCCGTAAACGGTGATCTTCTTTCCCTCGTCGAGAGCCTGCCGTATCACATCAACGGCGGTCTCCATGTCTTTCAGCAGGAGCGGGTCTGAAAGGCTGCTGCACCCGAAGAATTCCCGGGCGCGGTCGAGGGTGGTTATTCCCCGGCTGAGCATTACCCCGCCGAGGAGTTCCCCGAACTGCGCCGTTATTTCGTTGTTTACTGCGGGAACGTCCGCACAAAGCCACTTTTTCAACTGTTTTCGCTCCCGGATCAGACGCTCAGCTCAACGTGCTCGCCGAGGAGCGCCTTGTTCTTCTCAAGGACCGGCCAAACCACCTCGTTCAGGAATTCCTCTACCTGCTCGGGGGCTCTGCCGGTGTAGTTTGCGGGCTTCAGCACGGACATGATCTCCTCCTCGGTTATCATGAACAGCGGGTCTGCCGCGATACGCTTTACGAGGTCGTTCTCGCCGCCCTCTTCCTTTACCACCTTTGCAGCGGCAATGCTGTGCTGGCGGAGCGCCTCGTGCAGCACCTGACGGTCGCCGCCCTTTTCAACGGCTCTCATCATGATGTTCTCGGTAGCCATGAACGGCAGTTCGCGCATGACGCGCTGCTCGATCACCTTCGGGTAAACCACCAGACCGCTGGTGATGTTTATCATTATGTTCAGGATAGAATCGACTGCGAGGAATCCCTCTGCAACGGAGATACGCTTGTTCGCGCTGTCGTCCAGGGTTCTCTCGAACCACTGTGTGCCGGCTGTGAAAGCGGGGTTCAGGGTGTCTATCATAACGTATCTTGCAAGGGAGGTGATACGCTCAGCGCGCATAGGGTTGCGCTTGTAGGGCATGGCGGAGGAGCCGATCTGGTTCTTCTCAAACGGCTCTTCCATCTCCTTGAAGTTAGCGAGGATACGCAGGTCGTTGCTGAACTTGGAGCAGCTCTCTGCGATACCGCCGAGCACGTTCAGCACCATGCTGTCCATCTTTCTGGAGTAGGTCTGGCCGCTGACGGGAACGCACTCCTCAAAGCCCATTTCGTTTGCGATGGACTTTTCCAGAGCCTTTATCTTCTTGCTGTCGCCGCCGAAAAGCTCAACGAAGCTTGCCTGTGTGCCTGTTGTGCCCTTCTGACCGAGGAGCTTCAGCTTGCTTATGCGGTACTCCACTTCCTCGAGGTCCATCATCAGCTCGTTTATCCAGAGAGTCGCGCGCTTGCCGACAGTTGTGAGCTGCGCGGGCTGAAGGTGGGTATACGCGAGGCAGGGCTGATCCTTGTGCTGCTGTGCGAAGCCGGCGAGGTTGTTGATGACGTTGAGCAGCTTCTTCTTTACCAGCAGAAGCGCGTCGCGCATGATGATCACATCGGTGTTATCGCCAACGTAGCAGGAGGTCGCGCCGAGGTGGATTATTCCCTTTGCCTTGGGGCACTGCTGGCCGTAAGCGTAAACGTGGGACATTACATCGTGGCGAACGAGCTTCTCGCGCTCCTCTGCCACTTCGTAGTTGATGTCGTTGATGTGGGCTTCAAGCTCGTCTACCTGCTCCTGGGTAACGGGCAGGCCGAGCTTCATCTCGCCCCTTGCCAGTGCGACCCACAGGCGGCGCCATGTGGAAAACTTCTTGTCTGCGGAGAAGATGTACTGCATCTCCTTGCTTGCGTAGCGGGTGCAGAACGGGCTTTCGTAGGTGGAATAATCTCTTGACATTGTTTATCTCCTTCTGGTGGTTTATTTAGGTGTGCTTATAAGGTATGGTCACCTCTAAAAACCTTGTTTGAGTGAAAATGTGTATAGCACACCGACTGCTTCTTCAAACCTCCTCGTAAGGCATACAGCCTTACTTCGTCGGCTTTCATCGCATTCGGCGCACTCTACCCATTTTCTCTTTTCAAACCGGTTTTTAGAGGTTCCCGTATAAAATTTACTATCTTATTTTATCACAAAAGCTCGAATTATACAAGAGTTTTTCATACATTTGTGTATGTGCCCCGGGGCTGTTTTGCCCGCAGGAAATATTACCTTACGCATAATTGGTATATTTGCACATAAAACAAGCAGAAAACTTCTGAGAATTTGTATATTCAGTACCTTGCAAAACATAATACCTTGTGGTAAAATGAATATACGGAACAGGAAAACGACGTTCCGATATTTTTGAACAAGCTACCTTGTAAAACAAAGTACCTTGGGATATGCAGTAAGCATATCCGCTAAGACAGGGGTGGAATATGAATTCTCAGCTTAAAAGGGGCACGCTGGAGCTCTGCGTGCTGTCGCTGCTGAGCCGCAGCGACTGCTACGGCTATGAGCTGGTGAACCGGATATCCGAGTGTATGCAGATAACCGAGGGCACGGTTTACCCGCTGATGAAGCGGCTTAAAGACAACGGCGTGATAGATTCCTACATAGTGGAATCGCAGGAAGGACCGCCGAGGAAATACTACCGGATAACGGACGCGGGGCGCGCCGAAAAGGATAAGCTCTCCGGGGAATGGTTTGAGTTTGTGGACAGCGTTAACGCGCTGCTGAAAGGGGACAACGGTTAATGATAGCAAAGAACAAGGGAGATTTCCTGTATAATCTCCATAACGAGCTGCACAGAATAGGCATTGACGACGACGAGGAAATAGCGGCGGATTTCGAGGAGCACTTCAAGGCGAGCCAGGAAGAGGGACTTTCCGAGGAGGAGACCTGCGAAAAGCTCGGCGACGTAAAGGAGATAGCGCGCAATTATCTGGATATACCCAGCACAAGGCTGAATTCCATAGTTGCGGACGCCGTGGCAAACCAGAGGGTCTCCCTCACCAAGCCCGGCGAGAAGCTCCCGGCGGACCTTTCCCTTGTAAAAGGGGAACAGCCGGAGCAGCCCGCCATACGGGAATACACCCCCGAGCACATCATGGAGGAGCCTGAAAATCCTGCTCCGGTTTCTCCAAGGATAAACCTTGGAAAAGAGCAGCCGGCGCGCGAATACACCCCCGAGCAGATAGCCGAGGAGCAGCCTGCTCCCGCTCCGGCGGCAAGGGAATACACTCCCGAACATATCGCAGAGGAGCAGCCCGCCCCGGGGACTGACAGCTCCATTCCGAAGATGACGGACGAGAGATATCAGTACAATTCCCGGAGCAGGCAGGGCGAGGTGCCGCCCCAGTGCGTTCCCCCGGTGGGAAAGCACGCAGAGGAAGGCGGATTCCATTTCAGCGATGTAAAGGGCATGAAAGCGAACGTCAACGCCGGGAAGCTCATCACCTGCATACTGCTTGACGTACTGCTCTGGTGGTGGCTGATACCGCTGGTGGTTTCCGCGATAATCGGCGGCCTTGGCAGCGCGGCGCTCAGCCTTTTCACCGGTGGCTTCGGTCAGCTCTTTGGCAGCTCCGAATTCCACCTCCTGAGCAGGATATTCCTGTGCAGCGGCATGGTCAGCGGCGGAGTGCTGGTTATCTGCGCGATATGCGGACTGTGCAAGGCGGTATTCCACTGGATAAAGGCCATCGTGATAAATCACGTCAAGGCTATATACGATTTGTAAGGGGGCGTCAGAATGAAAGTAATACTGAGATTATTTATCCCGCTGTGCATATTTTCGTTCATCGCGTTCGGGATATCAGTGGCGGTGCTTGGCAGGGATTATTCCTCCTCGTCTGAGGAGGTCATTGAAGAAGTGGTGATCTCCGGCGACCAACGGACCTATGAGGTCACTGAGAGCTTCACTGAAATAAGAGCCAACATCGGCGCATATAAAATGTCTATAAAACCCTGGAGCGAAGATACGGCAAAAATCGTCATATCGGGCAGCGACGTCGGCAATATAAAGGCTTCCGTTTCCGGAAACGCGCTCAGTATAACCACTGAGTGGAAATGGAACGGCGAGTGGTTCAGGAACCTGCTCAGCGGAAATGCGTTCGACGCGCAGGTGCAGGTATTCGTACCTGATAAGACCTACGACGATCTTGACCTGCACGTTGGAGCGGGTGCGATCACATCCGACGGCGTAAGTGCTGATCATGTCACGCTTGACGTTTCCGCAGGAAAGCTGAATTACATTCAGCCCGAGGGGCACCGCGCAGAGTTCATTATGTTTGATGTTTCCGCAGGCGACCTTGTTGCAAAGAATGCGGCGGCATCCGCGTACTCTGTCGAAGTCAGCGCAGGCAACGCTGAAATATACGGACTTACAGGAAGCGGCGGGGTAGATGTTTCCGCAGGTTCGGCAAGGCTCCAGTTTGCAGAGGTGGACGGCGGCTGCGACGTATCAGTCAGCGCGGGCGATGTGGTGCTTGATATCCCGGAGGACGCTTCAGTAAAGTTCAGCTGCGACAAGAGCGCGGGCGACATCAAGATAATGGCAGGCGGCGTGAATACATCGGCGAAGGACGGCGACAATTATTCCATAAACGGCGGAACATACACCTTTGACCTTGACGTATCCGCAGGCGATATCAGGGTAGTGAATTCCACTGCCTCAGCCGTGGAAGTGACCGAGTCCGACAACGTAGCTGCTGCTTCCTCGCTGTACGAATCCGATATCGAATCCCCCGAAGAGGTAACGGCGGCATACGATGCAGCGGAAAAAATTACATAAGAAACGCACGGAGGGGCTGTGCGGAAAACAAAACAAAACACGGCTCCCTGACGCCGGTGCGCTCAAAATACAGCAAAAACAGCAAGTTTCTTTAACCATACGACATGATTCTGAAAGGAGTTTTCACCATGGCAGACAAGCAGACATACACCTTTAACAACGAGATAGACACCGTAGAGGTAAGCTCTATGGGCGCGAAGATAATCATGATGCCGCAGGAACGCGCTGATATCTATGTCGAGTACGACAACCCGAAGGATTCCCCGGAGTTCTGCGCGGTGCTTTCCGGCAAGGCGCTGACCCTCAAGGAGAGCTTCACGTTCAGCATTTTTGCCCCGAAGCCTGCGGAGGGCTACACGATAACCGTTTACCTCCCGCTTAAGACCTACCAGAAGATAAAGATAAACACCGCCAGCGGAGGGGTCGAGGTGGGCGAGGTCTCCGCGGAGAATTTCAGCCTTAACACGGCAAGCGGAAACATTAACGTCAACGCTTACTTCAACAATATCAAGCTCCAGTCCGCAAGCGGAAACATCACGCTCACAAATCCCCTTGCAGGCGCTGAGAAGCCGGTTTCCCTCGACAAGGAGGAAACGACCCCGGCTGTATATATCTCCAAGTCCCTCAGCGTATGCACGGTCAGCGGAAACGCAACGGTTTCCGGCTACCGCGCGGAGGAATTCAGCGTACATTCCGTTTCCGGCACCACCACAGTTGCCGGAGTGTCCGGAAAGGGCAGCGTATCCGCAACAAGCGGCTGTGTAAACGTTGAGTACGCGGACTGGGACGGCGACCTCAACATAAGCCTCGTAAGCGGCAACGTGAACGTAACTCTCCCGGAGGATTCCGGCGTCGAACTTTCGTTCAGCGGAGTTTCAGGCATGGTAAAGACCGACCTCGGTCAGGAAAAGGGCAGCTTCATCAATCTCGGCAAGGGAACCAACGGCGATTTCGGCGGCTCCAACAAGCATAAGCTGACAGCCTCCCTCACCAGCGGCACAGTCACCATTGCCCAGAAATAAGATTTCTTCCTTCCCCCAATATATAGTTCTTCCCGCCGTGAAAAGCGGCGGGAAGAACGAAAACAATTCTCAGCGCAGGAATGCCACAGTCCGGTGCTGAGCTTATAATAAAAACCCCCGCGCCGCTGTGATGACGACAGCAGTGAACGGGGGTTCAGTGTTTATATAACGTCTACCTGAACTCCGCGCATTACCGCAAGAGCCCTTTCGTGAGCCTCACGGTCGGCAGTGCCGCAGGCGGAGCCGTCTACCACTACGCGGCTTTCCGGCAGGGCGGCTTTGGCGATGATCGCGTTGGAGATAACGCAGATGTCCGTAACAAGTCCGCAAAGCTCCACTTCCTCCGGGGAAATGCGCCGCAATAAATCCGCGAGCTCCAGCGAGCCGAAAGCGGGCTTCTCTATCACGATGTCATCGGGAGTTACCGCTTCCGCGACCTTTCCGTAAAGCGCGTGCCCTGGAGTCCCCTTGATGCAGTGCGGTACGGGGAGCTTCTTTCCCTCGGCGGTTTCAGGGTAATTCTCTCCGTGGGTGTCCAGCGTGAATATCACCTGCCCGCCGGATTTTCGGCAGTCCGCAATCTTCGCGAGAATGAGCGGCTCCAGCTTCTCAGCGCCGGGGAAGCCCAGCGCGCCGTTCACGAAATCCACCTGATAATCTACTACGACCAGAGCTTTCATAAATACCTCACTTTTTCTTGCGGAGGGCGTTCTTGCCCCAGTTTTCGATGACCCTCACCTGACCGCGCTCTACCGCAAGGGAGTTTGCGGGAACGTCCTTCGTTATGGTGGAGCCTGCGGCGGTAGTCGCGTTTTCGCCGACCTCTACCGGGGCGATGAGGTTGGTGTTGCAGCCGATGAACGCATGGTCGCCTATCTTCGTGCGGAACTTGTTTATTCCGTCATAGTTCGCGGTAACGCAGCCGCAGCCGAAATTAACTCCCCTGCCTACGTCGCTGTCGCCGACGTAAGTGAGGTGAGCCACGGCAGTATTTATTCCGATGTCGCTGTTCTTTATCTCAACGAAATCGCCTATCTTTACGCCCTTTCTGATGGTCGTTCCCGGGCGGAGCTGTGCGAACGGACCTATCTTCACATCGTCCTCGACAACGGATTCATACGCCTGGACATTGTTGAGCTGTACGCCGTCGCCGATAGTGCAGTTTTCAATATGGGAGTTAGCGCCGATGGTGCAGCCCTTTCCGATGGTTGTATTCCCGAGTATCACGGTGTTCGGGAGTATCGTGGTGTCGCAGCCAATCTTAACGTCGGCGCCGATTATGATGCCGTCAAGAGTGATGAAACTTACGCCCTCCTCCATGAGCTGCGACAGCCTGCGCAGCCTTGCGAGCTGGTTCAGCTCCAGCAGGGCGCCCCGGGTGTTCGCGCCGAGCACGATATCAGGATTGGCGGACTTGTAAGCCTCACGGCGCTGCATGAGCTCCACGCAGTCGGTGAGGTAGTATTCTCCGGCGGCGTTGCCGGTGGACAGCTTCGGCAGGGTCTCCGAGAGCTTCCGCGCGCTGAACCAGTATGCTCCGCTGTTGACCTCGCATATTTCAGCCTCTTCGGGGGAACAATCCTTCTGTTCGCGTATTGCGGAGAAAGAGCCGTTGTCGCGGATTATTCTGCCGTAGCCCTGCGGGTCGTCTATCTCGGCGGTGATGACGGTGACTTCGCTTCCGCTGTTCCGGTGGAGCTCCAGCGAAGCCCGGAGCGTTGCCGCGTCAATGAACGGAGCGTCGCCGTTCAGTACGCATACCGCGTCGGAGCGGTCAATGACATCCTGCGCGGATTTCACCGCGTCCCCGGTGCCCTTCTGCTCCGCCTGATGACATATGGTTATGCTGCCTCCGCGCGAGGTGATGTATGCGCTTGTAAGCTCCGCGCGGAAGCCGGTGACAACGGCGATCTCGTCAAAGCCGAAATCCTGCGCCGCGTCCAGCACCCAGCCGAGCATGGGTTTGCAGAGAACCTCTGCGAGGACTTTCGGGCGCTCGGATTTCATGCGCTTTCCGGCGCCGCCTGCGAGAATGATACATGATGTTTTCATAGAAACTTCTCCTTTTTTGTGTATATGTGACCCTACATAGGGGGGTGATGTCTGTGGAATTCCTGATGTATTTCGTACTGCGCAGGATATTTGTCCGCACGGAATTCTCCCGGGATATGATAACAGTGACCCGGGGGCTGATATTCCGGCGGAGGTATGATATCCCGCTTTCCGCAGTGACGAAGATAGAGATACGCCGTACTCCCGTGATACGTCTGTTCAGGGGCAGGCGCGTGGAAGTGAGCACGCTTTCCGGCGGGGTGTACTTCTACCTGCATATCCGTGAGGAAATGCCGTTTCTGCCGGAATACACCGGGGTTTCCGTCCGGGCGCGGCCGCTTCAGTCGGCGGCGGGCGCGTTCGTTGATACCAGGGCGTTCAGCGGAGTTATCACGTTCGCGCTGCTGCTTGACCGCACCGGAAGCGTGTTTGGCAGCGACAGCTTCAGCCGTATAATGTCCGCAATGTTTGGCGCCGCCGAGGAAGTCCGGAAAGTGCTGGCGGCGCTTCATATCGGGGTGCCCCGGGTGACTGCGCTGGCGGCGGTTTTTGTAAGCGCGGCGTGGCTTCTCGCATTTGTGCGGAAAGCCGTGGGAATGATGAGGTTCCGTCTCTCCTGCGAGGGCGGATTCATAACGGTGCGGCACGGGATATTCACATTATATGAATACAGGCTGGTACGGAATAACCTGACCGCCTGCCTACGGTGCGACACTCTTTCAACTCTTGCGCTCGGCTGTGCTTCATTGTACGCGCATGACGTGCTGATATTCCCGGCGCTGCGCCGCCGAGCGGCAGACCGTCTGCTGACGAAGATGTGCAAACTCCCGCCGCCGCAGGAAAACCGCGTTAAGCCGCCGTTTTCCGCGCTTTTCGGGCACTGTGCCGCCCCTCTGGGGTGGCTTGCGGTATTTGCCGGTGCGCTCCTGCTGACGTTCCTCGCGGAGCCGACAGCCGCCGGCCTCGTACAGTCCCTGCTGTGGAGCGGCGCGGTTATAAGCCTGTGGTACGCCGCGACCTACGCCGTGTATATGCGCAAGAGCATGGCGGCGCGTTCCGGCGGAGTGACCGGGCTTGCCTTCCGGCGGGGCGCACGGTTTTACACCGCCGTAATTCCCGACAGAAAGACCGTGTACACCATGACCGGACGCAATATATTCCAGCGCTTTTCCGGGATGTGCGATATCACGGTATCCTGCGCAGGCAGAAAGCGTTACAAGCTACGCAATGTGCCGTACCGGGAGATATCGGAGATGTTTACTCCAGAACGCTGACGTACTTTACCCCGTACAGCCTGAGCGCCTCAGCGGCTTCGCTGTCTATGCGCTCTCCGGGCATGACTATAGGAATACAGGGCGGGCAGGGGGACTGTATTCCGCCGCAGATTTTTCCTATGGCTTCCCCGGCGGGGATCTTCCGCTGCTTGCTGAACACCGCCTCGCGCACGGACGTTTCCTTTTTCGGGCGGATAACAGGGTAGTTTACAGCCGGTATGGGAGTGCGGCGGTCGATAAGGCAGAGTGCCATTTCAGCCCGCTGACAGTCCTCCGGGGAGGTTATCGCGGAGAACAGAAGCACTGTGTAGTTTTCGTCCGCGAGTTCGCATTCAGCGCCGTTGAGCCGCAGCGCGTCCGCAAATTCCTGACCGGAATAGCCCCACGCGCGGGTGTTTATCGTCACGCGCAGGTGGTCGGATTTTCTCAGGGTGAAGCCGTGCGCGGCGAGTCTTGTCTTGAGCTTCTTTACGCTGGCGCAGGCGCGGTTGACGCACTCCGGGTCGGCGAGGAGCCTGCCGTTGAACCTGTCAAGGCTCTCCATAATGAGGTAGGATGGGCTGCTGCTGCCGAACATAGCTTCCATTTCCTTGGCGCGGGAATGGTCCGTGCCCTTTGAGAAGTGCAGATAAGCCGCCCCGGTCAGCGCGGGGAGGGTCTTGTGCGCGGATTCCGCCGAGATAACCGGGAATCCCATTTCCATCGGGTGGAGGTATTCCCTGCCGAAAGCCTGCTTGCTGACGAATCTGAGGTAAGCGCCGTGGGCGTTGTCGCACACTGTTGGTATCCCCGGGGCTTCTGCATGGCAGGTGCCGCCGTAGTAATCCACGTTCGTGAAGAAAAGCGCGTCCGCGCCGGACAGCGACTGATTTGAGCAGTCAACGGCGGCGGTGGGGTATTCCAGCGGATACAGCCACTTTATGTCCAGATCAAGCAGCGCCGCCGCAGAAACAAGGCTCCTGTGGGAGCAGCGCCCGGCGGCTATCGTTTTGCAGCCCTGGGATTTCAGCACCGCAAGGGCGGTCTGAATCGCAAGAGTGCTTCCGCCCGCGGAATAGCAGGTGCGCTCCGCACCGAATATCTTGGCGGCGATAGCCTCGCTGTGGGCGATGATACCGCGGGAATCATCGGTTTCGTAAAGGCTGTCCGCGCCGTCTATCTCGGTGATATCGTGGGATTCCTCGCCGTTGTGCCCTGGCATATGCAGCCGGAGCATTCCCTTTCTGCCGTATTCGTCAAGAAAATCTGATAAAGGTGTGTTCATCGTTGTTCTCTCCAAACCATGCGCCCTTAAAGTGCAAGGACGTCCTTATCCATTGTAAAGGCGTATTCCTCCGCCCACTTTTCGTATTCTGCATTATATAAATCGTTCTTTTTGCTGAGCAGCAGATTCTGCCGTACGCTGGTCCGCGTTTTTTCGAGGTCGTCGGCGGTGACCTCCGCGTCCTGCTGATATCTCAGGATATACCAGCCGTAATCCAGCAGCACTGATGTGGTATCTCCGATATTCTCCAGACCCATCGCGGCGTTGTAGAAATCTGCGCCGTAAATTTCAGTGCCGGGGGTGACGATAAACAGACCGTTGCCCTCGTCCTCGTTGTTGTCGGTCATAAGCTGCGCGAAATCCTCCCCGGAGTTCACCTTTTCCATCAGCGCGTCATATCGCTCCTGTATCGATGGCAGGCTTTCCTCCCGGAGCTTGTCCGCTTCCTCGTCCTTGCCGTCGGTGCGCAGGGCGTTTATCTGTGAATATGCGTCGTAGTCGAATCCTACAAGAATAGCCTGAATGGCGCGGGTGCCCTCCGGCAGCCACAGATTCGAGTAGTACTGCCCGTAGAATGAAGCCGGGTCGTCCTCGTAGGATTTCTTTACGCTGTCGATGGTCTCGGTCATTTTGGCTTCAAGTTCATCGTCCGTGACATCGGCGTTCTCGGAAAACTTGTCCCGGAGCTTCTGCGCCATGGCGGTGACTTCCTGCCAGCCGCAGAGGTCGTCACGGGTGAGTCCGCAGTCCGAAAGTCCCTGACTGAGCCGGAGCTGCGCCTTTTCCGTCAGTTCGTCATCAGAAAGTGAGCTGTCCGCGTAGGCTATCACCTGTTTTATGCTGGCGATGATGTCGTTTATCGCGCTGTCTGCGGAATCCTGAATATTCTGCTTTTCCTCGTCAGTGAACGACAGTCCGTATTCCGCAAATTTCGCGCGGATTATGCGGTCCTTGATTATGCCGTCGATAACGTCCTGACGCGCCTGCTTCATCTGGTCGGAAACGGAGCTGTCGGTATCGGCGTAGAATCCGTACTGCCACAGGTAGTAGCGGTATTCCCTGATGAACTCTCCGAAGGTGACGTCCATTCCCTCCGCACCGTTTCCGGCGGAGGCTATCACCGTATCAGCCGGGATATCCGCGGTCAGCACGGAATATAAGCCGTCCTCTGCCGCGGAGCTTTCAGCGGTGGAAACTGCCTCTGCCGTTGCCTGAGGCGTTTTGGAGCTTTCAGATGAACTGCTGTTCCCTCCGGTGCAGGCGGTGAGCGTAAGCGCCGCGCAAAGGGCGGCTGCGAGCATTATGCTTTTGTTTCTCAAGACGAGGATACCTCCGAAGCAGTGGAGCTTTCCGCTGTGTCGGCGGATTCAGTGATGTTCAGCTTGATGTAGTCTATGTCGTATGCATATTCCCAGCGCCACTTCTGCATTGCTGAGTTGTAGGAGGCTGTGGAGGAATTGTCCTGAAGCGTTTTCAGAATAGACTCAATGAGGGATTTCTGATTCTCCTCGGTTATAACGGCGTCTGAGGCGTACATTTCGATGTGCCAGCCGAGGTCGGTGCTTACCAGCTTGTAGTCGCCTATATTCTGGAGCTCATACGCTGCCTGCTGGAATTCGGCATAATAGGTGGTCCCGTTCGGTACGACAAGGTATCCGTCAGGATTGCTTGCAAGTCCGGGGTCCTCGGAGTATGCCTGTGCGATTTCGTCAAAATCCCCGCCGTTGTCCAGCATATTGATTATTTCCTCGGCGCGGGGCTTCAGCTTTTCAAGCGCCTGCTCCTTCGCCTTTTCGGCGCCGGCTTCATCGTTGTTTTCGCGGCAGGCGCTTATCTCTGTGGAATCCTCCGTGTCGAATTTCAGAAGGATATGTTTTATCATGCGGGAGTTTTCCGGAAGCCAGTAATATTTGTAGTAGAGGTTGCTTTCATAATCGGACGGGTCGTTTTCATACGCCTGCTTTATGCCGTCTACGATGTCGTTGTATTCGTCCTCGGCGTCGCTGTACTCTATGGGACTGTCCTCGGCGAGCTTTGCCTTTAGCTTGTCCGCCAGCTTTGCGTTGCGGAACCACATCAGGATATCATCGCGGGTCATTCCGCATTCTGCGAGTTTTTCATCGAATATCTTCTCGGCTTCCTCAAGGATTGCGGCGTCGCCGTTTACCTCGCCGGTGCCGTATTCCCCGGCGTTGACGTAGCTCTTGAAGCTCTCGACGGACTGCTCGATAAAGCTGTTGTAGTCGTCCTCAATGGACTGCTGCTCCTCGTCCGTGAAGCTGTCAAGCCCCATCTGCTTTGCCTGGTCGAGGACGATCTTCTCGTTTATCAGGTAGTTTATGATGGATTCGCGCTGGGTCCTGCACTCGTCCGCTGTTTCAGAGGCGGTGTCGTCCGGTATCTGCTTCATCAGCAGCCAGTACTTGTATTCCTTGTTGAAGCTGTCGAAGGTGACGGTCAGCTCGTCCCTGCTGGTGCTTACTGAGCCGGTAGGCCATGCCGCTGCCGTTGACGAGCGTACCTCGCAGCCGCAGGTGAGTACTATTGCAGCCGCCGCGAGCGCAGCGGCTATTTTCCTGAATTTCATGTTGTTCCCTTTCTGATATGACTTACTTGCATTTAATGCCTGACGTGCCGTCGGATGGCGGATCGTTATATACAAAACCATTATAGCACATATTCGTGGAAAAATAAATATAAAAAAATTAAATCCTGTATAAAATATTTCTGAAAAGTGCTGTTTTTTTTCTGGAAATATGTTATAATATATCTGTACAGATTTTTTATGCTGGATTACAGGTAGTAATGATTTATGATAATAATACCGGAGGTATAGCAACCATGAGTACAAGATGGCTGAAAAGAATAGCGGCGGCGCTGGCGCTGTGTACTGCACTTACTTCCTTTACCGCGTGCAGCGGCTCGGATACTCAGTCCGGCACTGCCGAGGGCACCGCAGAGGGTACTGCGCAGGCTACCGAAGAGGCGGAGCCCGCTGCGAAGCTTGGCTTCATATACAAGGGCAGCGTTGACGGCGGCGGATTCACAGCTGACTGCAACAGTCAGCGCATGGCTGCGGAGCAGTATTCCGACGTGGAATCCGAGTACATAGAAAACGTTCCGGTCAGCGAGTTTGAGAAGGCGGTGAAGCTGCTTGTCGAGGACGGCTGCACGCATATCGTCGCGGGAAGCCCGGTGTACTCAAACGTCATCAACAGCGTTTCCAAGAACTATATGAATATCAGCTTTATCGGCTACGGGGCCGGCGCGCGCACGGTTAACGTCTACGCCTACACGGAGGGCGTTTATCAGGCGGCTTATGTCGCAGGAATGGCGGCGGCATATAATTCCGACACCGAGAAGATAGGCATGGTGGTTGACCCGTCCATGCTGTACACGCTCCAGTCGATAAATGCGGCGGCTCTGGGCACGCAGATAGTGTATTCAACCGCCGGCCTGGTGACTGCATGGGCTGTCACTGACGGTGAGATACGCAGGGCGGTTGACGCTCTGGCGGCAAAGGGCTGCGACGTAATCATCAGCTATACGGAATCCCCGGAGGTCGTAAACTATTGCAGCAGCAAGGGAATAAAGGTCATCGGAAACATAGATTATGGAAGCAATTATGCTGATTACGACAGCATGATACTGTATTTCTATTCCTCGCGGGACAGCTTCTTCCTGTCACAGTACAAGGCTATGCAGATGGGCGACTGGGAGACCTCCTCATACATGGGCACCCTCGGAAACGGCGTGCTGTGCATATCTGACGCGCTTTCTGCCGCAAAGGACGGCACACAGGATATAATAAACGCGCTTGTGCCCAAGGTGGCAAGCGGAGCCGCGCCGATATTCATGGGACAGCTCAAGGATATTTCGGATTCAATCAGGCTGCGCGAGGGCGCGGTGATGTCCACGAGCGATGTGCTGGCGATGGACTGGTATGTTCTCGGCGTGGATAACTCGCTTGACAGCTTCATTGAAAGCAAGGCGACATTTGAGGAAGTTCCGCTGGAGATAAAGCACTGAATATAAAGCAGCAGGGGCAATCCGTATGGACTGCCCCTGTTTTTATGTCTGAATGAATTCCGCGGCGCGGTCCAGCGCCAGCGTGAGATATTCGGGCTTCTGGTTCATTCTGTGGCCGCTGCCTTCTATGCACAGGCGCTGTATCTTCGGATTCAGCCGCAGGAATTCTTCGGTGTCCTGACGGGCGACAAGCTCGTCCTTTCCGGCGTAGACGGTCAGTATATCCGGTCTGTCCCATGCCGGGCAGGAGCGCACCTCGTTAAGCTCCAGCAGTTTTTCGTAGAATTCAAACGGGATATGAAGCTCCCGGCTCATTTTGACGTGGAAGCCATTGCGCCGCGCCTGTTCAGGCGTGAATCCCGGCTGAAAGAGCCTCATGCAGCGCATGAGCGAATCCGCCATATTGACGGCGGGGACGCGCAGGACTATTTTCCGGAACGGGTCGCCGGAGGTTTCGATAAGCCGCAGGATACAGCACCCGCCGAAGCTGGTGGCAAACGCTGAGATATCCGTGAAGCTCCCGCCCAGCCAGCCGAGGACGGCGCGGATATCCGCAAGGCAGCGCTCCGGGGTGAGTTCGGATTCCGGCTCGGTGCGCTCCCCATGACACGGGAGGTCCGGGGCGGCAACGAGGTACCCCTCCGGGCAGAGCCTTTCGGCAAGCCCGGCGATCGCGAGGCTCTCCCTGCTTCCGCCGAAGCCGTGGACGGCAAGCACGGCGCGGGTCGGAGCTCCCTGAGAGTATAGTTTTACAGGAATACCGGAAATTATTTTGGTTTCAGAGGTCATATTTTCTCCTTTTGGGGTCGATTTCTGTTGATAAGGTGTTTAATCAGGAGCACAAGTCCAAGCGCCCCGAAAAATGCTCCCGTATAAAACAGTAAATACAGGTACAGGGCGGGGAATCCCATTCCGTCTCCCGTATCCCGGCTGAGGCCGACAGCGCATATCAGGATACTTGCGGCAAGTCCGGGGACTCCGGAGCACAGCCAGAAAGCCGGCTTCCCGAGCACCCTGTGCTTTTCCAGCTTTGACTGCACGACCGCCGCCGCGAATATATGCGCGGCAAACAGAATCAGCGTAATCAGTGGCGCTATCAGGGAAAACAGGGACATTACCACAAGAACGTACATGACGAACGACAGCGCCGCGTTTATCAGCGCCACAAGCGTTATTGCAAGTATTTTCTTCATGATTTATCCTTTCGGGCGGGAGCGCTCCCCAGCAGCCAGATACCAAATCCCGCGAGAAAAACCGCAGGATATATGATAAGCAGTGCCGCCGCCACGGATACAAGCTCATCTGTGAAATACCACGTTCCGGAGCGTAAAACATCGACAATTTTCAGGACTATCCCGACTATAAAGGCGGGAAGCCCGGAGTACGCCCAGAAATTCAGCGCGTTCAGCCAGCCGCGCTTCTGGTACAGCCGCTGGAGGAGCTCCGCCCCGGCGATATGTCCCGCGAGAACGACCGCGCATAAAAACCAGAGCCACGGCAAGGCTCCGAGTATCAGCGCGGCGCATAATGCGGCGGCAACGGCGCAGGCGGGTATTCCGCCGATGACGAGGAGTATCACGGGAATGCGGTCTTTCCGGCAGACTGCGTACTTTATCAGCAGCACGATCCCGAGCAGGGCAAAGAAGACCCCGGAATAGACGAGAACGGCAAATGAAATCAGGAATTCTCCTAATCCTGCGAGTAAGCCGTGAAAGTATCCTGCGTTATCAAGGATCATGACGACGATCAGCATTCCTCCGCCTATCATCGTTGAGGGAAGCCCGGCGCACAGCCAGAACTGCCATTTGTTCAGCCAGCCGCGCCGCTGGTACAGCCCCTGAACAAAGACCGCCGCCACGATATGCACGGCAATGGGCAAAAAGCACAGCGGATTAAGTCCCGACGTGAAAACAAATGGCGCTGCCAGCCCCAGAATGCCAAGCCCGCAGGCAAGTATTCCTCCAACGATGAGCAAGACTATTGCGAGCGGTTTCTTCATGCCGCACCTCCTTAATGTCAGCTGATACGGGTAGAAAAATACCGCCGGGAGAGTGCGTATTCATTCCGGCGGTATTGCTGTCATGGATTTATCAGAGCTTGAAAACTGCGCTTGTGAAGCCCGGGAGGGTAAGCCCGCCGAGCTCCATTTCTTCGCCCGTGAGCAGGTTTTCCTTTGCCCCGCCCATGTTCAGGCTGAATGTAAACGGATTTGCGTCCGCATTGATAACAGTGAGCAGAGTTTCGCCCTCAGCGCTGCGGGAGAACGCGTACTGCCTGTTGGTGAGCTGCACCTGCTTGTAGTCGCCGAGCGCCGCCGCGGGGTGCTCCTTTTCGATCGCGGCGAGCCTGCTGATGTGCTCTGTGAGGTCGCAGATACCCTCGCTCTTCATCTTTTCAAGGTCGAATTCCGGA
Source organism: uncultured Oscillospiraceae bacterium (assembly GCA_934481355.1). GTDB lineage: Bacteria > Bacillota > Clostridia > Oscillospirales > Ruminococcaceae > CAG-115. The sequence goes on along the minus strand of CAKSPH010000001.1, from coordinate 201,041 downwards.
CGGAGCTGGTCGTCGCCGCCCTGATTCTTGTCGCCGGTCACGCCGAACTCGCTTCCGTAGTAGACTGCGGGGATTCCCGGCATCATGAACATCAGCGTGTATATGAGCGGCAGGTGTTCCCTGGTTTTGAGCATGGTCGCGATACGGTTCACATCGTGGTTGTCTACGAATGTGTAGAGGTGCTTGCCCCTGTAAAGGCACCAGTTTTCACTTCCGAACTGGCGGTTGATGGAGTGCGCTATCTCAAACATATTCATCTCGTTGAAGCTGGAGAACAGCCCCTTGTAGCACTCATAGTTGGTGACGCTGTCCAGCATTTCGGGGTTCATCCACTTGTTGTAGTCGCCGTGGAGCGTTTCTCCAAGCAGGAAGAAGTCCTCGGAGAGCCACTTGCAGTGGCCGTGAAGCTCCTTCAGGAAGTTCAGGTCAAGGCAGTACGCAACGTCAAGGCGCAGGCCGTCAATGCCGAATTCGTTCTTCCAGCCGGTGATGCAGTCCTTCAGGTACTGCTTTACCTCCGGGTTGTAGAGGTTGAGCTTTACCAGCTCGTAGTGGCCTTCCCAGCCCTCGTACCAGAAGCCGTCGTTGTAGCCGTCGTTGCCCTCGCGAACATGGAACCAGTCCTTCTTTGCGCTGCCCAGCCTGTGCTCGCGGACGTCCCTGAATGCCCAGAAATCGCGCCCGACATGGTTGAATACGCCGTCAACAACGACCCTTATGCCGTTTTCATGGAGCGCGTCGCAGACCTTCCTGAAGTCCTCGTTGGTGCCGATGCGGCGGTCTATCCTGGTGTAATCCGCGGTGTCGTAGCCGTGCGCGGAGGATTCAAACACCGGACCGAAGTAAATGGCGTTGCAGCCGAGTTCCTTTATATGAGGGATATCGTCGATCACCCTGAGTATCTTGTGGGTCGGCTCAGATGTGAAGTCGTTCTGCCGGGGGCAGCCTAAATATCCGATGGGGTAGATGTGATAGAATACTGCGTTTTCATACCATTTCATGCTTGTGGTTCTCCTTTTTATCAGATGACCGGCGCCGGCGGGTAATTCGATAAATGTCGCTTACCCGGAAAGCTTGTCGGTTCATGCCTTAATTATAGCACATTTTTGTCTCAAAGTCAAGATTTATTGTGCAAAATCTACAATTTTTGATTAATATATTGGCATACTATGAAAAAATATTACAATGCCACTTGAAAAAAGTTACATGGTTTGATATAATGATAAAAGAGTTACGATGATCTGTTTACAGAAAATTCAATTTTTCGTTACATTTAAATTAAATTCCGTGCCTGCGGTAAAAGGCACATCGGAGGTGCTTCATGTTTAGGAAGTATGCTGACAGGATAATTTCTCTGGCGGCGGCGCTGCTGCTGGCGCTGATGGTGATTCCGCTGAATGCGTTTGCGGAGCAGGGCGGCAGCGGAAATATAGTGGTTGGCGCAAACCCGGATTACGGGATAAATACCATCGGCGGGAAATACAGCGGCTTTGCGGTGGATTACCTCCGTGAGATGCACAAGTGCACAGGGCTGACCTTTACTTATGTTGAGGGCACGGCTCCGGAGCTTGCTGCAAAGCTCTCAAAGGGTGAGATAGACGTTATCCCCTGCGTTGCAGAGCGCGAGCTGAGTTCATGGCAGGCCATGACCACTGCGGCAGACCCTGCCCGCCCGCTGGAGCTAACGCTGTCGGAGCTTTCGATAGAAAAGAAGTTCACGGCTGTGTATATCTCGGCGGACAGCGATATGGACTACGCCGATTACGAAGCCCTGAAAAGCAGCCGGATAGGATACCTTAAAGAGGATTACAGCAAGTATTTTGTGAACGGTGCGTTCATCGGCTCGGAGATCCGCAAGGCGGAATTCGTGCCGTATGATACCGAATCCCAGATGCGCAGCGATTTCCTTTCCGGAAAGATAGACGCCGTTGCCAAGGACTGCTACCGCACATGGGAAAACGAAATGATCGTGTACCAGATGTCAACGGACGATTGCTATTTCCTTGCTTCCGGGAGAAACAGCGCCCTGCTGAATCAGCTTGACGGCGCAGTAGGAAGCCTTGTAACGACAGATGTCGGATTCTCCGGGGAGCTCTTTGACAAGTATGTTTCGCAGTTCGGAAGCTTCCGCTATGCGCTGACAAGCTCCGAGAAACATTACCTTGAAAAGAATCCGCAGATAAAGATCGCATACGACCTCCGGTCCAGCATGATGGATAACTGGGATAATTCCTCTGAATCCCTCACCGGGCCCACGCAGGTAATGCTGGAGGATATCGAAAAGATAAGCGGATTCAAATTCAGGATAGTTCCGTTCAACACGCTCGGCGACTGCCTTTCGGCGCTCCAGAACGGCGAAGTCCAGGCAATATGCGGCGTTAACGCCGACAGTCTCTCCGACCACCCGGAGCTCAGCCTTACGGCTCCCTACGCGCGTATCCCGATGACCGCCGCAGGAAAGCCCGGAAGTACCATCAGCACCCGTTCAAGGTTCGCGGTGCCCGCTTCCGATGACGACATCGCACAGTACATTTCTGTGACCTATCCCGGCGCGCAGGTGCTGCATTACGACAGCGAAAGAGAGTGCATAAAGGCTGTAACAGACGGCGAAGCAGATATAGTGTTCGCGGAGGCGGGAGAGCTCATCTCCCAGCTGAATGCACAGGACAGCGACCTTATCGTTATAGATGTGAAATCCGCATACCATACCGAGTGCTTTGCGGTCCCCGGCAGCCAGACCGACCTTTTCAGGATACTTGGCAAGTCGGTTTCCAGCTACGGGAATAACGACGCGCTGGTAGCTTCTTACTCCTCAGCTATCGGCGGCAGCGGAAATGCGTCCGGTTCAAATCAGTTTGTGGAGAACTACCTTGCATGGATAATTGCGGGCGTACTGCTGATACTTGCAGTTGTGTTCATCCTGGTGTGCGTTACATCGTTCCGCACAAGGCGCGGCGCGGATGTTGACCCGCTTACCGGCGGCAGGAGCCGCGCGAAGTTCTTTGACGACGCGAAGAAGATACTCAGGCGTTCTTCTCCGGATAACTGGGCGGTGGTGCTGTTTGATATCGACAAGTTCAAATATGTTAACGACCGTCTTGGCTACGATGAAGGCAACAAGATGCTCGAACGTATTTACAAGACCATTTCCGACCATATCGAGCATGACGAGATATTCGCACGCCTGACTGACGATAATTTCGCGCTCATGATAAAGGATGCCTCCGACATTGAGCTGCGCTCCAGAATAAACGACATCTTTGAGGAATTCGACCGCCGCAACGCGCTTTTCGTGAAATATCCCGTGGTATTCAGCGCAGGAATATGCCGGCTGGGTCAGTGCGCGAACGAGGTCCACAGGGACGATATAGACCTCAATACCGCCCTCGACCGCTGCAAGATAGCAAAGAGCACATTGAAGGGAACGCATTTCTCCTCTATCGCGTTCTATGACGGTTCTATACGCGACAAGGCTCTGCGTGAAAAGGACTATGAGAGCATCATGCCCGCAGCGCTGAAAAAGCGCGAGTTCCAGTGCTATCTCCAGCCGAAGTACGGGCTGCGCTCCCGCAATATCGAGGGTGCCGAAGCACTTATCCGCTGGAACAGCCCGGAATTCGGCTTTATATCCCCCGGCGACTTTATCCCGATAGCCGAAAAGAACGGCTTTGTCGTTGAGCTTGACTTCTTCATTCTTGAAGAGGTATGCCGCACGATGCGCCACTGGATAGACGAGGGAAAGAAGCCGGTGGTTATTTCCGTCAACCAGTCGAGGCTTCACCTTAACTATGACGATTATATCTGGCGCCTGCGCGAGATAGTTGACAAATACGATATTCCTTATGAGTACATCGAGCTGGAGCTCACGGAGAGCGTTTTCACAGAGAACGCTGAGAAGCTGCTGAAAATCATGCACAAGCTTCACGAGATAGGCTTCAAGCTGTCGCTTGACGACTTCGGCTCCGGATATTCCTCGCTGAATATGCTGAAGGATATGCCGGTGGACGTGGTGAAGATAGACAAGGAATTCTTCAGCGACACCATGAACACCCGGAAGGGCCGCGCGGTAATTTCCACCGTTGTCGACCTTGCCAAGAACCTTGACATGGACGTTATCTCAGAGGGAGTAGAGACCCGCGAGCAGGTGGAGTTCCTGACGGAGATCCACTGCGCGATGGTTCAGGGCTATTATTTCGCGAAGCCCATGCCAATTACGGATTTTGAGAAGCTCTGGTATGACGACCTTGACAAGATAAAGGCAAAGAAAGAGAGGGCCGCCGCGCAGCAGCTGAAGCGCCTTGAAGCCCATGAGCATCACGAGCACCAGGAAACGAATCCGGAATCACAGAGCGCTGTTTCCACAGAGCAGTCGTCTGATAAATCGGATTATGTTCCGGAAAAGCCGCAGGAAACCGAGTCCGTTAAGGAAAGCAGTGAAGCCACCGCTAAGCCGGAGGAATCCTCCGAACCGCAGAACGCATAAAATAATACAGGCGCCGAAAAACCGGCGCCTTGTTTTTTATTCGGCTTCAGCCGTTGGTTCCGCGGTGGATTCCAGAGTAGATTCTGCGGTTTCCGGCGGGTTATATGTTATGTAGAGTTCCGCTTCGGGGTTCCCGGTTTCAGCCGTCAGCCAGTTTCTGATGTACTGCTGTGCGTTCTCGTCAGGCTGTATCTGCGTTTCCGCGATAAGTATCGCGTGGGCTCCGCCGGTGCCGGAGGCGCTTCCGCAGCGCACATTGCTGAGCTCCGGGAATACCTTTGCAGCCTTTTCTGCAACTGCCGTATAGTCGATGACGTCCTTTAATCCGGAGTTCTCGGCTTTCAGTCCGGATATCTCCTCTTCCTGCTGTGATATCTGCTGCTGGAGCTCCTCTATCCTGTTCTCCTGAAGGGCTATCGTTATCTTGTCGGTGCTGTCCCCGGAGTCGGTCATGTCGATGACGTTGTTCTGGGTCACGGTAAGGGTGTAGCCGTCAAGACCGTATTTCGGCATTTCCTGCTCCAGCATGGAAATAACATCGTCGGAAATCGGAGTTCCTACAAGGCTGACGGAGATGTTCCTTGCGTTCCTGTCGGCGCTGCTCTTGACAAGGGAGGTGTTCGGGAACACGAACTCCCCGCTGAGGTAGCTGGAAATATTCTTGTCCATGATGGAGCCGTACACGGTCGAAGCCCCGAAGAAAACGCTGGGTACTGCGGCGATTATCGTGATTGCCGCCACTCCGCGGTTGATGGCTTTCTGGCGCTTGTCGCTCACGCTCCTGTGATAGGGAACGCGCAGCATCATGGTGACTATCATTGTCGAAAGCGAGATGAACAGCGTGTTTATCAGGAACAGATAAAACGCGCCGAGGAAGAACGACGGCTGTCCGGAGGCTATTCCGTAGCCTGCCGTGCACAGCGGCGGCATGAGCGCTGTCGCAATCGCAACGCCGGGTATAACGTTGCCCTTTTTCTCTCGGGTGTTTCCTATCGCGCCGGCGATTCCGCCGAACAGGGCGATGAGGACGTCCCATATCGTAGGACTGGTGCGGGCTATCATCTCGGCGGTGGGCGTGTCGATGGGGGTTATCAGGAAGTAAGCGGTTGAGCTTATCAGGCTTATCACCACCTGGGTGCCGAATCTCAGCAGAGCCCTCCGCAGAAGCCGCAGGTCGCGCACGGCGAGGGAGTAGCCCATTGTCATGATACCGCTCATCAGCGGGGAAATAAGCATCGCGCCGATTATTACGGCGGTGGAGTTCATGTTAAGACCTATGGAGGCTATCAGCGCCGCCAGACACAGTATCCACATATTTGGGCCGTGGATAACGGTGTTTTCAAGCATCATTTCGTCTATGGCTTCATAGCTCATCATTCCATCGTGCATATTCAGCATATCGCTGAAGAATTTCCGCACGCCGGAGCGCTTTTCCCTGCGTTCTTCTTTTATTTTTTTGATTTCCTTGTGTATTCCCTTGTCAATTTCATCGGCTTTTTCGGTTTCCTTGCTCATGTCCTGACCTCTTTTTGAAATAATTTCCTACATTATAGCACAGTGTAACGCTGATTGTCAACAACAATAATCGGCAAAATGCGGGGGAAATACCTTTACATATGCGTCGGTTAGTGGTATAATATTTACAGGTCACCTCTAAAAACCTTGTTTGAGTGAAAATGTGTATAGCACACCGCCTGCTTCTTCAAACCTCCTCGTAAGGCATACAGCCTTACTTCGTCGGCTTTCATCGCGCTCTACCCATTTTCACTTTTCAAACCGGTTTTTAGAGGTTCCCTACAGAATAATTCGCGGCTCTCTGCCGCAGACAGGAGATAAACCATGCTTAAACCATTTTCTGACCGTGTTTCAGGGCTCCAGCCGTCTGCTATCCGTGAGATACTCAAATTCACGTCTGACCCGGAGGTCATCAGTTTTGCCGCCGGAAATCCCGCGCCGGAGGCATTCCCGACTGATGTTATCGCGAAGCTGTCCGCGGATATTTTCAGAGAAGAGCCGATAAACGCGCTCCAGTACTCTATCACCGAGGGCTACCCGAAGCTCCGCGGGTGGCTCAAGGACGACCTTACCAGGAAGAACCTGTTCCATGACGGAGATCAGGTGATAATTACCAGCGGCGCACAGCAGGCGATAGAGACCACAGCCAAGATACTCTGCAACGAGGGCGATGTTATAATCTGCGAGGACCCGGCGTTCGTTGGCTCCCTGAACGCATTCAGGAGCTACGGAGTAAAGCTGGCGGGAGTTCCGATGGACGACGACGGAATGATACCCGAGAAACTGGAGGAGGCTCTCAAAGCTAACCCGACCACGAAATTCATCTACACTATCCCGAACTTCCAGAACCCCACCGGCAGGACGACAACGCTCCAGCGCCGCAGGGAAATGCTGGCTCTTGCGGAGAAGTACGGCGTGTACATACTGGAGGACAACCCTTATGGGGCGCTCCGCTTTGAGGGCGAGGACGTGAAGTCCATCAAGGAGCTTGACACAAAAGGCAATGTGCTTTACTGCGGAACATTCTCCAAGACGCTTGCGCCGGGGCTCCGCGTGGGATATCTGCTCGGTCCGTCCGAGATAACCGCCAAGGCGGTCGTAGGTCTCCAGACCAGCACGGTGCATACTAATATCTGGGCGCAGATGCTGACGTACAGATTCCTGACCACGGTGGATTTTGACGAGCACCTGAAAAAGCTTCAGGCAATCTACCGCCACAAGTGCAAACTCATGCTGGACGGACTTTCTGCGGAACTCCCGGAGTTCATCAGCTTCACCCGTCCGCAGGGAGGCCTGTTTATCTGGGCTACTCTGCCGGATAAGTACGACATGAATGCATTCTGCAGGGGCGCTGTTGAACGCAAGGTCGCGGTAGTCCCGGGAAATGCGTTCCTCGCTGACGAGAGCGCGGTTTCGCATTCGTTCCGCCTGAACTATTCTACTCCAACTGACGAGCAGATAGTAAAGGGCGTCAAGATTCTCGGCGCGGCGGCTAAGGAACTGCTGAAATAATCCGCATATGATTCCGTAGGGGACGGGCTTGCCCGTCCCGGAACTTGTGTGCCACGAGATTTAACGGCGGGAGGGGCAAACAGGACGTTTGCCCAAACTGCCCCAAAGCAGCGCAAGGACGCGCTGCATAAAAGGGCGGGAGGGGCAAACAGGACGTTTGCCCAAACCGCCCCAAAGCAGCGCAAGGACGCGCTGCATAAAAGGGCGGGAGGGGCAAGCCCCTCCCCTACAAAACAATAGAAAACGGAGAGGCGCGAACCTCTCCGTTTTGTGTAATTACAATTTTTCAGCCGCCGCGCGCATTATCCTTGCGGCTTCCGTGATATCCGGCTGTGCGATTACTGCGGAGATGACCGCCGCGCCGTTTATCCCCAGCCCGTAAAGCTTAGTGATGTTCTGCGGATTCACGCCGCCTATCACCACGAAAGGAATAGTCACCGTCTGCCTTATCGCCCGGATAGTCTCCGGAGTGACGGGGCGGGTGTTTGTTTTGGTCGAGGTGGTGAATACCGCTCCAACACCGAGGTAGTCCGCGCCGTCAGCCTGAGCCTTTGCCGCTTCTTCCGGCAGGGCGGCGGAAACGCCTATAAGTTTGTCCGCGCCTAGTATCCTGCGGGCCTCCCGGCAGGGGAGGTCGGACTGACCCAGGTGGACTCCCGCCGCGTCAACAGCCTGACAGATATCCAGACGGTCGTTTATTATCAGCGGGACGTTATATTTGTCCGTGACCTGCTTCACGCGCTTTGCAAGCTGGAAAAGCTCCAGCGAGGAAGCGTTCTTTTCCCGGAGCTGAACAATGGAACAGCCGCCAAGTATGGCGAGTTCAGCGCTTTCCTCCACGGTATTGCAGGACATCAGCCCGCTGTCGGTGCATAAATACAGGGTGTAATCAACATTCATTGATATCAAGCCTTTCCATAAGAAGCTTTGGAGTCATACTTCCGGCGAAGTCGAAAAGCGCCGCCCGGAAGCTCCCGGCGCCGTCCGTCCGTTCTGCGGCGAGTTCCCCGCAGATATCCATGAACGCAATTCCGGCGGCGGTTCCGATGAAGCCGTCGCTCACCGAGCAGAAAGCCGCGCACAATGCCGAGGTCATACAGCCCGCGCCGGTCACGCGGCGAAGCAGCGGAGTCCCGCCATGTATCACGGCGGTGCGCTGTCCGTCCGAAATTACATCATACGCCCCGGTCACGGCGCACACGCAGCCGAGTTTTTTTGCGGCAGTCCGGGCGGCGTCCTGCGGGGAAATCCGGGTCTCTGAGGAATCCACGCCGTTTTCTCCGGCGTCGAATCCTGCAAGATAGGATATTTCGGACAGATTTCCGCGGACGGCGGTAAGCTTCACACGGCTGATTATCCCGGCGGCGGAATTTCTGCGAAATTCCGAGCAGGCAACGCCCACAGGGTCAAAAATCACTGGAATGCCGCGCTCTGCCGCCTTTTCGCCCGAGCGGAGCATGGCCTCCACCCGGGAAGCAGACGGAGTTCCGAGGTTTAGCGTCAGCCCCTGCGCGATGGCGGTTATTTCGGCGCTTTCTGCGGGGTCGTCCGCCATTATCGGGGAGGCTCCCGCCGCGAGGAGCATATTTGCGGTATCTCCGGCGGTAACATAGTTCGTTATGCAGTGAATAAGAGGGGACATACCCCGCATATCTGCAAGGGTATGTCCGATGAGTCTGTTAATGGTCATTTCAAGCCTTTCAGGATTTCTGCGGCTGTATGTCTCCCAGGAAGATATCAATAGCCCTGACGCGCTTGAGCGAAGTAACGACTATTGCGGCGATAACGGTTCCCACAACGCTGGAGGCGAAGAACGGGAAAACGAATCCGAACAGCGTTGCCGCAGTGTTGTTCATTATCAGGTAAGCTATCGGGAATGAGAGCATACCGCCGATAACGGAGGTTCCGAACAGTTCTCCGACATAAGCCATGGGCAGACGTAGGGACAGCGGCTTTCCCTTGAATATCCAGTGATACATCACGCCGGAGAGGAACGCGCCGACCATGCTTCCCGGGAATGCCAGCGGCGAGCCGAGCCCTGTGAAATTACGGATAAGGCTGGCGCAGAACGCGGTTCCCATCGACCACCACGGTCCGAGATAAACGCCCGCGATGATGTTGACTAGGTGCTGCACCGGCGCGCACTTCGCCCCGAGGAACGGGAACGAGAAAAGCGAGCCGACAACGGCTACCGCGACTAATACCGCCGCAATGGCGAGCTTCCTGATGTTTGTCTTTTTCATAAGATACCTCTTTCCTGCGCGGCGCAGGGCAGAGTTATCCCGGCGCACGCACAAATGCGTTACATTACGGTATGCCGTAATGCCGGTCGATACTCAGAAGTATCCTCTCACCGCGAAACACGCGTTCCCTCGCTGGAATCTGACCCCGGACGGCGCTCCCCGCCGGAGACTATAAATAAATTCGGAATTATGCATTACAAAATCCGATTTATTTTTCAGTGCAGAATTTTACTTCCTTGCCCTCAAGTATCATGTTGGTGGTGCGTACTGCGCACATCTTTCCGCACATTGAGCAGGAATGACGGTCTGCGGGGGGTACGCTCTCAAAGTAAGCGCGGGCCTTATCGGGGTCTGCGGCTACCTTGAACATTTCCTCCCAGTCGAGCTTGTGGCGGGCTGCCGCCATCTCGTTGTCCTTGTCGCGGGCGTGGGGTATTCCCTTTGCGATGTCAGCGGCGTGGGCGGCTATCTTGCTGGCGATAATTCCCTCCTTGACGTCGTTGAGGTCGGGGAGTCTCAGGTGCTCTGCGGGTGTCACATAGCACAGGAAATCCGCGCCGCTGGCAGCAGCTATCGCGCCGCCTATCGCGGAGGTTATGTGGTCGTAGCCCGGGAATATATCGGTCACCAGCGGGCCGAGGACATAGAACGGGGCGTTGTGGCAGATGCGTTTTTCAAGCTTCATGTTTGCCTCGATCTCGTTCATCGCCATGTGGCCGGGACCCTCCACCATGACCTGAACGTCCTTTGCCCATGCGCGCTCTGTGAGTGCGCCGAGCTCTATAAGCTCGGATATCTGACCTGCGTCCGTTGCGTCGTCGATACAGCCGGGGCGCAGTGCGTCGCCCAGGGAGATGGTAACGTCATATTCGCGGAGAATATCGAGAACTTCGTCGTAATGCTCATAGAACGGGTTCTCGTTTCCGGTCATCATCATCCATGCGAACAGCAGGGAGCCTCCGCGGGAAACTATGTTCATCCTGCGCGGGTCGCGGCGGAACGCCTCGACAGCGCGGCGGTTGATTCCCGCGTGGATGGTCATGAAGTCAACGCCCTCTTCTGCGTGGGCGCGCACTACCTTCAGGAAGTCCTCTGCGGAGATCTCCAGCAGGTCCTTGTCGAGATAGCCTATCGCGTCGTACATGGGAACGGTGCCGATCATGGCGGGGGAGCGCCCGATGAGCTGCTTGCGGAACGTGTTGGTCTTGCCGTAGTTCGACAGATCCATGATGGCCTCAGCGCCGAACTTTATCGCCATATCGACCTTCTGCATTTCCATGGTGTAGTCCTTGCAGTCGCCGGAAATGCCGAGGTTTACGTTGATCTTCGTTTTCAGCCCGGAGCCCACGCCCTCTGCGGAAAGGGAGGTGTGGTTGACGTTGGCGGGGATAGCCACCCAGCCCTTTGCAACAAGCTCGCGGAGCTTTTCAGGCTCCATGTATTCCTTTTCGGCAACGGTCTTCATTTCCGGGGTTATAATGCCCTTTTTCGCTGCCTCCATCTGTGTTTTGTATTCTCTCATCTTTAAGTCCTTTCCGGGAACTGGCGGTAGAAATGATCCATGGGATTCTTGCCTTTCCCGATTTCAAGTCCGTGCTGTATCGCGCCTGTCAGGTATTCCTTGGCGAGCCTTACCGCATCCGGAAGCGTGTTTCCCATCGCCTGATATGCCGCGATGGCGGAGGAAAGAGTGCAGCCGGTGCCGTGGGTCGCGTTTGTCTGTACCCGCTGGTGGGTGAAGCTGTGGAATTCCTTTCCGTCAAACAGAATATCCGTTGCGTCGCCGGATAGATGTCCGCCCTTTATCAGCACGGCGTCCGCGCCGTGCGCGAACAGGCTGAGCGCCGCCGCTTTTATGTCCGTTTGGTTTTCTATCTTACAGCCCAGCAGGGTTTCGGTTTCCGGGATATTCGGCGTCAGCAGGCTGCACAGCGGGATTATCCCGCCGATGAAAGCCCCCAGCGCGGAGCCCTGCATGAGATCCCCTCCGGCAGTCGCTGAGATCACCGGGTCGCATACCACGATCTCCGGCTGATACTTCAGCAGAGCCGCAGCAACGGCGCGCATAGCCCCCGCGTCCGGGAGCACGCCTATTTTCACCGCGTCAACGCGGATATCGGTGAAAACCGCGTCAAGCTGCGCGGAAATAACGTCCGGCGCGACAGCCATGCTTGTGATCACCCGCTCGGTGTTCTCTGCAACAATGGAGGTGATAACGCTCATGCCGTAGCAGCCAAGCGCGGAAAAGGTTTTCAGATCGGCCTGTATTCCTGCTCCGCCGGAGCAGTCGGAGCCGGCGATTGTAAGACAGTTTTTCATCGTGGAGACCTCCTGAATAAAACAAAAGACCCCTGAATAGCAGAAGTCCTGAGATGATATTTCGTCACGGCTTCCCTACGATGGTATTAACCAACAGGTTCAAAGGGTCGGGCTTTACGCCCTCTCAACTCGGAATGAGTACCCCCAGCATATTATATTATACCACTATCGAATTACTTTGTCAACAGCAAAAGCTCCGCATTGCACAGAATACGGAGCTTTGAGTAATAATTACTTGTGAGACGGCTTCTTGGAAACGCAGGCGATAGCCTCTGCAACAGCGATGTTGAGGTCAACGCTGTTCTGGCGCACCAGCGAATTCAGCTTTGAAAACAGTTCGCCGTTGTGCGAGCTGACGTATCTTGCCGGGAGCTTATTCAGGGCAAGCGCGGTCATATCCTCGACGCAGCGTTCGCATTTGCAGCAGTTCTCGGGTTTAAGCATTTCCTGGAGCTTATCCTTCACTATGTCTTCCATGATGTTGATGAGTGCCATTTAACAACCTCCCTGTCAGCCTTTCCGTAAGCTGTATAATATAATTATTTTACAATATAATTGCTTGTTTGTCAATAGTTTGTTAAGTTTTTTTACAATTTTCTTCAATGACGCGTTTGATGTATTTTTTCTGCAAAAAGACAGAAAATAACCGCAAAATCAACAAAAAAGGAGAGTTCCTGTATGAATATATCGAATGAAGAATACGGCGAGCTTGCGAAAAAGCGTTCGCACGGTTCCAGGCTGTACAAGACAGTGCCGATGGCGTTCCTTATAGGAGGGTTTATCTGCACGCTGGGAGAGGCCCTGCTGAACGTATACGGAATGACAGGGCTGGACAAGGACGACGCAGGCGCGCTGGTCTCCATGACGCTGGTATTCCTGAGCATCCTGTTTACCGGGCTGGAGTGGTACGACCGTATCGCGCAGCACGCGGGCGCGGGTACGCTGGTCCCGATAACCGGATTTGCGAACGCCGTTGCCTCCCCGGCGCTGGACTTCAAGAGCGAGGGCTATGTGCTGGGTCTCGGCGCGAAAATGTTCGTCATCGCCGGACCCGTGATAGTTTACGGAATAAGCGCCTCAGTGGTTTACGGAATAATCTACTATATAGCAGGGCTTTTCATGAAATAAGGGGGTATAGCTGTGAAATTCTGCGAGGGAAGAACGATGTGTTTCCGCAAGCCGTCAATCATATCCTGTGCGGCTGTTGTCGGAAAGGCTGAGAACGACGGTCCCTACGGCGGGGAATTCGACGAGGTGATAGAGGACAACAAGGGCGGCGCGGACACATGGGAGCAGTCCGAGGCGCTGTTCCAGCGGCGCGCGGTTGGGCACGTCCTGAGAAAGGCGGAGCTCACCCCGGACAAGATAGATCTTGTGATAGCCGGCGACCTGCTGAACCAGTGCGTGGGAAGCTCCTACGGGCTGAAGGACTACTATATGCCGTTCCTCGGGATATACGGAGCCTGTTCCACGTTTGCCGAAGGGCTGCTGCTGGCGGCGGCTCTGGTGAATGCGGGATATCTTGATACGGTGATAGCAAGCACCTCATCGCATTTCAGCACGGCGGAGCGGCAGTTCCGGTTTCCGCTGAACTACGGCGGAGTGCGCACTCCCACCGCACAGTGGACGGCGACAGCCTCCGGAGCGGCGTTGGTCGGGTTCAGCGGAAAGCCGCCGTTTATCCGGGCGGCGACCATTGGCAAGATAGAGGACATGGGCATAACCGACCTCAACAACATGGGCGCGGCGATGGCAGGGGCGGCATACGACACCCTGACCCGGCACATGAAGCACCGCGGCACTCACCCGCAGGACTATGACGTGATAATCACGGGAGATCTGGGACAGGTGGGCAGCGACCTGCTGTACGACCTGTTTCAGCGGGACGGGGTTTCCCTGAAGGAGCACCACAAGGACTGCGGTCTGATGATATACGACCGCGCAAGTCAGGACGTGCACGCGGGCGGCTCCGGGTGCGGGTGCTCGGCTTCCATGATGTGCGGGCACTTCCTGAAGCGGGTGCAGTCCGGGGAGCTGAAGCGAATACTTTACTGTGCCACAGGTGCATTGATGTCGCCGACCATGGTACAGCAGGGCGGCAGTATTCCGGGAATCGCGCACTGCGTAGAGATCTCATCTGAACAGGGGGGATAAGAATGGATATGATTCTTGAATATTTATGGGCGTTCCTGATAGGCGGGGCGTTTTGCGCGGTGGGACAGCTCCTTATCGACCTCACGAAGCTTACCCCGGCGCGTATTCTGGTGAGCTATGTGGTGGCGGGGGTCATTCTCGGCGCTGTGGGAGTTTACGAGCCGCTTATCGGGTTTGCGGGCGGCGGCGCGACAGTTCCGCTGACGGGATTCGGCAGCCTGCTTGCAAAGGGCGTCCGCGAGGCTGTGGACGAGCACGGGCTCATCGGGGCTTTCATGGGCGGATTCACGGCCTCCTCGGCGGGAATATCGGCGGCGATATTCTTCGGACTGCTGGCGGCGCTGTGCTTCAAGAGCGGCTCCAAAATAAACGAAACGTGACTGCATTGACTTAAACGCTCCGTTATGCTATAATTGTCTTGTAGCAATGTTCCGCGAAGCGGGACGGAAAAATCCGGATTCTGAATTGACCTCGGGGTGTTTATGGATTACTTTTTTCACGCAGTCACAACGAAATACCGCAGGCGGCTCAGGGGCATGGTGATAACTGTGCTTGTGCCGCTTTTCGGCGTTTGCGTGTTCTGCACCGTAAATATCCTGCTGAATCTTGGCGACAGCGATATCGTAAGGCTGCTCGCAGCTGTGATTTTCGGGTGCGTCTTTCTGGGGACGGCTTCGGTGTTCACGGCGGTATATTTCACCTATAAGTACACCAGGCGGCATAACCGCTTCACATATCTCGATATCCTGCCGGACGGCTTCGTTTTCAGCCTGTACGCCGGGGAATTCAGCGGCGGCGGGAAGCAGACGATTCTCCGCAGGCTGTACTATGTGCCTTTTTCCGGCGTGGAGGAAATATCCCGGGACGCTGAAAAGACTCCGTGCTCATTCACGGTTAAGGGAGAGGTGCGGTACTATTTCTATGAAAGCTCCCGCCTTGGATACCATGTTGACGAGGACGACCACACCATATTTGACAGCCCGGAGCTCAGCGAGCGCGGATTCCGGACGCTGGAGAAGCTGGAGGTCAGCGGGTGGTTCGGCCCGACGAAAAAGATAGTCCAGTCGCTGGAGTACTACCTCGCACAATTCCGCGGAAAGCCGGAGAAAAAGCCGTTCAACATCGCGGACTATGTCCCGAAGAAGCGCAGAAAACCTCCGACGACCTCGAATCCTATGCTGGAAGCGCCGAGTTACGACAGAAACTGGAAGTAACGCTGTATACCCGACTGAAAAAATTATTGCCGTTCTGTGGGGAATTTAGTAGAAATACCACTTGAAAAAAAGGGCGCAAGGTGGTATAATGATTTAAGATATGTTTTCCGGTAAGTGCGTAAAGACGGAGAAAAGAAAGGAAGGTCACAGAATGGCTGCAAAATACATCTTTGTTACCGGCGGCGTCGTTTCGGGACTCGGCAAGGGCATTACCGCCGCTTCCCTCGGACGTCTGCTCAAAATGAGAGGATACAAGGTCACTATCCAGAAGTTCGACCCTTATATAAATGTTGACCCCGGCACCATGAGTCCATATCAGCACGGCGAGGTATTCGTAACCGACGACGGCGCGGAAACCGACCTCGACCTCGGACATTACGAGCGCTTCATCGACGAGAATCTTTCGGTGAACAGCAATGTCACCACCGGCAAGATCTACTGGACAGTACTTAACAAGGAGCGCCGCGGCGATTACCTCGGCGGCACCGTTCAGGTCATTCCCCATGTGACCAACGAGATAAAGGACAGGATCTACCGTGTTGCAAACAGTGGCGCTGAGGCTGCCGACGTAGTCATCACCGAGATCGGCGGTACGGTCGGCGACATCGAGTCCACGCCGTTCCTCGAGGCTATCCGTCAGGTAAGCAACGATGTCGGCAGAGAGAATGTAATGTATATCCACGTTACGCTTCTCCCGTTCATCTCCGGCAGCAACGAGCTCAAGACAAAGCCCACCCAGCACAGCGTTAAGGAGCTCCTCTCCATCGGTATCCAGCCGAACGTGCTGGTTCTCCGCAGCGACTGCGAGATACCGCAGGACATGATGGACAAGGTAGCAAGCTTCTGCAATGTCCGCAAGCAGGACGTTATCCCGAACCTCACCGCTTCTTCCCTGTACGCCGTTCCGCTCATGCTGGAGGAGGCAGGGCTTGCACACTCCGCGTGCTATCACCTCGGTCTTGAGGACAGGGAGCCTGATCTCACCGAGTGGAAGAACATGGTGCATATGCAGGAGAATGCAGACAAGCCGCTGACCATCGGTCTTGTCGGAAAGTATGTATCCCTTCCTGACGCTTACATCTCCGTTATGGAGTCCATCAGACACGCAGGCGCGGCAAACGGTGCTGACGTGCATATAGAGCTCATAAATTCCGAGGAGGTAACTCCCGAGACTTCCGAGGCGCTTCTCGGCAAGGTTGACGGCATCGTTGTCCCCGGCGGCTTCGGCGACAGGGGAATCGAGGGCAAGATAGAGGCTGTGCGCTACGCAAGAGAGCACAGGAAGCCTTATCTCGGACTGTGCCTTGGTATGCAGATGGCTGTTATTGAGTTCGCACGCCATGTCGCAGGTCTGGAGGGCGCAAGCTCCTCCGAGTTCGGCGAGCACCAGTATAACGTTATCGACATTATGCCCGACCAGAAGGGCGTAGACATGGGCGGCACGATGCGCCTTGGTCTGTATCCCTGCAAGCTTGACGAGACTTCCATCTCCAGAGAGCTTTACGGCGAGGGGCTTATCTATGAGCGCCACCGCCACCGTTACGAGTTCAACAACACCTACCGTGAGCAGTTTGCGGCTCTGGGTCTTAAGTTTGCAGGACTTTCCCCTGACGGGAAGCTTGTCGAGATAGTTGAGCTGCCGAAGGACGTTCACCCGTGGTTCGTTGCCGTTCAGTTCCACCCTGAGTTCAAGAGCAGACCTAACAGACCGCATCCTCTGTTCAACGGCTTCATCAAGGCTTCCCTTGAACTAAAGAAGTAATTATTAATCATTGATAACTTATGCCGCCTGTCTACTCGCGTATTCAGACGGCATTTCTGTATATTAAATCCGTATTAAAATCGTGAAAGGAAATCATTATGGGCGACAAGTTCTATGACAACCGCGAGCTTTCCTGGCTGAAATTCAACGCAAGGGTGCTTGAAGAAGCGTTCGATGAGGAGACCCCGCTGTTTGAGCGGCTGAGATTCGTGCAGATATTCTGCTCAAATCTCGACGAGTTCTTCATGATAAGGGTGGGAAGCCTGCACGACAAAATGCTGTTCGACAGCAAGGACACCGAAAACAAGACCAACATGACCGCCAAGGAGCAGCTCACTGAGATAGCAAAGCGTGTAAAGCAGCTCCTGCCGGTGAAGGACGAGGCTTATGAAAAGATCATGGAGGGGCTTGCCGCATACGGAGTTGACCACATCGACCCCAAGAGCCTCACACCGGAGGAGGACGCGTATTTCCGCGCATTCTTCACCAGGGAGGTACAGCCGCTGCTGTTCACCGGGGTCGTTGACAAGAAGCACCCCGTGCCGTTCCTGAAGAGCGGCGAGGTTTACGTTGGCGTTACTATCCGCAAGAAGGACGACGCGGCGCGTAAGGTCACTTTCGGCATACTGCCGGCTTCTGAGAACTTCCCGAAGCTGGTGTGGCTGCCGGGCACAGGCAGATTCCTGCTGACGGAGGAGCTTATCGCGCATTATGCGGAGCTGGTATTCAAGAATTTCGAGATAATGTCACGCTGCATTTTCCGCGTTACAAGGAATGCGGACATCACAATGGACGAGGGACTTTACGACCACGACGTGGATTTCCGCGACATAATGAGCGACCTTGTTAAGAAGCGCAAGAAGCTCCAGCCGGTGCGCCTTGAATTTTCCGGCACGCCGGACCCCTCCATATCTTCGATAATTGCAAAGACGCTGAAGGTAAAGGACAACTTTATCTTCTGCCAGAGCGCCCCGCTGACGATGGGATTCCTGTCTGCGCTGGAGAGAAAGCTTGAGAAGCAGGACGACCTTTTCTTTGCCCCGCTGACTCCGCAGAAATCCCCGGAGATAGACCAGAAGCAGCCTATCATCGGGCAGATACAGCGTCATGACATCATGCTGAATTACCCCTATGAGAATATCAGCCAGTTTATCCGCCTGCTTGAAGAGGCCGCGGAGAATCCGGACGTTGTTTCCATAAAAATAACCCTTTACCGCGTGGCGAGGGACAGCAAGATAATCAGCGCACTGACCCGCGCCGCAGAAAACGGCAAGGACGTGCTGGCGCTTGTTGAGCTCCGCGCGAGATTTGACGAGGAAAACAATATCGGCTGGTCAAAGTGTCTTGAGGACGCCGGCGTTACCGTAATCTACGGTCTGGAGGAGCTCAAGGTGCATTCCAAGCTGCTGCTCATTACGCTGCGCAGCGGAAACGACGTAAGCTACATCACTCAGGTGGGCACCGGAAACTACAACGAGCGCACCTCCAGGCTGTATACGGATCTTACCCTGATGACCGCCGACCGGGATTTCGGCTCGGACGCTTCGGTGGTATTCAATGCGCTTGCAGTCGGGAATACCGTTGAGAGCACCAACAAGCTGCTGGTGGCTCCGAAGGGGCTGAAAAGCCGTATAGTGGAGCTCATCGACAACGAGATAACCTACAAGAATGACGGCTACATCGGCATAAAGATGAATTCCCTGACCGATAAGGACATCATTGAAAAGCTTGCCGAGGCAAGCCGCGCCGGTGTTAGGATAGAGCTGGTCGTCCGTGGAATATGCTGCCTTATCGCGGGCGTTGAGGGCGAGACCGAAAATATCAGGGTCATTTCCATCGTGGGAAGATTCCTTGAACACAGCCGTATCTATATTTTCGGAAAGGGCGAGCGCCGCAGGGTGTACATTTCCAGCGCGGATTTCATGACCAGAAACACCGAGCGCCGCGTTGAGGTGGCGGCTCCGCTGCTGGATAAGAGGATAGCGGACAGGGCTGTGGGTATCTTTGAAACGATGCTCCGCGACAACGTAAAGGCGCGCGAGCAGGACAGCGATGGCAACTATCACCACGTTATCCCGAAGGAGGGCGAGCCGCGCCTGAATTCCCAGATATACTTCTATGAGCAGGCTTACAAGGCGGCCGAGGAAGCGCAGAATGCTCCGGCTCCCGAAAGAAAAGAAGCTCCGGTGGCTCCGAAGCCTGCAAACGACCGCGTAGTGCTGAAAGTCAAGGCGCGCAGGGTCCGCAGATAAGGCAAATATTCGTATGGGAGGGGCAAGCCCCTCCCATACGGCTGTCGATAAACCCTCATCTTCGTCGTCACTCCGCACTGCGACAGGCACAAAGCCTAGTCGCAGTACGGGTTCCTAGAATCTGAGGGCTTCTCGACAGCCTGATATTTTGACTTTTTCGACAAACTGAGTGGAGGGGCAAGCCCCTCCACTACTATGAAAAAATCCCTCTTCGCGATGAAGAGGGACTTTTTTATGAATCTTAAAATTACTTGATCTCAGCGGGCTTGTCGTCCTTGCCCTTTTTCTTCTTTGCAGGGGCAGCCTCAGCGGGAGCCTCGTGCATTGTATTGTTCTTTGCGATAGCGGATTTAAGAACGCGGATCTTTGTGCGGTCGCTTCCTGTCTCGATAAGAACGGTGTCCTCCTTGACGGAAAGAACGCGTCCGATAATGCCGCCGTTTGTGATTACCTCATCGGCAACCTGAATGTTGTTGAGCATATCCTGCATTTCCCTGTTGCGCTTCTTCTCCGGACGGATAATGAACAGCCAGAAAAACAGAATGATGAGCGCCAGCGGAATGAGCATTGTAAGCATACTGCCAACGCCGCCGGCTGCGTTAGTTGTGCCGGAAGCGGCAGAGCTTATGATAGCGAGTGTAGAAACCATTAGTTGTCCTCCATATTTTACCGCCTTACAGCGGCTGTTATTTTACCTTTACTATTATAACCTAAACTGAACGATAAATCAAGTAGCCTGACAAAATTTTCACCGATTATTCAGAAAGAACCGTGATCCCGGAGTCGGTAAACGCCTTGCGCACATCTGCCAGTGCGTCTGCGGAGAATCCGGAGGTCTGGAGCCTTACGGCAATGGTCTGCCCGGAATACATAACGGAGAGCTTTCCGATGAACGCCTTTGTGCTGGCGTAGTTCGCGCTGTCCTCCGGCGAATAGTCTATCAGGAGCACCGTGTTCCTGAGTTTCGCCTTGTTTCCGGTTATCTCGGCGGAAGTGAGCGCTTTTTCGTCCGCCAGAAGATCCCCGCCGTTTACCTCGACGGAGATTTCAGCGCCGGAGGGCTTAGCGGCTGTAATGCAGGCGTCCGCGATTTTCCAGAGCGCTTCAAGGCGGGCGTTATCATCCGAAAGGTTGAGCTGCCGCAGGAAGTTCGTGTAATCCTGCGGGTTGAACGCGGGATATTTCGTGTTGGCGAGGATTATACTCTTGAATCCTGCGCCGCTTATCTCGGAGGTTATCGCGGAGAGATACTTTGCGGTGGCGTCCTCAAACGGGTCGAGCCACGATTTTCCGCCCTTGTCAACATAGTAGTCGTGCCATATTCCGCCGTCCGCTATCATGTAGCATACGCTTTCCCCTCCGAACGACTGGGAGGTGCGGTCGAGCAGGGTGTTTATACGCGCCCCTGGCGTGAATCCCGCCCTGGTGATGATGTCGGCTATCTGCTTTGCGGTCAGGCTTCCGGTTATCTGGGTCTCTGGTATTCCGTCGATACCAGTCTTGTAAAGGAAGCTTCCGCTGTCGTCCTTGAGGGTGACGGTAATGTCTGTGTAGTTTCCGTTCTTTGCCGCAGCAAGTGCGCTGTTAAGCGCGTCGGAGCTTGCAAGGGCGCTTTCCGGCAGGATAAACGCGCTTACCGGCTTCTGCTCCTGAGTTTCCTGCGTGGGCTCCTTTGTCGCCTCGGCTGTGGATCTGTCAGATGTTCCCTCGGCGGAGGAGTTTATTTCCGCAGATGACGGCGGCGTCCACGCTGAGCTTGTCTGTGATTCGCTCCCGCGGTTCTGGAAGTAGTTCACCAGCGGGCGCCCCAGTCCGTAGCCGAGGACGCAGAGCCCTGCCACCAGCACCACCATCAGCAGGACTGTGAGCACCTTTCTGCTTTTGCTCCGCTTGCGCTGATACAGACTGTATTTTCTGTGCTTTATCTTGATTTTCTTGTTTTTCATGATATCTCCGTTGAACTGTTATGTGGAATGTGCGTCAGAAATCCACGGTGTATCCCGCCAGCGCATAGAACGCCAGTGAGATCACGCCGATGTAAACAAGCATTATCGGGTAGCCCCGGAAAACCTTTGGTATCTTTTCGCTGTCCAGCTTGTCCCGGGCGATATTCAGCAGGAAGCAGGCAAGAAAGAATCCGATGCCTGTTCCGAAGCCGTATCCGATATACGACCAGATATCGCTTCCGAAGTTGGAGTTCAGAAACAGAGCGCCGATAACGGTGCAGTTGAATATCGTCAGGTGGACGTACTTTTTTATCCTCCTGAACATCTTCGGGAACACCCTCCATATCAGGAGAAGTCCGGCAAGATACAGCGCGCTGATTATCGCGACGTAAATCAGCGGCATGAACAGCCAGCCGAATCCGGTCGGCAGAAGTGCCTGGTCCACGAAGAAAGATATTGCGCTGGCGATGGTGGTCATCGCGGTTATTCCCAGCGTGAAGCCGATTACAGTGTCGTTCCTGCGGGAGGCGTATATCGCGACGTTGCTTCCGAATGCGCGGTCAAATATTGCGTTCTGCACGAATACTGACAGCATTGCAACGGTGACTATGCGGCCGAATATTTCCATCACTCCGCCCCCTTCCGGATAGCCTCGGCGCGTTCTGTGCGCCTGTGGCGGCGTGTGGTTATCGCACGGCAGACAGCCGCGAGGATACCAAGCAGAATGAATCCGAAGAACGGGGTTTTCGCCGCCGGCATTATGGGGTCGCAGACCCTGAGGCCGAACAGCGAGCCGAACGCGAGGAACTCCCTTATCATTCCCACGGCGAACGCCGCAACGGCATAGCCGAGGACGTAAATCAGCGCGTCAAGCGCCATCTCGCCGTAGGGCATGAGGTAGAACCGGCTCTCGGTCTTTGCGAGGAGAAGGGAGTTCACAACGATTATCGCGATATAAATGGATATCTCGGAGGTCGTGGCGGGAAACAGCGCGTGCAGCAGCAGCGCCGTCGGAATGTACATCACCGCCGCCACAGCCGCGTAAAGCAGTATGCGCACGGTATAGACTATCTTCCGGGGAATGAACCGGCAGATAAGTATCGAGGTATACGATATCAGCAGGAAGCTCAGCGTGAGTATCAGTGCGTGTTCGAACGTTGTCGCCGCAACTATGATGGGGGCGGTGACTAATCCGCTCATCAGTACGATATTCTGGCGGAACAGTCCGTCAGTGCTGACTTTTATGGAGGGCTTATTTATCATTGCGTGAGTCCTCCTTTTCTGCCGGCACCGGGCGGCGCTTCTGCTTCTTCACCTTTCCGTTTATCGGCGGGGTGTTGTAGCGGTACTTCTTCGGGAGCTCTATCTCCTGCGTGTCGGTGAGCTTTATTTCACCCTTCTGCGCGCGGCTCTTGCTGCCCTCGAAGGAGCTGATGTAGTTGCGCTTCCAGTAGAGGATATTCTCAACGATGGTGTCGAAACAGCCGGAAAGCGCGTTCGTTATCAGCAGCGCGAAAACGAAGCTGTTCTCCACCTGGCCGAAATACCGGAACATCATAGCCGTGTAGCCGAGCACTACGCCGTAGATGACTCTTGCGGCGCGGCGTTTCGGCAGGAGGCAGGGCTCCGCCGACATGAAGATTATTCCGAACAGCATACAGCCGCTTGCAAGCTCATAGAAAACGGACATCAGCGGGGTCGTGTCAACCCGCGGATAAAACGCCGAAACAGCGCATACCGAAGCAAGACAGGATATCATTGCCGTGAAACTGGTGCTGTGCTTTATCAGCATACATATCCCGATGACTGCGATTATCAGGACATTCACCGCGCCTATCGCCCCGGGCACATTTCCGAGGAGAATGTCCAGCGGCTGCTGCGTCGGCACCGTGCCGAGCTTCATCGTGTATTCTATCGAGCGGGCAAGGGAGCCCTCGTATTCGCCGAACATCGGTATGACTTCCCCGGCTTTCGGGAAATACAGCATGGAGCTTGGATAGCATATCGTAAGGAATGCGATCGCTATTGCGGGCGGCGAGAACACGAGGTTGTCGTTTCCGCCGAATATATGCTTGCCGACAGCAATGCAGATGACAGCGGCGAGTCCCGCTATCGCATGGGGAACTCCGGAGGGCATGAGCATAGCCGCAGTAAGCCCCCAGAACCACACTGCCGGGTCGGATATATCGTATTTTATTCTGCGTATCTTACAGCAGATCCAGTCGGTGAGCATACAGAACAGAATGCAGATAACGCACACCACCAGCGGTCTGAATCCTCCGCGGAATATCGCCGGGATAAGCAGCGCCGCCATGAACACGAATCGCTCCAGATACAGCTTGCGCGGATCGCGCTGGGTGATCGGGGTGATCATGCTTCTCCTTTCTGCGATTTGAGCTGTATGTCTGCCTGCGCCATGTCCGGCGCCCTGAACAGCCCGGTTCCGGCAACGAGTACGTTTGCGCCCGCCTCCTTGACGAGAGGGGCGGTCTTTGCGTTTATGCCGCCGTCCACCTCGATGTCGAGGGAGGAAAGCCCGCGTTCATCGGCGGTCTTTCTGAGCGCGCGTATCTTCTCCAGCGTTTCAGGAATGAAAGCCTGTCCGCCGTAGCCCGGTTCAACGGTCATAACGAGAACCATATCGCACAGTTCGAGATATGGGTAAACGGATTCTATCGGGGTCCCCGGCTTTACCGCTATCGCGGACTTTATTCCGCGGGAGCGTATGTCGCGCAGGGCGGCTTCCGGGTCGCTGAGGCTCTCGATGTGGAAATCTATCAGGTCGGCGCCTGCCTCTGCGAAAAATCGTATCTGCGAGGCGGGGTCGTTCACCATCAGGTGGACGTCAAGAAACATATCTGTCGCCGCGCGGACGCATTTCAGAACGGGGCTTCCGTAGGTTATCTGCTCAACGAATGCGCCGTCCATTACATCGAAATGTATCCAGTCAACACCGGCAGCCCTGCATCTTGCGAGCTCCCCGGAAATATTCGCGAGGTCGCACGCCAGCAGGGACGCGGAGGTCTTTATCATATTATCATTTCCTTTACAATTATACAACTTTTTACAGGCGTTATTCAGCCATACACATATATTCTATAATAAATATCTTTTTTCGTCAATAAGCTGGCGGGAATTTTTTTCGAATTTTCAGGGAAAGCGTGAAATTTTCCTAAATCGGGGCATAATCCGAGATTATATTTGTTTATTTTTCTCCGCGGTAGTGCTTGAAAAAAAAGAACTTTAGTGATATAATATTTACAATATATCTATGCCTCCGGCAGATAAAAGCCCACGATACGTTAGTGTATTCAGCGGCTTTTTTCGTTATACGAACATTAATCCCAGAAAAAAGAAATCCGGCAGGAAGGAAAAACCTGCGCCGCCGCAGGTCGAAGATGAAGAAAGTGAGGATCTATCAACTATGCTGAACTGCAATTACAACGAGAAATTTGTCAAGGAGGGGCTTACTTTTGACGATGTTCTTCTTATCCCGGCGAAGAGCGACGTTACCCCGAACATGATCGATCTCAAGACAAATCTCACCAAGAACATCAAGCTCAACACCCCGATAATGACCTCAGCGATGGATACAGTTACCGAGAGCCGCATGGCTATCGCTATCGCACGCGAGGGCGGTATCGGCATTATCCACAAGAACATGAGCATTGAGCAGCAGGTAGACGAGGTGGATAAGGTAAAGCGTTCCGAGAACGGCGTTATCGTAAACCCGTTCTTCCTTTCTCCGCAGGACAGCGTGTTTGACGCAGACGCACTTATGGGTAAGTACAAGATCTCCGGTGTGCCGGTGGTCGAAAACGGTAAGCTCGTGGGTATCCTCACTAACCGTGACCTCCGCTTCATCACTGACTACAACCAGAAGATCGGCGAGGTAATGACCAAGGAGAACCTCGTTACCGCTCCGGTAGGCACTACCCTTCCGCAGGCTCAGGAGATACTCAGACAGCACAAGATCGAGAAGCTTCCGCTGGTTGACGAGAACGGCTTCCTCAAGGGACTCATCACCATCAAGGATATCGAGAAGAGCGTACAGTACCCGAACACCGCGCGTGACGCAGCCGGCAGACTTCTCTGCGGCGCCGCCATCGGCATCACACCTGACGTGCTCGACAGGGCAGGCGCACTGCTTAAGGCACAGGCTGACGTACTGGTTCTGGATTCCGCGCACGGACACAGCAAGAATATCATGACCACCCTCGACAAGATAAAGAACGCATTCCCGAATGCGGTCATCATCGCAGGAAACGTAGCGACAGGCGCTGCTGCCGAGGATCTTATAAAGGCTGGCGCTGACGCCGTTAAGGTAGGTATCGGTCCCGGCTCCATCTGCACCACAAGAATCGTTGCAGGTATCGGCGTTCCGCAGATCACAGCGGTTTACGACTGCGCTTGTGCGGCTGCAAAGTACGGCGTTCCGGTGATCGCAGACGGCGGAATCAAGTTCTCCGGCGATATCGTCAAGGCTCTTGCGGCAGGCGCTAACTGCGTAATGCTCGGCTCCCTGCTGGCAGGCTGCGAGGAGGCTCCCGGCGACGTTGAGATCTACCAGGGCAGAAGCTTCAAGGTATACAGAGGCATGGGAAGCCTTGCCGCAATGAAGAAGGGCTCCGCTGACCGCTACTTCCAGGATAAGAGCAAGAAGCTCGTTCCGGAGGGTGTTGAGGGTCGTGTGCCTTACAAGGGATCCGTTGCCGATACCATCTTCCAGCTCGTTGGCGGTATCCGCTCCGGTATGGGCTACTGCGGCTGCCCGACAATTCCGGATCTTCAGGAGCGCGCAGAGTTCGTGCGCATAACCGGCGCAGGTCTGAGGGAATCTCACCCGCATGATATCCAGATCACCAAGGAAGCTCCGAACTACTCCACCGGTTTCTGATCATAAGATAACCCCTAAAATAATCAAGGCGCTGTGATATGCAACACAGCGCCTTTTTTGCCGAAAAATACAGGCTGACGAAAAAATCGCCAGCCTTTTGTTTTTTACTTTAAAATATGCTCCTTGAAGTAGCTGTAAAGCTCTCCCGCCATTTCCTCCTGCTCGGTGGCGCGGGGGTGCCCGTTGGTGCCGCAGCCTGTGCGGCGGAACATGAAGTGCGATACCCTGTCGGAGTTCATCTCCTGAGCTATTTCCTCAAGGGCGTCGTCCCATGTGTGGTCGTGTCCAAGTATCGTCAGGATAAGCACGAACTTGGCGGAAGGGTACTTTTCCATCAGCGTGCGGAGCAGCTTTATGTAGTTGTCCTTCCACATACGGCGGTAGCCGGGCTCCTTTATGCGCTCAGGCTCGGGGTTGGCATCATTCTGACCGATGGCGATTATTACCGCGTCAGCCGTCCACTTTGAGAAATCCCATGTCTTTCTGTCGGCGTAGGGAGTGAACTCTATCTTGTCGTAGCAGCTTTCCATTCCGGTGAGCTGGTCGGAGCAGAAATATCCCGTGCCGTCCAGCAGCGCGATACCTCCCTGCGCGATGTCGTGGAGCTCCGCGTTGAGCTTCCTTGAAAGTGCCATCGGGTAGGCAAAGTGGGAGTTATCAAGACGGTTGCGGTGGTCCGCCGGGTCGCACTGACCCTCGTAGTAAATAGCCTCAGTGACCTCGCCTGCGGAAACGCTGTCGCCGTAGACTTCAAGCTTCATGTCGTACCTGTGGGCGGGGTTTGTGACCTCCGCGTTTTCGTCCACGACTATTCCCACAAATTCAAGGTAGTTGTGGGATGCCAGGGTTTTCAGTATGCGCAGGGTATGCGGTTTGTCCTCAAGTCCCTCGGCGGCTGTGTAAAGTTCGTCCTCGCGGGTTTTCGTGAGGGTTATCTTCTTCATCACTCCGTCTACTATAACGGCAAAGTGCGTGTCGTCCTGGAAGTTTATGTTCTTCAGCACTACCGCCGCGCTGGTGCCGGTGAAATTCACGTCGGCGTAGGTGGCGGGCCATGTCATGACCGGGCGCTTCGGGTCGTCGGAATCTATTCTGCCGACGTACTGAAAGCAGCCGGAATCTGCCGGAATGAGTTTCTTTCCCTTTTCTATTGTGTATGCCATATTTTTCCTCCTTATAAATGAACCTTGCAGGATATTTTATTTACCTCCAGCCGGAAAACGCAGACAGCGTTCAGCATTTCCGGGCGGAATTCACAGTTTTCGCGTCCCGCCGCCTGTTTCATCAGGCTTTGCAGACCGAGTATCTTTTCGTCAGTGTCGGTGATCATTTCGACATTTCCCGTGCCGATAACGCTGCTGAATTCAGCGTAGCAGTCGCAGGGGGCTTCCCCGGGGTGGAGCTGATAGCCGCAGTCCATCTCAAAACCGACCTCGTAACCCTCTTTGACAAGGTCTATCTTCCTGCCCTCCTTAGCGCTGTGGAAATAGAAGAATCTCTTTCCGCCGCGCTTCACAAAGCCGAAGTTCAGCGGAACTATATACACTTCGCCGCTGTCGTTGAATCCCAGCCGGCAGCAGTGGCAGCGGGAGATTATCTCGTCTATCTTTGCTTCATCGGTTATTTCGCGGTCTTTTCTTCTCATGATTCCTCCCTGTGCGCCAACAGAAGCGACACGATGTAGTTATACACCGGAAAACCCTTTCCGGTGAGCCTGAGCCTGCCGTTTTCCAGCCTGTAATATTCCGCTGGGACAAGCCGCAGCGCGGATTCTATCGGCTTGTAGAGCTCCTCCGGTATACCCTCGGAGATACGAAGCCCCATCATCACGCGCTCGTCATAGTCGCCGGGGCAGTCGTCCGTTATCTCCACGGGCTGACGTTCGGAATCTATGAAGCCTCGCAGGCTGCGCGGGACTGCGAAGCGCTTCCCGCCGTAGAATGAGTGCGCCGCCGGTCCTATCCCGAGATATTCCTCGTCCCGCCAGTATTTCAGGTTGTGGCGGCACCGGAAGCCCTCCCGGGCGAAATTGCTTATCTCATACTGCGCGAAGCCGTGCTTTTCGCAGAGCTCCTGACACAGCGCGTAGAGATCCGCCATTTTTTCATCGTCCGCCATGTCCGGCGGCGGATTTTTGCCGAAGGGCGTTTCCGGTTCCAGGGTCAGCATATACGCGGAGATGTGCTGCACCGGAAGCCCCGCCAGCCGCTCTATCGTGTCGGTGAGGGACTCCGCAGTCTGCCCGGGGATACCCAGCATAACATCGGCGGAAATGCTGTCGAATCCAGCTTCCTTGGCGGCTAGGATAAGCTCTTCCGCCTGTGCTGAATCATGCAGCCTGCCGAGCTTTTTCAGCTCCCCGTCCTGGAGCGACTGGACTCCCACGGAAATGCGGTTTACCCCGGCGCTTCTCATCATGCGGAGCGTCCCGGTATCCGCGGACGCTGGGTTGCATTCGGCGGATATCTCTGCCCCCGGGGCGGCGTTCACGGCGGACAGGATATCCGCCATGTATTCTGCAATGAGGTTCGGGGTTCCACCGCCGAAATATACGGTGTCAAACTGCTCCGGATAATGCCGGAGGTTCCGCACCACCGCCCGCGCGTACTCCTGCCGGAGCTTTCCTGCTCCCGCAGCGGAGTAGAAATCGCAGTAGGGGCATTTCTGCACGCAGAACGGGACGTGGATATACAGCCCGCGATCACTCATCGTCGAGCTTGAGGACAGCCATGAACGCTTCCTGCGGAACTTCAACGGTACCGAAGGCCCTCATGCGCTTCTTGCCCTCCTTCTGCTTTTCAAGCAGCTTCTTCTTTCGGGTGATGTCGCCGCCGTAGCACTTGGCGAGGACGTCCTTGCGGAGAGCCTTTATCGTTTCACGGGCGATTATCTTTCCGCCGACCGCCGCCTGAATCGGTATCTCAAACATCTGCCGCGGGATATGCTCCTTCAGCTTTTCAGCCATCTTGCGGGCGCGCTCATAGGCCTTGTCGCTGTGCACGATGAACGAAAGCGCGTCTATAACGTCGCCGTTGAGCAGGATATCCAGCTTAACGAGCTTTGACGGAACGAATCCCATCATCTCGTAATCGTAGCTTGCGTAGCCGCGCGTGCGGGATTTAAGCGCGTCGAAGAAGTCGTAGACTATCTCGTTCAGCGGGAGCTCATAGTGCAGGTCGACGCGGTTCTGGTCGATATATTTCATATCCCGGAAAACTCCGCGCCTGTTCTGGCACAGCTCCATGATGTTGCCGACATAATCCGAGGGCGCGTAAACGTGCGCGTTGACAACGGGCTCGTAAGCCTGCGCTATCTCAGACGGGTCAGGGTAGTTTGTGGGGTTGTCTATCATCTTCACGGTGCCGTCGGTCATCTCTATCTTGTACACAACGGAGGGCGCGGTGGTGATGATATCGAGGTTGTATTCGCGCTCGATGCGCTCCTGGATTATCTCCATGTGGAGCAGTCCGAGGAATCCGCAGCGGAATCCGAATCCCAGCGCAACGGAGGTCTCCGGCTCGAATGACAGGGAAGCGTCGTTAAGCTGGAGCTTTTCCAGTGCGTCCCGGAGGTCAACGTATTTCGCGCCGTCCGCCGGGTAGATACCGCTGAACACCATCGGGTTTACCTCGCGGTAGCCCGCGAGCGGCTCTGCGGCGGGGTTTTCGGCGGAGGTAACGGTGTCGCCGACCTTTGTTTCGCCGATTGACTTGATGGAAGCTGCGATATATCCTACCTCGCCTGCCTTAAGCCCGGAGCAGGGGACAAGCTCGGTGGCGCCCATGAATCCGGTCTCCACAACGGTGAATTCCGCGTCGGTAGCCATCATTTTTATTCTGTCGCCGGGCTTCACGGTGCCCTCTTTAATGCGGACGTAGGTTATAACTCCCTTGTAGCTGTCGTAGTAGCTGTCGAAGATAAGCGCTTTCAGCGGAGCCTCGGTGTCGCCCACCGGCGCGGGAATGGACTTTACGACAGCCTCCATTACGGCATGGATATTTATGCCCATCTTCGCGGAGATCTCCGGTGCGTCATCGGCGGGAATGCCTATTACGTTCTCGATCTCCTCCTTGACCTCCTCGGGGTGCGCGGAGGGCAGGTCTATCTTGTTGATGACCGGAACTACCTCAAGGTCGTTTTCCACTGCGAGATAGGTGTTTGCAAGGGTCTGCGCCTCGATTCCCTGAGAAGCGTCAACGATGAGCAGGGCTCCCTCGCAGGCGACCAGCGACCGGGAGACCTCGTAGTTGAAGTCCACGTGACCGGGGGTGTCGATGAGGTTGAAGATGTAGTCCTCGCCGTCGTCCGCGTGATATTTCAGGCGCACTGCCCGCGCCTTTATCGTGATGCCGCGCTCGCGCTCGATGTCCATGTTGTCAAGGAGCTGCTCCTCCATGTCGCGCAGGGCGACGGTCTGGGTCTGCTCCAGGATACGGTCGGCGAGGGTGGATTTTCCGTGGTCGATGTGTGCGATTATGCAGAAGTTGCGTATCTTGTCGAGATAGCTTGTATCAGCCATGTATTTTATCTTTCCTTTCGTCTTTATGAGTGATCCTCTCCGTACTGGTTGTCGAGGTGCCATTCCAGCTTTTCGAGGATGTCGTAGAAGCTCTCGTCCTCCCGGTACGGCATTTCAAAGCCCTGCCAGTTGTCGTTCTTCATGAGCTGGCGTACAACGTAGAGGTCGTTCTTGCGGTCGGTGGCGCTTTCGGTGTAGTCCCTCAGCGGCGCGAAAACTCCGTACTGTCCCTCCAGGCGGTAGAGTATGAACTCCCCGAACTGGAAAACTTTCAGCCCGTTGCCTTCGACCAGGAGTTTCACCGTGGTCTTGTCCATGTCCGGGGCGCTCTCGTTGAGCACGAAATACACCTCCGGCACCTTGTGGAGGTGCGCGTCGTTGTGCTCGCCCGCAACGTTGTCGTATTCCGCTTCGTTCCACTGGAACTTGTCGCTGTCGTAAACGTAGAAGTATGAGGTGGGATTCTGATAGCACTTCACGATGGTGTATTCAGTTCCGTTGTCCGTTTTGGTGAACAGCTCGTCATGCGGCTTGTAGAATATTCCGATGACCGCCTTTATTCCGAAGATGAACAGCCCGGTGCAGGCAAGCACTATCAGCATGGGCAGGCATTTCAGGAGCCCTGCCTTCCATTTGGGCATTCCGGTGTATTCGCCGTCGGCAGGCTCGGTTTCGGACCCGGCGGTGGCTTTGACCTCCTCGGGCTCTGCGGGGATCTGTGTTTCTTTTTTGTCGTCCATATATTTCCTTTCAGTAGTTCCCGGATTTACAATATACAAAACTATTATAACATAAATCCGGTGAAATGTTAAGGGGGTAACGAGGATTTTTTTGGGCTTTATCCGCGTTTTCACATACTTTTCTTTTGACAAAACGGTGTTTCTGTGATACAATATAATCGTATTGTTATGTCCAACAAAATAAAGATAAAGGAAGCAAGCAAATGAAACCCATAAACATAGCCATAACCGCCGCCTGCTTCAGCGGAAACAAGGGCGCTGCGGCAATGCTGCAAAGCTCGATAAAGCAGCTTAAGGAGCGCTACGGCGAGAAGCTGAACATATACCTGATGTCCACCTATCCCGGCGCGGACAGGAAGCTCATCGCAGAAATGCCGGAGAAATACGACTTCATAAAGGTGGTCAACGCCAAGCCGGAGCGCCTTCTGTTCATTGCGTTCCCGCTGGCGGTGCTTTACAGCTTTCTGCGGTATATCCCGCCGTTCAGGAAGGTGCTGGAGATGTGCAGGATAATCAAGGCGTATTCCCAGTGCGATATAGTTATAGACGAAGCCGGGATATCGTTCGTTGACAGCCGCGGCTTCATCATGAACACATACGCGTTCGTCTGCGCGGCGGTCCCCATGCTGTGCGGAGTCCCGGTGGTGAAGTACTCCCAGGCGCTCGGCACGTTCAGGAGCGGCTGGAACAGGTTCCTTGCAAAGTGGATACTCCCGAAGATAAAGCTGATATGCGCCCGCGGAAAAATAACCCGGGAAAACCTCGCGGGCATAGGCATAACCGAAAATGTGAAGCTCTGCGCCGACGGAGCGTTTTCCATGCCCGACAGTGAATATTACGCCGAAAAAGTGGAAAAGCTGTGCGAAGAAAGCCCGTTTTTCCGCAAGCGCGTGGTGGCGCTGTCCATAAGCAGCGTCGTTCAGGGCAAGTGCGAGAAGATGGGCAAGGACTACAAGGGCTGCATGGTGCAGTTCATAAACTGGCTCAACGAGCAGGACTACAACGTGCTGCTCATCGCGAATGCCGCCCGGGAGGGCAGCGAGAAGCCCCGCAACAACGACCTGATAATATGCACGGAGGTCTACAACTCCGTCCGCGATAAGGCGCGCGTTATGTGGGAGCCGCGCGAGATGGCTCCGGAGGAGATACGCGAGCTGCTGGCGCACAGCGAGGTTCTGGTGGCTTCCAGATTCCATGCGATGATAGGCGCGCTTGAAAAGTGCACCCCGGTGCTGCTGATAGGCTGGAGCCACAAGTATAAGGAAGTCCTCGATATGTTCGGACTGGGCGAGTATGCGGTGGATTTCTCCGCGCTGGAGCTTGACGCGCTGAAGATAAAGTTCATGGGCTTCATCAGGGAAAGCCCGAATATCCGCGAGAAGATAGCGGCGAACCTCCCCGCAGTGCTGGAGAGCAGCCGCGACAATATCCGCTTCATAAGCGAGGAAATAGACAAGGTATACGCAAAGCCGAAAAAGGTTAAGCTGCTCGATTTCAACCGCCCGGAGCATTACATGGGTGAACACATCTGCTGCCGCATGGGCTACGCCGCCGATGATAATATTCGCGCCAACGCCGCTTCCGGCGGAATGGTGACGGCGCTGCTGTGCCATATGCTCGAAAAGGGCGAGATAGACGGCGCATGGGTCACCCGCAGCGAGATAAAGGACGGAAATCTCGGCTACAAGACATTCATCGCCACCACAAAGGAAGAGCTGATGGAGAGCTCCTCCTCTGTGTATATGTTCATGCCGCTGATGAAGCACGTGGATATGCTCCGGGAATTTAATGGAAAGCTTGCCGTGGTGCTGGTTCCGTGCCAGATGAGGGCGTTCACCTCCATGCTGGAAAAGGAGCCTGAGCTCCAGGAAAAGGTAGTGCTGAAGCTCGGACTTTACTGCAGCGGCAGCCACACCGAAAACGCCACCCTCGTTCCCCTGCGCAAGAAGAATATCCCGCTTGAGGGCGCAAAGCGGCTGTATTACCGCCGGGGTCACTGGAGGGGGCTTTCCACCGTGCAGTACGAGGACGGCAGCGAAAAGACCCTCAGCTATCCCAAGACGATATGCGCGTACAAGAACGCGTATTTCTTCAGCCGCGAGAGCTGCATGGTATGTCAGGATCACTACTGCAACACGGCGGATATCAGCTTCGGCGACATCTGGCTGAAAGAGATGAAGAAGAACCCGATAAAGCACACAAGCTGCGTTATCCGCAATGAGCGGGCACTGAAAGCGTTCCAGTCCGCGGTGGACGACGGCGCGATAGTCGCTTCCAGAATAGACGACAGCAAGATGCTCCGCAGCCAGAAGCGTGCGCTGGTGTTCAAGTTCAACTGCGCAAAGGCAAAGCAGGAGATGTTCGAAAAGATGGGCAGGACGCTGAAAGTCGATGTTTCCGGAAAGTGCAGGTGGAACCATAAGCTCGCGTTCAGGCTCGGCTGGCGCAACATGACATTCAGCCGCGAAAAGCTGGATAAGCTTGAGAAAATGCCGACCTGGTTCATCTACTACTATATGTGTTTCATCAGGGTGCTGCTGAGCTTCTGACCGGGGGAATTACATGAAAAAGCCTGATAAGAAAACAATACTGAAAGCACTGAAAATACTGTTCGGCGTGCTGGTCGTGGTATTTCTGGTGTGGTACTTCTGGAAGAACTGGGACGAGTTCTCCGAGAAGATAATGAACGTTGATATGGGGATATTCGTGTTCTCCATGCTGTTCTATTTCGCCTACAAGATAACCCTCGCGTCGCTGTGGCATTACATCACGAAGCTGAACGGCTGTTCGATAAAGTACGAGAAAGCGGTGACGAGCTACCTGTATTCCATTCTCGGAAAGTACATTCCCGGAAAGGTGTTCATGCTCGCCGCCCGCCTTACCTACTACAAGGAGGAGGACGCGCCGCTTGCCAAGGTTACGGTGTGCTTCTTCATTGAGAATGTCTGCACGCTGCTGGGCGCGGCTATGCTGTTCATCGTGTCGCTGCTGTTCTTCCCGAACGAGCTTCTGGAGAACTACAAGTGGCTGACCGTGGCGCTTATCGTGATATTCTTCGTGTGCATCCACCCGAAGATAATCAACTTCTTCCTCGGGCTTATCGGAAAGCTGTTTAAGAAGGACCTCAAAATCCCGATGAAGTATTCCCAGATGCTGAAAGTAGTCCTGCTGTTCATCGGCAACTGGCTTATAGTCGGCGTGGGATTCTTTATCCTGACGAAATCCATCTACCCCGCCGTGGAGTACTCCGAGCTGCTTTTCTGCGCGGGTATCTGGGGCGTTTCCGCGATAATGGGGATCCTCGCGATATTCGCCCCGTCCGGTCTTGGCGTAAGAGAGGGCATCATAGTTGCCGGGCTGTGCCTTATCATGCCGCAGAGCGACGCTATGGTGGTATCCGTGGTATCAAGGCTGTGGCAGACTATCCCGGAGCTTGTGCTGGTGGCGCTGGCGTTCATCTGGTCGAGGATACGGAATATGTCGAAGATAAAGCTGAAAAATGGAGCGGATTCTCCGCAGGAGCTTCCGGACAAGACAGAAAAATAAACGGTCGGGCGGTGTCCTTTCTGCGCTGAATGCGGAGGATATCGCCCGAATCTACCGAAAATGGAGGTGAGCCGTATGGAGGTGCCGTCAAATATAGCCGGAATCCTGGACAGGCTGGAAAGCGCCGGGTATGAGGCATGGATAGTGGGCGGCTGCGTGCGCGACGCCCTTATGGGGATAACTCCGCATGATTTCGACGTGACCACGTCGGCTCTGCCGGAGGAAACAGAGCGCGTCTTTGCCGGAATGCGTGTGATAGAGACCGGAATAAAGCACGGCACGATAACCGTCATCAGCGATGGAGCGCCGGTGGAGATAACCACCTACCGCGTCGATGGGGAATATCACGACAGCCGCCGTCCGGATTCCGTGACGTTTACGCGGAGCCTGCGCGAGGATATCGCCCGCCGGGACTTCACGATGAATGGAATAGCGTACAGCCCGAAGCACGGTTTTTTCGATGAATTCGGCGGAGCTGGCGATATCCACAACGGGATAATCCGCTGTATAGGCGACCCGGAAAAGCGCTTCAGCGAGGACGCCCTGCGCATCCTGCGGGGGCTGAGATTCTCTGCGTCGCTGGGCTTCTGGATAGAGGACAGGACCGCCGCCGCAATGCTCGACTGCCGTGAGCTGCTGAACAACATTGCTGCCGAGCGGATATTCGCGGAGCTTTCAAAGCTGCTCACCGGGCGGCGCTCCGGGGAGAATATCCTGAGGGTGATGACCTGTTTCCGGGAAATTTTTGCGGTGATGATACCGGAACTTCGCGGGATATTCGACCTTGACCAGCACTCTAAGTGGCATTATCTTGACGTGTATCAGCACACGGCGCTTGCGGTGCAGAGCGCGGCGCAGCTCACTGCGGGAAAGGAAAACGCGCTGCCGCTGACGCTTGCGATGATGTTTCACGATATCGGAAAACCACGGTGCTTCACGCTTGACGAAAACGGAGAGGGGCACTATTATGGTCATGCGGCGCACAGCGCTGAAATGGCGGACGCGATACTCCGGCGGCTAAAATGCAGCAACGCCCTGCGGGAGCGGGTGTGCCGGATAGTGAAGTACCACGATACTCAGCTTAAAGACGACGACCGGGCGGTGCGCAGGCTTCTGGCGAAGCACGGGGAGCGGCTCGCCTGCGATATAGCGATGGCGCATATCGCGGACGACCTTGCAAAAAAGGAGGAGGCCCGCTCCCGCGTCACGGAATGGTACGCAGTTATCAGCCGTATTCACCGGCTGGCTTCCGAGTGCTGCTTCACGATGAGTGATCTCGCAGTAGACGGAAACGCGCTCCGGGAGATAGTCCCGCCCTCCCCGCTGATGGGCGAGGTCATGAAGCGACTGCTGGCAAAGGTAGTGGACGGCGATATCCCGAACGAGCGTGAAATTCTTTTGCAGGAAGCCGCAAAATATGTTGCAAACCGGGGCATAATATGATATAATCTAAATTAGATTTTCCTGATCTGGATTTCGAAAAATTCATGCGCAGTACAGGTGCTGCGTTACTGAGCTTACAGAAAGAATGGAGAGAACAGCATGGCATTAGATATAGGCATAGATCTTGGCACCGCGAACATAATCATCACCATCGCCGGAAAGGGCATAGTCCTGAACGAGCCGTCCGTTGTCGCATACGACAAGAAGAAAAAGGCAGTAGTCGCGGTAGGCTCCGAGGCTTACAGAATGATCGGCAGAACGCCGGAGTACATCGTTGCAGTACGTCCCCTGAAAGACGGCGTTATCTCGGATAACGACATGACAGAGGCGATGATACGCGAATTTATCCATATCGTCAACGGCGGCGCAATGATGAAGCCGCGCATAGTCCTCTGCGTGCCTTCTTCCGTTACGGATGTTGAGCGGCGTGCGGTCGTTGAGGCGGCTATGTCCGCAGGCGCGCGCAAGGTGTTCCTCATTGAGGAGCCTATCGCGGCGCTTATCGGCGCGGGGGTGGATATCTCCAAGCCGAACGGCACGATGGTCGTTGATATCGGCGGCGGAACCGCGGACGTTGCGATAGTTTCCTTTAACGGAATCGTGCAGAGCCGTTCCATCAAGATGGCGGGAAACAAGTTCGATCAGGCGATAATCCGCCACATCACGCAGAAATACAAGGTGCTCATCGGCGAAAAGACCGCAGAAAAGGCGAAGATAGAGATAGCGAACGTATTCAACCCTACCGGGGAAGTCAAGATGACGATACGCGGCAGGAACCTGCTTAAGGGTCTGCCGGAGAGCATAGAGATAACCGACAGGGACATCTACGAGGCTATACATGAGAATGCCATGGAGATAGTTGAGCAGGTCAAGCTGGTGCTGGAATCCACCCCGCCTGAGCTGGTGGGAGATATCCTTTCCAACGGGATCATGCTGACCGGCGGCGGAGCGATGCTCGGCGGACTTCCGGAGCTTATCTCGGATAATGTCGGAGCCCCATGCTTTGTGGCTGAAAATCCTATCGAGTGCGTTGCAAGGGGAGTTGACGCGGCATTCAGGATGTCCGGCGACCTGCTTGACGGCTTCGAGCAGATTCAGCTTTACAACTTCAGGTAATAAGAAATGGCGCTGAAAAACAGCGCCATTTCTGCTATTAAAATTCAGGTTTGTCTATCTGGTTATTTATCTTCGTGCCTTTCTGCACCGTGAGCGTGAGCACGAACATCATCACGCCTATCACAACGGAAAGCGCGATTCCGACTGCTATGCTTCCCGCCTCGTCGGTAAGCACGAAGCTCTCTGTGAACATCTCGCCGGTGACAAGGGAGCGCAGGGTCAGCGGGTGGAATTTTGTCAGCCCGAGCTGATTCAGGAATATCTGCACTATGCTGACGCCGATGTACATGAATATCGTCACGACGCCGGGACGGCTGGTGCAGAGCCCTATCGACATATACACCACAAGAATGAACGCAAGGTAGACCGAGCACAGAAGCGCCGCAAGGAACATCATTCCCGCGTCTATCGTGCCGTCGGTAAACACCAGATTGCAGATACCGCCTGCCATAAGGCAGGAAACGAACGTCACTGCAAAAACGGTCACGGGGTAAATAACATATTTCGGGATAAGATACTCGAATGTCCCAAGACCCGTGCAGGACGGGATTATGGTTGCGCGCTTCTTCTGCTCGCCGCCGCATGGCGACATGAGTATAAGCATGAATATCAGCGTGGAGGTTGAGCAGAATTCCGCCATCGTCATGCTGAAAACAACGCCCGCGTCATTGAATACGGAAGCCATTTCGCCTATGTCCAGAGCCCCGGTGTCGGCGACAGCCGCTTGAGTGGTGCTGATCCCCTCCAGCAGGAGGTTCATCGCCCAGTACATCAGCGGGTCTGCAAGCGCAAACGAGGCTATCGCGAGGATGATTCCGCCAAGCCTGAAGGTTCTGGTGAACTGTAACCACTCTTTCCTGAAGCCTGCCTTTATCTGCATATCAGTCCACCACCTTTCTGAATACTTCTTCGAGGGTAGCCGTGCCGATCTTCAGTTCCTCAGCCGCCGCGTCATTGTCGGCGAGGAGCCTTATCAGCCTGCGGGAGCATTCCTCCGGGGAATCGGTGCCGAAACGGAACGTCCCGGTGATGTCGTTGAATTCCGCCCGGGCATAATCTACGGTCAGCAGTTTTATTTTCATGTCGTCCGTAAGTCCGCGGACGCGCAGATGTACCACGCTTCCGGCGTGCTTCAGCAGGACGTCGCCGAGCCTGCCCTCTTCCGCGAGGACTCCGTCTTTCATTATGCCGATTCGGTTAGCCACGCGCTCAACATCCGACAGGATATGCGTGGAGAGCACGATGGTGCTGCCCATTCCTTTGAGGCGCTCGATGATGGAGATGACCTCTGCTCTGCCTTCCGGGTCAAGCGCGGAGGTCGGCTCGTCAAATATCAGCAGCTCCGGGTCGCCGATTATTGCGGCTCCCATTCCGAGGCGCTGGGTCATTCCGCGGGAATAGCCCTTTGCGCGGCGGTCTGCCGCTTTTGTAAGTCCCACGATATCGAGGACTTCGTTAACGCGGTGTGTCACATCTCCGGGGTAATTGCAGCAGGCTGCGATGTATTCGAGATACTCCCGTGAGGTCATGTAGCCGTAAATTACCGGGCTTTCCGGCAGATAGCCTATCTTCACTGGCTTTCCGCCGCCGATGATTATTTCGCCCTCGTCCTTGGGGATTATGTTGGTGATGATGTTCATGGTCGTGGTCTTTCCGCAGCCGTTGCGCCCCAGAAAGCCGTAAACATCGCCATTTTCTATGTCCATGCTCAGCCCGCGCAGGACCGAGTATGAGCCGTATTGCTTGTGCAGATTGCGTATTCTTACCAAGTGAGCCACCCTTTCCATTATATAGTATATCTACAATAGTACACTATTGAGAAGCATTTGTCAATAGCAAAAGCCGGTAAAACAGAAAAACCCCTGCCCGAAAGCAGGGGGAGTTTTCTGTAACCAAAACTTATATCAGAATAAGTTTATACTGCTCTCTGTACAAGACCGGAGCGCAGGCAGCGTGTGCAGGCATTAACTCTGCAGGGAGTGCCGTTAACGATAGCCTTTACCTTCTTGACATTGGGCTTATAGGTTCTGTTGCTGCGTCTGTGAGAGTGGGATACCTTGATTCCGAAGGTAACGCTCTTGCCGCAGATTTCACATTTTGCCATTTGAAGCACCTACCTCTCTAGTGGATTTTTTCAGTAACGTATAATATTTTATCAGAAACAGCGGGAAAATGCAAGGGTTTATTGGATATCCGCAGAATCTTTGTAGGATATCACAAACAAATCTTGCAATTCCGCAATATAATCGTCGTTTTAACTAAACTTGCGGTATACTATTGCCGCGGTCATATACGTTAAGTATTCGCAAATTAAAGCGTAACGAATCCGACTTTCTTCTGCACCTTCTGGAGGGTCTTTCTGGAGGCTTTGAACGCCTTTTCCGCGCCCTGCTTCATGCAGTTTTCGAGGTATGCCTTGTCCGCAAAAATGCGCTTGAATTCCGTCTGCATGGGAGCCAGCATATCTGCGACCGCCTCGCCGACTGCGACCTTGAAATCTCCGTAGCCCTTACCCTCAAATTCGCGCTCGATATCCTCGAAGCTCTTTCCGGTGACTGCGGAGTATATGGACATGAGGTTAATTATGCCGTCCTTGCCCTCCTTGGCGCACACAACGGTGTCGCTGTCGGTGACTGCGCGCTTGAACTTGCGGATAATGGTATCCCTGTCGTCGAGTATCCATACGCTTGCGTTGGGGTTCTCATCGGATTTGGACATCTTCTTTGCCGGCTCCTGGAGGGACATTACCTTTGCGGTGGTCTTGGTGATGTAGCCGTCGGGCATGGTGAATACATCGCCGTAGATCCCGTTGAAGCGCTGTGCAACGTTGCGTGCAAGTTCGAGGTGCTGTTTCTGGTCGATCCCGACAGGAACGAGGTCAGCCTGGTACAGCAGTATATCCGCAGCCATCAGCACGGGGTAGGTGAAAAGTCCGGCGTTGATGTTGTCGGGGTGCTTTGCGGACTTATCCTTGAACTGGGTCATTCTGGACAGCTCGCCGAACTGCGTGTAGCAGGAAAGTATCCAGCTCAGCTCTGCGTGGTTCGGGTTGTGTCCCTGAACGAACAGCGTGGATTTTTCGGGGTCAAGGCCTGCGGCGATGAGAAGCGCGTAGCTTTCCTTTATCTGGTTGCGGAGCTTCACGGGATCCTGCCTTACGGTTATGGAGTGCAGGTCTGCGATTCCGAAGAAGCAGTTGTAGTCGTTCTGGAGCTTCACCCAGTTCTGCATTGCGCCGAGGTAGTTTCCGAGGTGGGGAGTATTCGTCGGCTGAATAAGGCTCAGCATATTCTTTTTCTGTTCTTCCATGATGTTTTCCTTTCTCTAAAAAACGAAGTAAAAACAAAAGACCGCCCCCGGACAGGCAAAAAAGCTCTGTCATAAGGACGGAGTAAAACTCTACACCGCGTTGCCACCTTAATTCACGGAAAACCGTGCTCTCAGCGGATACTTTCATATCCCGGCAATTAACGCTTGCTCCACGTCGCAGAATACTCGGGAAAACTCCCTTTGACTGCGCCCTCGGCGGTCCATTTGATATACCCAGCGTTCTGCCGTGCTCTCAGCAATGCACGGCTCTCTGTGAGTGCATACGGGTATTTTTATTTCCGCGTCATAGGTTTCAAGGGCTTATTCGATTGTTTAAAAATATTTTATCACAACAGCATTTTTTTGTCAAGCCCTCTTTTCAAATTCCAGATTATATGTTATAATTTACTCAGAGAAACTGAAATGGGGGTAATTATATGATTTGCAGGAACTGCGGTGCCCAGATAAGCGATTATGCGGCGTTCTGCACGTTCTGCGGAAAGCCCACGGGCAGCGCCGCGGACAAGGACGAAATGCCGTCCGTAACGGCGGGGGAGCCTCTTCCGGGATATTCCGCGCCGGAGCAGATAGACGGCAGAATGCCGGAGCCCACCCGGGAATACGGCGCAACTCCGGAATTTGACCGCCGCCAGCTTCAGGACTTCATCCCGCTGCGCGATATGGAGCTGATGAACGGCACCACATGGACTGAGATACAGCGGATAGGCTATATCACGGGGGACAACGGCGGACATTACGGAATAGGCTGGATGCAGTTCCTGCTGTATTTTGAGCTGTTCGCGGCGGCGTTCGGTTCGCTTGTCGGCGCGGTAAGGCTGTTCACCGGCTTCGGCATGGGCGGGCTGTGGAAGTTCGCGTATCTCATATGCCCGGGAATGAAGCCGCTTTGCGCAGTTACAGGCGTGCTGTTCCTGCTGGCGGGCGCGGGAATGGTGTTCGCGCGGTTCAGGCTGGCGGCGCTCCGCAGGAATGCGGTGTGGCTGTATGTGGGAGTGTGCCTTTTTCGTCTGGTGGTGACTCTGGCATATTTCTGCGGGCTTTGTCTGGTGACCGGGCTTCCGCTGTGGAATCTGATATCAGTGGCGGACATATTCACCATCATAGCGGGAGTTGTGATGATGGCTGTGAATTTCGTGTATTTCCGGCACAGAAGAGTGGTATTCGTGAATTGAATCGTTTCCGGGAGGGGATTCACCCCTCCCGCATTTATGTCGTTGCATTATACGGCAAGTATTATTTTTGCATAATTTACGGGATCCTGCAAAGAATAGTCAGAAAAAGAAAGGACTGTTCACATGAAGAAAACCGACCTCGCCGTTGAATCCGCGCAGCTTGCCGCCGGGCTTCCCGGGGTGCGCTCCGTCAGCCGGAATATCGGCGGCGTGAAGATAACGGATATCCGCATACCGCAGGGAGCCCGCACCTCCCGCCCCGCCGGAAGATACATCACGCTGGAGGGCGACCCCGCCGTCCCGGCGCTGGCGGCTCTGCTGAAACGCGCGATAGAGCAGCTCCTCCCGCCGGAGGGTCTTATCCTCGCCGCCGGGCTGGGGAATCCCGACATAACCCGCGACAGCCTCGGTGCGCTGACCGTCCGGAATCTTGCCCCGCGCCGGGGGAGCCGCTATTCCCTCGCCGCCGTGGAAACGGACGTAGCCGCCCGCACCGGGATAGATACCGTCCGCATGGTGCGCGCCATCGCCGCCGAAACGTCCGCCGCGTGTATCCTGGCGGTGGATTCCCTGTGCTGCCGCGACCCCCTGCGTATCTGCCGCACGGTGCAGCTTTCCACGGCGGGGATAACTCCCGGCTCGGGGGTGGATAAGTCCCGGCGG
The DNA here is from genome assembly GCA_934481355.1 of uncultured Oscillospiraceae bacterium. Classification (GTDB taxonomy): domain Bacteria; phylum Bacillota; class Clostridia; order Oscillospirales; family Ruminococcaceae; genus CAG-115. Next base: position 158,215 of record CAKSPH010000001.1, on the reverse strand, counting down.
GAGCTTTCCGGGAAAACCGCCGGGATCCCCGTTGTCGCCTGCGGAGTTCCCACGGCGGCGCTCCTTAGCTCCGTCACCGGGGAGAAGTCCCACGGGGGATTCCTCGCCGCGCCCGTGGACGAGGATATACAGGCGAAGATATGGGCGGAGTGCATTTCCCAAGCGGTGAATTCTATAATATAATAGGAAATCAGCGTTTTCAGAAAATCTACACAAAAAACCGGAAAAAAATAAAAAAATTTTTCTGAAAACGCTAAAGTTCCGGAAAAACCTGCCGATATAATATACGTGATAGCTGAAAAGCTAAAAATCCCGATGCCTAAGTGTACATAACGGCTGACGGAAAAATTACTTTAACCAACCGCCTCACAGGAATGATTCCGATAAACGAGGCGCGTAAATTCAAGGAGGATATTACTATGGGAATGGTAGTACAGCACAACATGAACGCGCTCAACGCGTACAACAAGCTGAACACAAACGTTGCAGGTCTGAAGAAGTCTTCTGAGAAGCTTTCTTCTGGTTACAGAATCAACCGCGCTGGCGACGACGCTGCCGGTCTGGCAATTTCCGAGAAGATGAGATCCCAGATCCGCGGCCTGAACCAGGCTAAGAGAAACTCTCAGGATGGTATCTCCATGATCCAGACTTTCGAGGGTGCAACACAGGAATCCCACTCCATTCTTCAGAGAATGAAGGAGCTCGCTTCCGAGTCCGCTAACGGTACATACCAGGACGAGGTTGACCGTGACGCTATCCAGCTCGAGTTCAACCAGCTCAACGACGAGCTCGACCAGATCGCTGATACCGACTTCAACGGCGTTGTAATGCTCAACGGCGGCGAGATGGCTGACGGCACTAAGGCTGTAAATGGCAAGTTTGATTACGCGAATAATGCTAGAACTGCTAAGCAGCTTTCTGCAGCTGACATCAACAAGCTTGATTCTCAGTCTATGGATAACTCCACATCAAAAACTAACAACTATGATATGGCTGATGCTTTCTGGAAGGATCTTGGATTTGACAGAAACGATGCTGATACCACTAACAATGGTCCTGATTCCATCGACATTACTTTCAAGTATGATTCCACAAAGCAGACTTGGACTGCTATTTCTGCAACAGGCGGCGCAGATAAGGATGCTGTTCTTGTAAGCACCCATCCCAATAATGGTGGTTTCCAGATAGGAAGCAAAAGCTCAACAGGTGCATTAACAGATGCTGATGGTAAGCCTAGTGCCGATAACCTTGTTAATGTTGTTCTTGACGGAACACAGCTTGTAAACGGCGATACAATTACAATTACATTCAAGAATCCTTCTGCAAAGAACACAGCAATCGAAAATATCGGTGTTGCTAACGCTGACGCTAGCGGTCTTACAGTTGGTAAGCCCGGTGCCGGAAAAACCGTAATAGGTAAAGATGCAGACCTTAAGGTTGAGATTGAAAATGGCGTTATTGAGTCTACCAACAATGGTAAGGCTACTGCAATGACAGAGGGAACAAAGGCTCTGTTTGATGCACTTAATGGCGCAACTGTGACTACAACATACGCTGCAGATAACACTGCTGATGCAACCATGTCTCTCAAACTTACAGATGAGAATACTACTACAATCGGTGCAGCAGCTCTTACAGCTGGACAGAAGTTCTCTCTTAAGGGTGAAGAGTTCTATGCAAAGTGCGAAAATGGTGTAACAACAATTTACGCAGGTGCGGACGATACAGGTACAGCTCTTGTTAAGTTAACTGCTGCTAATGGTGCAACAGAAAATACAAATGGTTCTACCGGTGATATCAAGTATACACTGGCAGTAGATACTGCAAAGTATGCAACAGACGGTGTTCCTACCGCAGAAGTTGCTTCTCCTGCAAATGTTGTATCTAAGGCTAACTCCAACAACAAGGCAACCGCTCCTCTGACCTATTCTGACCACATGGTTCTCCAGACTGGTTCCAGAACAAAGGATTCCGTTGACTTCACATTCAAGTACAGCACAGACGGTATGGGCGACCTCAAGTCCAACCTTGACCTCTCCTCCAGAGCTAACGGTCTGAACACCAAGAACCTCTCCCTGTCCACTCAGGAAGACGCTAATACCGCTATCGACAAGATCGACAACGCTATCAACAAGGTTTCCATGGTTCGTGCAACATTCGGTGCTACACAGAACAGACTCGAGCACAAGATTGAGAACCTGACCACCAACTCTGAGAACCTGACTGAAGCTGAGTCCACTATCCGTGATACCGATATGGCTTCTGAGATGCTCAACTACACAAAGTTCAACGTACTTCAGCAGGCAGCTCAGTCCATGCTCGCTCAGGCAAATCAGCAGCCGCAGTCCATTCTCCAGCTCCTCGGCTAATCCCTTTAGGTTATCCGACAGCTGCATGAATGCGGCATAAACCCAAAATAACAGCCGCCCCGGTGCTAGCCCGGGGCGGTTTTTTATGGTCACCTCTAAAAACCGGTTTGAAAAGGGAAAATGGGTAGAGTGCACCGAATGCGATGAAAGCCGACGAAGTAAGGCTGTATGCCTTACGAGGAGGTTTGAAGAAGCAGGCGGTGTGCTATACACATTTTCACTCAAACAAGGTTTTTAGAGGTGACCTTATGTTTAGTATTGCATTTTTCCCCGAAATGCTGTATAATAGACAATGAGAAAATATATCTCAGGAGGTAATTATCCGTGAAGCTGATTTTTGCTATTGTAAATAATGACGACAGCCATGCTGTTTCCTCGTCCCTCACCCAGAGCGGCTATCAGGCGACAAAGCTCGCCTCCACCGGAGGTTTCCTGATGGCGGGAAACACCACGTTCATGATATGCTCCGATGACGACAAGGTGGACGACGTTATAGACGTCATCAGCAAGCACAGCCACAAGCGCAAGCAGTTCGTGCCTAATTCCGCGAGCTACGGGCTGAGCAACTACACCAGCTTTCCCGTGGAGGTCTCCGTGGGCGGCGCGACGATTTTCGTCACCAACATTGAGAGATTCGAGAAGGTATAATGCGGCTGTACGGTAAAGAGAAGCTCGTCAGCCTGCTGAACGACACCGCCGCCGAAAACCGCCTGCCCCACGCGGTACTCCTCACCGGAGAAAAGGGGAGCGGAAAGCGCGTGATGGCGAAGTATATCGCGAAGCAGTTCCTGTGCGGAGCCGAGCCGTGCGGGCGCTGTTCCGTGTGCTCCAGGGTGGATTCCGGCGGGCACCCGGACGTTATCTACGCATTAAACGAGTGCCAGGGGAAATACACGATAGACCGCACCAACCGCCCGCACACCGTCCGCGACGTGCTGGAATCCGTTGCGGTGAAGCCGAACGACGGCGACGTGAAAATCTACATCTTCGAAGACGCGGACGCCATGTCCCCGCAGGTTCAGGATACCCTCCTGAAAAATATCGAGGAGCCCCAGCCGTGGGTAAGGTACATTTTCCTCTGCGAGAATCCCGGGAATCTGCTGACCACGATACGCTCCCGCGTGACGGAGTATTCCATGCCGGAATGTCCCCCGTCAGCCTGCGCGGAGTGCCTCGTGAACGAGTTCGGCACAGACCCCGCCAAGGCGCGGGAGCTGTCGGAGCTCATGTCCGGAAATATCGGCAAGTGCCTTGAAACGCTGAACGGCGGCGACGAGGTGAAGCTCATGGAGCTCGCCCGCCGGTGCGCCCAGGGAATCGCCGCGAAAAACGGCTACGCAATATGCACGGCTCTCTCCGAGCTCTCGAAGCGCAGTGAATACGCGGGCGCGCTGGAGTATCTCAGCGGCATACTGCGGGATTCGCTGGCGGTCCGCGCGGGCACGGAGCTGACTTCCTGCGGTAAGGCGGAGGCGAAGTCCGTTGCACGGAGCTTCGATGAAGCCGCGATAACCTCCATGCTGGACAAGCTGTTCGAGGTGAATTCCAAGGCGCAGGCGGCAAACCTGAATCTCGCGCTGTGCTCCGCGTATCTCACGGCAGAATTATTATAGTTTAGATAGGAGTAAAATGGATAACAATTATTTTACTGAAAAAATAGCTCCGAAGAACAAGCCCGGGGAAAAGCCAGCGCAGTCCGCTGCCCGGCAGGAAATAAATCCCGATGAATTCGTTGAGCACCGCCAGAATCACCCGAACGGCGTGGAAAAGCGCCCCCAGCGCGCCCCCCGTCAGGAACGTCCTCAGCGCCCGGAACGTCCGGAGCGTCCGGAGCGACAGGAAAAGCCGGAGCGTGCAGAGCGCCGCGAAAACTCCCCCAAGCCGGAAAAGAAGCCCGCAGACCCTAACGCAGTAGTGGAGATAATCGGCGTGCGCTTCAAGGACGTGGGAAAGGTGTATTATTTCGCGCCGAACGGAGTCGCATTCGAGCAGGGCGATAAGGCGATAGTGGAGACTGCCCGCGGCATCGAGTGCGGCGATATAGTACTCACGAACCGCACCGTTCCTGAGAGCACGATAGTTTCCCCGCTGAAAAGCATAATCCGCAGGGCGACCGCCGCAGACATAAAGCAGCTTGAGGAAAAGCGCCGCCAGGAAAAGGAGATAATGCAGGTGTTCGGCGAGAAGATCGCCCAGCACAGGCTCGACATGAAGCCCATAGACGTTGACTGCACATTTGACGGCAGCAAGATACTGTTCTACTTCACGTCGGACGGCAGGGTGGATTTCCGCGACCTTGTAAAGGATCTGGCTTCCGTTTACCGCACCCGTATCGAGCTGCGGCAGATAGGCGTGCGCGACGAGGCGAAAATGCTCGGCGGCCTCGGGATATGCGGCAGACCGTTCTGCTGCTCCAGCTTCCTGGGGGAGTTCCAGCCGGTTTCCATCAAGATGGCTAAGGAGCAGTCCCTGTCGCTGAATCCGACAAAGATCTCCGGAACCTGCGGCAGACTTATGTGCTGCCTGAAATACGAGCAGAACTGCTACGAGGAGTTCCTCCGCACCACCCCGAAGGTCGGCGCGTATGTGGAAACCGCCGAGGGCAGGGGCAGGGTCAGCGAAACGAACCTGCTCACCGGAATACTGAAAGTTCAGCTCGACAAGAACCCTGACGCCCCGATAACCGTAAACAAGGCGGACGTAAAGCTGCTGAAGGACGGTCAGGTGCGTATCAGCCGCGATGAAATGAAAGCGCTGAAAAATCTTGAGGATAAGTAAAAAAACAGAATCGGGAGGCTTTGGCCTCCCGATTTGTTTTATCCTGTGCGCTGCGTTCCGAAGCGGATAAAGTTATATTCCTTGGATATCGCGTCCCAGGTGGGGGCGCCTACCAGACCTGAAACCGGCAGCCCGAAAAGCTCCTGAAATACCCGGACGGCGTTTTCCGTCTGTGAGCCGTAGTAGCCGGAGACCGGTATCTCCGGGATATCCCGGTATGTCCTGCCGATAAGGTTGAGATATGTCTGAAGCGTCCGCACATCGTTGTTGCTCAGCCCCGGCGTCAGGATATATCCCGGATAGAGCGCGGCGGTATCCCCCGCATAATTCGCCGGAAGCCCGGCGGCTATATCGTTGTATATCCCCTGAATAAGCGTCCACGTCCGGAAGTCAACGACCCCGTTCACCGGAAGCCCGTAGAACGACTGAAACGCGCGCACCTGCTGTTCCGTATCATCTCCGAAAACTCCGTTCGCAGGACCTGACGGCACCTCCGGGTTAAAGTACGCGATGACGTTCAGGTAGTATTGCAGATAGCTTACGAATATCCCGTAATCCCCGTTTGAGAGCTGTTCGGGGAATCCGCCCTCCACTTCGGACGGGCGCAGCCCTTCAGAGGTCAGCTCCGCGAGATTCTTCACGGCAACGTAGATGTACTTTATCTGGTACCATGTCGCCTTGTTGACTATCCCCGTCTTGGGCAGCCCGAAAATTCCCTGAAACACCCGCACTGCCTCGGCGGTGCTTTCGCGGTAGAAGCCGTTTGTCGGGGCGATTTTCGGGATAGCCGGGTAGTTGTCGGCTATGCGGTTGAGCTCCACCTGGAGAATGCGCACTTCGTTTCCGGAGCTGCCCAGCCCGAACGGCGTTCCGGGATAACTGCCGAGAAACGGCTCAACGGCGGCGTTCCGCACGATATCTATATCACTGCCGTAATAGTATTGAAGCATTTCATAGGGGGTGTATCCGCGGTTCGCAAGATCGACAGTACCCCACTGCGAAAGCCCCTGACAGGTCACGGAGGTGCCGTTGCAGAACTGCGTGAACAGCGGCTCAACACTCCCGCGGCGCACAACGTAGTTGTTGAATATCTGGTCCACTATGCGGCTGATGTTGCTGAAAACGTCCCTGCCGTAAACGAACGCCTGATCATACTGCGTGGAACTGGTTATGTCGAAATTATAGCCGCGGCTGCGGTACCATTCCGTGTATACGCGGTTGAGCGCAAAGGATATCTGCGCGTAGATATTCGCCCGGATAGCCGCCTCCGGCCATGTGGGGTAGATTTCGCTGCTCGCCACATTCTTTATGTAGTCCGGAAAGGTCAGCGCGACGTTCTGCGCGCCGGAATCCGGAGTGCCAAGGTGCACCGTGATGGTTTCCGGTATTGTCGGGGTAATGGTTTCAGGCATCTGGCACCTCCGTAAGGTCGGGTTCTGTATCCGCTATCGTTTCACTTTCTCCGCCGTTGGCGCCGGGAATCATTGCCGCGCGCTGCACTGACAGTATCCCCTCGAAAACGGGCAGGCCGCGCACGCTCACCGGGCGGAAGCCCTCAGCCGTGATGTCTGCGTCATACAGCGCGTATGGCTGCACTTCGCAGTCCGGCTTCTGTGACAGCGCCACCGGCGGCGCGGGGAGTATTACCTCCTCCGTCTGACCGCTGACATCTGTGGTCAGCGTGTAGAATGTATGCGGCTTTCCGCCTATCACCTTTGTGACGATTATCTTTGCGCCCGGCACCGGGAGCGCGTTCCGGGCGGTATACGTCCGGAACTGCACGGATCCCTGCCGCGGGTTCGCCCGCAAGAACTCGTCAAAGGTCTGGAACACCTGTTCGGGCGGCGCAGGATAATCTCCGTTCTCCTCACGAACAAGCGGCTTTATGTCGTCCCGGGAGTTCACCTGGGACTGCTGGCTCTCAAAGCTGCGCCGACCTAACTGTTCCGCCTGCCCCGTTCCGCTCTCCGGGATAACGCCAAGAGATTCGCTTCCGACCGGAGTGGATTCCGTGTGCTCGCCCTGCTTCGGGAACTTCGGAGCCTGTTCCGGTTCGCGTTCGCCGGTTATGTTGTTCCCGCCGGGGACGGCGCTGTTCGTTTCGTCCACCTGCACAACATCCCCGTAAAGCTGCGGCGGCAGCTCGTCAAATGCCGGGCGCTCCGGAGCGGGTTCGCGGCCGTCCGGCCGGGTCATTCCCATCTCGGAGAATATCTTCTCCATGTTTTCCATCGCAGACTTATCCTCGGAATAACCTATGATCTGCGGGCGGCGCTCCTCGTTTGCGGGGGCGGGCGGCTCCGGTGCGGCGGGTTCCGGTTCCTCGGGGAGCATTTCCGGAAAGCTCAGCTTCTCAGGGACTGCCGCCGCCCTGCTGTATTCCATAAGCTCACGCTTGTATTTTTCAACAAGCTTCTTCATGTCGTCCATATTTACCTCCTGTTATGGTTTTTGGTTGATTATATGCGGAAGGTTTCCGTTTGATTCGGACGGCGCGTATGATTCATTTTTTTCGCAGTCCTTTTTGCGGAAAATGAATAACTCTGTTTGTGGATAATTCACAAAAATGCAGGTTTCTCTTAAAAAAAATGCGTGAAGAAGTTGCACTTTCATTGAATGTGTGCTATAATATATAATGTGCGTAATAGCTTTACTGGGCGAAAGCCATAAAGCACCAAAGTCCAAAAGCGCACTACTACATAAGACATGGACAAACAAGGAGAAACTAAAATGAAGATCAGAAAGATTTTCGCTGCACTGGCAGCCGCTGCAATGGCAGTTACCGCTACCGCTTGTGCAAGCACGACACCTTCCAGCACAACAGATTCTTCCACAGTAACCGATTCCTCCGCTGCTGAGAGCAACACCGCCGCTACCGCAGACGCAGGCGACAGCACACCCGCTGACGCTGATTCCGACAAGGTATACAACATCGGTATCTGCCAGCTCGTTCAGCACGAGGCGCTCGACGCTGCAACAAAGGGCTTCAAGGACGTACTTACAGAGAAGCTCGGCGCTGATCATGTAAAGTTTGACGAGCAGAACGCTAACGGCGAGTCCACCAACTGCACGACTATCTGCACCGGCTTCGCCGCTTCCGGCGTTGACCTTATCCTCGCAAACGCTACCGGCGCGCTTCAGGCTGCAAGCGCTGCAACTGCCACTATCCCGATCCTCGGCACATCTGTAACAGACTACGCTACCGCCCTTTCCATCGACGACTGGACAGGCGCTACCGGAACGAACATTTCTGGTACCTCCGACCTCGCTCCTATCGACGAGCAGGCTAAGATGCTCCTCGAGATGTTCCCCGACGTTAAGCAGGTAGGCATCCTCTACTGCTCCGCTGAGGCCAACTCCAAGTATCAGGCTACACTGTTCGGCAATGCCCTGACGGAAGCAGGCGTTGCATTCAAGGAGTACAGCGCTGCCGACACCAACGAGATAAGCACCGTATGCACCACCGCTATCAGCGAGTGCGACGTTCTCTATATTCCGACCGATAACACCATGGCTTCCTCTACAGAGACAATCAAGAACATCGTTGTTCCCGCAGGCATTCCTGTGATCGCCGGCGAAGAGGGTATCTGCAAGGGATGCGGCGTTGCTACTCTGTCCATCAGCTATGAGGACCTCGGCAGAACTACCGGCGAGATGGCTTACGAGATACTCACCCAGGGCGCTGACATTTCCACAATGGACGTTCGCTTTGCTCCCAATGTTACCAAGAAGTACAACGCAGCTATCTGCGAGGAGCTCGGCATAACTCCTCCCGAGGGCTACGAGGCAATCGCTGAGTAATTTCTCAATACACTAAAACAGCACAACGGGGCGCGGGCTATGTCCGTTCCCCGCTTCTGCATAAATTAAGGCAATATTTTCCATAGAAAAATAACACAACATTAATGTATTCGGAGAGAAAAAATGGACTTATTCTTACAAAAGCTATCCACATTCGGAAACGCTCTTCCAGGTGATATCACACAGGGACTTATCTGGGGCATAATGGCGATCGGCGTGTTCATTACATACAAGATACTGGACTTCGCCGACCTGACTGTTGACGGAACCCTCGGACTCGGCGGCGTTACCGCTGTCGTGCTCATCACGAACGGCGTGCCCGTTCCCGTGGCAATGCTCATCGCATTCCTTGCGGGCTGCATGGCGGGACTCTGTACGGCGCTGCTGAACACGATGCTCGGTATCCCTGGTATCCTTGCAGGTATCCTGACGCAGCTCGCGCTGTATTCCGTATATCTGGACATCAACGGAAAGGCTAACGCCCCTGTAAGCGTGGATAAGTTTCCGCTGGTAATCTCTTCGAGATACGTCACCGCCGGCAACGAGGTCGCGGACATTATCCGCACGGTCGGCACGGCGCTGATATTCGTTGTTGTAATTATCGCGGCTCTCTACTGGTTCTTCGGCACTGAATACGGCATGGCTATCCGTGCAAACGGCTGCAACTCCGCAATGTCCAAGGCTGAGGGCATCAACACCAAGCGCACGACTATCATCGCGCTGGTGCTCTCCAACGGCATGGTAGGTCTCGCAGGCGCTCTGCTGGCTCAGTATCAGGGCTTCGCTGACGTAAATATGGGCAGAGGTGCGATCGTTATCGGTCTTGCGGCTGTGATCATCGGCATGGTGCTCGGTGAAGTGATCCTGCGCAAGCACTTCAACTTCATCGGCAGGCTTTCCTTTACCGCTCTCGGCGCCATCGTCTACTTCGTGGTTCTGAGAATCGTAATGCTCATCGGTCTTTCCACCGACAACACCAAGATGTTCTCCGCGATCATCGTTGCGCTGTTCCTCGCGGTGCCTTACCTCCAGAAAACCTCAAAGACCTCCTTTGCAAAGGCGGGCAGGCGCTCTCTGGCGGCTATATCGCAGGAATCTGAAAATCTGACCTCCGCGCTGAAAAACTCTGTAACAGCCGGAAACAAGGAGGGCAAGTGATATGCTGGAGCTTATAAACATCAAAAAGGCATTCAACCCCGGAACCATCAACGAGAAAAAGGCGCTCAACGGCGTTTCCCTGAAGCTTGAAGAGGGCGACTTCGTTACGATAATCGGCGGCAACGGCGCGGGAAAATCCACCACGCTGAACGCTGTCGCAGGCGTATGGCCGGTTGACGAGGGCGCGATACTCATTGGCGGCAAGAACGTCACCGGACTGTCCGAGCACCAGCGTGCAAAGTACATCGGGCGCGTATTCCAGGATCCGATGACCGGAACGGCAGCCACCATGGAAATCCAGGAGAACCTTGCACTCGCGGCGCGCCGCGGTCAGGCAAGATCGCTCCGCTGGGGAATCACCCGCAGGGAGCGCGAAGAGTACCACGAGCTGCTAAAGACCCTAGACCTCGGACTTGAGGACAGAATGACCTCCAAGGTAGGACTGCTCTCCGGCGGTCAGCGTCAGGCGCTCACGCTGCTGATGGCTACGCTGAAGAAGCCGCAGATACTCCTGCTGGACGAGCACACGGCGGCGCTCGACCCCAAGACCGCTGCAAAGGTGCTGAAGCTTTCCGATGAGATAATCGCCAAGGATCACTTAACAGCGATGATGGTAACGCACAACATGGCGAACGCCATAGAGTACGGCAACCGTCTTATCATGATGAACGACGGCAGAGTTATCTACGACGTAAAGGGCGATGAAAAGAAGAAGCTCACAGTAGACGACCTGCTCCAGAAGTTCGAGGAAGCAAGCGGCTCCGCGCTGAACAACGACCGTATGCTGCTCTCCAAGGGCTGATAGTCTTTTTCCGAATACAAAATTACCCCCTCAGAGCGTATCTGAGGGGGTTTCTGTTATGCTTTGGATTTTACTGGCTCACGAGATCCTCGGGGGATTTTTCGGGAGCTGCGGGAGCTTCGGCGGCTTTTGGAGCCTCGGAGTTTATCCCGGCTGCGACAGCCTTTCCGGTCACGAAGCTGCTGACCATTGTCTTGAGGTCAACTCCCAGTCCGTCAAGCAGCCCAGCGGAAGCCTGGGTCGTGGCTTCTGTGATGTCCCTGACCAGCTTCGCGGTGTTTCCATCGCCGTACATGGTGATTTTGTCCACGTTCTCCAGCGGCTTTGCGATAGCCTGAGCGACCTCCGGCATTTTCTCGAAGTACATCTGGAGCACGGCGGCTTCTTCCATCTTGCGCATAGCCTCCGCCTTCTTGTCGAGACCCTCGGCTTCTGCAAGAGCCTTTGCGCGGACTGCCTCCGCCTCTGCGATACCTCTGGCACGGATACCCTCCGCCTCCTGCTCGGCTGCGTAGCGGGAAGCCTCTGCGCGCGCCTTTGCGGCTGCTGCCTCGTTCTGCGCTGTCACAAGGATGGCTGCGGCTTCGTTCTTCTTGATCTCCAGCTCTGCTTCTGCGTTCTGGATATCCTCGTATTTCTTAGCCTCTGCGCTTCTCTGAACGGTGTACAGCTCGGCGTCTGCCTTCTGCTGTGCTGCGTACTTCTGCGCTTCCGCGGTTTTCTTAACCTCTGCTTCGAGGGCGCGCTCCTTGATTTCGGCTTCCTTAGCCTTTATCTCGACTTCCTTTTCCTGCTTTGCGATGTTCGCATTTGCAGTGGTTATCTCGATGGTCTTGCGCTGTTCCTCTTCCTGAATGGTGTAGGCTGCGTCAGCTTCCGCACGCTTGATGTCGGCGGCGCGCTTCAGCTCCGCCTGCTTGATGGCAAGCTCGTTCTCGCGCTCTGCGATAGCCGTCTCTGAATCAACGCGGGCGTCGTTCGCCTTGCGGTTTGCCTCCGCCTGGGCGATCTTGATATCGCGCTCAGCCTCAGCCTTGGAGATAGCGGCTTTCTTCTTTATCTGCATGGTGTTGTCGATACCCATGTCGTTGATTATTCCGTTGTCGTCAACGAAGTTCTGCACGTTGAACGAAACTATCTCCAGACCCATCGCCTGGAGGTCTGGGTCTGCATTCTGCTTTACCTTGTCCGCAAACGCCTGACGGTTGGATACCATCTCTTCAAGGCGCATCTGACCTACGATCTCACGCATATTGCCCTCGAGGACCTCCCGGGCTACCTTGGTGATGTACTCCACGTTCTTGTTGAGGAAGTTCTGCTGTGCGCGTTCGATTATCTCCGGCTTGGGGGAGATCTTTACGTTTACGTTGGCGTCCACCATGATGTTGATGTAGTCCGCAGTAGGTACGGCCTGAGCGGTTTTTACGTCAACGGACATAAGGGCGAGCTCCAGGATATCGCAGCGCTCAAAGAACGGCAGCTTTACCGTAGCCTTACCGATGACGACCTTTGCGCGGCGGCGGATACCGCTGATTATGTACGCCTTATCCGGCGGAGCCTTACGGTAGCCTGCGGTGAACATTATTATCACAACGATAACGATGATCACTATGGGAACTATCATTCCGGGTTCAATATCAGGCATGATTTACTCCTTTACTTGTCTGAATTTTGGTATTTCTTGACAATATTCTGAGCGTGATAGTATGCGTCCTGAAGCTGGCGGAAATCCTCGGCGCAGCGGCTGGCGTCGTCGGCGCGTATCCCGTCAACGATCCTCTTGGCAGGCAGGTAAACCCCGTTCAGCCCGATGTTCCCCGCGAGACCCTTAAGGGAATGCGCAGTGAACAGCATATTCTGATAATCCTCGTTTTCGGCGGCAGCCGTGAGTTCCAGCACAACGCTGTCGGCGGCGTCGAAAAATTTGTAGAGATATTTCATAAACATATCTTCTCTGTCCATGAAGTGCTCTATCATTTCCGGTACGTCCAGTCCTACCGTGAGCATTTCATCGCAGAATTCCTTTGATACCATACATATCACCTCTTATGTATATTGTACCATTTCCGATTATATTCGTCAAGAATTATGATTTTTTTTGTAGGAATAGACAAAAATGCCGCCCGATTTTTTTCAGGCTGCCGATAAACCGCCATCTGCGTCTGTCACCGCATTATTCGCTTCGCGAAAAACGCCGCATAACGGCAGGCACATAGCCTAGCCGTCATGCGGATTCCTAGCATCTGACGATTTCTCGGCAGCCTGGGGTAGATGCTTTTTCAACAAGCAGGCCACTCGTTTTTTCAGGCGGCAAATGATTACTTTATTCTGAGGTTCCCTTTCTCCAGGCCGAACAATGAGTACGGGTCGGATCTCAGAGCCTGCTCATACAGCCCGACTACTTCCCACAGGTCGAAGAACATGACTGGGCACGCCCCGATTGTGAAGCGCTTTATCGCGCCGGAATCCAGCGCCGTCTGCTGTATGCTGTACCAGCCCATTTCCGGCATTCTGCCGGCCTCTATGAACCATTCCTCCGGCGGGTAGATGGAATTTATCTCATCTGTGGGAGCGGTCAGCCGCCTTATGTCCTCCGGAATAAGGTATTCCACATAGTGCATTGCCGTCAGCTTATATATGTCCACCCCGAGGAGCAGACCCTTTCCGCCGCTGTGCAGGACATGGTCAAAGCCGCCCATTGCGGCTTCTGCGGCGTGTTTTCCCCAGCCGGAAACCTGCATTATCCCGCCGCCGGTAACAACGCCGGGCTGCGCCCGGAATGTGTCGGCGATGATACCCATAGCGCTGTGCTTTCTGTCCTCCGGCAGTATTTTTATCTTGACGGATATGCCAAGGCGCCTGTCCTCCTCCGTCAGCGGAAGCTCCGGGCTGAGCCGCAGCGCCGGCATGAATATGCTTCCGCTTTCCCCGACGCAATCCTCAAGCGCCGAGATAACGGCTTCCGCGCCGCCGTCAACCTGCCCGAAGCTGCTGAGACTGCCGTGTACCTCCAGCTCCATACCGGGTGCGATACCAATATTCCTGAAGGCTGCGGTAAGTTCACTTCTGTTCATTGTAATTCCTTTCCCATTCGTCTGCGAGGGATAAACATTATACACCGAAAAGCTCAGTCTGTCAATACCTGTTAAATATGTTGCAGAATATCATTTAATATGATATAATCATATCGGAAAGGCGGTAATCAATATGTCCGAAAAGAAAAAGGTAAACGTAAAGAAGCTCACCATGAGCGCGGTGCTGACAGCCCTTTCAGCCGCTCTCAGCATGGTAAAGATATTCGAAATGCCCCTTGGCGGCTCGGTAACGCTGCTTAGTATGCTTCCGGTCTGTATGCTGTCGATAATGTACGGCTGCAAATGGGGGCTTTTCTGCTCGTTCATGTATTCCCTGACTCAGCTTGCTATGGGAATAGGCAGCGTGCTGAGCTGGGGGCTTACTCCGCAGGCGCTGACCGGCAGCATAGTTTTCGACTACCTCGCGGCGTTCACTGTGCTGGGTCTGGCGGGAATGTTCCGCAGACACGGCGTTCCCGGCTACATCGGCGGAATTTCTCTTGCGCTCCTGCTGAGGGCTGCCAGCCACGTTATCAGCGGAGTCATCTTCTTCGCAAGCTGGGCGCCCGAGGGCTGGAACCCGTTCGTGTACTCCATAGCCTACAACGGCGCGTACATGGTGCCTGAGATAGTGTTCACCTTTGCGGGAGCAGTTCTCCTGCTCAGGGAGCCGCACACCGCGAAGCTGTTCCGGGTGGAGATGCCGGAAAAATCCGCGTAAATCAGCCCTTCAGAGCGTCTATGCGCTTTCTGGATATCCCGCGCATGAATATCAGGGCGATGACCGCCGAGATACCCTCCGCGATAAGGAACGTGAGCCACACCAGCCACATCCTGTCCATTCCGGAATGTATCACGGCCTCTGAGAATCCCCACGCCACCGGCAGCACAAACAGGAACTGCCTGCACACGGAGATGACCAGCGACTGCGCACCGGATTCCAGCGCCTGGAATATTCCCTGAAACGCAACGTTAGCCCCGGCGAAAATAAAGCTGAGGGAGATCACCCGCATTGCGCCTGTGCATAGCTGCTCCGTTTCCCCGGAAAGCCCGAACAGCGCGGCGAAAGGCTCCGCGAAAACCTCCAGCAGGACAAGCCCGGCAGCCATTATTATCAGCGTATACGTCATGCCGTATTTTATTCCCTGCCTGACGCGGGAGCGGCTCCCCATGCCGTAATTGAAAGAAACTATCGGAGTTATAGCGTCACGCAGACCAAACGCCGCAAACAGTATGAACTGCTGTATTTTATAGTACAGCCCATAAGCTGTGACGGCGTTTTCGCTTATCCGCACGAGTATCAGGTTCAGCCCGTAGGTCATTACGGACATCAGCGCCTGGGCGATTATCGCGGGCAGACCGATGGAGTATATCTTTCCGATCACAGCGGCGGATGGTCTGAGATACCGCAGTCCGCTGTCTATCTCCTTTATCAGCCGAAAGTGGAATATCAGGGCCAGCACGCAGGAAACCACCTGACCTATGATTGTCGCGATGGCGGCTCCCACAACTCCCATTTCCGGCAGCCCGAGAAGCCCGTAGATCAGCACCGGGTCGAGAACGATGTTGGTCACGGCGCCTGCTATCTGGGCTATCGTGGAATAAAGGGAGCGCCCGGAGGCCTGTAAGGTTTTCTCGAACACCGAGAAGAATATTATCCCGAACGACAGCGTGCAGCATATCCTGATGTACTCGCACGCCATCTGCGTTATTTCGGGATTACTGCTCTGGGAGGAAACATATGCGTCCGTGCCGAATATCCCGAACAGCAGGAACACCACGAATATAATCCCGGCGAGGAACATTGCGTTTCCCGCCGCTTTGCCTGCAAGCTCCCGGTTTCCCTGACCAAGGCTGCGGGACATCAGCGCGTTCATTCCAACGCCGGTGCCTATTGCCACAGCCACCATGAGCATCTGCACCGGGAATGCGAGGGTCAGCGCGTTGAGCGCCTGCTCTCCGTTCTCCGCCATATTCGAAACGAATGCACTGTCCACGATGTTGTACACCGCCTGAAGCATCATGGAAATTATCATCGGTATTCCCATGCTGAGCATGAGCCGGTTTACCGGAGCGCTCGCCATTCTGTTCTTTTCTGCCTGTTCCATTGTGATTTCTCCTTTCAGACAAAAAATGCGGCAGCCGCTACCAAATCTGGATTTACGCAACTGCCACACGATTCAATATTTTATTTACGCTATAATTGTATCAGATATTTCCCGGAAAGTCAAAGGCTATCCTGCACAAAAATCCCCGATTTTTCGGGTCAGATTTCGCCGTTCATTTCGCCGGGGACGCCGCCTATTACGACCTTTGTTCCGTTGAACACAGGCACCGCCGAGCCGGGAGCCGTCTCCTTCTCCTGACCGTTCGGGAGAGTGCACTGCCACGGGCTTTCCGACAGGTTTTTCAGCCCGAACAGCCCGGGATTCAGCTTGTTGCGGACTACCTCGCCGATGAGGTCAGCGTTCTCGTCAAACAGCTTCGCGCCGTCAAACAGCAGAACCCGCTGCCTGCCGAGGTGGAGCGCCAGCGGCGGCTGATAGTGATTGCCGCAGGGGCAGACTGCCTTTCCGTCGGGGTCGCGCTCACAGCCGGAGATAAATCCCTGCATTCCGCAGGTGCAGGCGGTGATGTCGCCGCGCATACGCACCAGCAGGTCGAGCCACTGTTTTTCTATCAGGCGCTTTTCCGACTGGAATAGTCCCGCCGTAAACGACTGCGTGAAAGCTTCCCGGATGTAATCCGGCATTATCCGCCAGAATTTGATGATGTTGTTGTGAACTCCGCGCACCGGGCGGTTGGAGTCGTCCTCCGGGTCGTACACGAATTTCGGCTCAAAGCCGTAGTGTCTGCGCTCTGCTTCTTCCGTCAGGCAGACGCTTTTCAGCACCCGGCTGCCCTCCAGGGGGTCGCCGCGAAGCAGCAGGCGGAACAGCACCACCGCAAGGGAATAGCGGTCGGTCAGCTTGTCCGGAGCCTTTTCCCCGCGGACTATTTCAGGCGCCATATAGCCGGGCTTTCCGGCAATGCCGAGGTGCTCGCCGTAGGGCGCGATGTTGTCGCAGTCGCATATCAGCACGTTTCCGTCAGACGGGCGAATGAAGAATCCGCCGTCGTTCAGGTCCTGATAGCTCCTGCCGGAATTGTGCAGCTCCCTGAACGCCGAGGTTATCCGTATCGCCGCGTTCACCACGGAATACAGCCCGGAGAGCTTCACCCTGGCGTTCAGCACGTCGGAAAACGGCGCGTATTCCGGCGGTATCAGCTCCATCAGGAAGCCGAAACCGTCCGCCGTGTCCGCCGTCATCATAAGCGGCATTATGAACGCGGGGCTGGAGCTTCCCTCCCCGCACAGCCGCTGGAGGTTCTCCCGGAAAAGCTCCGGATTTTTCAGCTTGTTCGTGAAGTACATTTTCAGCGCGTAGTCGCGTCCCCGGTAGGAGGCGCGGTATACTGCGCCCTGACCGCCCTGACCGAGAGCCTGCGTTACCTCTGCCTCGCCGCCGAGCTCCATCGGTATCTTATCGCCGACCTTCAGCATCAGAAGCCGCCTCCGGTGATGGAATCAAACTTATCCTCTGCGGCGGTCTCAGCCTGGTTGCCGCACCACTCGCAGACTGTTTCTGATTCGCCGTTCCAGCAGGTGGTCCTGCCGCACTCCGCACACTGGAAGAAGCCCTTTGCGCCGCAGTACGGGCAGGAGGGGTACTCCGTGGTGATGTAGATGTTTCCGCTTATTTCAGTGTCGCCGAATTTCTCGCGCTCGGCGGTGCGTTCGTTTACCTTGAACGCCCATGTGGCGTACCAGCCGCCGTCCTCGCGCTGCTCCGTGCGAATGCCGAAAAGAGCGTGGTCGTTCTTGCATTTTGTGAGAATTACTGCTGCTTTCATGTTATCCTCCGATTATACAGCGTCAGCGGGCGCTCTCCAGTTTCTCAAGCACCTTTGCGGCTTCCGCGTGACCGTTTTCCGCCGCAAGACGGAAGTATTTCTTTGCCTCTGCACGGTCTTTTTCGACCCCCGTGCCTTTCAGGTACATTACCCCAAGATTGTACTGTGCGATATCCAGCCCCTGCTCAGCCGCCTTTGAGAACCAGCTGTACGCCGCGTAGACGTTCTTTTCCACTCCGCTGCCGAGATACAGGCATTTGCCGTAGCTGCACTGCGCCCGGGCGTGTCCGAGCTCCGCGGCGTGGCGGTAGAACATCGCGGCGCCCTGATAGTCCTTTTCTGCAAGGCAGCGCCGCGCGGACTGGTAGTCCTCCTCGCCGTCGTCGGGCTGTGGCTCGGGGGGCTCGTTTTCCTCGGGGGGAGGCTCCGGCGCGGGGCTTCCCGGGAGAAGCCTGCGCCAGCGCTCTGCAAGCGCCGTATCTTTCTGGACGAACGTTCCCGTTTCATAGCACAGCGCCACGAAATCCACTGAGTCCTCATAGCCTGCCTTTGCTGCTTTCAGGAACCATTCGAACGCCGCCGCTTCGTTGATGTTGCAGGCGATACCCTCCGCGAGGAAATACCCGGTCATGTACTGTGCCGCAGGAACTCCGTTTTCCGCCGCCCTCAGGAACCATTCCCTTGCGGAATTCACGTCCTGATTCCCGCCGCGCCCCTCCATGAGATAGAATCCGATGTAGTACTCAGCCTCCGGGCAGTCCTGGTGTGCGGACTGCTCGAACCAGTACAGAGCCCGGTCGTAGTCCCGCAGTCTGTCGAAATGCCGCCCCAGACTGTATTGCTCGGCGCTGTCGGTGATGTTCTTGCGGCTTTCGGTTTCAGCGGCGGAGGGCGGAGCCTCTATCCGGAAGGAGATATCGCAGCCAAGCGCTGCGGCAACAGCCTCGACAGCCTCGGCGGCGGTCCTGCCCTTAAGCCCTATCTCATCGCGCAGGGAGCGCACACATCTCGCCGCTGCGGCGGAGCGCACCTCGAACGGCTTTCCCTTTACCGCCCGGAGCTTCTGCGCGCAGCCGTCGTAAAGTGCGACATAGCACAGCCGGCGCACGGCGCTTTCCTTCGGGAAGATGTCGGCGATGAGCGAATCGGCGCGCCTGCGGTCGAGCAGCACGTCCTCCCCGAACCGTCCTGTGAGGTAGCACAGCACGCCCCTGATATCGCGCACCGGCTCTCCCGCCCTGGTGTGGACTGTCTTGCAGAAGGGGCAGAAATCCTGCCTGCCTTCGTCGAAAACCCTGCCGCATTTTCCGCATACCATGCCGTTCACCTCCCATGCATTCATACTTCTATTGTACCACAAATATCCTGCGATGTCAATTAAAAAAGACCTGCATTTACACGCAGGTCCCGGTTAATATGAGGTCAGGAACCTGTGATGGTCATTTCCTTGCCCTGATCCTTGTGGATTTTGCGGGTCTGTCCTTGCCTGGACAGACATTCCGGAGTACGCAGGCCCCGCATTTCGGAGCCCTCGCGTCGCATACGGCGCGGCCGTGGTGCACCAGTCTGTGGCAGAAATTCAGCCCCTCTTCCGGCGGTATTATCTCCCGGAGCTGTTTCTCGACAACTCCCGCGTCGGTGGAATCCGCCAGCCCAAGACGGTTTGAAAGCCGGATAACGTGGGTGTCGCAGACCATCGCGGGCTTTCCGTACAGGTCGCCGACAACGAGATTCGCGGTCTTTCGTCCCACGCCTGGGAGTTTTGTCAGCTCCTCTATGCTGTCGGGAATTTTCCCGCCATATTCGTCCCGGAGCATTCGGCACATTCCGACGATATCCTGCGCTTTGGTCTTGAAAAGCCCGCAGGTGCGGATATATTCCTCGACTTCGGAAACGTCCGCCTCTGCGAATGAGTCTATGTCCGGGAAGCGCTCAAACAGCGCCGGAGTTACCATATTCACGCGCTTGTCGGTGCACTGCGCGGAAAGCCGCGTGGCTATCAGCAGCTCGTGCGGCTTCTTGTAGATGAGCGCGCATTTCACGTCCGGATATTCGCCGCGCAGCAGCCCGATTATCTCTGCGGCGCGCTTTTCCCTTGCGGTGAGTTTACGGTCTGTCATGCTGTTCCTCTCCGGTCTGCGGTTTCTGTATCCTGGAAGCGCGTATCTTGCGGATACAGCGGTCCTCAACGTTCAGCACCACCAGCTTCACGCCCTCGTATTCCACGCTTGGCGGGGTTATCTCGTCGCCCTCCGGGATATAGCCGAGCTTGTCGGTCACGAAGCCCGCGATGGTTTCGTATTCGTGCTCCTCCGGGAGCTCCACGCCGAACAGCCCGAACACCTCGTCCGGGTCTGCCTCGCCGTCGATGTCGTACTGGTCGTCGCCGATCTTTACTATCTCGGATTTCTCGTCGTCGTATTCGTCCTGTATGTTGCCCATTACCGCTTCGATTATGTCCTCCAGCGTGACTATCCCGGCGGTGCCGCCGTATTCGTCCGCCACCACAGCCATTCCGGATTTAAGGCTTGTCAGCGATTTGAACACGTCCGAGCAGGAACATGACTCCGGAATGAATATCACATCGCGGATAAAATCGTGCACGTTGAATTGGTCGAGTTCCTCCCTGTCCTTTCCGACAAGGCAGAGCAGATCTTTGACGATTATTATGCCGACTATATGGTCGATGCTGTCCTCGTAGACCGGTATTCTTGAAAAGCCCATATCCAGCGCCAGATAGATCAGGTCGTCAAGGCTGACGGACATATCAACTCCGACAATGCTGGTGCGGTGTGTCATGACGTCCCCGGCGGTCATATCCTTGTATTCAAAGATATTGTTTATCATCTGCGCGGAGCTTTCCTCAATGACGTTTTCGCCGTCGCCGTCGTCGTCCGGGGTCTGCGCGAGGGCGTTCACAAGGTCGAGCACCTCGTCCTCCGTCACCGCCATATAATCCGGACCGAGCGCCTTTTTCAGCAGCTTGGTTATCCCCTTGTTGAGCGCCACCAGCCAGCCGAGAAAGAATTTTGCAGCCTTATGGCTTTCCTGTTTTTCTTCATCGTTCTGCGTGTTACTTCGATTGCCGTCTGCGTCCATGTTTCCTCCAAATCAGATGCCGAACAGCCGTTCGCCGTTCTGTCTGCAAATCTCGGTCATTTCCTCTGTGGAAAAGCCTTTCAGTTCCGCCATTTTTGCCGCTGTGTACTTTATCATTCCGCTGTGGGATTTCTCTCCCCGGTGCGGCACCGGAGCCATATACGGGCTGTCCGTTTCCAGCAGGAGCCTGTCGGCGGGAACCGCCCCGCAGGAAGCCCATGCCTTTTTGGAATTCCTGAATGTAAGGACTCCCGTGAAGCCGACGTACATACCCAGCTTCACTACCTCTTCTGCTATCTCCGGGCTGTATGAGAAGCAGTGCATCACCCCGCGCGGTCTGTATTTCCGCAGGAGCGTCATAGTGTCCTCGCAGGCGTCCCGGCTGTGGATTATCACCGGCATATCCAGCCTCTGCGCAAGCATGAGCTGCTTTTCGAACACATCAGCCTGAAGATCCCTGTCGTAGCCCTCGTAATGGCGGTCGAGCCCTATCTCGCCGAGCGCCTTTACCTCCGGCTGGGTCAGCATTTCCTCTATCTGTGAAAGCCAGTCATGCGGGAGGTTTTCGCAGTTCTCCGGGTGAATCCCCGCCGCCGAAACTATATAGGGATATCTGCGGGCGAGCTCCAGCTCCGCCTTTGAGGAAGCCAGGTCGTAGCCCACCGCCATTATCCGCTCTACGCCCATCTCCGGCATTCTGTCGAGGAGCGGGTAAAGCTCCCCGCCGAAGTCCTCCGGGAGATAGTGCGCGTGTGTATCAAATATTGCCATTGTTACCCTGTACGCTGAAGTACTTTTCGTTCACCAGCGCCCTTGTTTCGTAGCTCTCCAGCGGAAGCCGCCCGCGGCCGCCGAAAAGCTGCTCCGTATCGTTGAATGCGCCGCGGAAGCTCCGCTCCAGCAGGCTGAACTTGTCGCCGTCCACTGAAACGCAGTCAAAGAACAGCAGCAGACGGTCTGCGGTGTTGTCCGCCGACCAGTATTCCGGGGCGTCCTCCGCCTCGGCGGAATTGCCGTACAACCGCCGTATCTGTGACAGAAGCTCGTCTGAATAGAGCTTCGCGCCTATGCTCGGGATATTTCCGGTCAGCACCTCGCCCTGCTTTACCAGCATTGCGCGGATAATGTGCTGTATGCCCTCAGCCATGAGTTCGGATTTATTCGCGCCCTCGCTCTGCTTTATTGCGCCAACCTTATCCTCGCTGTCCTCGCGCTGGGTAAGGTTGTTGTCGCTCGCCTGCTTCTGGGCTGATTTTTTGGTGTATGCGGGCGTAAAAGCTGCCTCTGACTTTATGAACGCGTCCGTGTGGTCGGCCGCCAGCGTGGAGGACTTCTCCTGCGTGCGGTGTTCCGCGGAATGCGTCAGCGTAGTCCGGCTGACTGACGCAATATCCGCCATTCTTGAAATATCCAAAAAACCACCCCCAAAATTTAATTCGGAATTCGGAATTCTTAATTCGGAATTTCGGTGCCGCTTCGCGGCGGATTTCAATTTTTGATACAATCGGATAACTGCCGCGACAGCGGCACCAATGATTCCTAATTCCGAATTATGAATTCTGAATTATCTAATGGTGCTTCCGTTCGGGACTTCCTTGTCGAGGAACAGCACCCTTACGTCGTTTTCACCTGCGTCGCAGGCGAGTATCATGCCCTCGCTGAGCTCTCCGCAGAGCTTTGCGGGAGCGAGGTTAGCAACAAATACGATCTTCTTTCCGATGAGGTCTTCCGGCTGATACCATGAAGCGATTCCTGAAACTATCTGTCTGCCGTTCCTGCCGTCGTCAACGGTGAGCTTCAGCAGCTTCTTGGACTTCTTCACCTTTTCGCAGGCGGTAATTTCGCCGCTGCGGAGCTTCACCTCGGCGAACTGGTCGATGGTGATGATGTTCGCCTTGTCGAGATCCTCGTTCTCACGGATAGCCTTTGCGGGAGTGAGCAGGCTGTTGAGCTCGTCTATCTCCTTCTCCATGTCTATTCTCGGGAACAGCACCTCTCCCTTGTGAACGGTCACGTTCTGCGGGAGCACGCCGAATGTTCCCAGGGTGTCGTAGGCTGTCATGCTCTCGTCAGTGCCTATCTGCTCCCATACCTTCGGCATGGTCTTGGGCATGAACGGATACAGTAGACCGGAGCATATGCGAATGCTCTCCAGCAGGTTGTAGAGCACTGCCGCAAGTCTGGGCATATTCGCCTCGTCCTTTGCGAGTACCCACGGAGCGGTTTCATCAATGTACTTGTTCGCGCGGGAAACTACCTTGAATATCTCCTCCAGCGCCCTGGAGAGCTGAGCCTCACCGACGAGCCTAGATACCGGCTCCCTGAGGGCGGCAGCCATTGTGCGGAGCTCCTCGTCTATGGGCTCCGCCTTTTTCTCCTCGGGGAGAGTTCCGCCGAAATACTTGTCAGCCATCGCAACGGTTCTGGAAACAAGGTTTCCGAGGTCGTTGGCGAGGTCGGTGTTTATCCTGCCTATCATTATCTCGTTGGAGAAGTTGCAGTCGGAGCCGTAGGGCATATCCCGGAGTATCTGGTAACGCACCGCGTCAGAGCCGTAGCGCTCTGCGAGCACGAACGGGTCGATAACGTTGCCCAGGGACTTGGACATCTTCTGACCGTTGAAGTTTATCCAGCCGTGGCCGTAAAGGTGCTTCGGCAGCGGCAGGTCGAGCATCATCAGAATGATCGGCCATACGATGGAGTGGAAGCGCACGATCTCCTTTGCGGTCATGTGCAGGTCAGCCGGCCAGTACTTGCTGAAATCGTCGTACTTGTCGTTGTCGTAGCCCAGCGCCGTGATATAGTTGGAGAGCGCGTCTACCCATACATAAACGACGTGTCCGGGGTCGAAATCCACCGGAACGCCCCACTTGAAGCTGGTTCTGGAAACGCAGAGATCCTCCAGTCCGGGCTTGATGAAGTTGTTTACCATCTCGTTCACGCGGCTTTTCGGCTGGAGGTAGTCGGTTTCGGTGAGGAACTTCTCCACCTTTTCCGCGTAGTCGGAAAGACGCAGGAAGTATGCTTCCTCGTGGGCGTCGATGACGTCCCTGCCGCAGTCGGGGCACTTTCCGTTCACGAGCTGGCTCTCGGTCCAGAAGCTCTCGCAGGGAGTGCAGTACTTGCCGGTGTATTCGCCCTTGTAGATATATCCCTTGTCGTAGAGGGTCCTGAATATCTTCTGCACGGCGGAAACATGGTAGTCGTCGGTGGTGCGGATGAATCTGTCGTAGCTTATCCCCATGGTATCCCACAGGCGCTTGAAGTTGGCTACTATCTCGTCAACGTACTCCTTGGGAGTTACGCCCTTTTCCTCTGCTTTCAGCTCTATCTTCTGACCGTGCTCGTCCGTTCCGGTCAGGAACATTACGTCATAGCCCTGCATTCTCTTGAATCTCGCGATGGTGTCGCAGGCAACCGTCGTATAGCAGTGGCCTATATGCGGATTTCCGGACGGATAATAGATCGGGGTGGTGATGTAATATTTTTCCTTGTTGCAATTACACATTGTTATACATACCTCTTTTTCTACTTATAGTGATAATCGACAGGAAATGTTGTCCTGATAAGATTATTATTGTGCCATTTTATTATATTACTTTTCAGTTCAATTTGCAAGCATACCGAAAAAAATAAAGGAATTTTTACATAATACATAAAAAACACTTGATTTTTTCTGAATTTTTTAGTACAATATAGATTAGAGTATTATCGCCGCTTATATCCAGCGGCATGACACGAACAAAACACGCGGGTCGTCCGCCGCGCGCCGCCTGACCCAGAGGGGTCCGCAGAAAGTGGCGGTGCGGACTGTGATATCCGCGCACCGCAGAAAGAGGTAATAGAATGTCTAACAGGCTTTTTCAGGGCATCGTTCATCAGATGAAGGACGCAGTTAACAGAGTTATCGGAGTTATCGATGAGAACGGCACCATCATCGCCTGCAGCGACCTTACAAGGGTCGGCGGCGGAAATGATTTCTTTCCGATAGAGCTTGGCGATTCCCACGAGGTATTTATCCGGGACGGCTACACCTACAAGCCCTTCGGTATCCATGTAAAGCCGGATTACGCGGTATTCGTAGAGGGCACTGACGAGCCTGCCGGCAAGTACGCAAGCGTTATCGCCATCTCCCTGTCCGGAATAAAGCAGTACTACGATGAAAAGTACGACAGAAACAACTTCGTAAAGAACATAATCCTTGATAACGTGCTCCCGGGCGATATCAGCCTCAAGGCAAGAGAGCTCCATTTCAACTCCGATATCAGCAGAGTGGTGTTCCTCATAAGCGTTATCTCCTCCAACGACGTTTCCGCCTACGACGTTATACAGAACCTGTTCCCGGACAAGAACAAGGACTTTGTATTCAACATAACCGAGACGGATATCGTCCTCGTCAAGGAAGTAAAGAACAACATAGACGTCCGCGACCTTGAAAAGCTCGCGCGTTCTATCTCCGACACGCTTTCCAGCGAGTTCTTCACAAAGGTGAACGTCGGAATAGGCACGCCCGTTGTCGGCGTAAAGGATCTCGCGCGCTCATTCAAGGAGGCGCAGACCGCCCTTGAGGTCGGCAAGGTATTCGACACCGACAAGAACATCGTAAGCTACGACAACCTCGGTATAGCGCGCCTTATCTATCACCTGCCGACTACTCTCTGCGAAACGTTCCTGAAGGAGGTTTTCAAGAAGAATTCCATAGAGTCCCTCGACCATGAAACTCTGTTCACCATTCAGAAGTTCTTCGAGAACAGCCTGAACGTTTCCGAGACCTCCAGAAAGCTGTTCGTTCACAGAAACACGCTGGTTTACCGCCTCGACAAGATAAAGAAGCTGACCGGCCTGGACCTGCGCGAATTCGACCACGCGATAATCTTCAAGATCGCGCTGATGGTAAAGAAATACCTCGCTGCAAACCCGACCAAGTTCTGATGTCAGCGGCGTAATTGCTGCAAATCCGGCTGCCCCGCTTTCCGGCGGGACAATCTGGAATCGGCGAAAAAGTCCCTGAAGGGACTTTTCCGCCGAACATCCCAGTTGCGCGCACGTCTTGGCGGCTATGCCGCCAACCCGCACACTTGCTGGGATAGAAGTGTTTTTTGCCCCGGGAGACCCGTGGCAAAAAACGGATTTTAAAAGCCCGCTGCGCGGGCAAGAGGCACTTTTTCGACAAACTGCGGCTGCCCCGCTTTCCGGTGGGACAGCCTTTGAAGTGTATTAGAGGGGTTATGAAAACCTCCGTTACAGAAAAGTTTTGGGGAAAATAACAGATATCGATCCGAGGGAGAAGAAATGGTAGAATTAAAGAATGTAAGCGTGCACTACTCCAGCGGAGTAGACGCGCTTCAGGATATAAACCTCCGGATAAACGACGGGGAATTCGTGTTCATAGTCGGCGGCAGCGGCGCGGGTAAATCCACCCTTGTGAAGCTGCTCATGCGCGAGATAACGCCGACCTCCGGCAGAGTGTTCGTGAACGGCAGCAACCTCGCGAAGCTCAAGGGCAACGCCATCGCGAAGTTCCGCCGTTCGATAGGCATGGTGTTTCAGGATTTCCGGCTGATACAGGAGCTGAACGTATACGAAAACGTTGCGTTCGTGCTGCGTATCGCGGATAAGAGCACCCGCTTCATCAAGAACCGCGTGCCCTATGTGCTGAACCTCGTTGACCTCGCCGACAAGGCGAAGAGCCGCCCGCGGGAGCTTTCCGGCGGAGAGCAGCAGAGAGTCGCCATCGCAAGGGCGCTTGCGAACGACCCCGGTCTCATAATAGCGGACGAGCCCACCGGAAACATCGACCCGCGCCTTTCCTATGAGATAGTGGAGCTGCTGAAGGACATAAACCGCTCCGCAGGGACCACCATAATCATGGTAACGCACGAGCACGACCTTGTAAAGCATTTTGGCGGCAGGATCATCAACATAGAGGACGGTTCGATAACATTCGACGAAGTGATCGGAGGTTCATCAGATGAGGACGAGTAATGCCACATACCTTGTTAAAAAGGGAATATCCTCCGTATGGAAGAATTTCCTGATGTCCTTTGCCAGCTTCAGCATACTCATGGTGAGCCTGCTGCTTGTAAGCTGCGCCCTCCTCATGATGATGAACGTCAACAGGATAATGAGCAACATCGAGGATACGAACGAAATAACCATATATCTCCGGGAGAACGTCACCGACAAGCAGGTGGAGCACATCAAATCCGTGCTGGACAAGAACAGTGAGCTCACCGATGTCAGGTACTACTCCAAGGAGGAGGCGCTTGCCGATTTCCGTAACGACATGGCGGAATACAGCGAGCTTCTGGATTACCTTGACGAGAACCCCATGCCGGAAACTTTCCTTGTCCGCGTGAAGGAGCTTTCGGATATACGCCGCGTTGTCAGCAGCATAAGCGGGCTGGAAGGCGTCGAGCAGGTAAAGGCACCCTACGATTTCGCAAGCGTGCTGCTCCATATCCGCAACACGTTCTCGATAATCGGCGGAGCCGTGCTGATTGCCCTTGTGGCGGTCAGCATAGTTATCGTGTCGAACTCCATACGCACCAGCGTTTACGCACGCCGCAACGAGATCAATATAATGCGCTATGTCGGCGCCACCAGCGGATTCATCAAGACTCCGTTCTTCGTGGAGGGTATGTTCATCGGCATTCTTGCCGGGGCAGCCTCATGGGGACTGTGCTGGCTGGTGTACGACGCTGTGTTCTCCCTTTTTGCGACCGACCTTACGCTCTGGCAGATGTTCGGATTCTACGGATTCACGCCGTTCCGGGACATCATGTGGATAGTGCTTGCGGCAAACTGCGCGGCAGGAGCGCTCCTCGGCGCGGTGGGAACGGTGATAAGCACCGGAAGGCACATTAAGGTCTGAGAAAGGAACAGCACCTTGAACAAGAAGATTTCCCTCGGCATAGCCATCAGCCTTGTTGCGATAGGCTGCGCCATAACATTCGTCCTTACATGGACGGTGTCGCTTAACATCTACAACTCAAAGATAGGCACCTCGCAGGATTACGAGGGCATATACCAGAAGCTTCAGGAGATTGACGCCACCGTGCGGCAGAACTACATCGGTTCCGGCTCTCTCGATGATGATATCCTTGAAGCGAGCACCATCAACGGCTATATTTCAGGAACCGGCGACAAATACGCCTCCTACATCGCGCCGTCCGCCTATTACGAGCTCCAGCAGACTCAGGCCGGCGTTATCCTCGGAGCGGGATTCGAGGCGGAGGAGGACTCCAGCGGCTACCTGAAGATAACCACCGTCTACAAGGGAAGCTCCGCGGAGCTCAACGGCGTACTCTCCGGCGACATCATCACCGCGATAGACGGAAAGAGCCTGCTTTCCATGGAAACCGGTCAGGCTATGGAACGTATCTCCGGCGAGGTGGGAACAAGACTGGCGCTCCAGCTCCTGCGCGACGGCGAGAGCATTTCGGTGAACCTTATCCGTCAGCAGCTCGAGATAGAATCCGTATCGTCCAGAATGATAAACGGAAATATCTGCTATATACAGATAACTACGTTCAACGCAAAGACCTCCGACCAGTTCGTCACGGCGCTCACTAACGCCCGGAACGTCGGAGCCAGGGCGCTGATAATCGACCTGCGTCAGAACGGCGGCGGAGTTACAAGCGCGCTGAAGCCGATACTGAACCAGTTCGTCCCCTCAGCGATAGCCGCCACCGTGGAGTATTCCGATGGAAGCCGCAAGACGCTTATAGAAACGGATTCCGCTAACTCGCTGGATATACCGATGGCGGTACTTGTGGACAACGGGACCGTGTCCGCGGCTGAGCTTCTCGCCTCAGTGCTGCGCGATGAATGCGGCGCGCTGCTGATAGGCACGCAGACATTCGGCAAGGCGGTCATGCAGAATACCTACGCATTTTCCGACGGCAGCGCGCTGACGATCTCCGTCGGCAGGATATACACCCGCTCGGGCACATGGGACGGCAGCGGACTTAAGCCCGACTATGTGACGGAGCTCCCCGCCGGGGCGGTTCCCGGAAGCGTCAGCGATGACGCAGACTCACAGCTCCAGAAAGCTATTGAGGTGCTGACGCCGCTGATACCCGCTGAATGATTCAATGATTTTCGCAGCATTCCGCTGTAATAATATTATGATTCTGGAGGACAACCGAACATGAAGCCTACAACAAAGTTAACAAAATCAGGCGTTAAGAAGCTCGAGGCAGAGCTTGAAAATCTCAAGACCGTAGTCCGCCCGGAGATCGCAGCCAAGATCAAGATGGCGCGTTCCTTCGGCGACCTTTCCGAGAACAGTGAGTACGATGAAGCAAAGAACGAGCAGGGTCTTATCGAGTCCCGTATCGCTGAGATCGAGCAGACTCTCGCACACGCAGTGATCCTCGACGACGATGAGATCTCCACTGAGAAGGTCGGCATCGGCAACATCGTTACTATCCTTGACATCGAGATGGAAGAGGAAATGACCTTCCAGATCGTCGGCACCAGCGAAGCCAACATCGACAAGGGACATATGTCCGATGAATCCCCGATAGGCAAGGCGCTCATCGGTCATGAAGTCGGGGAAACGGTTACCGCCGAGGCTCCTTCCGGCGAGATACAGTTCAAGATACTCAACATCACCAAGAAGGAGGAAGACTGATAAATGGCAGAGAATATCGAAAATCAGGCAGAGCAGAACGATGAGATGACCGCCGAGCGGCTTGACGAGCAGCACCGCGTAAGGCTTGAGAAGCTTGCGGCGCTCAAGGAAGCCGGCAAGGATCCATACAGGATAACAAAGTTCCCGGTAACTATCACCAACAAGGAGATACGCGACCGCTTCGAGGAGCTTGAAAACACGGACGTTGCCATCGCAGGCAGAATGATGACCCGCCGTATTATGGGCAAGGCGAGCTTCATGGATATCCGCGACGGCTCCGACAGAATGCAGGTTTACGTCCGCAAGGACGATGTCGGCGAGGATACCTACGCTGAGTTCAAGAAGTGGGACCTCGGCGATATTATCGGCATCAAGGGCAGGGTTTTCCGCACAAAGATGGGCGAGATCTCCGTTCACGCAGAGGAGATAACCCTGCTGTCCAAGTCCCTGCTTCCGCTGCCCGAGAAGTGGCACGGACTGAAGGACAAGGAGGAGCGTTACAGAAAGCGCTACCTTGACCTCATCGCAAACCCGGAGAACAAGGATACATTCGTAAAGCGCTCCAGAATACTCCGCGAAATAAGGAACTTCCTCGACAGCCGCGGATATCTGGAGGTTGACACGCCCACCCTGCTCCCGCTGGAGATAGGCGCAGCCGCACGTCCGTTCAAGACACACCACAACGCGCTGGACATTGATATGTACCTCAGGATCGAGACCGAGCTCTACCTGAAGCGCCTTATCGTGGGCGGCTTCGACAAGGTCTACGAGGTCGGCAGAATATTCCGCAACGAGGGCATGGACGCCACTCACAACCCCGAGTTCACCTCCATCGAGATGTATCAGGCATACACCGATTATTACGGCATGATGGACCTCATCGAGGAGCTTTACCGCACGGTTACGCTGAACGTATGCGGCACCGACACAGTTACCTATCAGGGCAAGGAGATCGCGGTAGGCAAGCCCTGGGAGCGCCTCACCATGATAGACGCAGTAAAGAAGTACGCCGGCGTTGACTATTACAGCTGGGAGGACGACGCAGCCGCAAGAGCCTGCGCAAAGGAGCACCACGTTGACGACGAGCTGGACGAGAACTCCACAAAGGGACACGTTCTTATCGCGTTCTTCGAGGCGTTCGTCGAGGATAACCTCATTCAGCCGACAATAATCTACGATTATCCTGTTGAGAACTCCCCGCTTGCAAAGAGAAAGCCGGAGTTCCCGGCGTTCACCGAGCGCTTCGAGTACTTCATGAACGGAACCGAGTTCGGCAACGCATTCTCCGAGCTGAACGACCCGCTCGACCAGAAGGAGCGCTTCGTAAAGCAGGTTGCCGCAAAGCGCGCACAGGGCGGAAACGACGCGCAGGTGGACGAGGACTTCATCACCGCGCTGGAATACGGTCTGCCCCCGACAGGCGGACTTGGCTTCGGTTTCGACCGTCTTGTTATGCTGCTGACGGATTCCGCAAGCATTCGCGATGTTCTGCTCTTCCCGACGATGAAGCCTGAAAAGTAATTCATAAGAATACGAAACATAAAGCCGCAAAGCTATTCTGCGGCTTTATGATTTATAGAGCGTGATTCGCCGCCATAATTAGCGGTATAATGCGCCGCGCAGAGGGTAACGATATGAATAAGTTCGCAGCGTTTTTCAAAAGGCACCGGCGCGGTATCATAACGACCACAGCATTTCTAGCCTTTGATGTCGTTATGTTACTGGTTGTCCACCCGCTCATAGCAAATATTGAGGACTTCGAAACCAGATTTTTCATCGTAGTTCCGCTGGCTTTTGTGATCTTTCCCGCGATATTCCTCGCTGTCGGGATCTATACCGGACGCGACCTAAAAAGGAGATGGCATATCGCCGTTTTGCAGGTGCTGTTCTGTATAATAGGAGAAATCAGGTTTCCGACCGGCTGGCTTATGTACGTCGCGATAGAGCTTTTATTCTTGATAATCACGCTGATAATAATGAAACGCTGCAAAAACAAAGCCGACAAGCAGGAGAACCACGATGTCTGAAATACTCGCATTTATCAGGACTCACAGGCGCGATATCATAATAACGGCCTCCGCGCTGGCGGCGAGCCTTGTGGTAATGCTGCTTGTCCCGGCGATAATAACGGCGGCCGCTCCCTCAGACGCGGGAATGATGGCGTGTATCGCGCTTTTCTTCGCGCTGGATCCGATGTTCTGCATTGCCGCTGCGGTCTTTGCCGGGTGGGACTTGCGCCGCAGGTGGTTCACCGCGCTTTTCCCGCCGCTTGCGTTCCTGCTTTCGGAAGGCACGGTTTTCGGCGCGGAGGCGGGAGGATTCACGGTGTATTTCGTGATATACTCCGCGCTGTGCGTGACTGTCGCACCGGTGACCCATCTTGTACGAAAATACGGAAAGTCAGAAAGCTGACGCTATATATCCAGCCTATCCATTCACCCACAGGAGAATAAAATGCCAGATAACAACGAAAACAAAGAAAATCAGTACAAAAGCATTCTGAATGACGACGACGGTTCCGCGCAGCCCATTCGCCGCAGGAAGAAGGACCCCATGGAAAAGGTCCGCCGCGAAATAGAGGAGCAGCAGCGACAGCAGCGCGAAAAAGCCGAGTTGCTGAAGCTGAAGCAGGGCATAATCGAGGAAAGCGAGGAATTCCCCGAGGAGGGCGAGCCCGTCTACGAAAAGCCCACCGGCTGGAAAGCGGTCGAGAACTTCTTCTATCATTATAAGTGGCGCGTTGTCGGGATAGCGTTCACGCTGGTGCTGCTCACGATACTTACCGTACAGCTCGTCACCCGCGAGAAGCGCGACCTCTATGTGCTTGCCATCTCCAACTCGAATTCTTCCGGCATATACGCCAAGACAAAGGACATCGAAACCGCCCTGGAGCGCTACTGTCCGGATTTCGACGGCAACGGCTACGTTCACGTTGCGGTGAACTTCATCAATCTGTCCGATGAAAACGGAATGTCGGAGTATTACGATTCCAACAACCTGAAATTCTCCTCGGAGCTTATGGCGGGCGACAGCCAGATGTACCTCACGGATACCGGGATAATCCCGCTGATAAACTCCATTGCCACCAACGGCACTTCCGAGGCGGGAACTGACGAAGAGGAGGACTCCCACCTGCTGGTGCAGTTCTTCTGTGATATGTCGGAGGAATACCCGGACGCCGTGCTTTATGACGGCTGCGGACTCCAGCTCAACACAACCGGCTTCATCAGGGAGGCGCGCTGGAAGAGCTGCCCGGACACCGTAGGTCTTTATATCCGGGAGGAATTCTCCAGCAATATGACAGGAAACGACGACGACGCTAAGGAGCAGCGCCGCCGTGCGAAAATCGTTTACGACAACATCGTCAACAATAATGTCGTGAATCCCGACTGGCAGGGGCGCTGACCCCCTCTTCCGCTGACCGGGGAGCGGCGCTCCGGCTCCCTGCCGCGGCGGCGCTCAGCCTCCACGTCGCAGGGGACGTTTTCCTGATATGTCGAAACGCCGTTCACAGGTAGCCCTTCAGGTGGTCGCAGAAGTCCTGCTCGCGCTGGAGGAGCTTTTCGGCGTCCGTGCGCACCTTGTTTTCCGCCCCGTGCGAGGAATTCACCGCGTGCTGCATATCGATAATACCCATGGTGGTGCCCCTTATCATCAGTGAGGCTATCGTCTTGCTGCTGCGGCTGTTCGCGGTTTTCATCGCTATGCCCATCTTCGACATCACCTTTGCGTAGGCAGGGTAGGGGCGCGGCACGCCTCCTCGGCGGACTATCTCGGTACGCGCCTGCGCGGCAACGTCCCGGTAGCGGTCGCGCTGGGCGGATATCTCGCCCGCAAGGCTTCTGTTGGGACAGCGCTTCAGCACGTCTCCGGAAGCCTCGTATGCCATCTCGGCATTTCTGTATACGCTGCCGAGTATCTCGGCGCTCTGCCTGTTCTTGAAACTGCTCATAATAAATACCTCGATTCCTGTGTGCTCCGGACGCCCGGTTTTCTTTCGGGAATAGTATCTCACGTTTTTCCGGAATTACACAAGGAATTTTCTGAAAGGAATCCAAATGAAACGCAAGCCATTCTATAACCTGCTTTTGCAGGGCTTCGGCTATATCGTCCTGGGGAATTTTCTCTGCCTGTTCATGACGATGGCGCTGACGATGTTCGCTACGAATCTTGATTTTTACGGCTCCGAGGTCGTGTTCAACGTGCTGGCGATACTCTGCGGGACGCTTATATTCTTCATGCTGATGTTCACTGTCGCGTGGAAGGACGGGGCAAGGGAGCGCAGTCTTGTAAAGAATCACCGGGTAGAGGCTCCCCTGCCGCACCGCTGGATATGGCTGGGACTTATAATGTTCGCGATTGCGGCTCTGCCCTCGGTGGTGCTCCTGCTGAACAAGCTGTTCTTCCCGCAGGCGGATACGTTCCTTGTGTACCGTTTCGTAAGCGGCAGCGCATATCCGTTCATACAGACCTTTGTGCCCGTGCCGGAGCTTGCGGACAAGGCGTGGGTCGCAACGGACTTCCGGCAGATTGACATAATGTCTCCGCTGTTCCCGGCGCTGATGATACTGTACTATGCGGTAATTCCTGCCGTTACAAAGTTTGGCTGGTACGTCGGCTATACGGATAGATTCAACACTGAAAAGCTGATATACAAGTGAAAAATTTTTCCTCTGGCGGGATTTAGCTATTGACTAATCCCGCTTTTTATATTATAATAGAATGGTATGATTATAATTACGGCAGTATGCCGTTAACACGAAATGGAGTGAGCTACATTTGAAGAAAAAGATAGGAAGACCCGTGTTCTTCGTTGTTGCCGCCCTGATAATCGCATTTTCGCTGCTCTCCACGCTGGGTATAAGCACCCGCTACGGCGATAACGAAACAACGATCATCGCAGGCATCGACGACATCAGATGGGGTATTGATATCCGCGGCGGCGTTAACGTAACATTCGGCGCACCGGACGACTACACCGAGGCTATTTCAAACGACGACCTCGACGCGGCGAAGTCCATCATCGAGACCCGTCTTATCAATCAGAACATCAACGACTATGAGGTCTACGAGGATTTCGGCTCGAACAACATAATCGTGCGCTTCCCGTGGCAGGCCGACGACACCAGCTTCGACCCGGAGCAGGCTGTACAGGAGATCGGCGCTACCGCAATGCTGAGCTTCCGCATGGGTTACAGCGGAGATCTTCAGGACGGCCAGACCTACGAGGATCTGGAGCTCGTGCTCACCGGTAAGGACGTTGCCAACGCACAGGTCGGCATGGACACTGAAAGCACGCTGTCCCAGAGCTACGTTGTTCACCTCTCCCTCAACGACAGCGGCAAGGAGGCCTTCAAGGAGGCAACCACCAAAGCGAAAGAGGACGGCTCCCGTATCTCCATCTGGATGGACGACGAGCAGATAAGCGCTCCGTCCGTAAGCGCAGTCATCTCTGACGGACAGGCTTCCATCTCCGGCAGCTTCACCGGAGAGAACGGCTACACCGAGGCAAAGAAGCTCGCCGATATGATAAACGGCGGTTCGCTTCCGTTCAAGCTGGAGGTAAAGAACCTCTCCACGATCTCTCCTATCCTCGGCACGGGCGCGCGCGACGCAATGGGCATTGCCGGCGTTATCGCGTTCATCGTTATCGCAATATTCATGATAGGCTACTACCGTCTGCCCGGCGTTGTTGCAGTTATCGCGCTCGCGGGTCAGGTGGCTGGTATGTTCGCGGCTGTGACAGGATTCTTCGGATTCAATGCGAGCAGCACGCTCACGATACCCGGTATCGCAGGTATTATCCTGTCGATAGGCATGGGCGTTGACGCGAACGTCCTTTCCGCAGAAAGAATCCGCGAGGAGCTGAAGTCCGGCAGAACTATCGACGGAGCTATCAAGAACGGATTCTCCCGCGGCTTCACGGCTGTACTCGACTCTAACCTCACCGTAATCATCGTTGCCGTTATCCTTATGCTGGTATTCGGCACATGGTTCGGCGCTTCCACAGACGGTACCATTTATTCATTCGGCTTCACACTGCTTGTCGGCGTTATTATGAACTTCATCATGGCATGCTGGGCAACCAGAATGATGACAACTTCGCTCTCCAGATTCAAGGCATTCAAGAAGCCGTGGTTCTACGGCGGAGAGAAGAATACCGCTGCTGCCGGCGAGGCTGACGTCAAGGGTCCCGCAGTTCCCACGGCATTCGGGGTGGATTTCGTTTCCAGGAGAAAGATATTCTGCATTATTTCCGCTGCCGTTATCGTGCTGACGTTTATCTGCACATTCGTGTTCGGCGTAAAGGTGGATATCCGCTTCAAGGGCGGTTCCATGCTGACTTACAGCTACTCCGGCGAGATAACCGACGCGGACATCGCTGCAACCAAGTCCGCCATTGCGGCGCTGGGCGACGTTCCCGAGGTCAGCATCACAACAGGTACCAGCTTCACGGGCGGTCTCAATACCATGGTGGTTTCCTTTGCGGCTGACGAGAAGATGGACGACGACAAGCTCAACGAAATAAACGACGCAGTTGAGAATGCGCTCCCTGAAAAGGGCGTTCAGAACATCGACACAACAAACGTAAGCGCTACTTCCGGTACTTCGTTCCTTATCTCCTGCCTTATCGCGGTAGGCGCAGCGTTCATTCTGCTGACCGTATACATCGCGTTCAGATTCCAGAAGATAGGCGGCTGGAAGGCGGGCGTTATCGCCATTATCTGCCTGCTGCACGACGTTGCGATAACCTACGCGGTGTTCGTATTCGGCAGAATGTCGCTGGATTCCAACTTTATGGCGGTTATCCTGACCCTGCTCGGATACTCCATCAACAACACGATCATCATTTACGACCGTCTGCGTGAAAACCGCGCAAAGTACGGCAAGAAGCTCACGGACGCCCAGCTTGTAAACCTGTCCATAAACCAGACGCTGCCGCGTTCCATCATCACGACAGCCACGACTGTTGCGGCGATGGTTTCCGTATCCGTTGTGTGCGCGCTGATGGGCGTTACCTCGATACTCAGCTTCTCCATACCGCTTGCTATCGGTATGCTGGTCGGATTCTATTCCTCCGTTTGCCTTGCTGGTCCGCTGTGGATCTGGGCACAGGAAAGAGGAAAGAAGAACGCCTGATCCCTGCGATTTCATAATAGGTCACCTCTGAAAACTTTTTGAGTGAAAATGTGTATAGCACACCGCCTGCTTCTTTCGCTCTGCGGCATCGTGCTGAGGCATACAGCCTTACGAGGAGGCATTCATCGCATT
The DNA here is from genome assembly GCA_934481355.1 of uncultured Oscillospiraceae bacterium. Taxonomy (GTDB): domain Bacteria; phylum Bacillota; class Clostridia; order Oscillospirales; family Ruminococcaceae; genus CAG-115. The sequence goes on along the minus strand of CAKSPH010000001.1, from coordinate 121,330 downwards.
CGGTGCACTCTACCCGTTTTCCTTTTTCAAACCGGTTTTCAGAGGCGACCAATATTAAATGCCTGTCCCGTCCGGGGCAGGCGTTTTTTGTGGGGATCAACGGAAAAATCCAAAAATCTACTTGATTTTCAGGGAAACTTGTGCTATAATGGGTGAGTAATGGGGGTGTAGCTCAGTTGGGAGAGCGCTTGCTTCGCATGTAAGAGGTCAGGGGTTCGAATCCCCCCATCTCCACCATATAACGAAAAAGCCGCACTGCTGTGCGGCTTTTTTTAACATAGAATTCGGAGAGCTTATTTGGCATCTGAACTGTAACCATTATTTCCGTGATACAATATCTGTTAGCTTTCTGGTTTGTACCCGGCACGATTTTGCCGGGATTTTCCGTATCAGCACTGCGATAGCCCGCCCGAAAGCTCCTGCGGGAGCAGCTTTTTGGGATTTATGGCGCCCGAGCGCTGCCCCCCGTATTATTTTCCTACGGAATTTCGTTCCGGAATCAATGCCTGAAACGGGGAATATCACGGGGATGTGCATTAATTACAATTCGGTTACAATATGTCGAATCATGTTTACAAATGGAATATTATGTGCTATAATTTTTAGAGGTGACCAAAAGAAAATGGGAAGTGATAGCATGAATGTTCCGGCAGTACTGCCGACCTACAACCCGAAGGAGAAGATTTTCGGCGTGGTTGACGGGCTGATTTCCGCGGGTTTTGAGCATATAGTCATAATAGACGACGGAAGCCTCCCGGAGTGCGCCCCGATATTCTCCCGGCTGACGGAGATACCGCAGTGTACGGTGCTCCGTCACGGGGTGAACCGCGGCAAGGGGCGGGGGCTTAAAACCGGATTCTCATACGTCCTGGAGCACTTCCCGGACTGCTCCGGAGTCGTCACCACTGACGACGACGGACAGCACACCCCGCAGGATATCCGCCGGTGCGCTGAGGAAATGGAGCGCACCGGACGTCCGGTGCTTGGCGCCCGGGATTTCTCCGGCGCGGGTATCCCGGCCAAAAGCCGCTTCGGCAACAACGCGACCCGGTTCGTTTTCAGATTCCTCTGCGGTATAAAAATAACCGACACCCAGACGGGGCTGAGGGCGCTCCCGCGGGAGTGCCTGCCGGCTCTCGTGAAGCTCGGCGGGGAGCGCTTCGAGTACGAAACCAATATGCTGCTCGAGATGAAGCGTCTCGGCAGGGATTTCTGCGAAGTCAGGATCCAGACGATATACGACGACAACAACCGGGGCACGCACTTCAATCCGCTGACCGATTCGCTGCGTATCTACGGTATGATATTCAGGTTCATGCTGAGCTCCATTAGCTGTTCGCTGATAGACATAGGGCTGTTCACGGTGCTCAACCTGCTGACTCAGCCGCTTTTCGGGGAGAATGAAACGCTCCGCATTTTTGCGGCTGCGGCGGTGGCGCGGGTGGTATCGTCGCTGGTGAACTTCCTCGTCAACAGGAGCCGCGTTTTCCGCTCCGGCGGCAGCGTGAAGCGCTCCGTGGCGAGATACTATATACTCTGTGCGGGGCAGCTCGCCGCCTCGGCGCTGTGCGTGCGGGGAGTTTCGTTTCTGTTCAGCGCTTCTGCGGGCTGGCAGTCCGTGATAAAGATAGTTATAGACACGATTCTGTTTTTCGTGAGCTTCGGTATCCAGCGCGACTGGGTTTACGCAGGCTCGGAAGGGGATAAGAAATGACCGGAAACACACTGGAAGAAAAGCAGCTCCCCCGGAGCCGTCCTCGCTTCAAGAAGAAAAAGCCCAGCACCGCGGCGATGGTGATACGGCGCGTACTGCTGGTGTTCTTCACGATAATTCTGGCGGTGCTTGCGTCCCTGCTGGGCGTGGTGTACGTCATGGAAAAGGGACCCTCCGAAACGGCGCGGAACATTTTCGTCATCTCCTGCCGGGAAACCAGCGCCATAAAGTGGGTCCCGAACATATTCCTCTCAGACGAGCTGGTTGAGGAGATAGCCGCCCAGAACACCATCAGGGAAACGGACGACATCACCGACCCTGATTTAGTACGGATACCCTCCCCGGATAACGCAGGGAGCGCCGCAGAAGCCGACCCGGACATCGACCCGGACGGCGACGGCGTGGACATAATCGACGTCAGCGGCTCCACGTTCAAGGGCAAGATGATGGTGGTCTACGACCCGTCGAGGGTGTTCGTGGGCATCTCGGGAAAATTCGGTCTGGAGGAACAGGGCAGGACCCTGCCGGATATCTACGCCTCCTACGATAACATAATCGGAGCGGTCAATGGCGGCGGATTTGACGACCGTCCAGGCCACATGACCGGCGGCGAGCCGTGGGGCATAGTCATGTCCGAGGGAGAAGTCCTCTGGGGCACGCCGATGTACTATTCATGGGACACCATCGGGATAACATGGGACAACAAGCTGGTGGTCGGCAGGATGACCGTGCAGGAGGCAGTAGATATGGGAGTCCGCGACGCGGTGAAGTTCGGGCCTATCCTGATAGTGAACGGCGAACCGGTTGAGGCTCTCGGCGACGGAAGCGGGCTGAATCCCCGCACGGCGATAGGACAGCGCGCGGACGGCGCAATGCTCCTGCTGACGATAGACGGCAGGCAGTCGAACAGCCTCGGTGCGAGCCTTGCGGACGTCCGGGACGTAATGCTCGATTTCGGCGCGGTGAACGCCGCGAATCTTGACGGCGGCTCCTCCACGAACATGATGTTCAACGGCGAGATAATCAACCAGAGCGCCAGCCTGATAGGACTGCGCAAGATGTGCACCGCGATACTGGTAAGGGGTAAGGAATGAGTACGAAAAAGCGGAGCCGGAAGGGCACGATAGTTTTTTACGCGATATATTTCGTCCTGCTGGCGGCGGCGCTTTCGGCGGCGGTCGTGGGGCTGGGGAAGCTGTGGGAGTTCCTCCAGCGGTACGAAGCCTGCCAGATTTACCACGTTACGGACGCGGCGGCAGAGGAGCTCAATTCCGGTAAGCTCGACCTGCTTTACGCGGCGGCTGAGGGCGATATCTCACCCTACGAGGACGAGGAGGCGCTGCACCGCCAGCTCCGGGAGCGCTTCACCGGGGAGTTCTCCTTCAAAAAAAGCGCCAGGGAGAGCACCAGGGAAAACCCGGTCTACACGATGATATGCGGCGGCGAGCCGATGGCGTACATAGCGCTGACGCAGACCGCGCAGGATTCCGTTTACGGTTTCGGGATATACAGCGTCACCCGCGCCTACGGGATAACTCCGGAGAAAAACGAGAGCGTAACGGTGACGGTGCCCACCGGGTGCTCCGCGCTGATAAACGGAAAGCCGCTGACGGAATACGCGAAAAAGACTTCCGAACCGGTGGAGGGCTGGGAAAATTTCGGGGATTACCTCCCGGACCCGCCGGAGCTGACCACCTATACAATAGACGGGCTGATGTACCCGCCGGACGTGGAGTTCACGGGCGCGGGCGGCGGGAAGCTCCCGTCGGAGAAATCGCAGGACGGCGCGTATTCCTGCGCACTGCCGGTGACGGACACCGCCGCCGCGGAGGAAGCGGCGCAGTTCGCGCTGGAATTTTCGGAGATGTACTCGAAGTACATCGCGAACGACCTGTATTTCTCGGCGATATCCGGCTATATCCCGCAGGACGTGAAGCTTTACAGCGATCTGCGGACCTACGAGGGGCAGTTCTACACCTACCACACCGGATACGACTTCACGGAGGAAAAGACGGTGAGCGTACGGCAGTACTCCGCGGAGTGCTTCCCGGTGCGCGTGAGCTATGTGCACAACGTGTATTACGGCGGGGAGACCTACTCCTACCCGGCGGACAACACGATATACGCGGTCAGGACAGACGGCGGCTGGAGGGCTGTCGGGCTCACGATGAACTGATATCGGCACCTGAAATATATGTTGCAATCAGCTCCCGGCTGTGGTATACTTAATGTATACTATTTCAGCCGGGAGTGATTTTTCTGTACTACATAACCGTAAAAGACATACTTGACCTCGACATAGCAAAGGACTGGAAGGTGCTTGCCGGAAACGGCGGGCTTTCCAAGACCGTTAGCTGGTTCTACATCTGTCAGGACGACGAGATTACCCCGTGGGTGCAGGGGCGCGAGCTTATGATACTCTACGGCTCCGGCGTCAAGCGGGACACCGCGAATCTTGTCAGAATGGTGGATATCTGTGCCGATCGCCAGATTTCCGCGATACTGGTGCTGATAGGCCATTATTTTATGGAGCTCCCCGCTGAGATGCTGGACGAGGCCGACCGGCTGGACGTCCCGGTCATCACAATGCCCGCCTCTGTCCCGATAGGCGCAGTCACCAAGGCGGTGGCATACCTGCTGTTTGCCGAGCGGCACTATATACGGCGGGGCGGCGAGGCGCTGCGGGATATAATATACGGCTACGACGAGGACGAGCGCAGCCACTTCAACACCATCGAGCGCGCGGGCTACAAAATGCGCAGGCGCTCCTTCGTGGCGGTATTGCGTACCTCCGACCGGGCGCTGTCCGAGATGACGGATACACAGCATATCCTGACCGATGTGTGCAATTTGCTCAACACCCCGATAGCATATATCCAGAAGAACCGCATAGTCGCCCTTACCGGCACGGACGATACGGACTCCGTCCGCTCCCTTATGGAGGCGGGCGAAAGGCTGGTAACACTCGCTTCGGATAAATACGGGATGAAAAATATGTACTTCGCCCTTGGCAGCCAGATCACCCAGAAGAACACCATAAAGTCAAGCTACCGGGACGCCGTGAATACCGTCAGAGCTGTTGACGTATATCCAATTACCAGAAAATGCAGGAATTTCGCGGAGCTTCCTGCAATAATCAAGATGCTTTTCCGGACAGATGACCGGGATTTCATACGGAGCTGCTGCGAGCAGGAGCTTGGCGGCATAATCGAATACGATAAAAAGCACAACTCCGAGCTGCTGATAACGCTGGAGCGCTTCTTCGAGGAAAACTGCAACGCCAGCCGCGCCGCCGACAGGCTGTATATCCACCGCAACACCATGAACAACCGCATGAGGCTGATTTTCGATATTCTCGGGCACAACTGCTCGGATCCCGAAAAACGCTTCGCCGCTGAGAACGCGATTTACTGCTTCAAATACCTGAATATGCAGGAAGAACAAAAATAAATTGCAATACTGTGCAAACTGTACATCGAAATTTGTCGGATATTGTGCTAAAATACAAACAAGCAAAAGGACAGCGCAGTCCTGATGGAGAACAAAAGCTCCGTCAGGACTGCGCCTTTTTATTCTTGAATTGTCAGGAGGTTACTGAAATGCTGGTAAAAAATGCGAAGCTCAGAAAGAAAGACGGGCTTTACGACATCACGGTTACAAACGGAAAGTTCGGGAAGATAGTTCCCGCCGGGCAGGGCGGCGAAGACCCGGAGACCATTGACGCGGCAGGAAAGCTGGTCATTCCTCCCTACTGCGACTCCCACGTTCACCTTGACTACGCGATGACCGCCGGAGTTCCGCACCACAATCTCAGCGGAACATTATTCGAAGGTATCCAGATATGGGCTGATCACAAGGCGCAGGTTCCGCTCACCAAGGAATACATGAGGGAAAACGCCGTAAAGACCCTTGAGCTGATGATGTCCTACGGCGTGCAGCACGTCCGCTCCCACGTTGATACCGGCGATGAGAATATGCTGGGCGTCAAGACCATGCTGGAGCTGAAAGAGGAATACAGGGACAAGGTGGATATCCAGCTCGTTGCATTCCCGCAGGACGGAATATACACCTACAAGAAGGGCGCGGAGCTCCTTGAAGAGGCTGTAAAGCTCGGCTGCGACTGCGTAGGCGGTATCCCGCACTTCGAGTACACAAGGGAGTACGGCGTGAAGTCAGTGGAAAAGACCTTTGAGCTGGCTGAGAAATACGACAGGCTCATTGATATCCACTGCGACGAGATAGACGACGAGGCTTCAAGGTTCCTTGAGGTAGCGGCAACGCTCGCATACGAGAGCGGGCTCACGGATAAGGTGACGGCGAGCCATACGGTGGCAATGCACTCCTACAACAACGCCTACTGCATGAAGCTGTTCAATATCCTGAAGAAATCGAAGATAAACTTCGCGGTATGTCCGCATGAGAACACGCACCTTCAGGGCAGGGCGGACGCTTACCCCAAGCGCCGCGGCGTAACAAGGGTAAAGGAGCTGCTTGACGCGGGGCTGAACGTTTCGTTCGGTCAGGATTCCATCTCCGACCCGTGGTATCCCCTCGGCACAGGAAATATGCTGTGGGTGCTTGAATTCGGACTCCACGTATGTCAGTACATGGGCTATGATGAGATTTCGAACAGCCTTGACCTTATCACGGAAAACGGCGCTAAGACAATGCATCTCACCGACCGCTACGGAATCGGCGAGGGCAAGCCGGCGGACTTCCTCATCATCGACGCAGAGAACGATTTCGAGGCTGTACAGTACCTGAAAGACGTGCTTTATTCCGTAAAGAACGGCAAGGTGATCATGAAGCGCGACCCGGCAGTGGTAACGCTTTACTAAATAGAAAAAGGAACATAAGGAGGAAACAACAATGAAATCACGATTCTTAAAGAAGCTTTTATCCGCTGCCCTGGCAGTAACCACCTGCGCGGGCATCGTCACCGGAATGACCGGCTGCGAGGGCGGCTCGTCCGATGAAATAAAAATCGGTCTGCTGTTCTCAAAGACAGGCGCTACCGCCATCACCGAGGAATGTATGATAAACGCCGCACAGATGGCTATTGACGAGGTGAACGACGCCGGCGGAATCAACGGAAAGAAGATCACCTACGTTCTCGAGGACTACGCGACAGACGCCGCAACAGCCGCAGAGAAGATAAAGAAGCTCATCATGCAGGACGAGGTCATCGCGACAGTAGGCTGCTACACCTCCGCTTCGCGTATCGCCTGCGAGCCGGTGGTAGAGGACAACGATTCGCTGCTTATCTATCCCACATTCTACGAGGGCGAGGAGCCGTCCAAGAACGTGGTCTACACGGGCGCAGTTCCGAACCAGCAGGGCGATATCTTCGTACCGTGGCTGGTCGAGAACATCGGCAAGAAGTTCTTCCTGCTGGGCACTGATACGGTTTACGCCCAGCTCATCAACTCACAGTGCCGCGCAAGCCTTGACGCGTGCGGCGGCGAGGTAGTCGGCGAGGAATATGTTCCGAACGCGCACAACGACTTCTCTTCCATCATCACAAAGATCAAGGAGGCTGACCCGGACGTGCTGTTCATAAACCTCAACGGCGACTCCGGAGTTGCATTCTTCAAGCAGTACAAGCAGTACGGTCTGGACGCTTCCACAATGCCGGTAGCCTCCTACCTGCTGGACGAATCCACCGTTGCGGCCCTCGGCGCTGAAACAGCCGCAGGCCACTACACCTCCATCAACTATGTAAGCACGCTCGACACCGACGCAAACAAGGAGTTCCTGAAGAAGTACCACGAGAAGTTCGGCGACGACGCTGAGATGACCGTTGTCGGCGAGGAGACCTACGTTTCCGTAAAGCTTCTTGCAGAGGCTCTGAAAAAGACTGACGACTACTCCGCAGCTTCCATCATCAAGGCAATGGACGGCATCTCGCTGGACGTTCCCGAGGGTCAGGTAAAGTTCGACCCGGAGACAAACCACCTCTATCTCAGGGGCAGGATCGCAAAGGTAAGCGACGAGGGCAAGTTCGAGGTAGTTTACGAATCTCCTGAGCTCATCAAGCCGGATCCCACAAAGTAAAGGCGGTATCCACTATTCCAAAAGAGATGGAGCGGCAGAGGTTGCCGCTCCATTTACCGAAATGAGGTGCATTTTATGTTTATCGCTGCTCAGCTGATAAACGGTATATCGGCGTCCGCGCTGCTGCTGATATATTCCCTCGGCGTTGTCGTGATCATGGGTCACATGAATGTGGTCAACATGGCGCACGGCGAATGTATCATGCTCGGGGCCTATGTCTGCTACTATATCAACACCGTTGCAGGCGCGCCGTTCTTTGTGGCGCTGATAATGTCGTTTGTTGTGACGGCGCTGTTCGGACTGCTGATAGAACGTCTGGTCATACGGAAGCTCTACGGCAAGACCGCGGAAACGCTGCTCGCGACCTATGCGCTGTCGCTCATCGTGAAGCAGCTTGTAAACCTGATCTGCGGCTCGGAGCTGAAATACATCGCGATACCCTTTGAGGGTCATCTGGATATCGGCGGCGTGACTATCCCGTACTACAACATTTTCATTATCCTGTTTGCGGCGGTTATCCTGCTGGTAACATGGATAATCTTCTACAAGACCCCGTTCGGAACAAAGATGAGGGCTGTCACCAGCAACCGTCCGATGACCGAATGCCTCGGAATAAACGCGCACGCTGTCGATTCCCTGACGTTCGCTTTCGGTGTAGGCCTTGCGGGACTTGCAGGCGCGGTCCTTGCCCCGATACGCGGCGTATCGCCGTTCATGGGAGCCTCCTACATCACCGACTCGTTCATCAACGTATGCGTCGGCGGACTCCAGTCCATGATAGGCACAACGCTTTCTTCGCTGCTCATCGGCGAATCCACCTCTATCCTCGGCGGCTTCTGGAACGAGGTAGACGCAAAGATACTCGTGTTCCTGATAGTAGTAGTGCTTATCCGGTTCCGCCCGGACGGACTTTTCAGAAAGGAGAAGAGATAATATGCTGGAACGCATTAAAAAAATGCCCGTCAACAGATGGGTAGACATCGCACTCTTCATCTTTCTGCTGATCTTCCCGCTCATCTTCAACGATTACCGCACGGGCTTCATGGGTAAGACCGCGGCCTATATGATCTTCGCGCTTTCCCTTGACCTGCTGTGGGGCTACACCGGGCTTATGAGCTTCGGCCACGCGGCTCTGTTCGGGCTTGGCGGATACATCGTCGGGCTTTCGTTCACCATTCAGGACGGTATCCCGTCGTTCATGGCAAGAATGGGCGTCGAGGAGCTCCCGTGGTTCCTGAAGATACTTGAAAACAACATCGTTGCCTCCCTGCTGGGGCTGATAGTCCCGGGTGCTTTCGCAGCGTTCCTCGGATACTTCATATTCTCCAGCAAGGTCAGCGGTATATTCTTCTCGCTGATAACGATGGCTCTGGCGCAGATATTCGAGACATTCTTCGCGAACCAGTCCGCCTACACCAACGGCACCAGCGGACTCGGCGGACTCCCCCGCAGCTTTTTCGGCATCGAGCTGAAAGTTAAGCCGTTCTACTACCTCACGATAGGCATCGTGATACTGGTCTACCTGCTGTGCCTGTGGCTGACGAACTCCCGGTTCGGCAAGGTGCTGATGTCCGTGCGCGAGGACGAACGCAGGCTCTCATTTATCGGCTACAATCCCGCGAGATTCAAGATCGCCGTTTACGCGCTGTCCGGTATGCTGGCAGGGCTCTCCGGAATGCTGTTCGTTCCGTTCAACGGAATGATCTCCCCGACCGAGCTGGGCATCTCCCTCTCCACGATGGTGCTTATCTGGATAGCGGTCGGCGGCAGGGGCAACCTTACCGGCGCAATGCTCGGAACGGTGCTGATAAACTGGCTACAGACGCTGCTTTCCGAATACTCCGCGGATATCTGGCCGCTGGTTCTTGGCGCGCTTATCCTTGCGGTAATATTCCTTATCCCGACAGGTATCATCGGCAAGCTGAAGGAGATACAGTACAACATCGCCGCGCGAAAGACCCTCGAAAAGCTCTCGGCAAAGGAGGAAGAAAATCATGGGTGAAGTACAGCCGCTGCTCAGGGTGGAACATCTGAGCGTAGAATTCAAGAAATTCAAGGCGCTGACCGATGTGAACCTCACCGTAAACAAGGGCGAGGTGCGGGTGGTCATAGGTCCTAACGGCGCGGGAAAATCCACGCTGATGGACCTGATATGCGGCAGGACGAAGCCCACCTCCGGCAAGGTGTTCTTTGACGGCGTGGACATCACCGGAAAGGAGCCCTACGATATCTCCGCAAAATACGGCATAGGGCGCAAGTTCCAGAACCCGAACATCTTCAATATGCTGACGGTGTACGAGAACATCGAGGTGGCTCTGCGGGGCTACAACACGGTGTTCAGGGCGCTGGCATTCCGGCGCACGGCTGAGGTAAGGGAGAAGATAGACCGCGTGCTGGAGATGATAAAGCTCAGCGAAAAGCGGAACATCATCGCCTCCTCCCTCTCCCACGGCGAGCGCCAGTGGCTGGAGATAGGCATGGTGATAGCACAGGACCCGAAGCTCATCATTCTTGACGAGCCGACCGCAGGCATGACCGCCGCGGAGACCTACAAGACCGGCGAGATGATAAAGGAGCTGCTCGCCGACCACACCGTAATGGTAGTCGAGCACGACATGGACTTCGTAAAGCAGGTGGCGCAGACCGTAACGGTGCTGCACCACGGTCAGCTTCTCGCGGAGGGCACCTTCGAGGAAGTCGAGAAGGATCCCCGCGTAATACAGGTGTACCTCAAGGACGATTCAGACGAAGAAGCAAAGGAGGCGTGAGGAATGCTGGAGGTATCGCACGTCAACGTGAACTACGGCAAGAGCCGCGTAATAACGGACGTATCATTCACCCTCAACCGCGGCAGGAAGCTGGTGGTTCTGGGGCGCAACGGCGTAGGCAAGACCACGCTGATGAAATGTATCATGGGGCTTCTCCCGGTGGAGGGCAAGGGCACCCTCACGCTGGAAAACAGGAACATCACGAAAATGCCCGCCTATATGCACAACCAGATGGGCATAGGCTATGTTCCGCAGGGGCGCGAGATAATCCCGGATTTCACCGTGCGCGAGAATCTGGAGCTCGGCTGTCTGGGGCACAGCTCGGTCAGCTTCAAGGAGCAGTTCGACATCGTGCTGGACTACTTCCCGGCGCTGAAGGAGCATATGAACCGAAAGGGCGGCGTGCTTTCCGGTGGTCAGCAGCAGCAGCTCGCGATAGGGCGCTGCCTGATGGGCAGACCCTCGATAGTGGTTCTGGACGAGCCGACGGAGGGTATACAGCCGAACGTAGTTTCCGAGATAGCCACAACGCTGAACCGTATCTCAAAGGAGATGTACCTCAGCATTATTCTGGTGGAGCAGAACATAAAGTTCGCGAAGCGCATCGCGGAGGATTTCATAATCCTTCAGAAAGGTTCCATCGTTGCCCAGGGAGCCATAGGGGAGCTTAACGACGACCTCGCCAGGAAGTATCTGGCGGTGTGAGTTTATACTGAATATCCACCGAAAACCCCGGTGGACAGAGACTGATGAAATAAACGGGAGGACATACGCCCTCCCGTTTGTTATTTCCGGTGCTCCCGCATTCTGACGTAATCCGCGATGAGCTGCGCTGTCGCTTCTGCGCCTATTGAGGAATCCACCATCAGGTCATAATTCCGGCGGCCGCCCCACTCGCCGCCGGAAATGCTCCGGTAATACGCCCCGCGCGCTTCGTCTGCGCGGCGTATGTTCTTCTGGGCCTGCTCCCGGGAATCCCCGTAGACCTCCATCACCTTTGCTATGCGGAACTCCTCCGGTGCGTAGATGAACACGCGCACCACGTCCGGGTCGTCCCGCAGGACGTAATCCGCCGCCCTGCCCACGATAACGCAGCTTCCGTTTCCGGCTATCAGGCGTATCACCCTGTTCTGCGCCGCGACTGCGTGCTGTACCGGCTTCGTGGAAAGGTACAGGTCGTGCATTCCGTCCGGGGAATTACGATTCAGGTCGGATATGAATTCCTTGTCAAGACCGCTCTCCTTTGCCGCGAGGGCTGTCATTTCCTTATAGTAGAACGGTATTCCGAGATTCTCGGCGAGCAGGCGTCCCGCCTGCTTTCCCGCAGAGCCGTGCTCCCGCGATATGGTAACGATAACGCCCGGTCTGGAGGGCTTCAGCGCTTCCCCGGAATCCTGTGCCCTGTTTCCGGTGACGTAAGGGTGCCTCAGGAACCGACGGTAGAATATCAGCCCGACAAGAGAGGTGAGGGTATCCGTCACGGGATAGGTCAGCCAGAACCAGTCCAGCCCGAACCGCGAGAACAGGAACGCCAGCGGCACGAACAGCACCACGGTCCGCACCACGGTAAGCATGGAGCTCTTCACGCTGGAGCCCACCGCCTGAAAGAACACCGGGAACGTAAGCGAGGTCACCAGCGGAATGAAGCTGATCCCGATTATCCTGAACGCTGGTATTCCTATGGAAACGACAAGCTCGTCCGAAGAGAACACTCTCAGCATCTGTTCCGGAATGAATTCAAAGCAGAGCGTTCCGAGGAACATCAGCGCCATGCCGAAAAACACGGAGGTCCACAGGGTTTTCTTGCAGCGGCCTATGTTCCGGGCGGCGTAGTTGAAGCTTATCACCGGGACTATGCAGGTCTGCATGGAGCCGAGCGGGATAAAGAAGAAAGTCTGCCACTTGTAATACAGACCAAGCACTGTCACCGCCTGATCTGAGAATGTCGCGAGGATAAGGTTCAGCCCGAATATATACAGCGTGTACGCCGCCTGCATGAGTATATTCGGCAGCCCAAGGCGGAATATCGTCCTGATGTGCCCGGGGAATTTCTTCAGCTCCGGTGCCCTGCGGAATCCGCCTTTCATGACGATGAGCGCCGCTGCCACCTGACCTGCGGCCGTTGCGGCTGCGGCTCCGGAAATGCCCATCTCCGGGAGCCCCAGATATCCGAAAATCAGCAGCGGGTCAAGGAGTATGTTGATGACGGCTCCGGCTATCTGCGCCGCCATGGGCAGCTTCATGCCGCCGTTTGCCTGATGCACCTTTGTCCAGACGCTCTCAAGGAACAGTCCGAAGCTGAAAACGCATACTATCCTGCCGTATGAGATTACGTCCGCGATGACGTCCGGGGAGCTGGTGGACATCTCCGCATAGGCAGGCATGAAAAGCCACATCAGCGCCGCGAAAATCACCCACAGCACCACCGCAAGCGGAGTGCCTACCCCGGCGTATTCGTCGGCTTCCCTGGTTTTCCCTGCGCCAAGACGCGCCGCCATGACGGTGTTTATTCCCACGCCGGTGCCCACCGCGAGGGCTATCATCAGAAGCTGGAGCGGGTAAACTATCGACAGCGCAGTAAGCCCGCTTCCGGAATATTTTCCGATGAAAAGGCTGTCGATTATGTTGTAAAGCGCCTGAATAAGCTGTGCCAGCATTACCGGCGGAGCCAGCTTAAACAGCACCTTTGATATCTTTTCCTTACCGAATAATTCAGCAGTGTCTGTCATGTGAGTTCTCCTGTTCTTTGGGTAACCTCTAAAAACCGGGACACGAGCAGATTTCGTACATGACTTATATCAGATGCTAGGCGTCAAACCGCAGCGTTTTCCGCCGCAGGCGGATAATGCGTTTACTGTATGTATTTCAAGGTTTGACAACGAAGCAGATGATATATGTCATAGAAATCTGCCGTGAAGGAGGTTTTTAGAGGTTACCTTTTGCTATGCATTAGTATTATAGTACTCGGAGTAACGTTTGTCAATATATCTGCGATTTCAGGGGATAATTGTTGCAGAGGTAAATTTCATCTTATTTTCATTGACTTGCTTAACGGTTTGTGGTAAAATACCATTATAATAACCTCTAAAAACTTTCTTCACGGAAGATTCCTGTATCATACCAGGAAACGTCGCTTCGTTGTCAGACCTTGAAATACATCAAGTAAACGCATTATCCGCCTGCGGTCTGATGCGTGACATCTTATGTAAGTCATATACAAAATCTGCTCGTGACCCGGTTTTTAGAGGTGACCTTATGATACGTCACAGTTGTGTGAAAAGTCGAAAGGAGAAAATAATGAAAAAGGCATTCAATATCGGCTATTATATTATTTCTGCGGCGCTGTGTGCGCTGGGATTGTTCCTGATCATCAGCCCCATGGCGATGGCGGCGTTTATCGGCGTCATCTTCGGCGTATTGATGATTATCTCCGGTATGTTGAAGCTGGGAAGCTATTTTTCCAAGAAAACGGTTCTGTCGGTGTTCCAGTCCGACCTTGCGCTGGGTATAATACTGCTGGCGCTGGGCGTTGTTATCCTTACGAATCCGGAGAGCCTGATGAGCTTCATCTGCATCACTATGGGAATTTTCCTGCTGACGGACGGTATATTCAAGGTCCAGACCGCGTTTGACACCCGCCGTCTTGGCATAGGAAAGTGGCAGATAATACTCATACTTGCGATAATCACCATTATCTTCGGACTGGTGCTTATGTTCCGTCCGGGATACGGCACCGACCTGCTGATGACTATTCTCGGCGTCTCGCTGCTTTCCGAGGGAATACTGAATTTCATCACCGCCATATTCGCTTCAAAGGCGGCGAAAAAACAGCGTCCGGACACCATCGACCTTGATTCCGCCGAGTACCATGAAAAATAAAGGTCACCTCTGAAAACCGGTTTGAAAAGGGAAAACGGGCAGAGTGCGCCGAATGCGATGAAATCCGGCGAAGTAAGGCTGTATGCCTTACGGGGAGGTGCAGCACGATGTTGCAGAGCGAAAGGAGCAGTCGGTGCGCTATACACATTTTCATCCAAACAAGGTTTTTAGAGGCGACATAAAGAGATAACCCCCACGCCTGTGGCAACGTCAGCCTGAAACAGCGTTTTAGTGCAGCCGGGCAATTCCTGTGATCTGATAAAAAATGACCGCGAGACCCTCCGATGGTACTGATCCGGACCATTGGAGGGTCTTATTATGTCACTCAATAGTCCGGTATAGGAAAAAATCCCTTTGAAGCCCTTGATTTTATCCGGGAAAATGACTATAATATATAATGGATAACAATATAGATTTAACAAAGGGAGACACAATATATGAAAGACGGATTTATCAAGGTCGCTGCCGGAACTCCGGATATAAGGGTAGCGGACTGTGAATATAACCGCGCACGGATAACGGAGATCGTTGACAGGGCTTACGCTGGGGGAGTCCGGGTGCTCGTTCTGCCGGAGCTCTGCATTACCGGCTACACCTGCCAGGATCTTTTTTTCCAGCAGGAGCTTCTTGACGGCGCTCTGGAGGCTCTCGGGAAAATAAAGGAGCACTCCGCGGGAATGGATATGCTGATTTCCGTGGGCTGCCCGGTGAGATTCCGCGGGGAACTGTACAACTGCGCGGTGGTCATGATAAACGGCGGAATACTCGGCGTTGTGCCGAAGAAGTTCCTGCCGAACTACAACGAATTTTACGAGAAGCGGCACTTTGCCGCCGCGCCGGAGGGCGAATTCGACATCGAGCTTTTCGGGGAGAAAGTCCCGTTCGGGCTGGGGCTACTGTTTGAGTGCAGACAGCTCCCTGAGCTGGTCTTTGCGGCTGAGCTGTGCGAGGACCTCTGGGCGGCGGAGCCGCCGAGCATTGCGCTTGCGCTTGGCGGGGCAACGGTCATCGCGAACCTTTCCGCCAGCAACGAGGTCATCGGTAAGGACGCATACCGCAGGGAGCTTGTCAGCGGACAGTCCGCAAGGCTTCTGTGCGGGTACATCTACGCCAGCGCGGGCTCCGGGGAGAGCACGCAGGACCTTGTGTTCAGCGGACACGATATCATCGCTGAGAACGGCGTGATACTCGCGGAGAGCAGGCTGTATTCCACCGGGCTCACCGTGACCGAGACAGACGTGAAGAAGCTCGCCGCAGAGCGCCGCAGGAACACCAGCTTCATCGGGGGCGTACGTCCGGGAATCCGCCGGGTTTCGTTCGATATGCCGCTCACGGAAACCGTGCTCACACGGACGGTGGTGCGCACTCCGTTCGTTCCGCAGACAAGCGCGGAAAAGGACAAGCGCTGCGAGGATATCCTTGCCATGCAGGCGCACGGGCTGGAAAAGCGCGTCCGCCACACCAACGCGAAAACGCTTGTTATAGGCATTTCCGGGGGACTTGATTCCACGCTGGCGCTGCTCGTCTGCGTTGAGGCAATGAAGCTCCTCGGCAGACCGGCTTCCGATATACTGGCGGTGACTATGCCCTGCTTCGGCACCACAAAGCGCACCCGCAGCAACGCGGAGCGCCTGTGCGAGCTCCTCGGCACTCAGCTCCGGGTAATAGACATCGCGGCTTCCGTAAAGCAGCACTTTAAGGATATCGGCCATGACGAGAGCAATCACAACGTGGTATATGAAAACGGGCAGGCGCGCGAACGCACCAAGATACTGATGGACCTCGCCAATGCGGAAAACGGCATGGTAGTCGGCACCGGGGACCTTTCTGAGCTGGCGCTCGGCTGGGCGACATACAACGGCGACCACATCTCGATGTACGGCGTAAACGCCTCGGTGCCCAAAACTCTGGTGCGCCATATCGTGAAGTATTACGCGGGCACCGTTGAAAATCAGGAGCTCAGCGGCGTGCTGATGAGCATTTACGACACTCCGGTGAGCCCGGAGCTCCTGCCGGCGGATGAAAACGGCAACATCGCGCAGATAACGGAGGACCTTGTGGGTCCGTATGAGCTGCACGATTTCTTCCTGTACAACGGCATACGCTGGGGATTCCCGCCGAAAAAGGTGTTCAGGCTGGCTCTGTACGCTTTCGGGGACAGCTACGACAGGGAAACTGTACTCAGGTGGCTGAGGACGTTCTACCGCCGTTTCTTCTCGCAGCAGTTCAAGCGGAGCTGCCTGCCGGACGGCGTGAAAGTGGGCTCCGTAACGCTTTCGCCCCGCGGCGACTGGAGAATGCCGAGCGACGCTTCCTCCGCGCTGTGGCTGAAGGAACTGGAACAGCTCTGATTAAATCTGCTGCGCCATCGTACGACAATAATTGTGCGGTGTTGCCCTGAAACAGCTCTGATGTGATATCCACAAAGAGGTAATTATAAATGAGAACGATAAAGGTCAGGAAAATAGCGTACTGTGCGCTTTTCATATGCATTGCCGCAGTACTTTCAGCCGTGGAATCATGGCTGCCCGCAATTTGTCCGATACCGGGAGTCCGGGTGGGACTGGGGAACATCGTCACGATGTTCCTGCTGTACATAGGCGGAAGGTGGCGCTCCATCGACGCGCTCGTTGTTGTGGTGATACGCTGCTTTGTGGCGGCGTTCATTACCGGCGCGGTGATGAACGTGTTCTACGGCGTCATGGGAGGTATGTGCGCGCTGGGAGTTATGCTCCTGCTGCGAAAGATGCTTCCCGGCAAGAACCGCGAGGATCTTCTGCCGTTCATCGGTATTGCGGGCGCGATAGCCCATATCGCAGGACAGATGATCACGGCGGTGATAATCTACGATAATATCCTTGTGCTGGCGTACGCGCCGATACTGCTTGCCTCCGCGATATTCGGCGGGGCGTTCACGGGAGCCTGTACCATGCTCCTGCTGAAGAAGCTGAGTCCCAGGATACTCAACGACATAAGGCTTATAGGATACACCAGCGAAAAAACGCATGAGCGCCCAAAGGAGAACAAGGCATGAAGCTGCTTGTAATAGACGGAAACAGCATAATGAACCGTGCATTCTACGGAATACGCATACTCACGAACAAAAAGGGAATGCCCACAAACGCCCTCACCGGCTTCATGAACATCTTTATGAAGCTCCTGAAGGAGGAGGCTCCCGACCGCATAGCGGTGGCATTCGACCTGCACGCGCCGACATTCCGGCACAGGATGTACGCGGACTACAAGGGCACGCGCCACGCCATGCCGGACGAGCTGCGGGCGCAGATGCCCGTTATAAAGCAGCTCCTTAAGGCGCTCGGCGTTGCAATCGTCGAGAAAGAGGGCTTTGAGGCGGACGACATCATCGGCACGCTCTCCCACGAGGCGGAAAAGGAGGGCGGCGAGTGCGTTATCTCCACGGGAGACCGGGACAGCTTCCAGCTTATAACGGATAAGGTGACGGTAAGGCTTGCCTCAAATAAGGAGGATATCATCTACACCCCTGCGAAGATAGCCGAGGTCTACGGCGTTACCCCGCGTGAAATGCTGGAGGTAAAGACCCTGATGGGCGACAGCTCCGACAATATCCCGGGCGTGCCGGGGGTCGGCGAAAAGACCGCGCTGGGGCTTATCCAGAAGTACCACACCGTGGACTACATCTACCAGAATCTCGATTCGATAGAGGTCACAAAGGGAGTGCGCACAAAGCTTGAAAACGGCAGGGAAAGCGCACGGCTCAGCCGGAAGCTCGCCGAGATAACCCTTGAAGCCCCGGTGCCGCTTGAGATGGACAACTACGTCCGCGGCGCGGGAGACCCGGCTGAAGCCGCAGGAATCCTCGCCGAGATGGAGATGTTCGGCGTGATGAAGAAGCTGGAGCTTGACAAGACGGCTCCGGCAAGGGTGACGATAAGCACCGAGGGCGCTCCCGACGCTGAAACCCCGGAGGAGCCGGCAGAAGCCCCGGCGGATATCCCGGCATTCGACCCGGCGGCATATGACGTGGCGATTTCCGGCGATGAAATTTCAGTTTATCTTGACGGAAAGAAGCAGGACGCTGATATAGCGGAATTTCTCCGCTCCGACAGCGCGAAGCGCACAACGGACGCAAAGGCGCTCTACAGGTGGTGCATAGAAAAGGGTACGGAGCTGAAAAACGTTGTGTTCGACACGGCGCTTGCGGGCTATCTGCTCAACGTGAACTCCAGCGATTACAGCGTGGAGCGGCTTTGCGCGGAATACGGCGTGACTTACAGCGGAGAGCGGCTGGGCGAATCCCTGTTCCTGCTGAACAGGGCGCTGTGGGAGAAGCTCCACGCGCAGGGAATGTACAGGGTGCTCTCCGAGATAGAGATACCTCTGGCGGAGGTGCTCAGCTCCATGGAGCACGACGGCATTGCAATGGACATTCCGGCGCTCCATCAGTTCGGCGAGGAACTCCTGCCGGAGATAAGGAAGCTGGAGCAGGCCGTCTATAAGGCGGCGGGGCATGAGTTCAACATCGGCTCGCCGAAGCAGCTCAGCGTTGTGCTTTTCGAGGAGCTGGGGCTCCCCGCCGGAAAGAAGCGCAAGACCGGCTATTCCACCGACGCGGACACGCTGGAGGCGCTCCGGGACAAGCATGAGATAATCCCGCTGATTTTCGAGTACCGCACGCTGACGAAGCTGTACAACACCTATGTCAAAGGGCTGGAGGCGGCGGTCTCCCCGGACGGCAGGATGCACACCACATTCAAGCAGACCGAAACGCGCACCGGGCGCATTTCTTCCGCAGAGCCGAATATCCAGAACATCCCCGTGCGCACGGAGATAGGCAGGAATTTCAGAAAGTTCTTCGTGGCGGGAGAGGGGAAGCTGCTTGCGGACGCGGATTACAGCCAGATAGAGCTGCGCGTGCTGGCGCACCTTTCCGGCGACAAGGCCATGATAAAGACGTTCTGCGAGGGCGGGGACATCCACACGGAAACGGCGGCGAGCGTCCTCGGGCTTCCGCCGGAGTGGATAACTCCCGAGCAGCGCCGCAGCGCAAAGGCGGTGAATTTCGGCATCGTGTACGGAATCGGGGCTTTCTCGCTGGCGAAGGACATCAACGTTTCTGTCGGCGAGGCGAAGCGGTATATCGAGGACTACCTGACCCATTATTCCGGCGTAAAGGCGTATATGGACAAGGTGACAAAGAGCGCTGAAAAGGACGGCTGGGCGGTGACGATGTTCGGCAGGAAGCGCTTTATCCCTGAGATACTTTCCACCAACAAGACGGTAAAGGCGCTGGGCAGGCGCATAGCCATGAACACCCCGATACAGGGAACCGCGGCGGATATCATCAAGATAGCGATGGTGAGGGTCTACCGCAGGCTGAAAGCGGAGCTGCCGGAGGCGAGGCTGATACTTCAGGTGCACGACGAGCTTATCGTGGAGGCTCCGGAGGACAAGGCGGCGCAGGCGGCGAAGATACTCACCGAGGAAATGCAGGGAGCGGTGAAGCTTGCAGTCCCGCTGACCGCTGACGCCAAGGAGGGCAGGAGCTGGTATGACGCCCACTGACGAGAAATTCATTCAGATAAACGCGATAGAGCAGGAGTGCTTCCACGGGAGCTGGACGGCGGAAACGCTGCTGTCGGAGCTCAACAATCCGCTGAACGTCCTCTGCACGGAGGAACGTGGCGGGAAAATCGCGGGCTTCGCGCTGGGCAGGGTCGTTGCAGACGAGGCGGAGCTGTTTCAGATAGCGACGCTTCCGGAGTTCCGCAGGCAGGGCATAGCGGAGCGGCTTCTGGCTGAGCTCCACGGGGAAATGCGCGGCCGCGGGGCGGCGTGCTGCTTCCTTGAAGTACGCAGCCGGAATCCCGGGGCGACAGCGCTGTATGAAAAGGCGGGCTACGAAAGAATAGCCCTGCGCCGGAATTATTACCCGGACGATGACGCGGTGATATACCGCATATCCCTGTAAAACAAGAATTGCTGCCGGATATCCGGCAGCAATTTTGTGTATTGTAAGGTTATTTTGAGTTTTTGTTCCAGATTATCATGAGACCTTTCAGAAGCAGGTCGTCATCATAGATTATTTCGTGGCGGCACAGCGGGATAACCACCTGGGCAAGTCCTCCGGTCGCAACGACTGTCGTCTTTTCGCCGAGTTCTTCCTCTATGCGCTCGATTATTCCGTCAATGGCGCAGGCGTTGGAGTACATGATACCGCTCTTTATGCAGTCCACGGTGTTGGAGCAGATAACGCGCTTCGGCTTCTCGTAGGCTATCTTCGGGAGCTGCGCGGTGCGGGAGTTCAGCGCGTCGGCGGATACTGCAACTCCGGTGGTGATAAGTCCGCCGATATAGGTGCGGTTCCTGTCTATCACGGAGAATGTCGTGGCGGTGCCCATGTCAATGAGTATCTGCGGCACGGGGTAGTCGTGCAGTCCGGCGACCGCGTCAACAACAAGGTCGCTTCCGAGCTGGGCGGGGTTGTCTATCTGTATCGATAGCCCCGTCTTTATGCCGGGTCCCACTATCATTATCTTTCCGTCGATGAGCTTTTCCACCGCCGTTTTCACTGTGTAGGTCACGGAGGGCACCACCGAGGAGATTATCGCCCCTGCGATGTCTTTGCGGCTGATGCTGTTGATGTCCAGCGCCGCCTTTATTTTCACCGCGTATTCCAGCGAAGTCTCGCGCTGAACCGTTGCAAGGCGCTCCCGGAAGAGTATCTTCCCGCCGTCCGCACAGCCGAGGACTATGTTCGTGTTGCCGATATCTATTGCAAGTATCATTGCTGCTCCTTTGGCGTTATACACGCGCCTTGTCTGACGCCAGCTTGTTCTTTACTATGTCGATTATTCTTACTATTATGGAGCTTAAGAGCAGGTTTGCACCCAGTTCCACGAGGAAGTTCACACCGACAAGACCTGTAAAGATATATACAGTCACATTTTCAAAGCCTAAGCCAGCCGCCCATTCCGCAAGGGTATCCATGAAGAATGCAAGGCAGCCCAGCAGGAATATTCCGGTGTTTGCGACCGGTGCGGCAACAGCGGCGCAGATCGTTGCAGCCCAGCGGTTCTTTTTCTCAAGCGCGTTATAGATAAGTCCGGAGATAACGCCCGCGGCAGCGCCCTTGACAAGTACCGTTATGATAGTTCCGGGTACGTTTATAACGAGAAATGCATTAGCGCCTCCGGTAAATAATACCATTGCGCCGAATACCAGTCCGAGCCAGCCGCCCGCCTGCCAGCCGTATAGTGCCGCGCCGACTACTATCGGGATAAGGGCGAATGTGATGTTGAACGGACCGATCATAAGTCCCATCGTCAGTAAATAAACGACGACAACGACTGCGGTCAGGACTGCTGTTCCGACCATCTTGTGGATCTTTTCACTGTTCATATTGAATTTTCCTCCTTGTTATCATTCCCCGGCGTGCGGGGATACAATACAATACTACTGTATTATATCACATTCTCTGAGAAAAATCTATACCCGCAGATACAAAAATACCCCCGGAAAACTCCGGGAGTATTTTGCAGATAGCACAAATTTGATTAGTCCATCAATCATTTTTTTATTATCATGCGGAGCTTTTCCGCGTTCTGGCGGCGGTTTATGAACGGCTTTGTGACCAGCCGGAACAGCCAGCAGAACGGCAGCAGGAACGGCGCCTTTTTCAGCACCGGATAATGCTGCTTCATGTGGGTGAATGTCGGGAACAGCAGCCCCAGCGCATATCCCGCCCTGCCGGATCTCTCTATCCTCAGGGCGGAGAAATTTTCGAACGTGCCGTAGGTGCCGCTGCCGAGAATATACTGTTCCAGCCCGCGGGTCTCCTCCGTGTGGGATCTCCCGCCGAACCACACCTCCGAAAGTTCCAGAAGCCGGGCCGCAAGGCCGCTTTTCCCGGAGGGCTCCAGCAGCTTCAGCGAGTTCTGCGGGTCTATGCCCATATCGGAGCTCACGCAGACCCGCAGGTCCATTACCGTGCGGATCCCGGTGCCGCCCTCTTCAAGGTGCTTTATCGCGTGCGCCAGAACATACGCGAAGAACGCGTCCGGGGTGAATTCGTATCTCATGCCGTCGTGCGTGCAGAGCTGCCAAGGGTCGGAGAATACCGCCTGGAATTCCTGACCCTCCTCGCCGAAAAGCGCCCGGTGCACCTCGACGTTCATCACCGGGGGCTTGTGGTAGATATCGTGCACATCATAGCCGAAATGCTCGCAGGAGTATCCCAGCCCGGACATGATGTCCCGGGCTTTGGCGGCGTTTTCCCCGTCTGTCAGCATATCAATGTCGGACATGGTGCGCATATCGCTCTGCGGGTAGAGTCCCTTTATAATGCTCCCTTTCAGCGGCAGGAAGCGCACCCCCGCCATTTCGAAAGCCGCGCTTATCGCGTCAAGCTCGGAAAGCTGTGTGATGTCCTTTACAAGCGCCTTGTCGCGTATCTGCGACCATTTTGCCGAAAGTTCCGGCGAGAGGGGAGTACGGAGCTGCTCCGCCGCGTAGTACGCCATTCCGGCAACGCTGTGCCGCTCCGCGAGCTGCATTATCTGAGCCATGTCGCAGCCCTCCGGCGGCTCCGGGGGAGTGCTCCCGCGGAGCTGGCTGTTCAGCAGCGCTATGAGGTATTCGGCATTTGTCATTCTATCACACCGTCCTTTAGAGTGAGCCTCTGTGTGCATATCCTGAGGGCTGCGGGGCGGTGGGTGACTATCAGCACCGTTTTTCCGTCCATTGCCGCGATGTTTTCAAGCAGCCGGGATTCCGTCTGTTCGTCCAGCGCGGAGGTCGCCTCGTCCAGCAGCAGGAATCCCGCGCCGCTGTATAAAGCCCGTGCCACGGCTATCCTCTGCGCCTGTCCCTCGGACAGCCCGGCTCCGCCCTCGCCGATACGGGTGTCGAGCCCCTCGGGAAATTCGCCGATGAATCCGGCGGCGCACGCGGCTTCCGCAGCCTGCATTATCCTTTCATCGTCCGGGGATTCGGAGAAAAACGAGATATTCTCGCGGATAGTTCCGGAAAACAGGCAGTTCCCCTGCGGGACGTAGGCAAGCATTCCGCGGACGGACTGCCCGGGAGGGCACGTGCCGTCCGTTCCGGTGAACTCGATTTTTCCGCCCTGCGGCTGGTAAACTCCCAGCAGGAGCATGAACAGCGTGGATTTTCCGCCGCCGGAAATTCCTGTCAGGGCGGTCATGCTGCCCTTTTGCAGGGTGAAGTCCGCCCGGGTGATGACGTCGTTCCTGCCGTAGGAGAAACTCAGCCCGGAAACGCAAAGCTCCCGGAAATCGGAGTAGCCGAGGGTGTTTTCTGCGGGCTTTTCCTGCGGGAGCGCCTCCAGCTCCATAATGCGCTCAGCGGAAGCGGCAGCCGCGTAATACTGCGGGAACAGCGAGGACAGCCCCGCGAACGGCGACTGTATCTGATTAACGAGCTGTAACACCGCCGTGAGGGTTCCGTAGGTCATAGAGCCGGAGAATATCCCGAAAGCTCCCCACACCAGCGCGAGGACGTACCCCGCCTGAAACACAAGGCTGAATCCCGCGCCCGCGAGAATGCCGAACGTGCGGCGCTTCATGCGGATATCGTAGTGCGCCTGCTGATTCTCGGAATTGCGGCGCTCCACGCGGCTTCCGGCGCCGAAAACCTTGATAACGGGCAGGCTCTCCAGAGCCTCCTGCAAAAAGGAGCGCACAACGCCGCCCTTCTCCTGAACCTGCTTGTGGAGCCCTTTCAGCCTGCCGCGCAGAAGCCGGGTCACGGCGAACAGCACGGCTCCCGCCGCAGTGAAAAGCAGCGCGAACCACGGCTCCAGAACAATCATCAGCACCGCCGCGCAGACGAGCTGGGTGACGAGGTTCACCGCCGTGGGAACTATGTCGGATATCGCCCCGGCGCAGATATCCGCGTCCGAGAACATACGGTTGAGCAGCTCGCCGCTGTGGTACTTCCTGACGGAGCCGGACTCTGCGGAAAGCAGCTTCGACAGGATACCGCCGCGGATATCCATTTCACAGCGCGCCGCGACCTGCTCGGAAAGGCTGTTGCACACCAGCCGCAGGACAAGCTGGAGCAGCACGGCTCCGGCAAGCAGAAGCGCGTATTTCAGTATCCCGCCGCTGTCCCGGGAAACGGCGCTGTCGATGACTCCCCGGCAGAACAGCGCGAATGCAGTACCGGCGGCGGCGAACAGTGCGTTCCCGGCTATTATGACGGCAAGGGAGCCGCGGCGTCCCTCCGTGCGGCGGAACAGCCAGCGGAGCGCCGCCCGGTCGTTATTTTTCGCCATGAAACAACCTCCGCAGTCTGAAATATACGCGGCGTATAAAGAAGCTCCTCCAGAGGAAAACGTACGCCCGGTAGGAGAGCTTGTCCGCCGGAATTTTCTTTCCGTTCCGGGTGATGTACCTTACGCGCGCCGCTATCTGCTCCGGCTTAATTCCGGGCTCCGGGGAGAGCTGGTTGTCGCCGCACATGGTGAAGCTCCCGCCCTGCCTAGATATTACCCGGTGTAATATATAGGAGCCGTCCGCGCGCTGATAGAACGCGATGTCTCCGGGTCTGACCGGGGCTTTTTCGAGGGTCACGCTGTCCCTGCCCTGGACTATCAGCGGCAGCATACTCGTGCCCCGGGGGAAAATCGTGAACTCCCCGCCGCTTTCCAGCACTGCGCGGATAGTTTCGTCGTAATCCGACAGGCGGAATCTCTGCTCAGGCAAGGAGCGCCGCCTTTTTCAGCTTTTCCGTGAACGCGGCGACGTCTGCCTGCGCCTGCTCCGGGGTAACGTCGTATTCGCCGAGGAGCGCGGCGCAGAGCTGCTCCGGGGTCTTGTCGGCGGAGAGCTGCTCCCACAGGAACTTCCCGCTTTCGTTAAGGCGGATTATTCCGTTGAAGCTGCGGCTTGCCTCGCCAAGAGCCACAACGACATACTGCCCGCCGACCTTTCTCAGCATGAAACCGTCTTTTATTTTCATAGGTATACCTCTTTCTGTAAAGTATGCTTTAATTATATAATATCATCTGTGAAAAGTCAATGCCGGCTGTTACACGGCGGGCGGGTAAAAGTGCACAAAGAATTTATTCCGTATTAGTAGTTAATGGAGAAATTGCCGTGCAGGGGACTTTTATTGCTTGACTTTTCGTAAAATTAAAGTTATAATCAAAAATGAGGATTTATTTTCCTTGACGGGAGAAAAACAAATTACTTTTTATGGAGGTTAATTTTATGAGATTCAAGCGTGCAATGGCTGCTTCAATGGCGGCTGTTATGGCGGTAAGCTCTGCTGTCGTTTGCCAGGTTACGGCGAGTGCATATGAGGCGCCGGGTTCAATAACTATGACAAATTGCACCCCGAACTTTATCCTTGGTGATGAGAATAAAGGGTATGATGGAAAATCTATAGAGATAACAAGCGTGCCTGAGGCTGCTGGCTCAAATAGTGTTACAGTCAATCTTACAATGCTTAATGATGCTTATGGCTGGTCTAATGGACAGGTAGGAACTAATTCTTCGGCGGCTGGCGATTGGGTTAGCGACTCTTACAAAGCTACCTCAGCAGGCGGCACTTCAAAAGCTGGCGATAAGATTCAGATTACGCTTGATACCTATGTAGCGGACAATGGCGATACAATTCTGAAGGTTGAAGAATATGGCGGTGGAGCTATTATTATTGATTCCATAGAATATTCTAATGGATATGTTTACGAACCGGTTAGAAATCGTATTGCAGTTGTTACAAAGGATAATTCGTTAGAGATTACGAAAGTAGAAGGAGCGGCTGGTTCTACCTCTTTAAAAGCTACAATCGTAATGAACAATGATGGCGATGGCTGGTCTAATGGACAGGTAGGAACTAATTCTTCGGCGGCTGGCGATTGGGTTAGCGACTCTTACAAAGCTACCTCAGCAGGCGGCACTTCAAAAGCTGGCGATAAGATTGAGATTAATCTCAAAACCTATGTAGCAGATGACGGTTCTACACACTTGAAGTTTGAGGAGTATGGCGGTGGAATAATATCTGTTGTTTCAATTGAATATTCAAATGGATATGTTCTTAATGCAGATGAACTTGCAAAGAAAGAAGTACCCGTATCCGATGTAAAGATCGCTGCTCCTGCAAAGACAACATACAATGTAGGCGACGATGTAACTCTTACAGCTTCCGTAAACGATGACGCTACCGTTGAGGATAAGGACATCGTATGGAGCTCCGACAATACAGACGTAGCAACAGTTGACGAGACCACCGGTAAGGTGACATTCGTTGGCGCAGGCAATGTAACTGTCACCGCAGCTTATAAGTCTGACAAGACTATCAAGGATACCGTTGCACTCAAGGCTGAAAAGAAGAAAGTAACCGCAACCATCACAGCAGGCGATGTTACAGGCGCTACCAAGGAAGATGCAGCCGATAAGGCAAAGGCTGCCGTAAAGGTAGTTTCTGCTGACCTTACCGACAAGGACTACACCGTTTCCGTTAAGGTAGACGGCAGGAAGTACATGGCAACCGTTGTCCTCACAGAGGAAGCTGCCAAGAAGTACGAGCTTACCGGCACCAACACTGCTGGCGGTAAGATCGCTTACAAGGTAACCGGTCTGAAGCTCAGCACCAATAAGCTTGCTATCCCCGTAACAAGCACCGCAGGCGTAAAGATCACGGCTACTATCCAGCCTGAGGACCTTGCGGACGGCGAAATCGAGTGGAAGACCGCTGACAATACAGTCGCAACCGTTGAAGACGGTCTTGTAAAGCCCGTTTCCGGTTCCGCAGGAGGAAAGACCACCATTACCGCTACCGTAAAGGGTACCACATACAGCGCAGACTGCGAAGTATCCATCGCCGAGGTAATCAACCCCGCCACAGCCATAAAGCTCGACAAGAGTGAGCTTTCCGGCACGGCAGGCGACAAGGCAGAGTTAAAGGCTGACGTTACCGCTAAGGATGACACCAAGGAATGCACCGATGCCATTATATGGGAGTCTTCTGATAAAAAGGTTGCAACTGTAAACGCAGGCTCCGTTACATTCGTTGGCGAGGGTACCGCTGAGATCATCGTAACTGCCGGAGATGTTTCCGCAGCGTGCAAGGTTACCGTAAAGGCTAAGACCGTTGCAGTTGAAAAGGTAACTCTCGACAAGACCTCCGCTGAGCTCACGGTCGGCGGCACAGCAGCCCTCAAGGCGACCGTAACCCCCGATAACGCTACCGACAAGACCGTTACATGGACTTCTTCCGACGAATCCGTTGCGACCGTCAAGGACGGCACTGTTACCGCTGTAAAGGCTGGTAAGGCTGTCATCACTGCAAAGGCCGGCGACCAGACCGCGAAGTGCACAGTTACCGTAAAGGCTAAGGAAGAGAAACCGGAAGAGAAGCCGGATCCCGCACCTGCCGTTAATGATAAGGAGATCTGGAGCGGAAGCACCGACCTCGGCACCGACTGGGGCAAGAGCGTGACGGTTCCCAAGGCAGACGTGAAGATCGGCGATACCATCAGGATCAAGGTAAGCACAGGCTCCGCTGAGTATCACCAGGTCAAGATCATGGACAGCAACTGGGAAGTTCTTTCCTCCGTCAAGAGCAAGGCTGACGCTCAGTACGGCACCATCACCGTTGACAAGGACGGCTATGTGGAGTTCAAGGTAAACGCTGCGGACGCTAAGCTCATCAGCGAGGGCGGTCTGATAATCTCTGGCTACGACCTGACTGTTTCCGCTGTTTCCAGCAGGGCGATGAAGGAGGAGACCTATGCTCCGTCCACCAAGGTACACACTGTTGTAAACAACGGCGCTTCCCAGATCGCGGTATTCGCTATCTCCGAGGAGGACGCTGAGAAGTACGAGAGCTACACCATTATCATCACAAGAGGCAGCGATGGCAAGAGCGTATATGAGATCGTTGACGGCTGCTACAAGTACGTTTCCTACAACAACGGCAGTGAGAACGTCAGGGTTTCCGGCAACGGCGCTTATTACATCATGCTTGACATTACAGGCATCGAGGACAGCTTCGGCGGCATTACAGTAAGAATCGTGCCCACAGTCCCCAAGGGTTGATTGAAAGAGAGGAAATTACACAATGAAAAAGACATACATTCAGCCTGAGATTGAGATCACGGCTTTCACCACTGAGGATATCATCACCGCCAGCACCGTATCTTCCGGCATGAAAAAGACGGACGACGTTATCGGCAACGGCCTGAGGATCGACCTCAAGGACAGGGAATGGAACTGATCCGCTCTGTAAAGACGGCATAACTGAACGCCGGACGTGTAAAAGCGCCCGGCGTTTTTACGAGGTGTGAATGACAAGGATATACAACATCTGCGGTCTTGCCGTGGAGTGCGACTTCCGTTTTCCGACAATGACAGCCCGGGCGGAGAAATACCTTTCCGGCGGCGCGCCGGAGATATGCGTGCCGTTCCAGCCGGAAAAATTCGAATGGCTGAAACAGCAGGAGCCATCCCTTGACGACGACAACTGCGAGATAATCTGCACAACCGAGAGCTTCTATATGCAGCTTCTGGGCTTCGGGGGATTCATGCTCCACTCCAGCGCTGTGGTGATGGACGGGGGAGCCTACCTGTTCTCCGCGCCCAGCGGCACCGGGAAATCCACGCACACGGCGCTCTGGCTGGAGCTTTTCGGGGAACGCGCCGCGATACTCAACGACGACAAGCCGGCTATACTCCTCCGGGAGGACGGTATCTTTGCCTGCGGAACTCCCTGGAGCGGCAAGAGCGACCTGAACCTCAACCTGTGCGTTCCCCTGCGCGGCATATGCGTGCTGGAGCGCAGCCCGGAGAATTTCATAGAGCCCCTCCCGGCTGAGAAAGCCGTGTACGCGCTGCTGAACCAGACCCTCCGCCCGGAGGAGCCCGCGGCTATGTCGGCTCTGCTGGGGCACATCGACCGGGTGACGGAAAATATCCCGATGTGGAGAATGGGCTGCAATATCTCAACGGAGGCGGCTGGACTGGCTTATGAGGTCATGTCGGGGAAATAAGATAAAGGGACCGTTTCGGCGGTCCCTTTTTTGCGCAGAAATGCCCCTGAATGCCGGATTTGTGCGGTTTGTCGGAATTTGCTGCGGAAATCCCGCAAAGTTTGTTGCTTTGGGCAAAAAAATCGTCCCTAATAACAAAAATGCTCGGAATATTCGGCTCTTTTTTTACCGCGGAACGCTTGACTTTTGCCGGTAATTATGCTATAATATCATAATGTATCATAATGGATATGTGCGCGAAAAGGGCGGTTTTTGACCCTGAAAAGGCTGATTTCCACCAGTATTTTCCTGCATATCCGGACCCGTATTATGTTAAGGAGTGATAAAGCCGATGGTGAATGTAAAGCCCATACAGCTCGGAAAAACCACCCGAATGAGTTTTTCTAAGATCAATGAGGTCATCGATATGCCGAACCTCATCGGTATTCAGAAGGATTCCTACGAATGGTTCCTGAACGATGGTATCAAGGAAGTTTTCAGGGACGTTTCCCCGATAACCGACGCAAATGGCAGATATGAACTCTCGTTCATAAGCCACCGTCTTGACAACAAGACCAAGTATACCATTGAGGAATGCAAGGAACGCGACGCGACCTATGCAGTTCCGATACGCGTGACCGCCCGCCTTCTCAACAAGGAGACCGGCGAGTTCATGGACAACGAAATTTATATGGGCGATCTGCCGCTTATGACTGACAGCGGTACATTCGTTATCAACGGCTCTGAGCGTGTAGTAGTATCCCAGCTCGTTCGTTCACCGGGCGTATACTACGGATTCGAGCACGACAAGACCGGTAAGAAGCTGTTCAAGGCTACCGTTATCCCGAACCGCGGCGCGTGGCTCGAATATGAGATGGACGCCAACGACGTGTTCTACGTTCGTATCGATAAGAACAGAAAGATCCCCGTTACAACATTCCTGCGCTCCATCGGTCTTTCCACAAACGGCGAGCTGACCGGTAAGTTCGGCGAGGATCCCCGCATCACCTGCACTATTGAAAAGGACAGCACCCAGAACAAGGAAGAGGCTCTGCTGGAGGTCTACAAGAAGCTCCATCCGGGCGATATGTCCTCTGTTGAGTCCGCGCAGAATCAGCTCAATATGCTGTTCTTCGACGCAAAGAGATATGACCTCTCCAGATTCGGACGCTACAAGTATAACAAGAAACTCGCCATCTCCGAGCGTATCTACGGCAAGAGAGCCGCAGAGGCTGTTATCGCGCCCATGACCGGCGAGATACTCGTTGACGAGGGCGAGATAATCACCAGGGAAAAGGCTCTCGAGATCGAGAATGCCGGCGTTATCGACGTTACCATCGTTCACCCCACCAGGGAAGCCGCTACCGTCAAGGTATCCGGCAACGGCATGGTGGATATACGCTGCTTCGTCGGCGATGATATCGACGTTGAGGCCCTCGGAGTCAACGAGCACGTCCGCTTCGCAGTTCTCCGGGATATCCTCGAGGAGGCGGCAGGCGACGCTGATACCCTCAAGAAGCTCATCGCCGAGCGCGTTGAGGAGCTTATCCCCAAGCACATCACAATTGAAGATATATTCGCGACTGTAAGCTACTTCATCAACCTGTGCGAAGAAGTCGGAAACATCGACGACATCGACCACCTCGGAAACAGACGTATCCGCTGCGTGGGCGAGCTGCTCCAGAACCAGTTCCGCATAGGCTTCACCAGAATGGACAGAACTATCCGCGAGAGAATGACCCTCTACGGACAGGAGCAGGAGAAGGTTTCTCCGGCTTCCCTTATCAATGCCCGTCAGGTCATCTCCGCAATGAGAGAGTTCTTCGGTTCCTCTCCGCTGTCCCAGTTCATGGATCAGAACAACCCGCTTGCAGAGCTTACCCACAAGAGAAGACTTTCATCCCTCGGCCCGGGCGGTCTTTCCCGTGACAGAGCCGGATTCGAGGTCCGCGACGTACACTACTCCCACTACGGAAGAATGTGCCCTATCGAGACCCCTGAAGGTCCTAACATCGGTCTGATCTCCTATCTTGCTACTTTCGCAAGGATCAACGTGTACGGCTTCATCGAGGCTCCGTACAGACGCGTTGACAAGGCGACCGGCAAGGTCCTCGACGAGGTAGTCTATATGACCGCCGACGTGGAGGATAACTACGTTGTGGCTCAGGCGAACGAGCCTCTCGATGAAGAGGGACGCTTCGCAAGACCCCGCGTAAACGCGCGCTGCCGCGACTCCATCCTTGAAATCGAGCGCGAAAAGGTCGATTTCATGGACGTATCTCCTAAGATGGTAGTATCCGTTGCTACGGCGATGATCCCGTTCCTTGAGAACGACGACGCGAACCGTGCGCTGATGGGCGCGAATATGCAGCGTCAGGCGGTTCCGCTGATGGTAACAGATAATCCTATCGTCGGCACAGGTATGGAATACAAGGCTGCGGTAGACTCCGGCATCGTCGTATGCACCAAGGAGGACGGCGTAGTTACAGAGGTTGACGCAGACAAGATCGTTGTCACAAACGACCTCGGTCAGGAGCGCATTTACAGACTTGTGAAGTTCAAGCGCTCCAACCAGGGCAACTGCGTGAACCAGCGCCCGATAGTAAGCAAGGGCGAAAAGGTAAAGGCAGGCGACGTTATCGCAGACGGACCTGCAACAAAGATGGGCGAGATCGCACTCGGCAAGAACGCCCTCATCGGCTTCATGACATGGGAAGGCTACAACTATGAGGACGCCGTACTCATCAACGAGAAGCTGGTTTACAATGATGTCTACACATCGATTCATATAGAGGAATACGAGCTCGAATGCCGCGAGACCAAGCTCGGTCCGGAGGAGATCACACGCGATATCCCGAACATCTCCGACGACGCGCTGAAGGATCTCGACGAGAACGGTATCGTAAGAATAGGCGCAGAGGTACACTCCGGCGATATCCTTGTCGGCAAGGTTTCCCCCAAGGGCGAGACCGAGCTCAACGCCGAGGACAGACTGCTCCGCGCTATTTTCGGCGAGAAGTCCAAGGAGTTCCGCGATAATTCCCTGAGAGTTCCCCACGGCGTAAGCGGTATCGTTGTTGACGTAAAGAAGTTCAACCGCGAGAACTGCGACGAGCTTTCACCCGGAGTAAACGAGAAGGTACGCGTTTATATCGCACAGAAGAGAAAGATCTCCGTCGGCGATAAGATGGCGGGCCGTCACGGAAACAAGGGTGTCGTTTCCAGAATTCTCCGTCAGGAGGATATGCCGTTCCTGCCGGACGGTACTCCGCTTGACATCGTGCTGAACCCTCTGGGCGTACCTTCCCGAATGAACATCGGACAGGTGCTCGAGGTTCACCTCGGCTACGTTGCAAAGGCACTCGGCTGGAAGATAGCAACACCGGTATTTGACGGCGCGCACGAGCAGGATATCCGCGAGCTGTACGACGCTGCAAGGGCTATCAACAGCGGCAAGGTAACGGAAGAGGCTGAGCGCATCTACAACATGGGCAAGGGCAACGCAGAGCATGACCGCCGCAACATCGAGCTCCTCGGCATGAATTCACCGGGACTCGACTTCACAAAGCTTCCGCTTACCTCCGACTGCAAGACGCAGCTCACGGACGGACGCACCGGCGAGAAGTTCGACGGCCCTGTAACCGTTGGTTATATGTATTACCTCAAGCTGCATCACCTTGTTGACGATAAGATCCACGCCCGTTCCACCGGTCCTTACTCACTGGTAACACAGCAGCCCCTGGGCGGTAAGGCTCAGTTCGGCGGCCAGCGTTTCGGTGAGATGGAGGTCTGGGCTCTGGAGGCTTACGGCGCAGCTTATACGCTTCAGGAGATCCTGACCGTCAAGTCCGACGACCTGATGGGACGTCAGAAGACCTACGAGGCTATCGTAAAGGGCGAACCCGTTCCGAAGCCCGGCGTTCCTGAGTCCTTCAAGGTAATGATAAGAGAGCTTCAGGGACTTGGCCTTGACGTAAGGGTCCTCGATGAGAACGGCGACGTTGTCGACCTCAGAAACGACGACGGCGACGAGGACGAGGGCGGATATACCTCTGACACCATGGAGCTTGACTACAACGCGAACGAGAACGAGCTGAACAACAGCGGCTACGACATCGTTGACGAAAAGGACATCAATCCTGACCACGTTGAGAGCGAGAGCGACAATGACGACTCCTTCCTCGGGGATCTCCCGGAGGACGGCGAGCCTATCGACTTCGACGAGGACGAGTGATCCTGTTTCAGGAAAGCATCTCCGGCGGCACCCCGCCGAAATGGCGGGGAGTTCCGCGTTTTTTGATAGAGAAATGAGGTAAAAATTTGAGTTACACTGTTTTTGAGTCAATGAAGATCGGACTTGCCTCTCCCGACCAGATCAGAGATTGGTCTTACGGCGAGGTACACCGTCCTGAAACCATAAACTACCGTACCCAGAAGCCGGAAAAGGAAGGTCTTTTCTGCGAGCGTATCTTTGGTCCGCAGAAGGACTGGGAGTGCAACTGCGGAAAGTACAAGAGAGTACGCTACAAGGGCAAGATATGCGACAAGTGCGGCGTTGAAGTTACCCGCGCAAAGGTAAGACGCGAGCGTATGGGTCATATTGAGCTTGCAACTCCTATCTCCCATATCTGGTATTTCAAGGGCACGCCCTCCCGTATAGGTCAGATACTCGATATCTCCCCCAAGAGACTTGAAGAGGTAATCTACTTCACCAAGTATATCGTCATCGACCCGGGCGAGGCTAAGGAGCTCAGCAAGAACCAGCTCCTTGAAGAAAAGGAATACGCGAACTTCCGCACCAAGTACGGAAACGACTTCAAGGCAGGCATGGGCGCCGAGGCTATCCAGGAGCTGCTGAAGGAGATCGACCTTGAGAAGCTCTCCAACGAGCTGAAAGAGGAGCTCGCCGCAACACAGCAGGGACAGAAGCGCGTAAAGCTGCTCAAGCGCCTTGACGTTGTTGACGCATTCCTGAAGTCCCACAACCGTCCCGAGTGGATGGTGCTCAACGCTATTCCGGTAATTCCTCCGGATATCCGCCCGATGGTACAGCTCGACGGCGGAAGATACGGCGTTTCCGACCTGAACGAGCTTTACAGACGCGTTATCAACAGGAACAACCGTCTGAGAAAGCTGTATGAATACAGCTCCCCTGAGATAATCGTGAGAAACGAGAAGCGTATGCTCCAGGAAGCAGTCGACGCTCTCATCGACAACGGCAGACACGGCAGGCCGTACACCGGCTCCAACAACCGCCCGCTGAAGTCCCTCTCCGACCTGCTGAAGGGCAAGCAGGGACGTTTCCGTCAGAACCTGCTCGGTAAGCGCGTCGATTACTCCGGACGTTCCGTTATCGTCGTTGGCCCTGAGCTCAAGATGGATCAGTGCGGTCTCCCGAAGGAGATGGCGCTCGAGCTGTTCAAGCCGTTCGTTCTCAACGACTTGGTAGTTAAGGGCAGCGCCCAGAACATCAAGCAGGCAAAGAAGATGGTGGAGCGCGCAGACGACAAGGTATGGGATTCCCTGGAGTGCGTTATCAAGGATCACCCCGTGCTGCTGAACCGTGCGCCTACGCTCCACAGACTCGGTATCCAGGCATTCTCCCCGATCCTCGTCGAGGGTCGTGCAATAAAGCTGCACCCGCTGTGCTGTACCGCGTTCAACGCGGACTTCGACGGCGACCAGATGGCGGTTCATCTTCCCCTGTCCGCTGAGGCACAGGAAGAGGCAAGGACCCTCATGCTGGCAGCCAAGAACCTCCTGAAGCCGTCTGACGGACGCCCTGTTACCGTACCTACACAGGATATGGTACTTGGTTCCTACTACCTGACCCTCGACAAGCCCGGCGAAAAGGGCGAGGGCAAGGTGTTCCGCGACGCCAACGAAGCTATCATGGCTTATCAGGACGGCGTTATCTCCATTCATGCCGCTATCAAGGTAAGAGTTACAAAGGATCTCGGCGACACCAGGATCACAAAGCTCGTTCCTGCGACAGTGGGACGTATAATCTTCAACGAGCATATCCCGCAGGATCTCGGCTATGTTGACAGAACAGACCCCGAGCATCAGCTCGATTATGAGATATCCTTCAAGGTCGGCAAGAGCCAGCTCGGTAAGATCATCGACCGCTGCCTGAAGAACCACGGCACGGCTACCACGGCTCAGGTGCTTGATAAGATCAAGGCCATGGGCTATAAGTACTCCACAAGATCCGGTATCACCGTTGCGGTATGCGACGCTGATATCCCGCCGCAGAAGGCTCAGATACTCGCCGACGCGGACGCAAAGATCGCAAAGCTGAACAAGCAGTTCAACCGCGGCTTCATCTCCGACACCGAGAGAAAGGCTGAGTTCATCAGCATCTGGAACAAGGCGACCGAAGACGTAGGTAACGCGCTGAACGACAACCTCGATAAGTACAACAACATCTACATGATGGCGGACTCCGGAGCCCGTGGTTCCAAGAACCAGATCAGACAGCTCGCCGGAATGAGAGGACTTATCGCGAACACCTCCGGTGCGACCATCGAGATGCCTATCAGGGCTAACTACCGTGAAGGCCTGAACATTCTGGAATACTTCATCTCCTCCCGAGGCGCCCGTAAGGGTCTGGCGGATACCGCGCTGAGAACCGCGGACTCCGGTTATCTGACAAGACGACTGGTCGACGTATCTCAGGAAGTTATTATCCGCGAGGAGGACTGCGGCACCACCAACGGTATCGACGTTTACGAGATACGCGAGGGCAAGGAGCTTGTAGAGCCGCTGAGCGAGCGTCTTGTAGGACGCTACCTGTCCGAGGATTTCAAGGACAAGGACGGCAACGTGCTCGTTTCCAAGGATAAGCTGATGAACGATCAGGACGCTGCAAAGATCGTTAAGTGCGAGCCTGATAAGGTAAAGGTACGCTCTGTGCTTACCTGCGGACTTAAGAACGGCGTCTGCGCTCACTGCTACGGCGCTTCCCTGGCTAACGGCCAGCTCATCAACATCGGCGAGGCGGTAGGTATCATCGCGGCGCAGTCCATCGGTGAGCCTGGTACCCAGCTTACGATGAGAACGTTCCATACCGGCGGTATCGCTTCCGCAGAAGATATCACACAGGGTCTTCCGCGAGTAGAGGAGCTTTTCGAGAGCCGCCGCCCGAAGAACGCGGCAATCATCACCAAGGTCTCCGGTAAGGTACGCTACGAGGAGATCAAGAAGACAAGACACGCCATCATCACCCAGGCTGACGGCACGGAAGAGGCTTACGCAGTTCCGTTCGGCTACAGACCCAAGGTATACGACGGAGACACCGTTGTTGCCGGCGACGCACTGACCGAGGGCTCCATCAACCCGCACGACGTTCTGGAGGTAAAGGGCGAAGAGGCAGTTCAGAACTACATCATCGCCGAGGTTCAGAAGGTTTACCGCTTACAGGGTGTTGATATCAACGATAAGCATATCGAGGTCATCGTTCGTCAGATGATGAGGAAGATCAGGATCACTGACCCGGGCGACAGCTATCTGCTTCCCGGTTCCATCATCGGCAAGAACGAGCTCACAGAGGTCTGCGAGGAGATCCAGAGCCGCATCGACGCGGGCGAGATCGGTCTCAGAATGCCGCAGACTGAGGCAGTACTCCTCGGTATCACAAAGGCTTCCCTGGCAACGGACAGCTTCCTGTCGGCGGCTTCCTTCCAGGAGACCACAAGAGTTCTCACTGACGCTGCTATCCGCGGCAAGATCGACCCGCTGCTCGGTCTGAAGGAGAACGTAATCATCGGTAAGCTCATTCCTGCCGGAACCGGTCTTTTCGCTGAAGAGCGCGAGGCTGAGAAGGCTGCTGCGGCTGCCGCTGCGGCAGAGGCTGAGAATGCTTCTTCTGATGAAACTGTTGGCTAAAATGCACAAAATCCAGCAGCTATGATTTAACTATAACGGTGTTTGCTACAAAGTTTCGCTGAAGCTCTTGACAAACACCGTTATTTGCTTTAAAATATATAAATGTGTGTGAGTATATTTTCGGAAACTGCCGGAAAAATACAAACAGACAAAAATTTATTGGAGGTGAAATAATGCCTACGTTTAATCAGCTTGTCCGCAAGGGACGCGAGGTTTCTGAGAAGAAATCCAAGGCTCCTGCACTTCAGAAGGGCATGAATACTCTGCACAAGCAGCAGATCGACCAGTCTTCTCCCCAGAAGAGAGGCGTTTGCACAGCAGTTCGTACCCAGACCCCTAAGAAGCCGAACTCCGCGATGAGAAAGGTTGCCAGAGTTAAGCTTTCTAACGGTTATGAAGTTACAGCTTATATTCCCGGTATCGGACACAAACTGCAGGAACACTCCGTTGTTCTGATCCGCGGCGGCCGTGTTAAGGACCTTCCTGGTGTGCGTTACCACATCATCAGAGGTACACTCGACGCTCAGGGTGTAGACAAGAGAATGCAGGGACGCTCCAAGTATGGTGCAAAGCGTCCGAAGGCTGGAAAGAAAGCGTAATTTCTGACTTAATAGCTGTCAGACAAGGCATTATTTTTGATAGAGCCTCTGTTTGGACGGCGGAAGGTCAATGCCACGCCGAAAAGGCATGGTTTTTATGCTTTCGAGTACCTATGATTTTCATTTCGTATGAAGGAGGGAAGTAAAGTGCCAAGAAGAGGTAATGTTCCGAAGCGTGAGGTTCTTCCGGATCCTGTGTACGGCTCTGAGCTCGTAACAAGACTGGTAAACAATATCATGCTCGACGGAAAGAAGGGCGTAGCCCAGAAGATCGTATACGGCGCATTTGAGATCGTTGCTGAAAAGACCGGCAAGGATGCTCTGGAAGCTTTCGAGGAGGCAATGGAGAACATCATGCCGCAGCTCGAGGTCAAGGCTCGCCGCGTCGGCGGTGCAACCTACCAGGTTCCTATGGAGGTTCGCCCCGAGAGAAGACGCACACTCGGTCTGAGATGGATAACCACATACAGCCGTGCGCGTAACGAAAAGACAATGAAGGAAAGACTTGCAAACGAGATCCTTGACGCACTCAATGGTCAGGGCGGCGCTTGCAAGAAGCGTGACGATACTCATAAGATGGCTGAAGCTAACAAGGCTTTCGCACATTATAAGTGGTAATCAGAAACAGATGACTTATCCGGGGCTAAAACCCCGGGTAATTCCAGAATTACGGAGGAATTTATGAAAAGAGACGTATCTCTCGAAATGACCCGTAATATTGGTATCATGGCGCACATCGACGCAGGTAAGACAACTACCACAGAGCGTATCCTGTTCTACACTGGTGTAAACCATAAGATCGGTGAAACTCACGATGGTACTGCTACGATGGACTGGATGGCTCAGGAGCAGGAAAGAGGTATCACAATTACTTCTGCCGCTACAACAGCTTTCTGGAAGGGCCACAGAATCAATATTATCGATACCCCTGGTCACGTTGACTTCACCGTTGAAGTTCAGCGTTCCCTGAGAGTTCTTGACGGATCCGTAACTGTTTTCTGTGCAAAGGGCGGCGTAGAGCCTCAGTCAGAAACAGTATGGCGTCAGGCAGATGAATACCATGTACCCAGAATGGCTTATGTCAACAAGATGGATATCATGGGCGCAGACTTCTACAACGTAGTACAGATGATGCACGACAGACTCAAGTGCAACGCTGTTCCGATCCAGCTCCCTATCGGTTCTGAGGCGGACTTCAGAGGAATCATCGACCTCGTTGAGATGAAGGCTGATATTTACTACGATGATATGGGTAAGGATATGCGCGTTGAGGATATCCCTGCCGATATGCTGGACAAGGCTAAGGAGTACAGACAGAACCTTCTCGAGAAGGTTGCCGAGCTGGACGACGCGCTGATGGAGAGATACTTCGAGTCCGAGGGTGAGGACTTCACCATTGATGAGATCAAGGCTGCCATCAGAAAGGGTACTATCGAGAACAAGTTCGTTCCCGTTACCTGCGGTACTTCTTACAGAAACAAGGGCGTTCAGAAGCTTCTTGACGCTGTTGTTGACTATATGCCTTCTCCTCTCGACATTCCTTCCATCAAGGGTATCGACCCCGAGACCGGCGAGGAAGTTGAAAGACACGCTGGCGATGATCAGCCGTTCTCTGCACTTGCATTCAAGATCGCTACCGACCCGTTCGTTGGTAAGCTCTGCTTCTTCAGAGTTTACTCCGGCTACGTTGAGGCTGGTACAAGCGTTCTGAACGCAACCAAGGACAAGACTGAGCGTATGGGCCGTATCCTGCAGATGCACTCCAACCACAGACAGGATATCGACGCTTGCCCGTGCGGCGATATCGCAGCCGTAGTTGGTACAAAGTACACCACAACAGGTGATACTCTCTGCGACGAGAACCACCCCGTTATCCTTGAGTCCATGGAGTTCCCGGAGCCGGTTATCGACCTCGCTATCGAGCCCAAGACCAAGGCTGGCCAGGAAAAGATGGCTATCGCACTCGCAAAGCTTGCTGAAGAAGACCCGACATTCAAGACCTGGACAAACCAGGAGACTGGTCAGACCATCATCGCTGGTATGGGTGAGCTTCACCTCGATATCATCGTTGACAGACTTCTCCGTGAGTTCAAGGTTGAAGCTAACGTTGGTGCTCCTCAGGTTGCTTATAAGGAGACCATCACCGGTACAGCAGACATCGACATGAAGTACAAGCGTCAGTCTGGTGGTTCCGGTCAGTACGGTCACGTTAAGATAAAGGTAGAGCCGAACGAGTCCGGTAAGGGCTACGAATTCAGCAACGATGTTGTCGGCGGTTCTATCCCCAAGGAGTTCATCCCCGCTGTTGACGCAGGTATCCAGGGCGCTCTCAACGCCGGTGTTCTCGCAGGCTATCCTGTTGTA
This sequence comes from uncultured Oscillospiraceae bacterium, assembly GCA_934481355.1. GTDB lineage: Bacteria > Bacillota > Clostridia > Oscillospirales > Ruminococcaceae > CAG-115. Next base: position 81,091 of record CAKSPH010000001.1, on the reverse strand, counting down.
GACATCAAGGTTTCCCTGTACGACGGTTCTTATCACGAGGTGGACTCCTCTGAAATGGCATTTAAGATCGCCGGTTCCATGGCTATCAAGGAGGCCCTCAGACAGGCTCACTCCGTTATCCTCGAGCCGATCATGCGTGTTGACGTTGTCGTTCCTGATGATTACATCGGTAACGTAATCGGCGACCTCAACTCCAGACGTGGTCAGATCCAGAATCAGGAGACCAGAAACGGTTCCGTACAGGTTACCGCGTTCGTTCCGCTTTCTGAGATGTTCGGCTACTCCAACGATCTTCGTTCCAAGACTCAGGGCCGCGGCCAGTATGTAATGCAGCCGAGCCACTACATCGAGGTTCCGAAGTCCATTTCCGAGGCTATCATGAGCAAGCGCAAGCAGAACGGCTGATTTCCGTTAAAATTGCACTCTCAGCGCATTTTTTCTGTGAAACTACTTGATTTTTTCACGGAAAGATGTTAAAATAATATTACTGAAATTGCGGCGTCCCCCTCCCAATGGGGGACTCCAGATCACCTATTAAGGAGGACATACCCATGGCAAAGGAACATTATAATTCCACCAAGCCCCACGTAAACATTGGTACCATCGGTCACGTTGACCACGGCAAGACCACCACAACTGCTGCTATCACAAAGTGGCTTTCCCTTCAGGGCAAGGCTAAGTTCGAAGCTTACGACATGATCGATAAGGCTCCGGAGGAGAGAGAGCGTGGTATCACAATCAACACCGCTCACGTTGAGTATGAGACTGAGAAGCGTCACTACGCTCACGTTGACTGCCCCGGCCATGCTGACTATATCAAGAACATGATCACCGGTGCTGCTCAGATGGACGGCGCTATCCTGGTTGTTGCTGGTACTGACGGCCCTATGGCTCAGACCAAGGAGCACATCCTTCTCGCTCGTCAGGTAGGCGTTCCTGCAATCGTTGTATTCATCAACAAGTGCGATGACGTTGACGATCCCGAGCTGCTCGACCTCGTAGAGATGGATATCCGTGACGTTCTTACTCAGAACGACTTCCCCGGCGATGACGTTCCCGTTATCCGCGGTTCCGCTAAGGTTGCTCTGGATTCTACTTCCACAGATCCTAACGCTCCCGAGTATGCTTGCATCAAGGAGCTCATGGACGCTGTTGACGAGTACATTCCTGCTCCTGAGCGTGATGAGAACAAGCCGTTCCTTATGCCTGTTGAGGATACTATGACCATCACTGGCCGTGGTACCGTTGCAACTGGCAGAGTTGAGCGTGGCGTAGTTAAGGTTAACGACACCGTTGAGATCACTGGTCTTACTGACGAGCCCAAGTCCACTGTTGTTACAGGTCTTGAGATGTTCAGAAAGACTCTGGACGAGGCAGTTGCTGGTTACAACATCGGCGCTCTGCTCCGTGGTGTTACACGTCAGGATATCGAGCGTGGTCAGGTTCTCTGCAAGCCCGGTTCCATTCACCCGCACACCAAGTTCACAGGTCAGGTTTACGTTCTTAAGAAGGAAGAGGGCGGCCGTCATACTCCGTTCGTTTCCAACTATCGTCCGCAGTTCTTCTTCAGAACCACAGACGTTACCGGCGTAATCACTCTTCCTGCTGACAAGGAAATGTGCATGCCTGGCGATAACGTAGTTATGGACGTTGAGCTCATCACTCCTATCGCTATTGAAGAGGGTCTCCGTTTCGCTATCCGTGAGGGTGGCAGAACCGTAGGTTCCGGCGTTGTTACCAAGATCAACGGCTAATTCCCGCTGAACTGGTGCAAACCACTTCACAATAATAAGACCGCTTCCCGAAAGGGAAGCGGTTTTTGTGTTATGTGTTCATTTTCGGGTTGTCCGTTCTCCCGAGAATGTAGTCAACCGAGACGTTGTAGAAATCCGCAAGGCGGATAAGGGTCTGGGTGGGGATATCGCGTTCTCCGGTTTCGTAATAGGAGTATGCGCGCTGTCCGCAGAAAATCTTGTCTGCTATCTGTTTTTGCGTGAGCAATTCACTTTCCCTAAGGTATTTCAACTTGTACATATTATTAACCTCCATTTTGTGAGGAATTAATAATATTATATTCTAGAACAAAATGGGCTATTGACATATTGACCATTTTGTGCTATAATAGCGGTGTAGTCAAAGATTAACTTTGCTAATAAAGTATGATGAGGTGCAGAAATGGAAAACTGGAGCAGCAGAACTAAAAGAAAGGTATACATGGTCACTCTGATTATAATGATCGTTTGTGCAGCGATTGATTTGATAGCTGGCTGTATTGGTTTGATAATAGGTACAAGAGGTTTTGGTCAAATTTACAGTGCTGTTGAAGTATTGCACGGAATCCCACAGGGCGGGGCATTTCTGTTTTTTATATTAACATGTGTTCTGGTTATGCTTTTTCAAGGGCTGTTAGTCTTTGCATCGATTTACCGGCATCACTCACATAATATGTTCTTTAATATTTTCCCGGTTATAGTCTATATAATTAAGGTACTGATGGGATTTAATGTTATCACAGGTATGTCATTTACGACCATGACTTCAAAGTTCCCGATTCTGGGAGTTGGCTGGGTCAGTATTTCGTCTGAAGTAGGCGTGTATGTACTTATTAGTTTCTTTGTATATCTGGTAATGGCATTTATTTCTTTCATTAATATTAGACTGAAGGACATGATATAACGGCACAAAAAATCCCCCCCCGGTTCGCACCGGGGGAATTTCTATTTACCTGAATCTTAGATAAGGCTCTTAAAGGCACGGCGATAATCACCTGCGAAAGCGGCGATGTGACCGTTAAGCTCAAAGTTGTAGTAAAGTAAAAAAGAACCGCTCCTTTCGGGGAGCGGTTTTCGCATACAAAAATCCCGGAGCCGCGCCCCGGGATTTCTTATCAGTTATACATATATTTCTGCATAACGTTTGTGTAGACCTTTGTCATATCCGGCTCGATCCCCTTTGCCTTAAACAGTTCGGAAACCGTCACGAACTTGTACCCCTGCTTTTTCAGCTCCGGGATTATCGTGTCGAGCGCCTCAACGGTCTTGGAGTTCCCCTGCGCGTCGTGCAGGAGGATTATATCGCCGTCCTTTGCCTGCTTCAGAATCATTCTGGCGCGCATTTCGGCGGTGACCCTGTCCTCCCAGTCGTTTGCGCCGATTCCGGCGATGAACGGCATATCTATGCTGTCGAACATCGTGTCGTTCACGGAGATGTACGGCGGGCGGAAGAACTTGCTGTGCTCGCCGGTTATCTCGAAAATCTTGTCCTCGGTGGTCTGTATCTCGGACTTTATCTGCTCCTCGGTGAGCTCCGTCATGTTGCTGTGAGTCTGGCTGTGGTCGTTTATCTCACAGCCCATGTCGTAGGCGCGCTTCACTGCGCTGGCGCTCTCCTCGTTGATGTTGTTGCCTATCAGGAAGAAAGACGCGATTACTTCGTGCTTCTCCAGCATATCAAGGACTTCATTCGTGGTGGTCGTATTGGGACCGTCGTCGAAAGTCAGCGCAATATACTTGACCTCTTCGTTCATGTCTGATTCCTCCGTTTTGCCTCCGGAAGGCTTCGTGCCCTCTTCGGAGCCGGGCTGTACTGTTTCGGAGTTCTGGTGTTCCTCCACGGAGGACACCGCCTGCGAAACCACCTCGGATACCTCCGGAACGCTCCTGCCTGCACAGCCGGCGAGTATGCCCACCGCCGCAAGCATGGCTATGATACTTTTCATGGCTCTCCTCATTCAGGCACTTACTTTACAACGATGTTGACAAGCTTGTTCGGAACTGCGATCTTCTTTACGATGGTCTTTCCATCTGTGAAGGACTTTACCTCCGGCAGGTCGAGCGCGAGCTTTTCGAGTTCCTCCTTAGCGCAGTCAGCGGGGGCGCTGAAGCGTGCCTTTACCTTGCCGTTTATCTGAACGACTATCTCAACGCTGTCCTCAACGCAGAGCTTCTCGTCGTACTCTACCCACTTCTGTTCGTTGAGCACTCCTTCGTAGCCCATTACCTGATACAGCTCCTCGGTGATGTGCGGAGCGAACGGGTTGAGGAGTATCAGCAGGGTCCTGTAATCAGCGCGGGTCAGGGAGCCTGCCGCGTCTATCTCGTTGAGCAGTCCCATCATGGTAGCGATGGCGGTGTTGAACTTCAGTGTCTCAATGTCCTCGCTGACCTTCTTGATGGTCTTGTGCATGGAAGCGCGGAGCTTGTCGCTGTACTCGTCCCCGGGAACGACCTTCTCCTGCATTGCCCATACTCTGTCGAGGAAGCGCTTGCAGCCCTTTATGCCGTTCTCCTGCCACGGAGCAGCCTTTTCGAAATCGCCCACGAACATCTCGTACAGGCGGAGCGTATCAGCGCCGTACTCCCTGACTACATCGTCGGGATTCACAACGTTGCCCTTGGACTTGGACATCTTTGTGAACTCGCCGGGGCGCTCGGGGTCCTTGCCGAGGATCATTCCGTGGGAGGTGCGCTTCATGTACGGCTCCTTGCAGGGAACTACGCCCTGATCGTAAAGGAACTTATGCCAGAAGCGGCTGTACAGCAGGTGGAGCGTTGTGTGCTCCATGCCGCCGTTGTACCAGTCAACGGGCATCCAGTACTTGAGCGCTTCCTTGGAAGCAAGCTCCTTGTCGTTGTGCGGGTCGCAGTAGCGCAGGAAGTACCAGCTTGAGCCAGCCCACTGGGGCATGGTGTCGGTCTCGCGCTTTGCGGGACCTCCGCAGCAGGGGCAGGTGGTGTTGATGAAGCTCTCCAGCGTGGAAAGCGGGCTTTCGCCGGTGTCTGTCGGCATATAGCTCTCGACCTCCGGGAGCTTCAGCGGGAGCTCGCTCTCAGGGAGCGCTACCCAGCCGCACTTCTCGCAGTTTACAACGGGGATAGGCTCGCCCCAGTATCTCTGGCGGGAGAATACCCAGTCGCGGAGCTTGTAGTTGACCTTCTCGCGGCCCTTGCCGTTTGCGGTCAGCCACTCCTTTATCTTTACCTTTGCTTCCTCGACGGAGAGCCCGTCAAGGAATCCGGAATTGACCATAACTCCGGTGGCACAGTCGGTGAACGCAGCCTTCTGGACGTCCCCGCCGCCCTTTACCACCTCGATTATCGGCAGGCTGAATACCTTTGCGAACTCCCAGTCGCGGGTGTCGTGCGCCGGAACTGCCATGATGGCGCCGGTGCCGTAGGTCATCAGAACATAGTCGGAAATGAATATCGGTATCTCAGTGCCGTTTACCGGATTTATAGCGCGGACGCCCTCCAGCTTTACGCCGGTCTTGTCCTTGTTCATCTCGGTGCGGTCGAAGTCAGACTTGCGCGCAGCGGCAGCCTGATACTCGCGTACGGCGTCCATGTTCCGGAGCCTGTCAGCCCACTTCTCAATGATGGGGTGCTCCGGAGAGATTACCATGTATGTCGCGCCGAAGAGCGTGTCAGGACGCGTGGTGTAGATGGTCAGCGTATCTCCGGCGGTGGTGGTGAATTCCACCTCTGCGCCCGTGGAGCGGCCTATCCAGTTCTTCTGGGCGGTCTTTATCTTCTCGAAGTAGTCAACGCTGTCCAGATCGTCAAGCAACTTCTGCGCATACTCGGTTATCTTGAGCATCCACTGGCTCTTTACCTTGTGGATAACCTCTCCGCCGCAGCGCTCGCACACGCCGTTAACGACTTCCTCGTTAGCCAGTACGACCTTACAGGAGGTGCACCAGTTTACGTTCATTTCCTTCTTGTATGCAAGACCTGCGTTGAACAGCTTCAGGAATATCCACTGGGTCCACTTGTAGTAGTCGGGGTCGGTGGTGTTTATTTCCCTGTCCCAGTCAAAGGAAAGACCCAGGGACTTGAGCTGAGCCTTGAAGCGCGCAACGTTGTTCTTTGTAACGATCGCGGGGTGGATCTTGTTCTTGATGGCGAAGTTCTCGGTAGGCAGACCGAAAGCGTCCCAGCCCATGGGGAACAGCACGTTATAGCCCTGGAGCCTGCGCTTTCTGGACACGATATCCATTGCGGTGTAGGGGCGCGGGTGACCGATGTGGAGTCCCTGACCGGAGGGGTAGGGGAACTCTACCAGCGCGTAGAACTTCGGCCTGGTGTAGTCGTTTTCTGCGTGGAACGTCTTGTGCTCGTCCCAGTATTTCTGCCACTTGTTTTCAATGGCGGTAAAATCATAACCCATTTTTTTGTAGTCCTTTCGTGGGATTTTTGATATAATACTTCAATTTATTATTATACTATATTTCCGCGCGGTTGTCAATCATTCGGCGGTAAAAATACGCTCCCCGAAAGGAATTTCAGCCGCTTTGCCTCCTGGATCTTTCCACGGACAGAATAAGTATCCCCGCCATAGCCATCACGCAGACGGAAAGCCCGGCATTCACGGAAAAAAGCTCCCCGCGCACGGCGGTTTCGGAGTATGCTTCCTGCGCGGCGGCGGGCACATAACATGCCGGGATCGCGAAAAACGCGCTCAGCAGAGCCGCCGGGAGCCGGGAGATCACAAGCGGCTTCACCGGGACATTCCCGCCGGAGACCGCCGTCACCTGCATAAGCACGCATACTCCGCCGAACGACAGAAGCCCCGCGCACACCGGAGCCGCCGCCATTCCCGGGAGCATATCCCGCACCCGGGTCACCTCCAGAAACGCCGGAAATATCCGCGCGGAATTGTTCCCTGCGCCGAGCCTTTCAAGCAGCGCGCTCACAAGCCCGGAAATCCCGGAGCAGTCAAGCAGCGCCGTCACCGCCGCGAAAAGCGCCGCCATAATGCATATGGTGTACATCACCCGGGCGCCGCCGTCCACCGAGCGCACGAAACAGTCCGCCGTAAGGTCGCAGCGCGCATTTCCGGCTTCCAGCGTGATTTTTCTGCCAGTCCGGCAGACTGTCACGGCGATGATCAGCGAGCTCAGAAAACACGCCGCGAATATTATCCCTCCCGCCGCCGCGCTGCCGAATACCCGCATCCCCGCCGTGCCTATCACGAAGGACGGCCCGCTGCCATAGCAGCAGCAAAGCATTCTGCCTGCGTCACGGCGGGAGAGCCTGCCCTCCCTGACCAGGCCGGAGAGCAGCCGCGCACCTACCGGATATCCTCCGACATTCGCGAGGACGAACACCGCGCACAGTTCCTCCGGCATTCCCAGAAGCTTTGACAGCGGGAGCGTCAGCGGCTTCAGCGCGAGGGTGTACAGACCGCTCTGCTGCATATATACCGCCAGCACGGTGAAAGCAAACAGCGCCGGGATCACCACCTCCACGCAGCCCTCCAGCGAGCTTTTCACCGCGCCGGAAAGCTCCGCAGGGAACAGCAGTATTCCCGCTGCCGCGCAGACCAGGGTTCCCGCCAGGAAATACCGCCCCGCCGCCGTGGGAAAACCGCTGTGCGGCTCTGCGGGGGAGCTCATACGTCCTCCGGGGAGTTCACGCCGGATACTCCCCCTGCCGCGCCGAATCCCATGCACAGCGCCAGCTTCACCGGGAGCACAGCGCCCTGAACCGTCCCGGAGATAAGCCCCAGAACTATCAGCGGCAGGCAGTACGCCGCTCCGCAGAACAGCCCTGTCCTGATCCCGCCGCGCCTGCGCATTTTTCCGGCGGTTCGTCCGCAGATGAAGCTTCCCAGCGCCGCCGCCGGAACTGCCGCCAGCCAGGAAAGCCCGCTGTCCGCGCCTGTGATCCACATTATCAGCGCGCCAAATGCCGCCGCAATTGCTGTAGCTGTGTAGCCTGCGGCAAGCCCCGCCCCGAAAGGCAGCAGCCGCGAATTTCTCTTTTTTCTTCTCATACCGTCACCCTTTCAAGCTGCTGTAACAGTTTATGCGGCACTTGTCCGGGAAATTCCACAGGAGATTTTTCACAGCTGACTTTTATGTTGATATTTCACAAATCTTTCACCTGAAATTAGTCTTGCTTTGCTGTTTTTTACCGAATACCCCCTTGATTTATTTTTGAAAATATTGTATAATATTAAATACAGATCATATGCTCAAAGGCATTATAAAATCCAAAAAAGGAGCCTATTATCATGGACTTAAACAACATAACCCTTCTCGATGTCATTGACAGACATACCCTCCAGAGCATTCAGGACGCCTTTGCGGCAGCCACAGGAATGGCGGCGATTGCAACCGACAAGAACGGTCCTGTCACTGAGGGAAGCAACTTCACGGATTTCTGCATGAACCTTACCCGCAAATCCCGCATCGGCGCAGACCGCTGCAATCAGTGCGACCTTCGCGGCGGCGAGGATGCAAGCCGTACCGGAAAGCCCGCTGTATACTACTGCACAAGCGGTCTGATGGACTTTGCAGCCCCTGTCATCGTGAACGGACAGCATATAGGAAACCTCATCGGCGGTCAGGTGCTGCCCGAGGAACCTGACGAGGCTAAGTTCCGCCGCATCGCGGACGAGCTCGGCATTGATCAGGAAGAGTACATAGCGGCTCTCCGCAAGGTAAGGATTATCCCGAAGCGCCAGATCGAAGCAGCCGCAAATCTGCTGTGGCAGATGGCGAACGCTCTTTCCGAGGTCGGCTATCAGAAGCTGGTTGCGCTTGATTCCCAGAAGGACAAGGAAGACCTTATCAGGGACGTTATAAACAAGTTCTCCACCATTGACGAACAGATGACCGACGTCATGACGAATATCCAGAACCTTGAATCTAACTTCGCGACCATAAAGGATTCCGCAGGGACCTCCTCCAAGGCTGTCGAGAGCACGGACGGCATCGTAAAGGCGATCGAGAACGCCTCCACTCAGCTCACGCTTATCGGCTTCAACGCCTCCATCGAGGCAAAGCGCGCAGGCGCTGCCGGCGCAGGCTTCAACGTTATCGCCCAGGAAGTCCGCACCCTTGCCGACAAGAACACCAAGCAGGCTAACGAGGTCGAGAACACGCTCAACCAGATAAAGAAAGCCATCACCGGGATCAACGCGCAGCTAAAGTCCTGCAACGATGAGATCCAGAAGAATGCAGACGTTATCGAGCAGCTCAAGACTCTTGTTGACGAGGCAAGCGAGCAGATAAAGGCACTTAAGTAAGCTGTACCGGGAACCGGTTCAGATATATTTCCAACAAGAAAGGAAAATACATCATGGCAAACAGATTTATTCTCAACGAAACCTCCTATCATGGCGCAGGGGCAATCGCCAACATCGCTGTTGAAGCGAAGAACAGAGCATTCAGAAAGGCATTCGTATGCTCCGACCCCGACCTCATCAAGTTCGGCGTTACCAAGAAGGTGCTTGATGTGCTGGACAAGGACGGTCTTGCTTATGAGGTGTATGACAATATCAAGCCGAACCCCACCATCGAAAACGTACAGACCGGCGTAGAGGCGTTCAGGAAGAGTGGCGCTGATTACCTTATCGCTATCGGCGGCGGCTCCTCCATGGATACGGCCAAGGCTATCGGCATAATCATCAACAACCCTGAGTTCGCCGACGTACGCTCGCTGGAGGGCGTTGCCGACACCAAGAAGCCCGCAGTTCCGATAATCGCAGTTCCCACCACGGCAGGCACAGCCGCTGAGGTAACAATCAACTACGTTATCACCGATGTTGAGAAGAACCGCAAGATGGTATGCGTTGATCCCCACGACATTCCCGTTGTTGCTGTTGTTGACCCTGACATGATGTCCACAATGCCCAAGGGACTCACCGCAGCCACCGGCATGGACGCTCTCACACACGCTATCGAGGGCTACATCACCAAGGGCGCATGGGAGCTTTCCGATATGTTCCATCTTAAGGCTATCGAGATAATCTCCAGGTCGCTGCGCGGCGCTGTTGCAAACACTCCCGAGGGACGCGAGGGAATGGCTCTCGGTCAGTACATTGCCGGCATGGGCTTCTCAAACGTTGGTCTGGGTATAGTTCACTCCATGGCTCACCCGCTGGGCGCGCTGTATGACACACCCCACGGCGTTGCCAACGCGATTATCCTCCCGACTGTTATGGAGTACAATGCTCCCTGCACCGGCGAAAAGTACCGCGATATCGCCAGGGCAATGGGCGTTGAGGGCACCGAGAAGATGTCCCAGGAGGAGTACAGAAAGGCCGCTGTCGAGGCAGTTAAGCAGCTCTCCAAGGACGTTGGAATCCCCGCAAACCTGAAGGATATCGTAAAGCCCGAGGATATCCCGTTCCTTGCACAGTCCGCTTACGACGACGCTTGCAGACCCGGCAACCCGCGTGATACCTCCGTTGAGGAGATCACCGGGCTTTACAAGAGCCTGATCTGATCTTGGTTACATAAGGTCGCCTCTAAAAACCTTGTTTGAGTGAAAATGTGTATAGCACACCGACTGCTTCAGAAAACCTCCTCGTAAGGCATACAGCCTTACGAGGAGGTTTTCATCGCATTCGGCGCACTCTACACATTTTCCCTTTTCAAACCGGTTTTTAGAGGTGACCATAAGAAAATCCCCCGGTTCATTCATGAGCAGGGGGATTTTTTCTTAAGGTAACCTCTGAAAACCGGGACACGAGCAGATTTCGTATATGACTTATATCAGATGTATCGTGAAGGAGGTTTTTAGAGGTGACCTACAATAAATTCACCGTTTCTGGAGCAGTTGCGTGCTCAGGCTTGACTTTTGGAGATGGGTGTGTTATAATATTCCCACCAAATAATAACAGGAGGGATACGCAATGAAGCTTGCTTCCGCATTATCTGAGCGCGCGGATATACAGCGCAGGCTGTCGGAGCTTTCTGAAAGGCTTGCGAACAACGCGAAGGTACAGGAGGGCGACTCTCCCGCAGAGGACCCGCAGGAGCTCCTCGCGGAGACGGACGGACTTATCGGCCGCCTTGAAACGCTTATTTACCGCATAAACATGACCAACAGCAAAGTGGAAACAGACGGAGTTTCCATGACCATGATGATAGCAAGGCGCGACTGCCTGAAAAAGCGCATAGCAATGCTGCGCGGGTTCCTCGACTGTGCCAGCAGCAAGGTGGAGCGCTACTCCCGCGCGGAGATAGCCGTGCACAGCACGGTTGACGTAAAGGAGCTCCAGAAGCAGGTGGACGGACTCTCAAGGGAGCTGCGCGAGCTGGACGAGAAGATACAGGAGCTCAACTGGACGACAGAGCTGCTGTGACAAAGACGGTAGTCCGGCGGCGGTGGACGAGATCTCAGCGGTTGAGAATGAGCCGCAGCTTGTATGGGTATGTCCGGGCGCATACCTCACTTGAACAGCGTATGCCCAGCAACGTTACAAACGCACTGTCACACCGCATTTTTACTACCATATCGTCAGGCTGCCGGGCGAGGGTGGGAACGGGGAGTTTATCGCGAATAACAAGAAACGCTGCGATTTCTCGCAGCGTTTCGTTTTTTTATCAGTGTGACGCCTTGATTCCGGATTAAACCGTCGCTCCCTTGGTGATGAAAACGGGGTAATCGTTGGAGCCGGTGATGGTGCGGTTCTTGGTGAGCGTAACGTCCTTGTCGGTGATACCGTTGATAAGAGCCGCCTTTTCCTCGATTACAGTGCCCTGGAGCACGATGCTGTTCTTGATGACAGCGCCCTTGCCGACCTTTACGCCGCGGAACAGCACGGAGTTCTCAACGGTGCCCTCAATGATGCAGCCGTCGGCTATGAGGGAATCCTTGACGTTCGCGTCAATGCCATACTTCGCCGGAGCAACGTCCCTTACCTTGGTGTAGATGGGCTTGCTCATGGAGAATACCTTGTGGCAGATGTCGCGGTTCATCATGTCCTTGTTTGCCTTGTAGAAGGTCTTCATGCTGTCGATTATCTCGAAGTAACCGTCATACTTGTAGCCGTATACCTTGAAGTCGTGCAGCTTGTGCTGGAGGATATCCGTCTCAAAGCTGTACAGGCTGCGGCACTCGGACTCGCGGATCACGTTCTCGAGGAACTGGCGCTTTGTGACGTAGATGTTCAGAGCGGGCTTTACCTCGCCGCTGATGGAGGGTCTGGTCAGCACGTCGTAAACCACGTCGTTCTCGTCAACGCCGAGCACGGTGAACCTGGAAGTGCGCTCAGCGTCGTAAACGCCGGTGCCGTAAACGCAGGTGATGTCTGCGCCCTTCTTCTCGTGGAACTCGATTATCGGTCTGAAATCAATGTTCGCAACAACGTTGCTGTCGGACATGATAACGTACTCCGCGCCGGATTCGTGAATGAACTCAGCAGCCCCTGCGAGAGCCTCAAGGCGGCCCCTGTAAACGCCGTTGTCGCTTCTGCCGTAGGGGGGGAGAATGTGCAGACCGCCGGTTTTTCTTGCGAGATCCCACTCGCTGCCCATTCCCAGGTGATCCATCAGGGAGTAGTACTTAGCCTGAGTGATTATGCCAACCTGTGTTATCCCGGAATTTACCATGCTGGAGAGCGGGAAATCCACAAGGCGGTATCTTGCGCCGAAAGGAACGCTCGCCATGGCTCTTGCCTTGGTCATCTCGGGGAGGTTCTCTTCGTGCATATTAGCAAAAATAAGTCCTAAAACATTACCCATACTTGCCATATCAAAAACATCCTTTCTTATATATCTTTGGAGATCATAGCCTTAGGAGGTGCCACAGCCTTGTCGGAAACATTCACGTTGTGACCGATTACTGCAACGCCCCACTGGGACTTGTCCTCGATAAGCTCAGGACGTTCTCCGATATGTGCGCCCTCGCCGATGACGCAGTTCTCGCCGACGATGGAGTACTCAATTACCGCGCCCTTCTTGATGATGGTGTTCGGCATGATGATACTGTCGCGGACGATAGCGCCCTCTTCAATGACAACTCCTGCGAACAGCACCGCGAAATCCACCATACCGTATATCTCGCAGCCCTCTGCCACCATGGAGTTCTGTATCTGGCTGTTGGGACCTGCGTAGTGCGGAGGCATTACGGGGTTCCTGGAGTATATCTTCCAGCTGTCGTCAAGCAGGTCGAGCGGGACCTTGGGGTCGAGCACGTCCATGTTTGCTTCCCACAGGGAGTCGATAGTTCCGACGTCCTTCCAGTAGCCGTCGAAGTGGTAAGCCACCATCTTCTCCTTGTTGTCGAGCATTGCCGGGATGATGTTCTTGCCGAAGTCCTTGGTAGCGCCCTCGTCGTTTTCGTTGTCGATGAGGTACTTGCGGAGCTTTGACCATGTGAATACATAGATACCCATGGAAGCGAGATTGGACTTGGGCTCCTTGGGCTTCTCTGCGAACTCGTAGATGGTGCCGTCGGGGTTGGCGCTCATTATGCCGAAGCGGGGAGCCTCCTCCCACGGAACTTCGAGAACCGCGATGGTAGCGTCAGCCTCGTGCTGCTTGTGGAAGTCCACCATCTTGGAATAGTCCATCTTGTAGATATGGTCGCCGGACAGGATAACCACATACTCAGGGTCGTAGCGGTCGATGAAGCCGATGTTCTGATAGATGGCGTTAGCCGTGCCGGAGTACCACGCCTTGCCTGCCGCAGTTTCGTAAGGGGGCAGGACGTGAACGCCGCCGTGCGCACGGTCAAGACCCCAGGGCTGACCGTTGCCTATGTACTCGTTGAGGACGAGCGGCTGATACTGTGTGAGCACGCCCACCGTGTCTATACCTGAATTAACGCAGTTGGAGAGCGGGAAGTCGATTATCCTGTACTTACCGCCGTAGGGAACTGCGGGCTTTGCCATATCCTGAGTCAGTGCGTAAAGACGGCTGCCCTGTCCGCCTGCAAGCAGCATGGCAACGCACTCTTTTTTAATGTGATTCATATATTTCCTCCTGTCCCGACCTTGTGAGCCGTGATTTCCTTAGATTTATCGCCGTTTACGGCGGATTTGGCTTCTGCCTTCACCGGAGTTCCTGCTGTCGGTTTTTCCGGTGCTTCTGCCTTTGCTTCCGGTTTTTCCGGGGGCTTTTCCGTGGCATTACTGGCGCCGCTGGCAACAGGTTTTTCGGGAGCCCCTGTGGCTTCCTCAGCCCTGGGCGCGGCGGTTTCAGTAACCTCAGGCGTTTCCGCGGACTTTTCCGTTTCAGCGGGCTGAAGCGGCACGGAAACAGCTTCCTCCGGGAGCTGACCCGGCGGAGTCCGCCTGTTCTTTATTCTGAAGAACAGCGCGGCCATGGGCGGCAGGTCGATGGATATCCTGAACTGCTCGCCGTGCATGGGCTCTTCCTTTGCGGTGAGTGTGCCGTTTGTGATTCCGGTGCCGCCGTATTTCACATCGTCGGAGCTGAACACCTCTTCATAGTCCGCATAGTAGGGAACGCCTATTTCGTATATCTCATGCCTTACCGGCTGGAAGTTGCACACGCAGATGAGCTCGTCCTTATTGCGGGCTATGCGGCGGAAAGCTATGACGGAGTTCGCGTTGTCCTCGCTGGATATCCAGTGGAAGCCCTCCCAGCTCGTGTCGCATTCCCACAGGGGAGCGTTTTCGGCGTAGAACTTGTTGAGATCCTTTACATATTCGTGCAGCTTTCTGTGCGGCTCGAACTCGAGAACCTCCCAGTCGAGCTGGGTCTGGAAGTTCCACTCCTTGTACTGGGCGAATTCCTGCCCCATGAACATCAGCTTCTTGCCGGGGTGAGCGGTCATATAGCCGAGGAACGTGCGCATGGAGTTGAAGCGGAATTCCCTCGGACCGCCCATCTTGTCCAGCATGGAGCACTTTCCGTAGACCACCTCGTCGTGCGATATCGGGAGAATGTAGTTCTCGGAGAACGCGTAGTAGAACGAGAACGTTACCAGATTGTGGTTATACGGGCGCGAGAGTGGATCCATGGACATATAGCGGAGCATATCGTTCATCCAGCCCATGTTCCACTTGAAGTTGAAGCCAAGACCCCCGATGTCCGCGGGCTTTGTTACCATGGGCCATGCGGTGGATTCCTCGGCGATCATCATTATGTTGGGGTGCTCGCGGAAGAGCGCTGCGTTGAGCTTCTGGAGGAACGCCACAGCCTCGAGGTTCTCATGACCTCCGTAGACGTTTGGGCGCCACTCGCCGTCCTTGCGGTCGTAGTCGAGGTAGAGCATGGAAGCGACAGCGTCCACGCGCAGACCGTCGATGTGGTATTTCTCTATCCAGTAGTTGGCGTTGGAAACGAGGAAGCTCTGCACCTCAGGCTTGCCCCAGTCGAAGATGTGGGTGCCCCAGTTCTTGTGCTCGCGCTTCAGCGGGTCGGAGTACTCGTAGCAGCTTGTGCCGTCGAACTCGTACAGACCTGCGGCGTCCTTGGGGAAGTGGGCGGGTACCCAGTCCACTATGACGCCTATCCCGGCGGCGTGGCACCTGTCCACGAACTCCATGAAGTCGTGCGGAGTGCCGAAGCGGGAAGTCGGCGCGAAGTATCCTATCTGCTGGTAGCCCCAGCTTCCATCGTAAGGATACTCGCCGATGGGCATGAGCTCGATGTGGGTGTAGCCCATCTCCTTAACGTAGGGAATGAGCTTTTCGGCAAGCTGGCGGTAGCTCAGGAAGTCCTCGCCGTCCTTGCGCCATGAGCCTGCGTTCACCTCATATATATTCGCGGCGCTGTCGTAGATATTCTTTGCGTGGAGCTCTTCTGTGTATTTCTGGTCGGTCCAGCGGAAGCCCTCCAGCTCGTAGAATTTCGAAGCGGTGTTCGGGCGGAGCTCCATGTGGCAGCCGTAAGGGTCGGCCTTGAGCTTGATAAGGCCGTCCGGGCTTTCGATGCTGTACTTGTAGTTGTCGTACTGCTTTATCCCGGGGACGAACAGCTCCCAGATACCGCCGTCGCTTATCTTGTTCATCGGGTGGCGGCCCCTGTCCCAGTGGTTGAAGTCGCCGACAACGCTGACTGTGCGCGCATTCGGAGCCCATACCCTGAACACTGCGCCGGACTTTCCGTCCTGCGAATCGCGGTGGGAGCCGAAGAACTCGTACGCGTGGGAATTCTCGCCCTGATGGAAAAGATACAGCGGGACCGTGTACTTTTCCGGTACGATTATAGCCATTTATTCAAGACCTCCTTGTCTGATTTCTCATTAGGTCGCCTAAAAAGTATACAAAAATGCCTGTACGGGCATTCTGTTCCTTGTACTCATTGTACCACAATGTCTGATTTTTTTCAATAGTTTTGTGGAGTTTTCATGTTTTTAGCTATTTTTAAGCAGGCTAATTTGTGCACGTTGCATATTACTTTTCAACTTTATGTAAACGATTAAACACAGGCGTGTAAAGAAAGGGAAAAATCCAGCAAAAATAATTCGGAATTCGGAATTATGAATTCGGAATCATCGGAGCCGCTGTCGCGGCGGTTATCCGATTGTATCGGTTATTATAATCGTTCGCGAAGCGAACCCCCGACATTCCGAATTATGAATTCCGAATTCCGAATTGAATTTCACCTTCCTATCTCGACCACAATTATAGTAATATCGTCCTCCCTTCCGTTTTCGGCGCTCCTTGCGGCGCGGGCTATGCGCTCGGCGAGCTCCCCGGGGGAGCCCCTGTCCTCCCTTGAAAGCTCCCGGGAGAGCCACAAGTCGTCAAGCACTGCGCCATCGGTGGTCATGACTATCATATCCCCGGCGGAAACGTGGAATTTCTGCGCCGGCACCGTCACCCTCCCCCCGGAGCCCACCGGCGGCGACGACAGGGAAGCCCTGAGTAATTTATCAGAGCACTTTATGTAGCTCAGCGCGGCTCCCGCCTTGTATATCGCGCACTCCCCGGAATTGAGGTCTATGCGGCAGATGTCCAGGGTCGCGAAGCTCTCGTCCGAGGATTTCACCATCAGCGCCGTGTTCACCGTTTCCAGCGCCGCGCTTAGGGATATCCCGCTCTTTATCAGCCGCGCCGCCATGCTGCACGCCAGGGTGGAGTCTATCCGCGCCCGGCTGCCGCTGCCCATTCCGTCCGAGAGGATAACGTACAGCGCCCCCGAGGGGTCCGTAAAGCTCTCGAAGCAGTCGCCGCAGACGCGGTTCTTGCCCCGGTTGAGCTGGAACGCCCCGGTCTGCGCGGACATCAGCGCCCGCTCAGAGGCGGTCACGCGGACGCGCCCGCTTCCGCTTATCTCCGGGAGGTCGAGCTCCCTGCCGAGGGCGCGTATCAGCAGCTCCCCGAGGTAGTCCCGGTCAACGGTGAGTTCCCCGGTGCCGTATGCCTCCAGCCGAAGCCTGCCGCCCCGGGTGAAGCTGACGAACGCCGCAGGTCTGTTAAGTCCGCATTCCGCGAGGACCTTTTCGGCGCGGCGCTCCGCAGTTCGGCTCCCGGGGCGTATCTTTCCGGCGGCTCCGCCCATGTCGGAGAGTATCTCGGACACCGTGGAGAGCTGCGAGGCGTAGATACGGCGCAGCTCCCGGATATGCTGCTGACCGCCGGAAGCGGAAAGGTACTGCTCGTAGGCGCGTCGCACCCCGGAGACCACGGCTGGGCGGTTTATGCACTCAGCGGAGGCGGGCGGTGACATGGACTGCTCCGAGAGCTCCCCGCCGCAGCGGAGCTGCTTCACCAGGCGGTTGAATTCCGCGTGGAAAAGCTCGTATTTCTGACCCCAGCAGACCATATTATTCGGGCAGTTACGGCAGGCTTTGTCGGCGGCCTTGTCTGCAACCTCCGGCAGGGTGACGGAGTAGCGGCGCTCCAGCGTGTCGGCGGCGGCCTCCAGCCCGGAGTTCACGCCGGAAACGGCTCCCGCCGCGAAACACAGGCGCTCACGGAGTATCTGCCCGGCGGAGCCCTCCTGCTCGTCCGATTCCCGTTTGTAGAGCCGGTCGAGCGGGATAAGCGCGTATGCGGCTCCTGCGGCGGCAAGTTCAGCGAAAATCCGCCATGAACCGCCGATTATCCCTCCCGCGAGGATAAGCGCGCACCCGAAGAACAGAAATCCCACAGCGCGGGTTATCTTTCCGAATCTGCCGAGGCAGACGCTCAGCAGCGCCGCCGCGCAGACCGCCCCGGCTCCCGCCATGTCAGTCCCGCCGGAAACGCACAGCCCGAATACTGCGGGTATGCCGAGGACGGCTCCGCCCGCGGCACCCATGCGGTCGGTGGCGGCGAGTATCAGGAATCCCGCGAGCATTCTGCCGATGTTGCAGGCGGGGTAGTCCAGTCTGCCGAGGGTCATGAACGCAACCGCCGCCGCAGCCGCAGCCAGGGCGCAGTCGCCGCTGTCCGCCGGGTCGAAGCCGCGCACGGAGATCCTTTCGTATAAAATCAGCACGCACACTGCGAAAACCCCGGCGGTGACTGCCGAGATCAGTCCCATTAACAGCTCCGATGGCTGGCGGTACTCTGCGCAGGCGGGGAAGAACGCCGCCGCAGCCGCCAGAAGTCCCTGAATAACGCACCGTGCCCACAGCCGCCGGACTTTCGGGATAAATCTCCCGGCGAGGACTATCGCCAGCCCTCCCACCCCGGCGAAGCACCCGGGTATCCCGTGCAGGAGCGCCCCGGCTATGCCTCCCGCGTATATCCATATTCCGGCGCCCGCAGGCACTCCCGCCGCCAGCGCCGGGGAGCCGGCGGCGCCCGTTCCGGCTCCGAGCTCCATAAGGAGCCCTCCCGCAGCCCACATCGCTCCGGCGGCAAACCCCGAAGTCTTTTCACTGGCCGCCCTCTGCCGCAGGGCGACCGCCTTTTCTGCCATATTTTATACCTCCCCAGTTTTGACTGTACACAGGCCGCAGACGGCGCCGTCCACTTTTCCATGGATCCACGGAGGTAATGGGCGGTTCTGCCGTCGGTGGCATACTCATATAATACCATATACTGGATAAAATACCTGTCGCATACTGCGGGCAGTTTATGGAATGTTATAAAAATATCGGTATTTTGCGCTCATATAACGAAAAATAGAAAAAGGTTTTGACAAATCGGCAGATTTATGATACAATATATTCAGCTATATGCAGTATTGCAGATTTTTATATACGAAAGGTGAATATCACATGAATATGGATTTCGAAGCTGCCCTGAAGTACATCGATCTCGGCAGCTATGACAAGGCAATTGAGAAGCTCAGCTCAGCGATAGAGCAGGAGAGCGGCGATGAGGACACCGCAATGCAGTACCGCTGCGTGCTCGGAGAGCTCCACGCTAACCTCGGCAATGCGGCGGAGGCGCGCGCTGAGTTTGAAAAGGTCATCGCGTACTGCGACGAGCACCTCACCCTTGAGAAGCAGAGAGCCATCGCTCAGACCTACATCGACGCAATGGACGGAAAGCTGAAAACGCCGGAGCAGGCAGCACAGAAGCGCCCGGGCGACGCTCCCATCGTTCCTAAGCCGGTTCAGAACAAGGGATTCATCAGCAGACAGATGAGCAGGAAGCACAGATGATCGCTGAAAGGCGGTAATTATGGAAAGACGCGACAAGACCAACTACTACCTTGACATCTCCCAGACCGTTGCCGAGCGCGGCACCTGCCTGCGGCGGAATTTCGGCGCGATAATCGTGAAGAACGACGAGATAATCGCGACCGGATACAACGGCGCTCCGCGCGGGCGGAAGAACTGCTCCGATATCGGGGAGTGTATGCGCGAGAAGCTCAACGTCCCCAAGGGTCAGCGGTATGAGCTGTGCCGCTCCGTGCACGCGGAGGCTAACTGCATAATCAGCGCCTCCCGGCATGATATGATAGGCTCGGCGCTGTACCTCGCCTGCCTTGACGCAAAGACAGGTCAGCTCTACGGAGACGTGGAGCCCTGCTCCATGTGCAAGCGGCAGATAATCAACGCTGGGATAGAGACCGTGTATATCCGCGTCACCTCGTCGGAATACCGCGTGATGAATGTCGGCGACTGGGTGGACAACGACGAGAGCCTTACCGGCAGCGAGGGCTACTGATGGAGCTTACGAATATCGGAGTTATCCGCGATCTGTTCGAGCGGCACGGATTCTCTTTCACAAAGTCCCTGGGGCAGAACTTCCTTGTGAACCCGGCGGTCTGCCCGAAGATAGCCGAGATGGGCGGCGCGAAGCCGGGGGTATGCGCCCTTGAGATAGGCACCGGCGTGGGCGTGCTCACAAAGGAACTCGCGGAGCGCTGCGACAGGGTCATAGCGGTGGAGATAGACGCCTCCCTGAAGCCGATCCTGGAGGAGACCCTCGCGGACTACGACAACGTTGAGATAGTTTTCGCGGACGTTATGGAAACCGACCTTGCGGCTCTGCTGGCGGAAAAAGCGGCGGGCATGGAGGTCGTGGTCTGCGCGAATCTTCCGTACTACATCACTTCTCCGGTGATAATGCGCGTGCTGGAGAGTCGGCTTCCGGTCTCGGCGATGACCGTGATGGTGCAGAAGGAGGCGGCGGACCGTATCTGCGCAAAGCCCGGCACCCGTGACTGCGGCGCGATATCCTGCGCGGTTTCCTATTACAGCGAGCCGAAACTGCTGTTCAGGGTAGGGCGGGGGAGCTTCATGCCCTCTCCGAATGTGGACAGCGCCGTTATCCGGCTGGACGTGAAGCCGCACAGCGGAAAGTCCCCCGAGGAGGAGAAGCTGCTGTTCCGGATAATACGCGCGGCGTTCTCGCAGCGCAGGAAGCAGATAGCGAATCCGCTTTCCGCAGAGCTTGGTATATCCAAATCCGATCTCGCGGAGCTCATGCAGTCCTGCGGGATAAAGCCCACGGCGCGCGCCGAGGAGCTCACGCTGGAGGATTTTGAGAGGCTTGCGGCGGCGGTGGATTCAAGATAATATTAAAGGCGCTGTAAATAAACAACAAAAGAAAAGGCTGCATCCCGAAAATAGAAAGGATGCAGCCTTTTTGGTCACCTCTAAAAACCTTGTTTGAGTGAAAATGGTTTTTTAGAGGTGACCTTGAGTTGTTTCACAGCGTCTTTTAATTATCCTTCAGCGGTACCTGCTTCGACGTAGTCAGACATGATCACTGCGCTGTCGGTCATGTCGTCCGTTCCGGTGAGGTTCACGCGGTCTATCGTGTACCATGCGGAGGTAGAATTGTGATCCTCCAGCGAGTCGTAGAGTTGAATCGTGACGGTTCCGTCGTCGTTGTTCTGTGTGCCGGCCATGCCCGGAACATATCCTTCTGGGCTGTTCGCCTTGTAGTAGCGCTGGGCAATCTGCACCAGTTCTTCGTTGGTGTAAAAATGGAAATTCTCTGCGTTATCGGATACGAACACGAAATTTTCCGCCGTGCCGTCCTCCCATGTCAGGGTCACGCTGTCCTCTGCGATATCCGAGGGAACCGCGATGGTGTTGTTGTCAGCCGCTCCCATGTGGAATACTATGTTTCCATCGCCGTATTCGTATTCAAAGGGGACGCCGATCCCATACTCGAAATCACAGGTTGCACCGCCTGTTCCATCAGAATAGAATAGAATATATTCACTGTTTCCGCGCCATGCTCCGGGCTTGAATACCGGGGCGTCAGCGTTGGTGGAGTCCTCCGGCGTGGAAGCCTCCGCAGTGGGCTGGGCGGTGGTAACAGCAGACCCTTCAGCGGGAGTGGTTTCAGCCGAGGTATCAGCGGGGGCGGTCGTCTGCTCCGCAGAGGGAGCCGCGGTGGAGATTTCATCCGCCGGGGAGCTTGCCTTATCCGACTGACAGCCGGTCAGCAGCAGCGCAGCTGCTGCGAGTAATGCAAAATATCTTTTCATGTTGTATCCTTTCT
Source organism: uncultured Oscillospiraceae bacterium (assembly GCA_934481355.1). Lineage (GTDB taxonomy): Bacteria > Bacillota > Clostridia > Oscillospirales > Ruminococcaceae > CAG-115. The sequence goes on along the minus strand of CAKSPH010000001.1, from coordinate 59,545 downwards.
GCAACAATAGTACTTACCAGTGTCCAAAACGTTCTTTAAGTGTACAGCTAATATGTGAAAAATATATGTCTGATTTGTGAACGATATGTGATACAATGCATTAAATAAAAGTCGCGTAAAAAGTCCCCCGCTTATAAAACGGGGGATATAATATGATCAGCCTGCGGAAACTATGTTGGACCAAGAGCCGTATACGGTCTTTCCGTTTACCTTTGCATACGGGCGAACCCTGAACTTATAAACGTTTTTCTGGGTGTTGAGTTTGGATATGGTTTTTGTGAGCGTTTTAGCGGATTTTATGGTGCTGAGCTTGGTATAGCTTTCTCCATTTGTGGAGCACCAGATCTCATAACCGTCTGCGCCCTTAGATTGTTTCCAATTGATGACTGCTTTGCTCTTGGAGACTTCGTCTATTGAAATCTTAGTCTTTTTAGGAACTATGTTAAACGTCAGTTCCTTGGTGCCGGAGTATTTACCTTTTCCGGTAACTATCACGGTAGCAGTGCCTATTTTGGTGTTGTTCTTGTAGGAAACAGTGTAGTCAGTGCCCTTAACGAGTTTCTTATCGCCGTCCTTGACGGTTACGGAGGGCTTTATTGCCTTGCCGGTGTAGGCTTTGTCCGAGATTTTGCTGATTGTGAAGTCTGATTCAGTTTTGGCTAAGCTGTATAAACCATAATGTAATGAGGAGTTGTCGCCAAATAACAATTTGTTGTTGCATATGCCATAGTATGTATATGCAAACATACCTAATCCTTCTGTATCAAATACTTTTGCAGCGGCATTGGATTCGGGAACGATGAACTGGTATAACATAGTTTCCAAAGATTCGTCATAATCATAGTTGAATTTATATTTATCCAAATCTAAATACGTATCATCAGGCTGATTAATTGCATACCAGAAATTGCCGGGACTGATGTCCTTATCTTCGTTGTCTGCATACAAGATAAACTCATAGTCGTCTTTCCTTATGCTGGCATACCATGAGACTGTATTAGAACCGTACCACAGATTCTTATATTGTACATAGTCATCATAGGGCAAACCTATCTGTACTGTCAGATATCCGGGGTTTACATCATATGATATGAGTGATGAAAAACTAGTCTCTTTATCATCAGATGCCGCACTTGCTGTCACGCTTCCAGCTATTAATGTAGCCGCTGAGACGACAGCCGCCATAAAGCCTGCCAAGACTCTTTTCAGTTTCATAAATAATGCACCTCCATGTTACACTTATTTTACTATATTAGACCACTCGCCGTAAACCGTACCCAGCTTGGTCTTTGTGAACGGGCGGATCTTATACTGATATTTTTTTCCTGCTTTTGTCGTTACGGACTTGCTGAGCGTCTTGGTGGAGCTTATTGTCGTAAGCTTCTTGAACTTCCCGCCGTTTACGGAGCGGTATATCTCATAGCCAGTGGCGCCGGTTGATTTCTTCCAGCTAAGTGTGGTTTTCTTAGCTGATGTCTTTTTAACTGAAAGTGTGGTTTGGGGCGGAAGAATGTTGAAGTTGATTGTTTCTGTTCCAAAATATACGCCGATTCCGGTTATGGTCGCAGTGGCGATTCCCGGCTTTGTGTTGTTCTTATAAGTGACCTTATAATTTGTGTCCTCGAACAAATTTGATGATGATTCATAGATTGTTCCGCTCGCCCATTTTTCTTTGTAGTTGTTTACTACTTCTATTCTTGGAGTTATTGTTTTACCTGTATATTGCTGATCTTCAATATCACTTATTTCAAGAGCTGATACGGCTTTATTGATGGGTACTGAGGCAGTGCCCAATAAATTCCCAAACAACGGGGAATAATAGTCTGTACCTCCAAAATACTTATATAGCATACTATATTTATATTTAGTACTGCACGTATCAGGATAAAGTATTGAAAACTCGGTGTCTTCCCCGAATTCTAATGAAAAGACGAGGTCTTCGTCTTCGTTAAAGGACGCGTAACATTCGTAGTCAGACTTGCTGACCTCCGAACCGTCGGGGGCAGTCAGTGAAAATGTGTATCCATCATTTTCTGTTAATTCTGGTCCGCTTCCGTATAGCGTGGCAACATAGTCTGAGTTTTTTAATTGAATAAACCACTGTGATGGCTCGCCTTTTTTCCACGAAGAACGCAATTTTTCTACATGGTCACCCGGCATAGTGATATCTATATTGAGGGAATTGTCATCCGGTCCACGCCAGAAATTAAATTGAAGATCGTTGCTTTTGGCGGAAGCGTTGACCGTAACGCATATAGACGACGTAATCGCTGTAACAACCGACATTGCTACTGCAAGGATGCTTTTTAGCTTCATATTTTATTACCTCCATTGTAATATCAAACAAATGATATAACATTTATTTATGCTTAAATTATAACATGATATCTTGTGTTTGTCAAGGGATACTAATGAAATATGTTATGATTTTTTATACAGAAAGGAATGATATATCATGGCATATTACAGACGGATAAGAGAGCTGCGCGAGGATAACGACAAGACCCAGCGAGAAATTGCCGAGTATCTCGGCACGCCGTATCAGTATTATTCAGTATACGAAAAGGGCGGCAGTGAGATATCCTTTGAACGTGCAATAGCCCTTGCCAAATATTACAATGTGAGCCTGGACTATATCGCAGGACTTACAGATGTGAAGAAAAACTCCGCAGTAAGCGTAATTCCGAACTTTGAAGCCGAGCTTCTGAAGCGCCTTGATTCCCTTTCCGAGGAAGAACGCGGGAAGTTTTCGGAGCTGCTTTCCCTTATAATAAAGATAATCAAATAAAAGAATCCCCCGCCAGCCAGCGGGGGATTCAATTTGAACTGTGGAATTACAGCTCGATAACGATGTCGTTCTCAGGCTTCAGGATAGAGTCAAGAATGAGCTTGCCCTCGATCTTCTCGCCGTTTACTGTAACGGACTTCACGCCGTGCTCGGAGCCGTTCGGATTCTTTACGGTAACGTGGAGCTTCTTGCCGCGGAATGTCTTGTCCATGGTGTATTCCTTCCACTCGGAGGGGATGGACGGGTCGATGACGATACCCTTTGTCTCGGGGTTCAGACCCAGGATACCCTCAGTTGTACCAACCATAACGGTGGAAGCGGTACCGGTCAGCCAGTGAACGTGTGCGCGGCCTGCAAACGGGCTGTCCTTGCCCTCAACGAACTGACCGTATACATACGGCTCGAGAACTCTGTGCTCTGCGTTGTCGTTGTAGGTAGCGGGAGCCGCCTCTGTCCAGTACTTGTATGCGCGGTTTCCGTGGCCCAGCTTGGATTCAGCCAGGATCAGCCAGCCCTGCGGCTGGGAGAAGATACCTGCGTTCTCCTTGGTGCACTTGTTGAAGCACTGCATGAGCGCTCCGGGGAAGCCGTGCTTTACATAAGGCGGGTACATAACCATTGCGCCGTAGGGAGTGTTCAGCTCGCGCTCAACGCTGTCCATAGCCTTCTCGCCCTGCTCCTTTGTCGCAAAGCCGGAGATGACGGACCAGCTCTGCGGGTTGAGCCACATAGAAGCCTCAGGATCGGTGCGCTGACCGATAACGGTGCCGTCCTCCTTGTAGCCGCGGATCCATCTGTCCTCGTTCCAGCAGGCGGAGAGGATAGTGTCGAGCTTAGCCTTTATCTCGTCGAGGTACTTAACGTACTCGGCGTCGTTCTTCTCAACAGCATAGGTGCGGAGGATCTTCACTGCGTATACGAGCTGGAATGCAACGAATGTGGACTCGCCCTGCTTGCCGAGACGGAGGCAGTCGTTCCAGTCAGCGTGCAGACCTGCGGGCATACCGTGGTTGCCGAGGTGGTTCATGGAGAAGTCGATGGCTCTCTTGAGGTGGTCGTATACGGTGCCCTTCTCGCCGTCGTTAGCGTAGAGGATCTCTTCATCGAGGAATGCGGAGTCGCCGCTCTCGGAAACATACTTGTATACGGTCGGGAACAGCCAGAGAGCGTCGTCTGCGCGGTAGCTGGGGTGACCAGTCTGCTTTGCGTAAACGGAGTTCTCGTCGTTCTCGTCGGGGTGGTTCTCCTGACCTGCCTTGTGGTCGTACTTAACGAGCGGCAGACCTGCGCCGTTTGTTACCTGTGCGGAGAGCATGAACTCGATCTGCTTCTTTGCCATCTCGGGAGCGAGGTGGATAACGCCCTGGATATCCTGAACGGTATCGCGGTAGCCGAAGCCGTTTCTGAGGCCGCAGTACTGGAAGGAAGCCGCTCTGGACCAGATGAATGTGATGAAGCAGTTGTATGCGTTCCATGTATTCACCATGTTGTTGAAGTTTGCGTCAGGCGTGTGAACCTGGAGGTTGTTCAGCTTGCTGTGCCAGTAGTTCTTGAGCTGTGCGAGCTCTGCGTCAACAGTGCCGGACTTCTCGTACTTTGCGATGATCTCAGTGATCTCAGCCTCTGTCTTCTGACCGCCGAGAACGTAGGTCAGCTCCTTGGTCTCGCCGGGCTGGAGCACGATGTCGCTCTCAAGTGCGCCGCAGGAGTTGGTGTTGTAGTTCAGGTCGCCCCTGAGACCCTCTTCGATGCCCTTTGGGTTAGCGTAGCTTCTGTAAGAGCCAACGAAGGAATCGCGGTCGCCGCAGTAAGCGTCAACCTTTGCAGCTGCAAGACCGAGGAAGCGCCCGCTGTTGGGGTTGTAGATCTCGTTCTGCATCTGGTGGATATAGTTGCCCTTGAAATAGGTGCGTGTGATGAACAGAGTGTACTGGAGGTTTACCTGATCCTGCTCGTAGTTCGGGTCGTTTACGAACTCGCAGTAGCCGGTAACAGCCAGCTTCCTGGGCTTGTCGGAGGTGTTAGTTACCTTTGCAGCCCAGACCTCGTAAGTAGCGCCCTGGGGAACATAGTATGTCACCTCGGACTTAACGCCCTTGTACTCAGAGGTGATGATGGTGTAGGCGGTACCGTGGCGGCACTCGCTCTTGAACTGGTCGAGGGGCTTGCATACGGGAGCCCATGAAGCAGACCAGTATTCGTTGGTATCCTGATCGCGGAGATAGATGTAACGGCCGGGGGTGTCGTTTGCAACGCCGTTGAAGCGGTAGCGGATAACACGTCCGTTAGCGCCGCTCTTTACGAAGCTGTAACCGCCGGCGTTGTTGGAAATGATAGCGCCGTACTCGGGGTCGCCGAGGTAGTTAGCCCATGCGGACGGTGTGTCCGGACGGGTGATGACATACTCTTTGCTGAGTTCGTCGAAATGTCCGTAGTTCATTGGTATTCCTCCATTTTATTCCTGCCGCAATGCGCGGCTCATTTACGGTTTTCCGGGGTTGTTCCCGGCTGCCTTAAATACATTATATCAGTAAATCGTTTACATTTCAAGGGCGGTGATTTGCACAAATTTTTTGGGGCTTTTTTGTGCAGACTTCACATACACTCGAAAATACCGCCGCAGAGACAGCTCCGCGGCGGAGATTCTATTCAGGTGTTAATGCAGCGTCATTCCTCGGGAACGAGTACTGCGTAGTTGCCCTCATCGCGCTTGTAAACAACGTTTACGGCGCCGGTGTCGGCATTCTTGAACATGAAGAATGTGTGATCCAGCAGGTTCATCTGGAGGATAGCCTCGTCAACGGACATCGGACGGAGGTGGAACTTCTTCTCGCGGATAACCTCATAATCGTTCTCCTCGGGCTCGGGAGCAAGACCCTCGAACGCGCCGGTGCGCAGGCTCTTTTCTACCTTGGTCTTCTGCTTCCTGATCTGGCGGATAACGCGGTCAACAGTTACATCGAGAGCGTCGTTCTTGTCCTTTGCGGACTGCTCTGCACGGTAGATAATGCCGTTATATTTTACAGTAAGCTCAAGAATTATCAGTTCGCGGCGCTCTTCAAGAGTGATCTTTGCCTCTGCCTCTTCGGGGAAGAAGCGGTCGAGCTTAGCGTTCAGCTTCTGTGTAGCGTAGTCTGTGAAGGACTGGTTGATAGTGAGCTTCTTGGCGGTGATAGTAACTTTCATTCAAATCATTCCTTTCGGGATTTTTATGAGATAGACCCGCGTGGGATTTATCTGTATACATTGTAACATATTTATTGCAATTATACAAGTACCTTTATAAAATTTCAGTTGTTTTACACATTTTGCACAAAGGATTATGTAAACTATGACGAAATTTACATTGCATTGCTGCCATGATAAAGCGGGATGTACGTTCCTTCGACTATTTCAGTCCAGTTGTCGAGCATGGCTTTCGCGATATCCGGGTCGTACATCAGCCCGGAGTTCTTCTCTATCTCCTCGCGGACGCGGGAAAGCGGCATGGCGTTTCTGTACGCACGGTTTGACGCCATCGCGTCGATGGAGTCGCACACCGCGATTATCCGCGCGCCCAGCGGTATCTCCCCGCCCTTTGCGCCGAAGGGATAGCCCTTTCCGTCAAAACGCTCGTGGTGGTGGAGTATTATCGCGCCTATCCTGTCGAATTTATGAGAGCCTGAGAGTATCCCGGCGCCAATGCGCGGGTGCTGCTTCATCATCTCCCATTCCTCGTCGTCGAGCCTGCCGGGTTTCATCAGCACCCGGTCAGGAATGCCTATCTTTCCTATATCGTGGAGGTGTCCGGCTATGTGTATCTCCCGGGTATCCTCCGCGGAGAGCCCGAGCACATGGCACAGCTCGCACGCCATGTCGCTCACCCGGCGGGAATGATTCCCGGTATAGGGGTCGCGGGCGTCCAGCGCGGAGGTTATGCAGTCCACAAGGTCGTGCTCCTCAAATCCTGTTTCACAGTCACAATGCATATATCTCACTCCTTTGATTAGCACTGGCTAACACTATACTACTATAATACTCCGTTTTTCAGCTGTTGTCAAGCCCTTGACAATAATGCGGCATTATATTACAATATTATGGTCACCTCTAAAAACCTTGTTTGAGTGAAAATGTGTATAGCACACCGACTGCTTCTTCAAACCTCCTCGTAAGGCATACAGCCTTACTTCGTCGGCTTTCATCGCATTCGGCGCACTCTACACATTTTCCCTTTTCAAACCGGTTTTTTGAGGTGACCTTATAGCAGAACAAAAAGGAGAAATAAAATGAAAAGAGAAATTCAATCAGTTATTACGGCGGTGTTTCTTTGCCTGGGGCTGACCGGCTGCATGAGCACCGACCTCAGACCCTCGGAGATGCCGCCGGCAACGGAGCCGCAGGGCACGTCGGCGCAGGCTTCCGGGGAGGCACCCGGCGCTGTCGGGGGCGAGTACAGCGAGGACGTCCAGAAGCGCGCGATAAAGCTGCTTGCGCACATGACCGCAGAGGAAAAGGCGGGTCAGATAGTACTCGGGAGATTCCCGGAGGAAAACGCCGCGCAGGACGCTCAGGAGCTACATCTCGGCGGATATACGGTGTTTGCGCGGGATTTTGAGAACATGACCCCCGGGAGCTTCGCGGCGCAGATGGAGGACATACAGTCGGCAGTGACTCCGGGGCTTCTGTTTGCGGTGGACGAGGAGGGCGGCAGCGTGGTGCGCATTTCGAAATTCCCGCAGTACCGGGACGAGAAATTTCCTTCCCAGTCTGAGGTGCTGGAATCCGGCGGAACGGACGGAGTTTCTGCGGACGCCGCGGCAAAATCCGCGCTCCTGCGCTCGCTTGGGCTGAACATGAACCTTGCTCCGGTGTGCGACCTGCCGCGCTCATCGGAGGACTATATAGCCGACCGGGCATTCGGCACGGACTGTGCGGAGGTCTCCGCGGCGGTAAAGGCGGCGGTAGGGAGCTATGTCAGGAGCGGAGTTGTCTGCACGCTGAAGCACTTTCCGGGCTACGGGAACAACTCCGACACGCATACCGGGATATCGGTGGACGAGCGCCCCTTGTCCGAGCTGGAGAGCCTTGATCTTGAGCCTTTCCGGGCGGGGATATCCGCAGGCGCTCCGGTGGTGATGGTGTCACACAATATCGTGAAATGCGTGAACGAAAGCCTGCCCGGGTCGCTTTCCCCGGAGATGTACGCACTGCTCCGCGATGAGCTGGGATTCAGCGGCGTTATCATGACGGACGACCTTTCGATGGGCGCGGTGGAGGAATATTCCGGCGAGGATGAAGCGGCGGTGACGGCGTTCCTTGCGGGAGCCGACCTGCTGTGCTGTACTGACTATCAGGGCGCGGTGAAATCGCTGACAGAAGCGGTGGATTCCGGCAGGATAACGGAAGAACGGCTTGACGAATCGGTTCTCAGGATACTTGAAATGAAGCTCGGCTACGGGATAATAGAATAGGAGAGAGCATGAAGAAATGCTACATATTTGACCTTGACGGAACTCTTGCGGACAGTATGGGCTGGTGGTATTCCAGTTTCAGCGAGGACGAGCGCTGTGACGAGGAGCGCATGAACGAGGTCCGCCGCCTTATGAAAACGAGATATGCGGATATTATCGGGCCGAAATCAGGCGCGCTGGAGCTTCTTGAGCTCCTGCGGTCGCGCGGAGTCAGGATGTGCATTGCAAGCGCAACGGACAAGTGGGTCTCCGAGCCGTTCATGAAGAAATACGGGCTGGAGAAGTATTTTGAGTTCTACATCGACTGCACCGAAGCAGGAGCCCGCAAGGACAAGCCGGATATCTACCTTCAGGCGGCGCAGAGGCTGGGAGCTTCTCCGGAGGAATGCGTAGTGGTGGAGGATTCCGCTTACTGCGCCGAGACCGCGCATAATGCGGGATTCACTGTGGTGGGAGTTTATGATAAAAACACCGCTCCGCGCGGAGACGTCAGCGAGTTCGCGGATATTTTCGTCCGGGAGCTGGACGAGTATAGCAAGATGATATAGCAGGGAGCAGTTCCCCCCTCGTGCCTATAGGCAGAACAATGTCCCGGGAGCATTGTTCGGACGTAAGTCAGGCATGGCATGAATTCCGTGGAATTAAGACCGGGAGGGGCAAGCCCCTCCCCTACAAAGAAAGGTGGGAGTTCACGCCCACCTTTTTCATGCCTCGTATTTCCTCCTGTAATAGCCGAAAATGAGCTGGTCGAACCTTTCCTCGGACAGCCCGGGGAATTCCCCGAAGATGAACCCCGGCAGGTTGTGAAGCGCGTCCGCGTAGGCGCGGGCTCTTTCCTCCTCGCCGTTTCCGAGCATTTCCCGGAGTTCGTCGCAGCCGGATATCAGCCGCGGGGCGAGCTTCTTTGCGAGGTCGTAGTCGTAGTCCATCATCGGCATAAGAATTGAAAGCTGCGGTTTTATCCTGGCGTACAGTTCCGGCTCCGCCTGCTTTATCACCGTTCTCACAGCACCTGTGCATTTTGCGAGGGGCTGTTTGGGGTTATCAAGGTGGGTCAGCGCGGCGGCAAGGGCGTCAAGCACCGGGTCGAATCTGCGGCATCTGCCATCGCGTATCGCGGAGCATACCTCGCGGTATACCGTCAGGGTCCTTCCAAGCGCCTTTTTCTCTGTCATTTTCTCGCCTTTCTCCGGCAGGCATAAACCTGTCCGGCACGCATATAAATCTTCTGAGAGGGGGAACAGCTATGGAAAATATCGCGGTAATGACTCCGGCTCAGCACGCCGGACAAGCCGCAGACCGCCCGGAGCGTCCGGTGCGACCGGAGCGTCCGGAGCGTCCGGTGCGTCCGACGGCGCCGGAATCGGAGAAAGCCGCCGAATCCGCGCAGGAGCCGCCGAGAGCCGTACACCGTGAATACCGCAGGCGCTGCCGGATACCTGTCGGCTCAGCGCTGGCTGCCGCCGCCGGGACAGCCGCAGGAGCCTTTGCCGCCGCTTCGGCGGGCGGTCTGGAGTATTCCGGGAGCATTCTGTGTTCCGCGGGCGGCTTCTGGGAGATACTCGGAATGCGGCTTCTGTGGGGCGCGGTGTTTCTTCTTGCGGAGTATATCCTCGGATTTTTCGCGCTGGGGGATATGCTTGTCTGGACGGTACCGCTGGTGTGCGGGCTTGGTACGGGGGCTGCGCTCACAGGGGCGTTTTCGCTGCGCGGGATATCTGCGGCGCTGCTGATACCGTCCTGCGCGGTTTCGGTGTCCGCCGTGGTCTGCGGCGCTGGAGTTTCGGCGGCGATGTCCGCACAGCTCCTGCGGCTGGTGTCCACAGACAAAAGCAGTATCGTTGCGGCGCGTCCTGCGGCGGGGGAGTACACCCTGCGCTTTCTGGTGTGCCTTGCGATACTGCTCGGTTCATTTATTGCGGAGGCCGCATTCAGGGCTTTCAGTGCTTGAGCGTGAGCGTCAGCGTTTTGCTGGAATAGCTTGCTTTCCAGCCGGAGTAGCGTATGCCTGCCGCCGTGAGATCACTGGAAAGGCTGGAGTTCATCCTGGAGGTCAGCCCGGACATAAGTCCCGACTTTACGGATATCTGCGTTTCATATACGCCGTTGTCCCAGTTTTTCAGGGCATCGGACAGCAGCGCCCTGTACGCGCTGTCGGCGGTGCTGTATTCCTCTATTCCCATGACGGTGTTGTAGCTGTACTTGTCAGACGCAGCGGAGGGAATCGGGAAGAGATTGTCAAAGGAGTGATCCTCGGTTATTTTTTTCGTGGGAACGCAGAAGTAGTCGTATGTTCCGGCGTCGTCCCATGTTACGTCCATGTTGTACCACTCGCCGTCGAGCTGGAGCATATTCCACATATGCGGCTCGTTGGCGTAGCCTGCAACGCATACGCAGGGAATGCCTACCGCCTGACAGAGGTACATGAACGCCTTGGAGTAGCCCTCGCACAGCGCAAGCCCGTAGATGAGCGGACCGTCCGCCTCGGATTTTGCGCTGATACCCTTGGTGGTGTATTCCGTCATCTCAGCGATGGAGTCGTGTATCACCTTTACGCGGTCGAACAGGTTATCCTGCGCGAGCGCCTTTGTGATTATCTTGTCCGCGGCTTCGTCAAACAGCTTCTGGAGCCTTTCGGCCTCGGATTTTGAGCGGGAGTACTGCGGTGTGACTGTGGCAGCTATGCCATAGCTGTCAATGGTGTAGGCATAGCCGTTGCCCAGCCAGAAGAACTGAGGATTGTCGTAATCGAATGCCCAGTAAGCCATCTTGACATCGTTTCCGGTCGCATTGAAAGAGGATACGTCTCCGGATTCCGCGTGCTTTCCGGCGAGGTCAAAGAATACCGCGTAAACCTTCTTCTGGGTGGAGGTGAGCGTGTTGTAGGCGTACTTGTTCTTATAGTCGTCCAGGATGCTGACTCCGGACAGGTCAGAGGAAGCCGCGCTGTCGGTGCCCTCTATCGTGTACTCCCTGGAGAAATACTTGTTCGTCCAGCCGCTCTTTACTGCCAGCACACGGAGCTTTGCGCTGCCGCTTATCTTAATATCGGTGGTGTCGTAGAGCGCCGAGGAGGTGGAGGGCTTGCTTCCGTCAAGCGTATAGTAGAACTTCACGCCGGAGGCAGTAGAGGATAGCTTCACTGTTATTGGCGCGTCATAGCTTCCCGCCGCCATGGAGAATGTCACTTTCGGCGTGAGCTTGTATGTATAGGATACGGTCTTGCTCTTTACGCCGTCCAGCTTCGCATAGCACCTTACCGTGGTGGTCCTGTTTATCCTGAGCGCCTTGGTGTAGAGCTTGTAGTCCCCTCCGGTGCTGTAATATATCTGCGCGCCGTCTGCGGCGGTGAGCTTTACGGTGAACGCCCCGGAGGTGGAGTAGGCGCCCGCCTTTTTCGAGGTCTTGGGCGCGGAAACTGCCGAAGCCGCTTCAGCGGTTACGGAAACGCTGCCGAGCATTTCCTGCGCGGGCGCGCTGAATATCCCGGCTGAAAGTATCGCCGCAAGAGCGGCGCTGATGATCTGCTTTTTCATATATTCTCCCTCTGCGTTATTTCATAGGAATAAATAAGTTTTTTCCATATTCAGTATAACAAAAAAACAAACTCTTGTCAATAAGGTCACCTCTAAAAACCTTGTTTGAGTGAAAATGTGTATAGCACACCGACTGCTTCAGAAAACCTCCTCGTAAGGCATACAGCCTTACTTTGTCGGCTTTCATCGCATTCGGCGCACTCTACCCATTTTCACTTTTCAAACCGGTTTTTAGAGGTGACCATAAAAAAATGCTGGAAATCATTCGGAGGTGCGAAGTTCGTCCGCAAGCTTCGACAGCTTTTTCAGCCGGTGGTTGAGTCCGCTGCGGCTTATCGGCTTCTGGAACAGCCCGCACAGCTCTGAAAGGGAAAGCTCGGGGTTGGCCAGCCGTAGCTGCGCGGTCTCTCTCAGTTCCGGGGAGAGCCAGTCGGCGCCCATCGTCCGGAATATGTACCCGATGTCCTCGGCGCTTTTGTTGGAGGCGGCGACGGTTTTGTCGAGATTCGCGCTCTCGCAGTTCACGGAGCGGTTCACGCGGTTGCGGAAGTCCTTCATTATCTTGACCTGCATTATCTCCAGCGAGTGATTCGCTGCGCCGATGTAGGTCAGAAAATCCTCGATGAGCTCGCTCTCCTTTGCGTAGATTACGCGCTTGTGCGCCCGGAGGGTTTCCTTTACCGCCATTCCGTGCTCGGCGATGAAATCCAGCAGTATTCCGGTTCGGTGATTCTCGGGGAGCACTATTTCAAGGTGGTATTCCTTGTTGGGGTCGGTCACGGAGCCGCAGGTCACGAAGATGCCGCGCAGGAACGCGCTGCTTTCCTCGTCGGCGCCGTCAACGGCTTCCGCGTTTATTTCATCGAAGCTGCCGAAGCGCTCCGCCGCCTGCTCCCACCCGCTTTTCAGCTTCAGCGTGAACAGCGAGCCTGCGCTCTTCACCAGCCGGACTATGCCGAACTTCACACCGGGGAATACCGTGCGCATAAGCTCTGCGGCGGCGTTCATCAGGTCAAGGCTCTCGGTCTGTATGACGGGTCTGCCGTTCTCGAACCGGGAGGCGTACATTATGCCGTACAGCATTGCGGAAGCCTGCCTTTCGGTGAGCTCCTTCACGGCGCACAGCTCCTTTTTTATATCAGAACTGAATGACATTTCGCCCTCCGTCAGATGGTGTAGGTGAGGAGCGGCTCTCCGGATTCAAGCTGCTTCACGGTGAACGTTCCGTCCTCGTAGATCATGTAGCTGCGCGGCTTCCCCTCCTTGGGGAGCGCCACGGAGCCGTCGTTCAGGCAGTGTATTCCGTTCACGCACTCCGTCTTAAAGACGTGGGTGTGGCCGTTTATCAGCACGTCGCCGGGGTTCAGCGGCGGGAGGTTCTGCGGGTTATAGTGATGCCCGTGGGTTAGATAGAAGCACCTGCCGCCCTCGAAAATCAGGGCGTAGTCGGCAAGCACCGGAAATTCCAGCACCATCTGGTCCACCTCGGTGTCGCAGTTGCCGCGGACGCACATAAGCTGCGATTTCACGGGGTTCAGCATTGCAATGACCTTTTTCGGCGCGTGGCCCTCCGGCAGGTCGTTGCGGGGGCCGTGATAGAGAATATCCCCCAGCAGGCACAGGCGCTCCGCGCCCTCCCGCCGGAATGCCTCCAGCATTTTTTCGCAGTACAGCGCCGAACCGTGAATGTCGGACGCAAACATCAGCTTCATTGTATTTCCTCCTAAAGATTCAGTTTCATGTCCTCCGCGTCGAGGTAGTCCTCAACGTACTGCTTCCGCAGAAGCTCCCGGGGGATGTAGTCGTTGTATTTTCCGGTTATCTCGCAGTTGTCCGGGATCCTGAACGTGTATTTGTCCGCGCCGTTCAGCTTTATTTCGGAAAGCGCGGCTTCAAGCTCCGCAAGGCTGCGGTCGGTCTTTACCTCAATGCACACGGGAATGTATCGGTGCACCCACACGTTCGCGCCGAAGCCCCGCTGCCGCAGCTCGTACATCAGCGCCATGCAGGCGCGCGTCCCGAGGAACGGGAACACCGCGTACAGGGTCGGCGTTATCTGCACTGCCCTGCCGGGGGAATAAGCGGAAACGCTGCTCCCGGTTAACCTGCTGCCTGCCTCCGGGACTTCATGAGCCCGTGCGGCTGCGCGGCAGGCGCGGCGTATATCGGAAAGGCGCTTTTTCGCGGAGTCGTCAAGGAACGCGTATTCCTCGTCGCTGCACAGGACTTCCTGAATTTTCTTCATTACCTTTGTGTGGACGTACTCGTTTCCGGTGTCCTGCCACATATTCGCGGAAATTCCGGGGATATGCTTCACGAAGATACGGCGCTCCTTCATGTCCAGCTCAGTGACCTCCCACGCCTGACCCGCCAGCGCAAACTGCGCCTTTTCGGGGAACGGGGTCTGCACGGTGCCTATCTCCTCGGCGTTGCACCGCACGGAGAATTCAGACGGGACGGAGAACACCGCCAGGAACTCGTAATTGTTCACTGCGGCCTCGCCCTTTTCACCGACGAGAAGCCCGCCGTCCTCGCCGCGTTCTATCTGACCGTTTTCGAGCATATGCCGCAGGAGAAGCAGGTAGTCCTCCCTGGTGACGTTCTTGAATACGCCCAGGGTGAGGATATATCGCGCAAGCTCCGGGGGCTTCACGCTGCCCTGCGAGGAGAGCCAGCTCATGGTCTGGTGGTAGAGCAGGCTGTACGGCAGCTTCGGGAGGTACATGGGCTCTATCCACCTTTCGCGTGTGTAGAGAAGTATCATTGCAATGCACATCACGAAGTCCCAGTTTATCTCCTTGTAGAACTCCTGCGGCGGCAGGCTCATGTCCCAGCGGAACGCGAAGCGCATTTCCGCGATACCGCCGCGCCTGCCGGTTCGTCCGAGCCTCTGAACAAGCCCGGAGACGGTAAGCGGGCAGCCGGTCTGGACTATCCGCTCAAGGGAGCCCAGGTCTATGCCGAGCTCCAGCGTGACGGTGGCTCCGGTGCAGACTGGCTGCTCGGAGGATTTCATCTTCTGCTCGGTGAACTCCCGCAGGGCGGAGGAAATATTCGCGTGGTGGATAAGGTAGTTATCCGGCAGGCGGCGCTCGGCGGCCATGCGCTTCAGGTGGGCGATGTTCTCCTCCACCTCTCCCTTGGAGTTGGAGAAGAGGATACAGCGCTTGTTCCATGTGCTCTCAAACAGGTAGTCGTAGTAGTTCTGGAGCAGCGTCCTGCTGTCGGAGTTCGGTATCTTCTCCTTTATCGGGAAGAACTTTACGGAGAGCCGCAGAGTCCTGCCCTTTTCGTGTACCTTCGGGGTGATACAGCGCCTGCCGCTGCCGGTGTTGAGCCACTGCTCCGCGCTGCGGCAGTCGCCGAGGGTCGCGGAAAGTCCTATGCGGCGCGGGTGGTAGCCGATGAGCCGCGAGAGCCGCTCCAGCAGGCACAGGAGCTGTAACCCGCGGTCGTTGTCCATGAAATAGTGCACCTCGTCGATTATGACGAATCGCAGGTCGGAGAACAGCCTGTAAGCCCCGCTGGAGTTGTGCATGAGCATACTTTCGAGGGATTCCGGAGTGGTCTGGATTATCCCCTGCGGGCGCTTTAATACGCGCTTCTTTGCGGCGGCGGAGGCGTCCCCGTGCCACTTGGTTATGGGAATGTTCGCTTCCTCAAGAAGCCCCTCCAGCCGGACGAACTGGTCGTTTATCAGCGCTTTCAGCGGCGAGAGGTAGAGCACCCCCACGCTCTGGGAGGGGTTCTCCCAGAGGCGGGTCAGTACCGGCAGGAACGCCGCCTCGGTCTTTCCGCTGGCGGTGCCGCTGGAGAGCAGGAGATTCTCGTCGGTGTCGAACACCGCTTCTGCGGCGAGCACCTGTATCTCGCGGAGCTCCTCCCATTTGCAGCGGTAGATGTAGTCCTGTATGAAAGGGGCTAAGCGGTGGAATATGTCGGACATTTGTTACCTCTTGTGTTACAGCTCGAAATCCTCGAAGCCGTCCTTTTCCCCGGCGGCTTCCTCTTCGTCGGGCTTTGCGAATTCGAAGCTCTCCCCGCCCATGAGCTGGGGGATAGTCTTGTCGGGATTCTGCATTGCGATGTTGAGCAGCTCGATGAAATCGCGTATCATCTCGCGCGGAGTTATGTTGGTATCGGCGCCGACGCGGCTGTATTCCGCCTTTATGAAGAATATCCTGTCCTCCAGGGTCATGCGGTTTTCGTAGCCGTACAGCCCCGCGTGTATCTCCGCCAGCTTTTCCGCGAGAACGGTCATTTCCTCGTAGGTGAGCGGCTGGAGTTTTATAATCGGCGCGAGCATATCGTGGGTCTCGTCCGTGGCGAAGCGCCCGCGCTCCAGCCGGGAGCGGAGGGCGTCGTAGCTGAAGATACCGCGGCGGGTGTCCTCTATGCACTGTGGCGTGCCTCCCATGATTATGCCGAGGTGCGAAGCCTTTCCCTGCATGACGTCGTTGTACATCATCAGTATCTTCTCGTAGTTGTACTGTCGGGTGACGGCGTGTGGGATCTTCATGATATTCACAAGCTCGTCTATCATTATGACGAAGCCCTTGTAGCCGGCGCTCACGAAGAATGCGGTCAGCAGCTTGATGTAGTCGTACCAGTTGTCGTCCGTGATTATCACGTTAACGCCGAGGTCCTGCCTTGCCTCCGTCTTGGTGGAGTACTCCCCGCGCAGCCATCTTACGGCGCAGCCCGCCTTTTCATCGTTTCCGGTCATGTACGCCTTGTGGTAGGCGTTTATCACCCGGGCGAAATCGAAGCCGTGCACCATATCCTCAAGACCGCTGATTTTGGTGTATATCTTCTTCTCCACCGCCGCGTCAAAAAACGGGGAATCCGGGCTGGTGCCCTCGGAAACCACGTCTGTGCGCACGGCGGTTATCCACTTTTCAAGTATCAGCGGGAGGGCTCCGCCGTCCGGCTTTGTGCGGACGCTCATGTTGCGCATGAGTTCCCGGTAGGTCGCAAGTCCCTGCCCCTTTGTTCCCATGAGCCGGCGCTCCGGTGAGAGGTCTGCGTCTGCGGTGACGAAGCCCCTGTCCATCAGGTGCTGACGCATGGTCTGTAGCATGAAGCTCTTGCCGCTGCCGTAGCGTCCCACGATAAAGCGGAAGAAGGCTCCGCCCTCCTCGGTGATGTCCACATCGTGGAGCAGCGCGTTTATCTCGGCAGTCCTGCCGACTGCGATGTAGCCCAGCCCCGTGCGTGGGACTACGCCGCCTTTCAGCGCGTTGATTATTCCAGAAGCTATTCTCTTTGGTACTGCAACAGCCATAATTTCTCGACCTCCGGCATATATTCAGACTGTCGATAAAGGCGCATCTGCCGCGTCAGCGGCAATTCGGCAGGCACAAAGCCTAGCCGAATTGTCGCTTCCTTGCATCTGCACCTTTCTCAACAGTCTGGTGAAGATACTTTTCTACAAGCTAATATTTTCTCTATCCTTTTATTTTACCATAATCTAATGGAAAAATCAATAATGAACAGGGAGTTTTCCGGCGCATTTTTGAAAAGAGGTCTTATTCTGCGTATTGTGCATAATCACTTAATATTAACCTCTTGATATATGCGATATGTACACATTTCACGAAATTGCAGAAAAAATTCCTTTTACCCCTTGATTTTTTCTGAATAATGGGTAAAATATAATTAGCACTCAGAGAACAAGAGTGCTAAACGCAAAATCTGATACTTATTTTTTGAGGAGGAAATATATATGACAATCAAGCCTTTAGCAGACCGCGTAGTTATAAAGATGGTCGAAGCAGAGGAAACCACAAAGAGCGGTATTATCCTGACAGCTTCCGCACAGGAGAAGCCCTCCGTTGCAGAGGTAGTAGCAGTAGGCCCCGGCGGAAACGTTGACGGCAAGGAAGTCACAATGAACGTCAAGGTAGGCGACAAGGTGCTCATCAGCAAGTACGCAGGCACCGAGGTAAAGGTTGACGGCGTTGAGTATTCCATTCTCAGACAGTCCGACATTCTCGCGATAGTTGAGTAATTCGTAACAAGACACACAAGGAGGAATTCATCATGGCTAAGGATATTATTTACGGCGAAGAGGCCCGCAAGGCTCTCCAGGCAGGTATCGACACCCTGGCAGATACAGTTAAGATCACACTCGGCCCGAAGGGCAGGAACGTAGTTCTCTCCAAGAAGTACGGCAGCCCGCTGATCACAAACGACGGCGTTACCATCGCAAAGGAGATCGAGCTTGAGGACGCATTCCAGAACATGGGCGCGTCTCTTGTAAAGGAAGTTGCGACCAAGACAAACGACGCAGCAGGCGACGGCACAACGACCGCTACGCTGCTTGCACAGGCTCTTGTACGCGAGGGAATGAAGAACATCGCAGCCGGCGCTAACCCCATGGTAGTAAAGAAGGGTATGCAGAAGGCCGTTGACGCGGCAGTCGCAGAGATCAAGAAGAACTCCCAGACTGTAAGCGGCAGCAAGGACATCGAGAGGGTTGCGACAGTTTCCGCAGGCGACGAGTCCGTTGGCAAGCTTATCGCAGAGGCTATGGAGAAGGTGACCGCTGACGGCGTTATCACCCTTGAAGAGGGCAAGACCGCCGAAACATACTCCGAGGTAGTCGAGGGTATGCAGTTCGACAGAGGCTACATCTCCCCCTACATGGTAACCGATACCGATAAGATGGAAGCGGTTATCGACGATCCCTATATCCTTATCACGGATAAGAAGATCTCCTCCATTCAGGATGTTCTCCCGCTGCTTGAGCAGATCGTGCAGGCCGGCAAGAAGCTCATCATCATCGCAGAGGACGTTGAGGGCGACGCTCTTACCAACATCATCCTGAACAAGCTGAGAGGCGTATTCGTATGCGTTGCTGTCAAGGCTCCTGGCTTCGGCGACAGACGCAAGGAAATGCTCAAGGATATCGCTATCCTGACCGGCGGCGAGGTCATCACAGACGAGCTCGGCCTTGACATCAAGGAGACACAGATCAACCAGCTCGGCCGCGCTAAGCAGGTAAAGGTAAACAAGGAGAACACCATCATCGTTGACGGCTACGGCGACAGCGAGGCTATCAAGGCTCGCGTACACGAGATAAAGACCGCTATCGAGAACACCACATCCGAGTTCGACAAGGAGAAGCTCCAGGAAAGACTTGCCAAGCTCTCCGGCGGCGTAGGCGTTATCAAGGTCGGCGCAGCTACCGAGGTAGAGATGAAGGAGAAGAAGCTCCGCATCGAGGACGCGCTCGCAGCTACAAAGGCAGCCGTTGAGGAAGGTATCGTAGCAGGCGGCGGAACAGCTCTCATCAATGCAATGCCGGCTGTAAAGGCTCTTGTTGACACACTTGAGGGCGATGAAAAGACCGGTGCCAAGATCGTTCTCCGCGCTCTTGAGGAGCCGGTTCGCCAGATCGCGCTCAACGCAGGTCTTGAGGGCTCCGTTATCATCGACACCATCAACCGCGAGGGCAAGGTAGGATACGGTTTCGACGCTTACACCGAGACCTACGGCGATATGATCTCCGCTGGTATCGTTGACCCTGCAAAGGTTACGCGTTCTGCTCTCCAGAATGCGGCTTCCGTTGCTGCAATGGTACTGACCACCGAGTCCCTGGTTGCTGACAAGCCCGAGGAAACTCCCGCTGCTCCGGCAATGCCCGCAGGCGGTATGGGCGGAATGTACTGATATAAATCCGGAGTTCGGAATTTATTTGCCTCAATACAAACTATGGGAGAGCTTCGGCTCTCCCATTTTTGTGTATGTTGTGTTGACAACTGCGGGGAAATCAGGTATAATTGAATCAGCGGTCAAACCGCTCTATATTTGTTTCAGGAGAAGAAAGAATGAAGAAGTTTATATCAATACTGGCGGGGACCTCGATGCTGCTTGCAATGACTGCCTGCTCGGGAAACGGCACGAGTTCATCGGCTCCGGAGAGCACGGCTTCTGAGAGCTCCGCGCCGCAGACCGCAGAGGTCACTGCCGACAGCCCCGCGCCCGCCCAGACTGCGGAGGCTCCCACGGCGGAGGCTGACGACAACCGTTCCGACTATGAGAAGATGATCGACCGCTCCCTGCTTTCCACGGGCGACATGACCAGAATGGCCGACGTGTTCCAGAAGGCGCAGAACGGCGAGGATATCACAGTGGCGTACATAGGCGGCTCAATAACGGAGGGCTATAACGCAGGTACCACGGAGTTCTACGCAAAGACCTGCACCGACCTGCTTCAGGGATACTTCCCGGATATCACAGTGACCGGCGTCAACGCGGGAATCAGCGGAACTCCCTCGCTGCTCGGAAATCTCCGTCTTGAGCGCGACGTGCTCTCCGCCGATCCGGATATCGTTTTTGTTGAGTTCGCGGTAAACGACGGTCAGACGGCAGAATACAAGAACGCTTATGAGAGCCTTGTCCGCACGCTTCTCACGCAGGATAAGGATATCGCGGTAGTTCTTCTGTTCACGGTGCTTGACAGCGGCTACACCTGCCAGGAACATATGTCGCAGATAGGCGAGAACTACGGCCTCCCGATGATAAGCGTGCACGACAGCGTTTACGAGGAGATAGAGGCGGGCAGAATGACATGGCAGGACTACTCCGACGACCAGTCCCATCCGAATGCCTACGGCCATAAGTGCATTACGGATTTCGTGGATAACTACTACCAGAAGGTGCTGCCGGTGGTTGCGGAGAATGTCGGCGAGGTAAATAAGGAGCTCCCCGAGCCTGTGTTCAGCGGAAAGTACATGAATATGCACTACATGGACAGCGCGAATATGGAGAACGTTGAACTGAACAACTTCACCCAGTACGACACCCACGGGAATTTCCACAACGGCTGGTTCTACAAGAGCACCGAGGGCGGTTCCATGAAATTCACGGTGAACTGCTCGGCTCTGGAGATGGTGTTCAAGGCGAACAACAGCGAAAAGTACGGCACGGCTGATATCTACGTTGACGGAGAAAAGACCTCGTCGGTATCCTCAAATATGTCGGACGGCTGGAACAATCCGGTCACCGCGTACCTGATAGACGATGACGCCTCCGCTGAGCACACGGTTGAGATACGCATGGAGGCAGGAGAGAGCGTAGCGTTCTTCGTGCTTGCCTTCGGTTACTGCGGCTGAAAATCGAATCAAAAAAGCAATCGCACGGAAACGTCTCCGTGCGATTTTTGCGTATAAACACGGGGAGCTTTCCGGCTCCCCATAAATTTTATTCCGCGTAGTCCGAGTCGATACCGGCGCTTACAAGCTCCTTCTGCTCAGCTTCAAGTGCCGCCGCCTGCTCGCGCTGTATGTCCGCGTGGACTGACAGCATAGGTTCAACGTTCATGTGCCGTATGTGCCGGTCAACGTAGTTCTTCGTACACTTGTAGACCATCGGCGAAAGCACGAGCACGCCTATCAGGTTCGGTATCATCATCATGCCGTTGAATGTGTCGGAGAGCTCCCACGCGAGATTCTCGCCCATTGTCGCACCGCCGAATATTGCGGCAACGAATACTATCTTGTAGAAAAGCGTAGCCTTGGTGCCGAAGAGGTACTCAAAAGCCTTTGTCCCGTAGTGGCTCCAGCCGAGGGAGGTGGAGAACGCGAACAGCAGCAGCGCTATCGCAACGAAGTAGCGTCCGAATACGCCGAAGTTCTGCTCAAACGCCAGACCCACTATCGAGCCGGTCTGCTTTTCAAGGGAGCTGTCTATCAGCCTTCCGGTATCCAGATCGAACAGACCGGAGGAAAGGATCGTGAACGCCGTCAGGGTGCATACCACGATGGTGTCAGTGAATACGCTGAATATTCCCCACATACCCTGGCTTACCGGCTCCTTTACGTTGGAGTTGCAGTGAACCATTACCGAGGAGCCGAGACCCGCCTCGTTGGAGAATACGCCGCGCTTCATGCCCATTTCTATCGCCATCTTTACGCCCTGTCCGACCAGACCGCCGGCTATCGCCTCAAAGCCGAACGCGCTCTTGAATATCGCGGTGAACACCTCGCCGAACTGGCTGATGTTCTTCACGCAGACCGCGATGGTTCCCAGAAGGTAGATGACTACCATTATCGGGACGATTTTTTCTGTAACAAGGGCTATTCTCTGTATTCCACCGATGACTACCAGCGCGGCAACTATCATCAGTACGATTCCGGTGACGATGTTCGGTATGCCGAATGTGCTGTTCATGTTGGTGGAGATGGTGTTTATCTGGGTCATGTTGCCGATCCCGAAGGAAGCGAACAGGCAGAATATGCAGAACATGACCGCCAGCACGGAGCTGATCGTCCTGCAGTGCTTCTTGCCGCCCAGACCGTACTTGAGGTAGTACATGGCGCCGCCGCTCCACTCGCCGTTGCTGTTCTTGACACGGTAGAGTATTCCGAGTACGTTCTCCGCGAAATTGGTCATCATGCCGAAGAACGCCATCACCCACATCCAGAATACAGCGCCGGGACCTCCGGTCACTATCGCGGAGGCAACGCCCGCGATGTTTCCGGTGCCGACCGTGGAGGCAAGCGCCGCGCATATGCTCTGGAACTGGGATATCTGCTTGTCCTTCGTGTGCTTGGTGACGCTCTTATCGCGGAATATCGCGCCGATGGTGCATTTGAACCACCTGCCGATGTGTGATACCTGGAAGAATTTCGTCAGCACGGACATCAGCACACCCACGAACAGGAGAAGTATCAGGGCAGGCCAGCCCCATACCACGCTGCTTATCGCGTCATTCACCGTTTTTACAGCGTCAAGGAAGCCGTTGCTTTCCGCCGCCGCAGATATCATAAGATAATGCAAAAAATCAACTCCATAAATTTAATAAAAGCTACCTTTAATTATACACCATATGAGCTGTAAAATCAAACTAAATCTCTATGGCAATTTGCACAAAATTTATTACAGATTTTCCCTTGCGTAAAGCTTATTTAGTTTAGTAGCTTTGTAACCTTATCAGGGTATGTAACTTTTCACTAAAAAAGTTGTCAGATTTGCACAAAAACATCAACCTGTTGTTGCAATAGTCATCTCAGGTGTGTTATACTTAACACAGATATTAATTATAAATAGGAAAGATGTCCGGAGGAATGGAATTTGAAAAAGCAGAGACCCCTTATCGGGATAATCGCGGCTGAAGCGGAATATGTTTTTTTCACCCGCTCACTGGAATATATACAGAAAGAGCTCTTTGACGCCGATATGGACGTGCTGGTGTTCTCGTCGCTGATGATGTCCGGCAATGCTGAATTTGACGCGGCAGAGAACTCTGTATATGATCTCATGAATTTTGACGCGCTTGACGGCATTATTATTTTCCCGTCCAGCATCAGCAGCGAGGAATCCAGAAACAGGATCATCGCCCGCATAAAATCGGATTTCAAGGGTCCGGTTGCCTGCTTTGACAGCGAAGCTGAGGGCTTTGAGAATTTCATATACGACTACCGCAGCGCCGCTGATATGATCGTTGAGCATTTCATGGGTCAGCACGGCGCAAAGGTCATTGACTTCGTGGGGGGGCCGGGCGACCCGTTCCATGACTGCATAAAGGCTTTCTTTGTCGAAGCAATGAAAAAGCGCGGCTATGATATCCCTGAGAACCGCATACATACCGGCAAGGACTGGATAGACGACTACTCCCACATTGCCGATGAAATCATCGCGAACGGGCTTCCGGACGCTGTGATGTGCTGCTCCGACCTTACCGCAGTGCAGCTTATCGCGGCGCTCTCCGACAGGGGCGTGAAGATACCGGAGGACGTTATCGTTTCCGGATTCAACCAGAACGAGCCTTTCGGCGCGGATTACCTCAATATAACCTCCGCGCTGCGCGACCCCAAAAGCATAGCGCTCAGCGCTGCAAGATACATTATCTCCAGGGTGCGCGGAACAGAATTTGAGCCCGTGAGCAGCGAGCGTTCCGCGCAGTTCATGCCCGGAATGACCTGCGGCTGCCGCCGTATAAATATGGCGAAGATATGCGATATCGCCGCGATGAACATGACAGCCTCCCAGCGGCACGGCTTTGAATCCTACTACAATTTCATGTCGGAGGATCTTGTCGCAGCCGAGACTTTCTACGACTACCTCTGGAAGGTGGACTGGTATACCCATTTCCTCGGGGATTTCAAGGGCTTCTGGCTGTGCCTGAACAATAAGGTCATGCACGACCCTGCTCCTGCCGCCGGATTCACCGACAAGATAGGCCTTGCGCTGAAGCGCGTTGACGGCAGGGGAACCGTTGACCTGATGGATAAATTCCCCCGGGAGCAGATGCTTCCTGAGATTTACGCGGAGCGCAGCAAGCCGGAAGCTTTCATTTTCACCTCGCTTCACTTCATGGGCGTGAATTACGGCTATGTGGTGCTTTCCTACGGAGATTCGCTTAAAGTTTACGGGAATGATTATGTAAAGTGGCTGCGCACCGTCACCTGTGCGCTTGAAAAGCAGCGCCGCCACATTCTGTATAACGACGCGGTAACGGAAACGCAGGTGCGTGATTCCCTCACGGGTCTGCTTAATATGCGCGGATACACCCGCATTATGTCCGAGCGCTGTGGGAAGTTCAACGACCCGCACAAGATACTCCGTATAATTTCCATAGATATCGAAAATCTGAAGGGAATAAACGATACCTACGGCTATGCCGAGGGCGACCGCGTCCTTTCGGGGCTCAGCGTTGCGCTTACCAGCGTGGCAGGCGACAGCGACCTTGTCGTAAGGGTCAGCGGCGACGAATTCTTCATTGCGGGGATAATCGACGAAGGCTCCGTGGACGACGTACAGTCCCGCCTGAGCTCCGCGATAGAATCCATGAACCACCGCGACGGCGGAGAATACGGCGTTAACGTCTATACGGCAGTGGCGACTGCGCCGCTGACTGACCGCTCCGTGCTGGAAAAGCTCCCGTATGACGCGGCGTATCAGCGCACCCTCGCGAAGGATAACCACACCAAGATGCATAAGACCGCGGATGTCAATCCGGATTCCTTCGACCCGGAGGAGCGCCGCAACGTTATACGCCTGCTCAACGAGAATCTGTTCAGCTATCATTTCCAGCCGATAGTTGACGCACGTTCCGGCAACATCTACGCTTATGAGGCGCTGATGCGCTCCGGCGATGAATTCAGGCTGTCGCCGCTGTCGATACTGACCCATGCCGAGGCGCTCAACCGCCTGCATGACGTTGAGATGTGCACGATGTTCAATACCCTGCGCTTTGCCAAGGAGAATCAGCAGCTCCTTAACGGCAGGCTGCTGTTTGTCAACAGCATTCCCGCCTGCACGCTTCCGGACGCGGATTTCGAGAGGTTGTACCAGCTATACGGCGACATTATGGAGAGCGTCGTGGTGGAGTTCACCGAGCAGACCGAAGCAAGCGCAAAGCAGCTCCAGACGCTTATCGAGCGCAGCAAGCGGTGCGGATTCAAGATAGCCATTGACGACTACGGCACGGGATATTCCAACATCAGCAATCTGCTGACGTTCATGCCGAACGTTGTAAAAATAGACCGCAGCCTTATCATGAATATTCACAAGGATAAGCGCAAGAAGCACTTCACGCGCAACATCATAGACTACGCGCACGACAACAATTTCATGGCTCTTGCGGAGGGAGTTGAGCTCGACGAGGAACTCCAGACGGTCATCGCGATGGGCGTAGACCTCATTCAGGGCTACTATACGGCGAAGCCCTCCCCGGAGCTCATACAGGAGATACCTGCGGAGATAGTGCAGGAAATAAAGGAGTACAACCGCGCAAGCGAGAACCGCCGCGCCAGAAAGACCTACTTTACCGGCGATGAGCGCGAGATCTCGCTGATGGCGCTTGACCTCGACAGCTACACCGATATCATCGTGACCCGCCCGGACTACACGCTTACAGGCAACAGCAGGTTTGTTTCGGATATGACCGTCCGCGCAAAGGATAATCTGAACTGCCAGCTCAATCTTGTGAACGTCAGCATGAAGAACGACAGCGCCGGAGCCTCCATTACCGTGGGGCAGAACAGCACAATGACGCTGAACATTATCGGCGATGTTTCGATAACCGGCGGGATCTTCGTTCCGGCAGGCTCCTCGATTAATATTATCGGCGAGGGCACGCTGATAATAAATTCCTCCACTAACCAGACATACGCGATAGGCTCGGGATTCACGATGCCCTACGGCAACATCAGCATCGCGATGGACGGAAAGGTGGCCATACATCTCGACAGCGAAAAGAGCGTTGCCATCGGCGGCAGGAGCAACGACGACGTTTCCCGCATAAGGATCAGGTGCGCGGAGCTTACTATTGAGCAGCTCGGCAAGAGCACGCTCGGCATAGGCAGCCTGCTTTCAGGCGCGGACGTATTCATCGAGGACACCCGCGTAAAGCTGATGCACCACTCAAAGACGGCGCTCGGCGTAGGCAGCTTCAGCGACCCGTGCAGCATAACGATGATAGGAAGCTCGGCGGATATCACTATGTCCGGCGACAAGATAGGCGGATTCGGCTCTTATAATTCCAGGGGCGGCTGCATAAAGATGTCCAACGACCGCATTACCTCCATATTCAAGGGCAAGGAGATACTTGGCATCGGCGCTGACAAGGAATTCGGAGAGATAGTCATGAACGACTGCACAATCGATTCCACTATCGAGGGCGCAAGCGCAGTTGCACTCGGCTCCTCAGACTGCATAGGCACGATAAATATGCGCACCTGCAGCGGCGATATCAAGGTGCTCGCGGGTGAAAAAACGCTCCTTGGCGTAAAGCCGGAGAATCTCATTTCCGACCGCTGCGGTCTGAAATGGACAACGTGATATAATTCGGAATTTTGGTATCCGCTTTGCGGATAATTTTTAAACAGGGCAGTTCGCTGCCCTGTTTTTTTATCCGGTTAGTTATTTGCTGAGGTCAAGCTTCCGTACAGCGTCCCTGACTTTAAGCACGAACGGGGCTGAAACGGAGAGCTCGTCTATTCCCATGCGGAGGAACCGTTCGGTGAGCGTTGTGTCTGCCGCCAGTTCGCCGCATATTCCGATCCACGCGCCGTTCTTGTGGGCGTTCTCGGCGGACATCTCTATCAGCCGGAGTATCGCTTCATGGTGGGTGTCTATGAATTCCTCGATGTCGGGATTCTGGCGGTCGCAGGCGAGTGTGTACTGCGTGAGGTCGTTGGTGCCCACGCTGAAGAAATCCACCAGCGGGGCAAGCTGGTCGCTGATTATCGCAGCCGCCGGGGTCTCTATCATGATACCGAGTTCCACCTTGTCGGAGTACTCTATGCCCTCGCTGTGAAGCTCCTGCTTTACTTCCTCGCAGATGGACTTTATTCGCTCCACCTCGCGGACGCTGGTTATCATCGGGAACATTATCGCGAGATTCCCGAAAACGGAGGCGCGGTACAGCGCGCGGAGCTGGGTGCGGAATATCTCCGGTCTGGTCAGGCATATCCTTATGGCGCGTAAGCCGAGCGCCGGATTCTCCTCCTTTTTCAGCCCGAAATAGTCCACCTGCTTGTCTGCGCCGATGTCCAGCGTGCGGATAACCACTTTCTTTCCCGCCATGCTTTCAAGCACGCGTTTGTATGCCTGGAACTGCTGATCCTCGGTGGGAAAGCCGGTGTTCTCAAGATACAGGAACTCGCTGCGGAAAAGCCCGATTCCTCCGGCGTCGTTCACCAGCACTGCGCCGATGTTGTCGGTGCCGCTGATGTTCGCGAAGATGTTTATTTTCCTGCCGTCAAGGGTGACATTCTCCTTGCCTTTCAGCTCCTGAAGAAGGCGCTTCTTTTCCTCGTCGGCTTCACGCTTTTTGGAGTATTTCGCGATGGTTTCTTCGTCCGGGTCGAGGAATATCTCACCGGTGTAGCCGTCCACCACTGCGGTCTGACCGTCCGTGATGGAGCTGAGGAACTCGTCTCCCGCGCCTATTACGGCGGGAATATTCATGTTCCGGGCGAGTATCGCGGTGTGTGAGTTACTGGAGCCCTTCGCGGTGACGAACGCCAGAACCTTGTCCTTGTCCAGCGCCACTGTCTCGCTGGGAGCAAGATCCTCGGCGCAGACTATCATCTTGCCGCCTGCGGAAGCCACGTCTGAAGCCGTTCCGGTTAGGTTCGCAATGAGCCGGTTGGAGATGTCCCGCACATCGGCGGAGCGCGCCTGCATATACGGGTCCTCCATGGAGGCGAACATCTCTGAGAAGTTGTCCGCGGTGACTGCAACGGCGTACTCCGCGTTGACCGACTGGGTCTCGATTATGCTGCGTATGGAGTCGTTGTAGTCCTCGTCGTCCAGCATCATCATGTGTATCTCGAAGATCTGGGCGTTGGTCTCGCCGACCTCTTTGAGCGCCTTGTCGTATATCGCCTGGAGCTGCTCCGCGGCTTTCTGCTTTGCCTGCTCCACACGCCTGAGCTCTGCGGCGGAGTCTGTGATATGAGTGCGGGTGACTGAAACGTCCCGCTTTCTGAATACGGATATCTTACCGATAGCTACGGCGCTGTAAACGCCCTTTCCGGAAAACTTCTTCATAGTTACCCCCACTTTCTGTCACGGATAATTACTCTCCGAATCCGCTTTCGAACAGCTCTACTGCCTTGTCGAGAGCCGCCTGCTCGTTCTCGCCGTCAGCGGTGATCTCCACCTGGGTGCCGCACTTGATGCCAGCCGCCATTATCTGCATAACTGCGGAAGCCTTCGCGGTCTTTTCTGCGGTCTTGAGGGTCACGGTGCAGCCTGCAAACTTCTTCATCTCAGCCGCGAGGATACCCGCCGGGCGCATATGGAGTCCCTGTGCGTTCTTTACTGTTACTGTCTTTGTTACCATGATGATACTCTCCTTTAAAAATGGATTTTTGGTTTTCCCGGGGAATTTTGTCCCCGGGCTTTATTTCTCTTTCTTTGTTCTATCGAATGGATCACTTCACGGGCTGCGTCTTTTTCTTCTTCAGGAGCGCCAGCATGAACATTCCTGCGATGGAGCCTGCCGCCAGAGCCACGAGATACATCGGCCAGTTGCCTACCACGGCGAACACGAAGATACCTCCGTGGGGAGCCATCAGCGTGCAGTTGAACGCCATGGAGAGTCCTCCGGCGAGACCTGCGCCCACCAGGCAGGCGGGGATAACTCTCAGCGGGTCAGCCGCCGCGTAGGGGATAGCGCCTTCGGTGATGAAGCTCAGACCCATGATGTAGTTCACGGGGCCGCTCTTGATTTCCTCCTCGGTCCAGCGGTTCCTGAAGAAAGTTGTGGACAGCGCGATGGAGATGGGTGGAACCATTCCGCCTATCATTACCGCCGCCATAACGTCGTAGTTTCCGGAGGCGATTGCCGCCGTGCCGAAAACATAAGCCGCCTTGTTGAACGGGCCGCCCATGTCAATGGACATCATCGCGCCGAGGACAACTCCGAGGATGACCTTGCTGCTTTCGCCCATGTTGGAGAGGAAGTCGGAGATGGCGGTGTTTATCATGCCCATGAACGGATTTACCGCGCACATCACTACTGCGATAACTCCCAGACCGGCAAGCGGGTAGATGAGCACCGGCTTGATCCCGTTGAGGGCTTTCGGCATATGGTCGCAGAGCTTCTCTATGCCGAGCATTATAAAGCCGCCCGCAAAGCCCGCCAGCAGCGCACCGAGGAATCCTGACGGGATAGCGTCAACGCCCGCGATATTCGTGAATGTGGAGCCGGTTGTAGCAAGGTAGCCTCCCACCAGACCTACAAGGAAGCCGGGGCGGTCAGCGATACTCTTGCCGATATATCCGGCGAGCACCGGAATCATGAAGTTGAACGCGAAGCCGCCTATCGTCTTGAAGAAAGCCGCCGCAGCCGTGAATGTACCAAAGCTGTCGTCCTGCGGGGCGCCCGCGATGGTGTCTATCAGGAACGCCAGCGCGATGAAGATACCGCCTGCAACGGTGAACGGAAGCATATTGGAAACACCGTTCATCAGGTGCTTGTACAGCTTTCTGCCGAAGCTCTCGTTTGCCGATGAGGAAGAAGCGGAGCTGCTTCCGCCTTCGTGATGGTAAACCGGGGCGTCGCCCTTTTCGATGCGCTGGATCAGCTCGTCCGGTATCTTGATTCCGTCGGAGACCCTGGTCGCTATCACCTTTTTGCCGTTGAAGCGCGCCATTTCTACGGTCTTGTCAGCCGCAACGATGATTCCGTCGCACTTCTCGATTTCCTCTGCCGTGAGGATATTCTTTGCGCCGCCGGAGCCGTTTGTTTCAACCTTGATGGAGATCCCCAGACGCTTTCCCGCCTTTTCCAGAGCCTCCGCCGCCATGTAGGTGTGGGCTATCCCGGTGGGGCAGGCTGTGACTGCGAGCACCTTGTAGCCGGATTCCGCAGGCTTTTCCGCCCTGGGCTCGTCCGGGTACTTTTCGGTCTCTGCCGCGTCTATTGCCGCAAGGAATTCGTCCGCGTCCTTTGCCGCAAGCAGCTTCGCCCGGAAGTCCTCGTCCATCAGCAGGGTCATCAGTCTTGAGAGAACCTCGAGGTGAACGTCTCCGTTGTTCGGGGCGGCTATCATGAACAGCAGGTTTGAGGGCTCGTCGTCCATCGCCTGATAATCAACGCCCTGCGGCACCGTCATCGCCGCAAGGGAGGGAGCCTTTACCGCTTCGCTCTTTGCGTGGGGGATCGCGATGCCCTCGCCGACTGCGGTGGAGCTCATTTCCTCCCGGGCGAGAATGCCTTTCTTGTAGGCCTCTCTGTCCGCTATCCTGCCGCCCTTTACCTGGAGGCCGATAAGCATATCTATTGCTTCGGATTTGTTCTGTGGTGTGCCGCCAAGGAGAATGCTTTCCTTGCTCAGCAGGTCAACTATTCTCATATTATCCTCCTGTTTCCCGTACCTTACCCTAATTGTTCAAGAAGTTCCTTGATTTTTGCCGCTTCCGCCAGCCCGTCAGAGAAGGCCGTTGCGCCGCCGGAGGCTGTGCCGAGCTTCAGCGCGTATTCGTAGTCGCCCTTTTCACAGCCGGCAATGAAGCCTGCCACCATGGAGTCTCCCGCGCCGACCGAGTTCTTCACGGTTCCCTTGCATACGCCGCAGACGTGGGTCTTTCCGTTCTCGTCCAGCAGCACCGCGCCGTCCCCCGCCATGGAGATGAGCACGTTCCGCGCGCCCATTTCCCGGAGCTTTCCGGCGTATTCGATTATCTCGTCCGTGGTGCGGAGCTCTGTTCCGAATATCTCGCCAAGCTCGAAATTGTTCGGCTTGATGAGGAACGGCCTGTATTTCAGGACTTTCAGCAGAAGATCCTTTGTTGCGTCCACCACCGTGCGGATATTCCTGCCGTCCAGCCGTTCAAGTATCCTCTCGTATATATCGGAGGGGAGGGAAGCGGGAATGCTTCCTGCAAGCACCAGCGTGTCGCCGTCCTTCAGCTCGTCGAGCTTTGCGAAGAGCTGGTCTACCGCTTCCTGCGGGATATCCGGTCCCTGACCGTTGAGCTCGGTCTCCTTGCCGGACTTTATCTTCACGTTGATTCTCGAGAAGCCCTTTTCAAGATGGACGAACTCCGCGTCGATGTTCTTTTCTGCAACGCCCTTTTCTATCGCGTCCCCGGTGAATCCCGCAACGAAGCCGAGCGCCTTTGACTTTATCCCCAGCTCGCTGAGCACTATTGAAACGTTTATGCCCTTGCCGCCGAAGAAAATCTCCTCGCTTTCGGAGCGGTTCGTGGCTCCCGGGGTGAGCTGCTTTGTCCGCACGATGTAGTCAACGGCGGGATTGAATGTTACTGTATAAACCATTTACAAGACCTCCTTGATGGGTGTGTAGGCTGCGAATTTCCGGTTGGAAAGCGTATCCGTGATTATGCTCGCCTTGTTGAGCTGCGCGAATGTCGCGGAGCTTATCTCGTCGAATTTAGAGTGGTCGGCGAGCACGAACGCTTTCCGGCTGCTCTCTATCGCCGCCGCCTTTACGCGGGCTTCGTTCACGTCCGGGGTGGTGAAGCCTGCCGTGAGAGAAATTCCGTTGGTTCCCATGAAGCACTTGGTGAAATTGTAGTTCTTCAGCGTGAGGACGCACTCCGCGCCGACTATCGCCTCGGTGGAGGCTTTAATCTCACCGCCGGTGATGAACACCTTGAAATTCCTCTGCGCCAGTTTCTTTGCGTGAATGAAGCCGTTCGTCACGAATGTTACGTCCTTCTGCGGCAGATGGTCGATCATCTTTTCAGTGGTGGTTCCCGCGTCTATGAATATGAAATCCCCGCTTTCCACCAGCGTTGCCGCGTATGCCGCTATGGCATCCTTTTCGGCGGTGCATATCGAGGCTTTCTCCTCGACGTTCTTTTCTATCGCCGAGAAACCCTCGCTGACGGACATTGCGCCGCCCCGCACCTTTGTTATTTTTCCCGCTTCTGCGAGAATATTCAGATCTCTTTTGACTGTGGAGCCGGAAACGTTCAATATCCTGCAAAGTTCGTTTATCGTTACGCTCTTCCGGCTGTTCACTGTGTCGGTTATTATCTGGTGGCGTTCTTCTGTAAGCATTGTCTTTTTCCTCTTTGTTCGTGCACGATGTTTGAGTGATTGTGGACTTGTTTGCTTCGTCCTGAGCTTATAATATCACATTATTCGCTCAAAATCAAGTAGTTTGGCTCAAAATAATTCAGAAATGCGTGATTTTTGTTGAATTGAACAGCAAAAGTTTATGTTATTGGTATATTCTGAACAAACGCGAGCTTATATGAATGAACTGCAATGGCTCTCAGACCGGAACGGCTCAGAACAGCTCATGCAGATAAATGCAGTTTCATATGAACTATATTGATCCTGCGGGAAAACCGCAGAAGGAGGAAAATATGGACAGCAACATCATAACAGCGGTGCTGTCGCTGATAGGAACGCTCGGGGGCTCCCTGGGCGGAATACTGGTCAGCTCAAAGCTCACCGCGTACAGGCTCCAGCAGCTTGAATGCAAGGTCGCGGAGCACAACAACTTCGCCCGCCGTATGCCGGTGGTCGAGGAGCAGATAAAGGTCATAAATCATAGAATAGATGATTTGGAAGAGGAGGAAAAAAGACATGAACAGAACTGACTGGAAGCGCAAGCTCACATCGCGCAAGCTCTGGGTGGCGCTCGCGGGATTCATTGCGGGGCTTATCATGGCATTCGGAGGAAACAGTGAAACCGCTGAGACAGTATCCGGATGTATCCTCAGCGGAGCGGCGGTGATAGGCTACATGGTCGGCGAGGGGCTGGCGGACAGCGCAGGCTCCGCAGACAGCGAATCGCGCAGGGAGGACTGACATGGCGGTAAAATACGCGGGCGTTGACCTCTCCCGCTGGAACGGCGGGGTGGATTTCAAAGCGCTCAAAAACGCTCAGATACTCGGAAAGCCGGTGAAGTTCGTCATGCTCCGGCTGGGCTATGGCAGGAGCCTTGACGACAGGTTCATGCAGTATTACAATGCGGCAAGGCAGGCGGGGCTTCACGTCGGGGTCTATGTTTACAGCCTTGCCGCGGACGCCGCAGAAGCCCGCGCAGAAGCCGCGTGGGCTCTTGAACGGCTCAGCGGACTTGAGATAGATTATCCGGTGGCGTTTGATTTCGAGGACGGCACGGTCCTCGGAAAAGGGCTTACAAGGGCGCAGTACACGGCGGTTTGCAGGGCCTTTCTGGAGCGTATCCGCACGGGCGGGTACTATCCTATATTATATACGGGTCCTGCGGTCATAAAGGCTCATCTTGACCTGAAACGGCTTGGCGATTACGACCTGTGGCTCGCACAGTACACAAGGGAGGGCACTGAGTACCGGTACGGTCAGAAGATGTGGCAGTTCTCGGTCGCTGGCGGCGCGAACGACTATAACAGGGTCGGCAGGGTCGCCGGGGTTCCCGGGGAGTGCGACTGCAACTGGAGCTACATTGGCTACGCCGCGAAGATACAGCGCCTCGGGCTGAACGGCAAAAAGCCTGCCAGATACCGTATCACAGCCGTAAAGGACGTCCCTGCGGCTGAACGCGCGGAAGAGGTGAAGAAGCTCACAAAGCTGGGCTGCTCCGTCACAGAGGAGAAACTTTGAATGATTTTGACCGGAGAGTGCTGAACTCTCCGGTTAACTTTATAGAATGCCGCTTTAACTTTAACAGGTGAAATATCTGTGAAATTGTTAAAAAATTCTCAAAAAAACGAAGAATCTGTCTTGACTTATTGCAGAATTTCGGGTATAATGTTATTTGTGGAGAAAGTGTATGCAGCAGTTCTGAAGCCGCAGCTTTCTCATATTCCAATAAAATTTCAGAAGGAGATAACAATTATGGCAAGAAATCCCGGTGTATTAACCAAGAACCCTAACGTTATCAAGTGGGTCGACGAAATGGTTGCCCTCACAAAGCCGGATCAGGTCATCTGGATCGACGGCTCCAAGGAGCAGCTCGACGAGCTGACCAACGAGGTTTGCTCCCTGCCCGACGGCGATAAGGACAAGATGTACAGACTGAACCCGGAGAAGCTCCCCGGCTGCCTGTATCACAGAACCCTCCCCAACGATGTTGCAAGAGTTGAGGACAGAACTTTCATCTGCTGCCGTGAGAAGAAGGACGCAGGCCCTACCAACAACTGGATGGACCCCAAGGACATGAAGGCAATGCTCACCCCCATGTACGACGGCGTCATGAAGGGCAGAACAATGTACGTTATTCCGTACTCCATGGGCCCGATCGGCTCCTCCCTCGCTAAGGTGGGCGTTGAGCTGACTGACTCCATCTACGTTGTTCTGAACATGAACATCATGACCAGAATGGGCGTTGAAGCTTTCAAGAACCTCGGCGACACATCCAACGACTTCGTTCGCGGTCTGCACAGCAAGGCTGACGTTGATCCCGAGAAGAGATACATCGTTCAGTTCCCTGAGGAGAACACGATCTGGTCCATCAACTCCGCTTACGGCGGAAACGTTCTGCTTGGCAAGAAGTGCTTCGCACTGCGTATCGCTTCCTACCAGGGCAAGAACGAGGGCTGGATGGCTGAGCATATGCTTATCCTCGGCGTTAAGAAGCCCGATGGCGAGATGAAGTATATCACCGCTGCATTCCCCTCCGCATGCGGTAAGACAAACCTCGCAATGCTTATTCCTCCGGCAGTTTACAAGGAGCAGGGCTATCAGATATTCACCGTAGGCGACGATATCGCATGGATGAAGCCCGGCAAGGACGGCAGACTCTACGCTATCAACCCTGAGAACGGCTTCTTCGGCGTAGCTCCCGGTACAAACGCTAAGTCCAACTACAACGCGCTTGCTTCCACAATGAAGAACACCATCTTCACCAACGTTGCCCTGAACAATGCGGACAACACCGTTTGGTGGGAGGGTCTTGACAAGAACCCGCCCGTTGACGCAACAGAGTGGAAGGGCGCTAAGGTAAACGGTCCTGAGTTCACTTCTGAGACCGATCCTGCTACCGGCAAGAACAAGAAGCTTGCTCACCCGAACTCCAGATTCACCGCTCCGGCTGTCAACTGCCCGTGTGTATCCCCTGAGTTCAACAACCCGGACGGCGTTCCTGTAAGCGCTATCATCTTCGGCGGCAGACGCGCTTCCACAACTCCGCTGGTATATCAGTCCTTCGACTGGGTACACGGCACATATATGGGCTCCGCTGTTTCTTCTGAGACAACTGCTGCTGCTACCGGCGCTGTCGGCGTTCTCCGTCACGATCCTATGGCTATGAAGCCGTTCATCGGTTACAACGTAGGCGACTACTGGGCACACTGGCTCGAGATGGGCGAGAAGCTCGGCGACAAGGCTCCTAAGATCTTCAACGTTAACTGGTTCAAGCAGGACGAGAACGGCAACTTCATGTGGCCGGGCTTCGGCGACAATATGCGCGTCCTCGACTGGATCATCAAGAGATGCGAGGGCAAGGTTGACGCTGTTGAGACTCCTATTGGCTACCTGCCTAAGAAGGGCGACATCAACCTCAAGGGCATCGAGGACGAGGTTACTTCCGAAGTTGAGGACAAGCTGCTTGCAGTTGACATCGACCTCTGGAAGAAGGAGATCGCTGAAATGCGCAGATATTACAACGATGATATCAAGGCTAAGGGCGGCAACATTCCTCAGGCTCTGTATGATGAGCTCGACAAGATCGAGGCTCGCCTGAACAAGGCATAATTGATTCCTGGACGTAACTTAATAGAGGGGCTGCGGTAACGCAGCCCCTTTTGTGCATAATCGCTAAAAAACGGAGCTGAAATTGTGGTAGACAATTTCTGCACAGTGTGATATAATATGTATAGGCAGGCGCAGGTCTGCATTCTATGGACTGATTGGAGGAAATATATATGGCAAAGAAAAAGCTGTTTGGCAATAACATAAAGCCCTCCTGCAAATACTGCGAGCTGGGCACTGCCGCTGGCGGCGACAAGATAATGTGCTCAAAGATGGGCGAGGTGAAGGCTTACGATTCCTGCAAGAAGTTCGTATATTCACCTTTAAAGAGAGTTCCCAAGAAGGAACTTCAGCTTGCTAATTCGGCGGTAAACGATATTGATTTCTGATTTCACACAAACAAAATTTGGGAGGGCGGAAGCCCTCCCGTTTTTATATCTGCCGCGAAGCGACACCGTTAATTCCGAATTTAATTTGTTATCACCGACATAGGGTCGATCCATTTTCCGCCCTGCTTTACGCCGAGATGGAGGTGAGGCTCCTGCACTATTTCTATCTGGCAGGTGTCGCTGGTCTTTCCGATGGGCGCGCCCTCCTCTATCTCCTGACCGGTCTTAACGCTGAGCTCCTTGGCGAGACCGCAGTATTCCACGGTGAGCCCGTTGTTCTGTTCAACGGTCACGCAGACTCCCCACAGGGGGTCCTCGCGTATCTCGGTGACTGTTCCGGCAGACATCGAGCGTACCTCTGTGCCGATGGGGCAGAGTATGTCGCAGCCGTCATGGGTCTTCCAGACGCCGAGCGTCTCTGATTTCACAAGCTCTCCGTTGCTGAACGGGTGAGATACCTCCCCGGATACCGGCATGATGTTGCGAGCCTCGCTCTGTACGGGCTTGTTGACCTCCTCCGCTTCTGCGGTCGCTTCGGAAGCGGCTTCGGCGGCGGGCTGGGGCTGGGGCTTGCTGACCGTGGTTACTGAGGGCTTATCCTCGCGTTCAACGCCGGACTGCTCCGCGTTCACCGGGGTGCTCTCCGGTGCGCTGAATGTCCATGTGCTGGTGGTGCTGCCGCTTGTGGTGGGGGTCAGCGTGTCGAGCGTCCGGTTGTATGCCGCAAATCCCGCCACAGCAATCGCGGCGGCTCCAAGCACCGTTGCTGCCGCGAACGCCCTGGTGTTCAGTGACTTCTTGTTCCTGTCTTTTCTCATGGTGAGTTTCCTTTCTGTGGAATTGTTTTGGTACTGCCCTGTGATTTTGGCTTCGCCCATAGTTTAGCCAGAATATTTCCATTTATTCCGCAAAATATAAATCGCACAAATATAATGTCACAGAACTGTCGGAGCAGGCGCGCTGCGTTTGTTGTTTATCAACAAAAAATCAAATTTTCATAAAAAATTCGATAAATATCTGTACAATTCCGTAAAAATCATGTATAATAGAAATGTACAATGTTAAAAGTGGTTAATAAAAACGGCAATAAAGAAAAATTGCCGTAAAAACAGGAGAAACTTGCAATGAATGTCTACGATGTACTGAATCTGCTTGGCGGTATTGCGCTGTTCCTTTTCGGAATGCACACGCTCAGCGCTTCACTTGAAAAGCTCGCGGGCGGAAAACTCGAAACATGGCTTGAAAAAGCGACATCAAGACCTATCAAGGGCGTAGTCCTCGGTGCGATAATCACCGCGGTGATACAGTCGTCGGCGGCGACCACCGTCATGATAATCGGCTTCGTTAACTCCGGACTGATGAAGCTTTCTCAGGCGATCGGTGTTATCATGGGCGCTAACATAGGCACCACAGCCACAAGCTGGCTGCTCAGCCTTCAGTCGATAGGCGGCTCTGACGGATTCAGCTTCCTGAATATCCTTAAGCCTACCACGTTCACACCGGTGCTTGCGGTCATAGGCGTGATACTTATAATGTTCACGAAATCCGACCGGAAAAAGACCATAGGCATGATCCTTGCGGGCTTTGCCGTGCTGATGTTCGGCATGAACGCCATGTCCTCCGCCACCGAAGGCCTTTCGGAGAACGAGACGTTCTGCAATATCCTGATGATGTTCTCAAATCCGGTGCTCGGCGTTATCGCGGGAGCGGTGCTCACGGCAGTGCTCCAGTCCTCGTCGGCTTCGATAGGTATTCTGCAGTCCATAGCGATTTCCACGGGAAAGGTCACATATTCCGTTGCGCTTCCGCTTCTTCTGGGACAGAATATCGGTTCCTGCGTGACCGCGCTCATATCTTCTGTCGGAGCCAACAAGCCCGCGAAGCGCGTCGCGTTCGTTCACCTTTATTTCAACGTTATCGGAACTATCGTGTTCCTTTCGGTGTTCTATCTGATAAATGCGTTCGTTGACCTGCCGTTTATGGAGGACTCCCTGAGCGCTGTCGGCATAGCGGTCATTCACACGGGGTTCAACGTGCTTGCTACTGCGCTGTTCCTGCCGTTCACGAAGCAGCTTGAAAAGCTCGCCTGCCTTACCGTCCGCGACGACGAGAGGGACAGGCAGAACGCGTCTCCTATGCTGCTTGACGAGCGTCTGCTGAATACGCCGTCCGTTGCTATCGAGCAGTGCCGCAACGTCTGCATCCGCATGGCAAGACTTACTCAGGAGACCCTTAAAATGTCGCTTGAAGCTGTGACGAATTTCGACCAGCGCAAGTGCCAGACGGTTATCGAGAATGAAAACACGATAGATATCTACGAAGACAAGATAGGCTCGTATATCCTGAAGATAAGCTCAAAGGATCTGTCTGAGAACGACAGCAAGATCGTTTCGAGTATGCTTCACACGATAGGCGATCTGGAGCGCATTTCCGACCATGCGGTGAACATCGTTGAAGCCGCCGAGGAAATGCACGACAAGAAGATAAAGTTCTCCGAGCAGGCACTCAGGGAGATCCCGGTAATAATAAATGCGGTAAGCGAGATACTTGATATGTCGATAAACGCATTCATTGAATCAGACGTCACCATGGCAAAGAACGTCGAGCCTCTGGAGGACGTTATAGACCAGCTCCGCAACGAGCTCAAGACCAGGCATATCGAGCGCCTGCGCAATGGCAAGTGCACTATAGAGCTGGGCTTCATCCTACAGGATCTGCTGACTAATTTTGAGCGCGTATCCGATCACTGCTCGAATATCGCGGTGTATATCATTCAGATAAACGACAACAGCATGGATACCCATGAGTACATGGTGGAGCTGAAGAAACTCGACCGCTCGGAATTCATGGACGAATTCAACGACTATAAGGAGAAATACATTCTGCCTGAACAATCATGAACAGAGTAGATGCTGTGAGGAGGACAAAAGTCCTCCTCATTTTTTGTGATTCCGGGAAATAAGCGCGGAAAATGCAGAAATGCAACAAAAAAACAGAAAAAATTCACTTTTTCTATTGCATTTTCGGGCAAAAGATGATACAATAAATCTATATGCTGTGCAATAGGGTGCGGCGGCAAAAAAATAAAAGGAGGACGCAAATGGGAGATATTTATGTAATTATCGCATTTGTGATTTATGCACTTGTCATTCTTGCAATTGGTATAATATCCTACAAGAAATCCAAGAGCATGAACGATTATTTTATCGGCGGCAGACAGCTCGGAAGCTGGACTACCGCAATTTCAGCGCAGGCTTCTGACATGAGCGGCTGGCTGCTGATGGGACTTCCCGGAGCGATATTCGCCCGAGGCCTTACTGAGAGCTGGATCGCGATAGGTCTTTTCATAGGAACCTACCTCAACTGGCGCGTCCTCGCTTCAAGGCTTCGCAAGATGTCCTACGCGGCGGGCGACGCGATCACTATCCCGGAGTACTTCCAGAAGCGCTTCTTCACAAAGAACCCGGTTATCCGTTTCGCGTGCGCGGCGATAATTTTCGTGTTCTTCCTTGTGTATACTGCTTCTGCGTTCAGCGGCGGCGCCAAGCTGTTCAACTACATATTCGGCACGGATTACACCCTGTCGCTCACCATCGGCGCACTCATTATAATCTCCTACACGTTCCTCGGAGGATTCTTCGCGGTATGCTGGACTGACCTTATTCAGGGTCTGCTGATGTTTGCGGCGCTGGTCATTGTTCCGCTGGTGTGCATTTTCCGCACCCCGGACGCCGGCGCAGTTCAGTTCCTTGATTCTGCGGGCGCTGAGATCTCCAACTACCTCAATCTGTTCGAGGGCGTTGACGGCTCCATCGCGTGGACGACTATCCTTTCAGGACTTGCATGGGGACTCGGCTACTTTGGTATGCCGCATATCCTCGTCCGCTTCATGGCTATAAAGTCAAGCGACCTTATAAAGAAGTCCAGAATAATCGCGACCATTTGGGTATTCATCACCCTCGGCGCGGCTGTTCTTGTCGGAATCTTCGGCTACATATTCCTGCACTCCGCAGGCAATGAGGCTTACCTTGCCGATTTCACGGCGCTCGGCGATACTGAGAAGATATTCATGTTCCTCAGCAGCAACCTCCTGCCGGGCATAATCGCCGGAATCGTCCTGGCGGCTATTCTCGCAGCTATCATGAGCACGGCGGATTCCCAGCTCCTGGTAACTGCTTCCTCCGTCACAAACGATATGTTCAAGCTGTTCAAGAAGGACGCAAAGGACAAGACCCTCATGTGGATAAGCCGCGGAACTGTTATTGCAGTCGCAGTTATCGCGTACTTCATCGCCCTCGACCCGAACAGCTCCGTTATGGGACTGGTTTCCTATGCGTGGGCGGGACTCGGCGCGGCGTTCGGTCCGGCTATGCTCCTCTCGCTGTTCTGGAAGAGAATGACAATGAACGGCGCGGTTGCCGGCATTATCTCCGGCGGCGCGGCGGTAGTCATCTGGGAGATGGTTCCGATAGTTTCCGGCGCTACGCTCTCTGCGGCCACCGGTATCTACTCGCTGCTCCCGGCATTCGGAATAGCGCTTGCGGCTGTTATAATCGTGTCCCTCTGCACCAGGGTGGACGGCGATAAGGTCAGCGAACTGTTTGAGCGCGTAAAGACCAGCGGCTCCGAAGCTATCCGGTAAAAGTGAGCTTATAAAAACCAGGCCCGTCATGGTGGAGTTTCCCGCCGCGGCGGGCCTTTCCGTATCCTGTGGCTTGCTAAAAAATGTCTAAAGCCATCCCGGGACTTTGCGGTATTTTTGGTGATTTCGCAGAAAAAGCTCCGGTGTTTTTATTTGCGCAACAGAAATGCAACAATGTGTCCCTTATGGGATATACTGCCGCATAATGTCCATTGAAAAAAGGCGGAAAACCGTATATAATTATAAATGGTAGTCAGTCAGACTGACTGATACCGGAAGGAGCGTGGGAATGAGTAATGAGAAAAAAAGCCCCCTGAATCAGTCGTTATGGGGCAGATTTTATCAGACGCTTATAACCTGGATAGTCTACTTCCTGTTCAGACCTAAGGTTGAGTGGGTCGATAAATCCGTGAAGAAACAGCTAAAGGGAAAGCCCGCCGTGTTCGTGTTCAACCACACGCACCACTTTGACGGAGCGTTCACCGGGGCTGTGCTCGGGCGGTACAAGCCGTATGTCCTCGTGAAGAAAAGCTGGTTCGACAAGAAATGCGTCGGCACGATGATAGGCTGGTGCAGGTGCTTCCCGATAGACCTTGACGGCGCGGACGCAAGCTGGTACACCACCGCAGAGGAGATAATCCGCCGCAATGGCTCGCTGATAATCTTCCCGGAGGGCGGAATCGCCCGGGAGGGAAAGATAGAGAAGTTCAAGCCCGGCGCAGCGCTGGTGTGCGCCGCGACAGGGGCGTGCGTAGTACCGGCGGCGATCTACGGCGGTTATCACTCGGTTTTCGGCAGGCGGCAGAGAATGCTTGTCGGGAACCCCATCGAGAGCCGCTGCCCGGAGACCATGCGCCACTCGCAGTACGCAAAGCAGCTCATGAAGAAGGCCGAGGATGAGACCAGGAGACTTTACGGGATCCTTGAACAGAAGTACGGCAAGACGGACACCTACACCGAGAGCTATGCTCCCGCCGGTTCCGAAGTTACACAGTAAACACGCGGCACAGCCGCAGGAAATTATTTTTTGAGAGGTAATAACAATGAACACAGAAATCGCAGAAAAGATCAAGAATATGCTGGTAGAGAACCTTCGTATCCCCGCTGACGAGCTGGAGTACACAAGCGAGCTGTTCGGCGACGATATCGGACTTGACTCCATCGACTCCATCGAGATCATCGCAGGTATCGACAACCTGTTCGGCGTACAGATGACAGGCGCTGCAAGGGAGAACTTCCAGTCTATCGAGACCCTCACCAAGTATGTTGAGGAGCACATGGGAGAATAATTCATGGGAAACGAAACTAGATGCGTTGTCACCGGTCTGGGACTTATCTGCGCGCTGGGCGACGGCACCGACAAGTGCTGGAGCGCGGCTTCCGGCGGCGTCACAGGTATCCGGGACGTAAAGACTTTCTCAACCGAGGGCTGCTACGCTCACAAGGGGGCAGAGGTAGCTGAAAGCTCCGCGGAGCTTTCCGGCGAGGACTACGACCGAAGCTCGCTGCTGTGCATAAAGGCGGCGGGCGAGGCCCTCGCGGACGCCGGTTACAGCGTGACTGCCGATAATTCCGGCCGTATCGGCGTTATCGTGGGCAACTGCGTCGGCGGCGCGGCAAGCATTGACAAGTACTATACGGATGAGTTCAGGACGGGCTCCGCAAAGCCCTCCGATATCCTGAAGATGCCCGCTGCCGCTATCGCTAACAACGTTGCGAAGCACTTCGGGCTCAACGGCGCTACCGCGAATATCGTTAACGCCTGCGCGGCTGGTACGATGAGCCTTTCCTATGCCTGCGACCTTATCCGCGCGGGCAAGGCTGACGCGTTTGTTGCGGGCGGCTCCGACAGCTTTTCTTCGCTTGCCTATGCGGGATTCCACGCGCTCCATGCGCTGGCTGAGAATGCCTGCTCGCCGTTCAACCACAGCAACGGCATTACCCTCGGCGAGGGCGCCGGTATCCTCATCGTTGAGAGCTACGAGCACGCAAAGGCCCGCGGCGCGAAGATCTACTGCGAGATACTCGGCTCCGGAGTAAGCTCCGACGCGCACCACATCACGGCTCCCCGCCCGGACGGACAGGGACAGATGAGCGCTATCCGCCGCGCTGTGAAGAACTCCGGCCTGGATTTCACGGACATCGACTACATCAACGCCCACGGCACCGGCACGGCAAAGAACGACGAGGCGGAGTTCCTTTCGCTTCACACGCTGTTCGACGAGAACAAACACCTTTCCGTAAGTTCCACCAAGTCCATGACAGGACACTGCCTGGGCGCGGCGGGCTCCATTGAGGCTGTGCTCACCGTCAAGGCGGTATGCGAGGATATCGTTCCGCCGACCATCGGCTATTCCGACGAGGACCTCGCGGTTCTTAAGGAAAAGGCTGGCGGGATAGATTTCGTTCCGAACACCAAGAGAGAAAAAACCGTGAACTACGCGGTGTCCAACTCCTTTGCGTTCGGCGGAAACAACGCTAGTATCGTGTTCGCGAAGAATCCGCACGATATCCCCGACCACACCAACAGGGAGAAGCTCTACATCACCGGTATCGGCGAGGTAGTCGGCAGCACCGGGGAGGACGGAAAGGGGATCCGCGCTCAGCTCACATCTGACGATTACAAGGAGCACGGGATCAAGATGGCGTTCTACCGCAAGCTCGACCGCTTCAGCCAGATACAGCTCATAAGCGGAATGCGCGCGCTTGCTGACGGCAAGGTAACCATAGACGAGAGCAACGAGAACGATATCGGCATAGTTGTGGGAACTTCCGACGGACCCATGACCGAGATAGTCGGCTTCCAGAAGGCGGTAGTCGAGGGCGGCACCGCTAACGGCAGCGCGTTCTCATTCCCGAACACCGTATACAATGCGGCGGGCGGATATTTCAGCATTTTCGCAGGAATAAAGGGCTACAACGTAACCGTTGCGAACAGCGTTCAGGCGGGACTCCAGAGCGTGTGCTACGCTGCGGACGTGCTGCACAGCGGCAGCGAGGACATCATGGTCGCAAGCGGCACTGACGAGAACACGGACGTAGACGCAGAGCTCTACGGAAAACTCGGCCTGCTGGCTGAGACAAAGCCCTACTCCCTTGATAAGCCCGGCTTCGTGCTCGGCGAGGGCTCCGTTTCCCTCATCATCGAAAAGGAGAGCTCCGCTGCAAAGCGCGGCGTTGAGAAATACGCCGAGGTAGCAGGCTGCGCAATGACTCACCACGCCGTTGAGTACGGAACCATCGCAGGCTCCGGTGACGCGCTGGTAAAGGCAATCGAGCAGGCCTGCGCGGACGCAGGGATCACTCCTGCAGAGATAGACGCGGTAAGCGGCTTCGCTGACGGTCACAAGGATATTGACAGCCTTGAACTTTCCGCGTACAGGCAGGTATTCGGCAGGGATATCCCGGTATTCGCCGTAAGGGAGAACATCGGCGAGGCAAGAGCCGCTGCGGGCGCAGAGCAGGCTGCATATGCGGCAAAGCTGCTGTCCGGCAAGCTCGGCGGCACCGCCAGGGCTTACATCGGCGGCAGGGCTTCCGACGCGGACGTTTCAGGATACAGGTATATCCTGGCGGCTGCTTGGGGCGCAGGCGGGTCTTATTCCGCAGTAGTACTTAAAAAGGCATAAGTTATTCAAATTCGGAATTATGGCGCCGCTTCGCGGTGCTGCCATAAAATCACCTGCGAAACGCAGGCGCCGGATTCCGAATCGTTTCAGGAGGATAAATGGAGAAGGTTGCACTGGTTACGGGCGCTTCCCGGGGGATAGGCAAGGCGTGCGCGCTGAGACTTGCGGAATGCGGCTATGATATAGTGGTGAACTATAACTCAAACGAGGCTAAGGCGCAGGAGGCAGTTTCCGCGATAGAGGCGCTCGGGCGGAAGGCTGTCGCAATAAAGGCGAACACCGCCGACCTCAGGGAAGTACAGAATATGTTCCGCGAGGCTCACAAGGCGTTCGGCAGGCTGGACGTGCTCGTTAACAACGCAGGAGTTGTGGACGACGCTTATCTGCTGATGATAAACGAGGATTCCCTCACAAGAAGCCTTGACATC
Organism: uncultured Oscillospiraceae bacterium; assembly: GCA_934481355.1. Classification (GTDB taxonomy): domain Bacteria; phylum Bacillota; class Clostridia; order Oscillospirales; family Ruminococcaceae; genus CAG-115. Next base: position 14,567 of record CAKSPH010000001.1, on the reverse strand, counting down.
AACATCAAGGGCTATTTCCACTGCGCACAGCAGGCGGCGCTCAAAATGATGAGCAGGAAGCAGGGCGTTATCATCAACGTTTCTTCCGTAAGCTCGGTGCTTGCGGTGGAGGGACAGGGCGTTTACAGCGCGACCAAGGGCGCGGTGAACTCCATGACGGCTACCCTTGCAAAGGAGCTGGCTCCGCGCGGCATCCGCGTGAATGCGGTAGCTCCCGGCTTCATTGAAACCGAAATGCTTGACGCTATCCCGGAGGACAAGAAGGAGGAGTACCTGAAGGCTATCCCCATGCACAGGCTGGGCAAGGCTTCCGAGGTCGCCGACGTGGTTGCACAGCTCTGTTCCGACGCGTTCGCCTATGTGACCGGACAGGTCATCGTGCTTGACGGAGGTCTCAGCTTATGATGAATCTTATGGAGATAAACGCGCGCATAAAGCAGCGTCCGCCGTTCCAGATGATAGAGCGGGTGACGGAGCTTGTGCCGAATGAATCCGCAAAGGGAATAAAATGCGTTTCCGTGAACGAGCCCTACTTCATGGGGCACTTTCCGGACGCGCCGATAATGCCCGGCGTACTTCTGATAGAGAGCGCCGCGCAGCTTTGCAGCCTGGTCATAGCTCCCGACAGGGTCGTGCCCGGCGACGACAAGCTGTATGTGCTGCTTAAGGTCAAGGATTTCAAGTTCCTGAGGCCGGTCATTCCGGGCGACAGGCTGGAGATATCCGTAAAGGCTGAGATGATATCCGCGGCTGCGGCTGAATTCTCCGCTGTGATATCCTGCGACGGTGCTGTAAAGGCAAAGGGCAGTATGCTGTTCACTGCAATGGATAAGAGCGCTGTTTATGGCTGAGCTGACATATGATTTCTCCGCCTGCATAGTTTCGGGCGGGAGCGAGCTTCTAAAGCGCGCTGAGGTTCTCCGGGGCGAGTATTCGCCGATGTGCGGGGAGTACTTCGACTACATAACCGGAAAATACGCAAGGCACAGGGAGGCGTTCACCGAGAGCGCCTGCGCACTCGTCCTGCTGGACAACTTGCTGAAAAAGCACGGAATTGACCGCATGAGCCTTGCAATCGCGCGGAATTCCGACGGCAGACCCTGCGTGATAAACCGCAACGACCTTGATTTCAGCGTTTCACACTCCGAGGGCGCGGCGCTGTGCTGCGTTGCGATAGGCGCGGACGCTTCCGTTGGCGCAGATATCCAGTTTGCCCGGAATTACAGCCATGAACGTATGGAGGAGCTTGCGCGGACATTCATGAGCCAGAGCGAGCTCAACGGATTTCTGCGGAGCAATACACGGGCTGACGATTTCTTCCGGGCGTGGACGAAGCGGGAAAGCTTCTACAAGCGCTGTGGGCATGACGATGTTCCTGCGCCGGGGTGCTTCACGAACGGTATCATCACAAGCTGCGGGAAGCGGTATTATTACAGCATAAGCCTGCCTGAGCAGGGAGAATAAGGAGAACAAATGAGAGTATTAGTATTGAACGGAAGCCCCAAGGCAGGGCGGAGCAATACGCTGAATATAACCAGGGCATTCCTTTCCGGATTCCCGGAGGACACCGAGGTAGAGCAGGCAGATATCTACAAAATGAACATAAACCCCTGCTGCGGCTGCTTCTCATGCTGGAGCAGAACTCCGGGGCAGTGCGTTATAAAGGACGATATGCAGTCCATCTATGAGAAGATAAAGGCTGCGGATATCGTTATCGAGAGCTTCCCGCTGTACTTCTTCGGAATGCCCTCGCAGATGAAGGCAATGACAGACCGCTGCCTGCCCTTCATGCTGCCGTACATGGGCAATCTTGTGGAGGACAAGAATGCAAGCTTCCATGAGCTGCGGGACGAATCCATGCACGAAAAGCGCCTTGTAGTCATCACCACCTGCGGCTATGTTGACGCAAAGCCGATGTACCCCGCGCTGCTGAAGCAGCTTGACCTCATCGCGGGGGACGGGCACTATACCGCTATCCTGTGTCCGGAGGGCGAGCTTTTCATCGCAGAAAAGGCAAAGCGCCAGCGCGAGGGCTACCTTGCCGACATAAAGAAAGCGGGCGCGGAATTTGCGCAGAACCGCGCTCTTTCCGAGGAGACAAAGAAGCGTATCGCAAGGCCTATTCTTTCACCCAAGGGCTTTGAGACCATCACTCTCGCCCACTGGGAAATGAACAGGTAAACATAAAGGGGCAGGCGCGCGCCTGCCCTTTTGCTTGACGGAGGTGTCCCATGGAGATAATTCTCGGAGCGGCGGCGATAGTCTTCATACTGGCTCTGGCGGGTGTGGATATATGGTATATCCTGCTCGGATTCCTGATGCTGGTGTCGCTGGCGGCTCTGCTTACGGCGGGATTCTTCGCGGTATGCCTTGCGATGATACTTCGCGGAGAAAGAAAGCGCGGCAGGTTCAGCGGATTCCGGAAGGAAAAGCGGTTCGAATCGGCGGTGTACCTTATCGGCGGCGCGGAATATGCGAATATATTCCCGGCGGAATTTGTCATGCGCGGCAGGATATACAAGCCTGACAGGGAAGTAAAGCTCCGGCTGACAAGAAGCGGCAGGGTATTCGACCTTAACGCCCTGACTACCGTGTTCATGGGATTCCCGCTGAGCGTGGCGGCAGCCGCAGGATTCGCGTGGCTTTCGCTTATGTTTCTGGGTGTGGTATAGAAAAAATCCCGGTGATGAACCGGGATTTTTTCATAATAAACACCCGCCGCAGTATTCGCTGGCGGCGGGTCGAAATATCAGTTCTTAAGGCTCTGGAGCGGAGCAGGAATACGTCCGCCGCGGCTGATGAACTTGCTTGCGGAGAATCTGCTTACCGGCATTACGGGGGCGGAGCCGAACAGACCGCCGAACTCGATCATGTCGCCTTCCTTCTTGCCGATGGCGGGGATCACGCGGACTGCGGTGGTCTTGCTGTTGACCATTCCGATAGCGGCCTCGTCCGCAATGATGGCGGAGATGGTGTCAGCGGGAGTGTCACCGGGAATGGCGATCATGTCAAGACCTACGGAGCAGACGGCGGTCATGGCCTCGAGCTTCTCCAGACCAAGGGAGCCCTTTACTGCCGCGTCTATCATGCCCGCGTCCTCGGAGACCGGGATAAACGCGCCGGAAAGTCCGCCGACGTGCGAGGAAGCCATTACGCCGCCCTTCTTTACTGCGTCGTTGAGCATTGCGAGGCAGGCGGTGGTGCCGTGGCAGCCGCAGCTCTCAAGGCCTATCTCCTCGAGGATATGCGCTACGGAGTCGCCGACAGCGGGAGTAGGCGCGAGGGAGAGGTCAACGATTCCGAACGGGACGCCGAGCCTGTGGGATGCTTCCGTACCAACGAGCTGACCCATTCTGGTTATCTTGAACGCGGTCTTTTTGATAACGTCCGCGATCTCGCTGATGTTCGCTTCAGGGTGCTTGCGGAGAGCCGCGCGTACAACGCCCGGTCCGGAAACGCCCACGTTTATCTCACAGTCGTACTCGCCGACGCCGTGGAATGCGCCTGCCATGAACGGGTTATCCTCTACTGCGTTGCAGAATACAACGATCTTTGCCGCGCCGAAGTAGCTGTTGTCCTTTGTCGCCTCTGCGGCGTCAAGGATAACCTGACCCATCATTGCAACTGCGTCCATGTTGATACCAGCCCTTGTGGAGCCGATATTGACGGAGGAACATACGTTGCTGGTAACTGCGAGAGCCTCCGGGATTGACTCGATGAGCTCGCGGTCACCTGCGGAGAATCCCTTGTGCACCAGTGCGGAGTATCCGCCGAGGTAGTTTACGCCGGTGCCGTCAGCCGCGCGCTGGAGCGCCTTCGCGAACTTTACGGGGCTGCCCTTGCAGGCTGCGGATACCATCGCGATGGGCGTAACGGAGATACGCTTGTTTACTATCGGGATACCGTACTGCTTTTCGATATCCTCGCCGGTTTTAACGAGGTGCTCGGCCTTGCGCATGATCTTGTCGTAGACCTTGTCGCACGCCTTGTCTATGTCGCTGTCGATACAGTCGAGAAGCGAGATACCCATTGTGATGGTGCGGATATCAAGGTTCTCCTCCTGTATCATCTTTATCGTTTCTAATATGTCACCTGAATTAAACATCTGTCGGCGTTCTCCTTAATCATATTGTGTGCATGGCGTTGAAGATGTCCTCGTGCATAACGTGCACCTGGAGTCCCATCTCGCTGCCCGCCTTTGTCAGCTTGTCTGCAAAGTCGATGTAGTCGATGTTCAGTCTGGATATCTCGATCATCATGGTCATTGCGAAGAGATCCTGCATGATGGTCTGGGTAACGTCCATTACGTTTGCGTTGTGCTCGGCGCATATACCGCTCACCTTTGCCAGAATACCGACTGTGTCCTTACCAATTACAGCAACAACTGCTCTCATTATGTCCTCCTGTTCTGCGGTCGATTTGTATTCAATATGTATAAAAATATCAGCCGCAAGCCTTGTTTTTTTATCTTTCTTATCTATTATACTAAAAAATTCGGAAAAAGTAAATGTATTCATAGACAAAATTCAAATTTTGTGATAAAATAATAAAAAACGCTTTTGAAAGACTGATATTATAGGCACTTTTTTCACCAACAATTTTAAAAGCGTACAGAGAACAGAAGAAGGTCATAATATGGATAACACTGAACGCAGGTTCATTCCTGCGGATATACACAGCCATTCCACGCTGTCGCCGGACGGCTGCGACCTTCCCATGCTCATGGCTGAACGAGCCTGCGGGCTGGGAATAAAGCACTATGCGCTGACGGATCATATCGAGAACGAGAAGCTCGGAAGCTGGGATTACGCGGGCGCGATAGAGCGTTCCTGCGGGGTGTTCCTTGAGATAAAGGAGCGTTTCGCCGGGAAGATGGAGGTCTATTACGGCGCGGAGCTCGGCCAGGCGCTGTTCGATCAGCCGCAGGCTGAGAGGATACTTGCAGAGCACGACTACGATTTTGTGCTTGGCTCCACCCACCGCACCCGGACTTACCCGCGGCTGGATCAGGTCCCGGACAGCGACGAGGACAGGTACCGCTGCCTTGACGAATACTTCGATGAGGAGCTCCGCCTGGCGGAATGGGGGAAGTTCTGCTCGCTGGCGCACCTTACGTTCCCGCTCCGCTTCATCAGCGGCGATGTGGGCGGCCATGAAGTGGACATGACCCGATACGGCGCAATAATCGACAGGATACTGGAAACCATAATCAGGCAGGATATCGCCCTGGAGGTGAACTCGGCGGGGATACGCAAGGGGCTTCACGTCCCCATGCCCAGCGCAGGGTATGTGAAGCGCTACTACGACCTCGGCGGCAGAATGATAACCGTCGGCTCGGACGCGCACCGCACGGCGGACGTCGGCGCGGATATTCCGGAGTGCCTTGATATGCTGAGAGATATCGGCTTTAAGGAGATATGCGTTTTCAGGAAAAAACAGCCCATATTTATTACGATAGCGTAATTAAAACAAATATGACGGTGAGAAGCAGTCGGATACAGGGAATCAGCGCAATGGCTGGTAACGCGGCAGACGACGGCTTATCGCCGCCCGTAACAGGAGGATAATGCTATGACAGCTACTGAGAAGAAGATCCTTGGTTTACTCAAGCAGAACGCGCGGCTCTCCAACGCGGAGATATCCACCATGCTCGGCATCACTGAGCAGGAAGCCGCCGCAGGAATAAAGGCTCTCGAAAACGAGGGCATAATCATCGGCTATGCCGCCATCGTCAACGAGGAGAAGGCGGACGACAACGCGGTCACCGCTATAATCGAGCTGAAGGTGACTCCGTTCAAGGACAGGGGCTTTGACGACCTCGCGCACACCATCATGCAGTATGAGGAGGTGGACAGCGTGTTCCTGCTTTCCGGCGCGAACGACCTTTCCATCACCATCACCGGCACCAGCCTGAGAAGAGTGGCTCTGTTCGTTTCAGAGCGCCTTGCAGTGCTGGACGGCGTAATTTCCACCACAACGCACTTCGTGCTCAGAAGATACAAGGAGAAGAATCATGTCTTCGTGGAGGAACATACCGATGAAAGGAGTCTGGTTTCCCCGTGATAGACTACGAAAAGGTTCTCCCGCAGAAGATACGGGACATTCAGCCCTCGGGCATAAGAAAATTCTTCGATATCGCACAGCAGGTCGAGGGAGTTATCTCCCTGTCAGTCGGCGAGCCTGACTTCAAGACCCCCTGGGCGGCGAGAAAAGAAGCGATAGGCATTCTCGAAAAGGGCAGGACGGCATATACTGCGAATGCAGGTCTTATCCAGCTCAGGAAAGAGATATCCACATACCTTAAGAACTTTATCCGCACGGAATACGACCCTGAGAGCGAGCTGATAGTTACAGTCGGCGGCTCCGAGGCGCTCGACCTTGCGATGCGCGCTATAATACAGCCCGGCGACGAGGTGCTTGTACCGGAGCCCAGCTTCGTGTGCTACTCCCCGATAATCACCGTCTGCGGAGGCACTCCGGTGCCGATAGTCATGACTGTGGAGGATAAGTTCAAGCTCCGTGCGGACGCGCTGCGCGAGAAGATAACTCCCCGCACTAAGGCGCTGATACTGCCGTTCCCGAACAACCCCACCGGCTCCATAATGCGCCGCGGGGAGCTCGAGGCGATAGCTGACGTGCTCCGGGACACGAATATCATGATAATTTCGGACGAGATTTATTCCGAGATGACCTACGGCGGCGAGAAGCACGTTTCCATTGCTGAGATAGACGGCATGAGGGAGCGCACCATCGTGGTCAACGGATTTTCCAAGACCTACGCCATGACCGGCTGGAGACTCGGCTACTGTGCGGGCCCGAAGCCGGTTATAAAGCAGATGCTGAAGCTCCACCAGTACTGCATAATGTCCAGCCCGACAGTCAGCCAGTACGCGGCTATCGCGGCGCTGACCCAGTGCCGTGCGGACGTTGACAGAATGCTGGAGGAATACGATATGCGCCGCCGTCTGGTGGTAAAGGGCTTCAACGACATGGGGCTTTCCTGCTTCGAGCCGGAGGGAGCGTTCTATGTATTCCCGTGCATAAAGTCCACCGGGATGAAGTCAGGCGAATTCTGTGAGAAGCTGATTTACAGCAAGAAGGTCGCGGTAGTCCCGGGAAGCGCGTTCGGCGAGAGCGGCGAGGGATACGTCAGGGTCTCCTACGCTTACTCCGTACAGCACATCACCACAGCGCTGGAACGTATCAGGGAGTTCGTTGAGGAACTGAAAAAGTGAACCGCATACGCGCGCTGAATCTCCTTGCCTGCGCAAAGCTGAATCTCTACCTCGATATAATCGGCAGGCGGGAGGACGGATATCATCTTCTGGAAACGGTAATGCAGAGCATTTCCCTTGCCGACGTGGTGACGGTGGTCTCCTGCCCGGGCGAGGGAATAACGCTGACGTGCAGCCGTGAGGATATCCCCACCGACAGCCGCAACACCGCCTATCGTGCGGCGGAGCTGTTCATGCGGGCTTCCGAAAAGCCCGGCGGCGTGCTGCTGGATATCGAAAAGAATATACCGAGCGGCGCAGGCATGGGCGGCGGCAGCGCAGACGCTGCGGCAGTCCTGCGGGGGCTGAATAAAATTTACGGCGAGTCGCTGAGCGAACAGCAGCTTCTGGATATCGCGGTGCAGGTGGGCGCGGACGTTCCTTTCTGCCTTGTGGGAGGGACGAAGCTCTGCCGGGGTATCGGCGAGCAGATGTCTGATTTCCCGGCGGCAAAGGGGATATTCCTGGTGGTCAAGCCGGATTTCAGCTGCCCCACCGGGGAAGCTTACAGGAAGTACGACAGCAGCCCGGTTGCACCGCGCGGCGGTCTGGAGGGATTCCGGGCGGCAATGCCGGAAAATTACGCGCCGGAGATGTATAATGTGTTCCAGCGGCTTTACGCGGACGAGCGGATAGAGAACATCTGCTCCCGCCTTACGGAGCTTGGCGCACGTGGCGCAATGCTCACCGGGAGCGGCTCGGCGGTATTCGGGGTGTTTGACGGCGCTGGATCAGCTCACGCGGCGCAGGCAGAATTCCCCGGGAGCGTGCTGTGCAGCGCGGTTGACGAGGGAGTAATCATCTAAACCCATTATGATAGGAGGTACTATGATAAAGGTTCAGAACAACATCGGAACAATCACCATTTCGCAGGAATACTTCACAGCCCTGATAGGCAGCACTGTGACCTCCTGCTTCGGAGTGGTGCAGATGAATATAAGCAGTGCAAAGCAGACGATACTGGCGGCACTGCCTTTCGTGAAGAAAAAGAGCTTCGAGCGCGGTATAAGCGTCCGCACGGGCAGGGATAAGCTGGTGGTAGACCTGCACATAACCGTGCTTTACGGCGTGAATGTCGGCACGATAGTCAAGAGCATCATCAACAAGGTGAAGTACGTCATGGAAGAAAGCACGGGCATTTCCGTTGAACGCGTGAATGTCTATGTTGACGAGATAAAGACATAAAATTCAGGAAGGGATATCACATAAAATGACACTTACAGGAAAAATGTTCCGGGACGCTGTCATATCGGGGGCAAACAACATCTCCAACAACCGCCTTGCGGTGGACGAGCTGAACGTGTTCCCGGTGCCGGACGGAGACACCGGAACGAATATGTCCATGACCATCGGCAACGCGCTGGCTGAACTTAAGGCGGCGAACGACGGCATTACAGCAGGGGAAGCCGCAAAGCTCACTGCGGGCGCAATGCTGCGCGGCGCAAGGGGAAACTCCGGCGTTATTCTGTCGCTGATATTCCGCGGGCTGTCAAAGGGTCTCGCCGGAAAGGAAGAGGCAGACGCAAAGCTGCTGTCCGATTCGTTCAAGCTGGGCGTTGACGCGGCTTACAAGTCCGTTATGAAGCCCACCGAGGGCACCATACTCACCGTTGTCCGCGAAGCATGGGAGAACACCAAGGATTCAGCGGCGGAGGGCGGCGATGCGGCGGAGTTCCTCGCGGCGTTCATCGCCGAGGGCGAGAAGAGCCTTGAAAAGACCCCCGAGCTCCTACCCGCGCTTAAAAAGGCGGGGGTTGTGGACGCAGGCGGCAAGGGACTGCTCGTTATCCTCGAGGGAATGCAGCAGGTGATTTCCGGCGGCGCAGTCATTCGCTCCGAGAGCGAGACAAAGCCGGCGGCTCCGGCGGCGGTAGCGGCTGCGGGCGCTGTGCAGGAGGACATACACTACGCATACTGCACCGAGTACATCGTCAACAAGAAAGCGGGCGCAAAGGACGCTACGGCGCTGCGCGCGTTCCTTGAGACGATAGGCGACTGCGTGGTGGTAGTTGACGACGACGACATCATCAAGGTGCACGTTCACTCCAACCACCCCGGAAAGGCTATCGAGGAGGGCATAAAGTTCGGCGAGCTCACCAGGATGAAGATAGAGAATATGCGCGAGCAGCACCACAACATCGTAAAGGCTGACGAGGCCGTCCAGCAGAACCGCAAGGTACCCGTAAAGCCTGAAAAGGATTTCGGATTCGTGGCTGTTGCGGCGGGCGCGGGCATTGAGGCGCTTTTCCGCGACCTGGGCGCCGACAGCATAGTGCGCGGCGGTCAGACCATGAACCCCTCCACAGAGGATATCCTTGAGGCGATAGGTCAGACACCGGCGCATAACGTGTTCGTCCTGCCGAACAACAAGAACATCATCATGGCGGCGGAGCAGGCGGTTTCCCTTGCGGACAGGAACGTGTGCGTGCTACAGTCCCGCACCATACCGCAGGGCATTTCCGCGCTGATGAATTTCGACCCGGGCGCTGATTTCGTCACCAACCGCAGCAATATGACAGACGCGCTCGGCAGGGTGCAGAGCGGTCAGATAACCTTTGCGGTCCGCGACAGCGAGTACGACGGTCACAAGATAAAGCAGGGCGAGATCCTTGCGATGGACAACGGCAAGATCGTTTTCACCGAAAAGGACGTCGCCAAGGCTCTCACGAAGCTCACAAAACGCCTGATAAGCGGCTCCAGCAGCTACGTTACAGTTATCTACGGCTCCGATGTGACGGACGAGGCGGCTAACGCGGCTTACGAGCAGCTCCGCGCGAGAATAAGCGACAGCATAGACATCAATCTTGTGAACGGCGGACAGCCAGTATACTACTACATCATTTCTGTTGAATAATGGAGATAACCTACCTCAAAGGTGTCGGCGAGAAGCGCGCGAAGCTCTACAAGAAGCTCGGCGTGGAGACCGTCGACCAGCTCGCGGAGCTATACCCGCGGGATTACGTTGATTTCACGGAACCAAAGCCTATAAGCGAGGTGCAGATCGGAGAGGTCTGCGCCTTTCGCGCATTTGTAAAGGAGAAGAAATCCCCGTTCAACGAGTACGCGCGCATGGCACTGTTCAAGGCGGAGCTTTCGGACGGCACCGGGAATATTACGGCGGTGTTCTTCAACGCGAAATTTACCTTTGCAAAGCTGGAGCGCGGGCGGGAGTACCTTTTCTACGGCAAGATAACCGGCGACCTGGTGCGAAAGCAGATAGGCTCTCCGCTTTTCGTGGACGTGGATTCCGGCGGGCTTATGCCGAAATACCCGCTGACCGCCGGGCTTACGAACAACATGGTTTCCGCGAACGTGAGGTCCGCGCTTTCCATGCTGAATTTCCCGGAAACCCTGCCGGAGGGGCTCGTAAAGCGCTTCGGGCTGCTCTCCAGGGAGCAGGCGGTGAAGCAGATACACTTCCCGAAGAGCCGCGCGGAGTACACCGAGGCGCGGCGCCGTCTGGTGTTCGAGGAGCTTATCCTGCTGAAGCTGGGGCTTTCCATGATGAAGAGCCGCGGGCGGGAGGAATCCGGCGCTTTAATGCGTAACGTGGATATCGGCGAGCTGTGGAAAAGTCTGCCGTTCACGCCCACAAACGCCCAGAGGAAAGCGGCGGAGGACTGCTTCCGGGATATGCAGCAGCCGCATCCGATGAACCGGCTGATCCAGGGGGACGTTGGCAGCGGCAAGACTCTGGTTGCGGCGGCTGCGGCGTACTTCTGCCACAAAAACGGCTTCGGCACGCTGGTGATGGCTCCCACAGAGGTGCTGGCACAGCAGCACGCAAAGACCTTCCGGGAGCTTCTGGAGCCGCTGGGCGTGCGGGTGGAGCTCCTTTCCGGCAGCCTTACGCCAAAGGAGAAAGCCGACGTCCGCAAACGCTCCCAGGAGGGCATGGTGGACGTGCTGATAGGCACTCAGGCGCTTATACAGAAGTCCTCCGGGATGAAGAACGCCGGGCTTGTCATAGTGGACGAGCAGCACCGCTTCGGCGTTGCCCAGCGGGGAGCCCTGGCGGAAAAGGGCGCGGCTCCGCACATCATGGCGATGTCGGCAACGCCTATCCCGCGCACCCTGGCGCTGATAATATACGGCGACCTTGACGTTTCCGTGCTTGACGAAATGCCAAAGGGACGTATCCCGGTAAAGACATACGCGGTGGACAGCAGCTACCGTCAGCGGGTTTACAGCTTCATCAGGAAGCATATCGAGGCGGGAAAGCAGGCGTATATCGTCTGCCCGCTGGTGGAATCCTCCGGGGAGAGCGAAAAGGCGGGAGCCATAGAGTACTATGACCGGCTGGTAAGCGGCGAATTCCGGGATATCCCCACCGGGCTGCTGTACGGAAAGCTGAAGCAGTCCGAAAAGGAGCGCGTCATGACCGGGTTCAAGGAGAACCGGCTGAAGCTGCTGGTCTCCACCACGGTCATAGAGGTGGGGATAGACGTGCCGAACGCAGTGGTAATGCTCATTGAGAACGCGGAGCAGTTCGGGCTTTCGCAGCTCCATCAGCTGCGCGGGCGCGTGGGCAGGGGCAGCGAGCAGAGCTGGTGCATACTCATGTCTGACAGCCGCAGCGAATACACGAAAGCCCGCACCGAAGCGATGGTGCGGACGACTGACGGATTTGAGCTGGCGCGGGAGGATCTGCAGCTCCGGGGGCCGGGCAACTTCTTCGGCAGGGAGCAGCACGGGCTTCCGCCGCTTAAAGTCGCGGATATAGCGGACGACGCGGAGGTGCTGGAGCAGGTGGAAAAGCTCGCCGAGGAGCTTCTGCGGGTGGATCCGAAGCTGGAGTCCCCGAAAAGCGCCCTGCTCCGTCAGGGTGTTGAGAAGCTTTTCAGCGGCACGGAATGGAACTGACAGGAGATACTATGGAACAGGAAAAAATAGAGCGCTGGCGCTATCCCAGATTTTTCACGGAGAATATCTCGGAGACCACTGCGGTACTGGACCCGGAGGACTCGAAGCACGTTGCGCAGGTGCTCAGGATGAAGCCCGGTGACATCGCGGTGATATGCGACGGAAAGGGCACCGATTACCTCTCTGAGCTGGAAAGCTCCGCAGGCGAGTGCGTGTTCAGGGTGCTGGAGAGCTCCCCGAATCCGGCGGAGCCGGATATCCATGTGCGGCTGTTTCAGGCGATGCCCAAGGGGGACAAGATGGAGTTCATCGTGCAGAAAGCCGTTGAGTGCGGCGCCAGCGAGGTGATACCCTTTCTGTCGAAGCGGTGCATTTCCCGCCCGGATAAGAAGCAGCTTGCAAAGAAGCGCGAGCGCTGGCAGCGCATAGCCTACGAGGCGGCAAAGCAGTGCGGCAGGGGAGTTATCCCGACTGTGGGCGAAACGCTCGAATTTTCGCAGCTTACTCAGGTCATATCCCCGCAGGACACGCGCATATTATTCTATGAGTGCGCTGATGTCCCTCTGCGCGAGGCTGTGGCGGAGTACTCCGGCAATGTGGATATCGTTATCGGCAGCGAGGGCGGCTTCGCCCCGGAGGAAGCAGAGCGGCTGATTCAGGCCGGATTTGTCTGCGCTTCTCTCGGAAAGCGGATACTGCGCTGTGAGACGGCTCCGATTGCCGCTATTTCGGTTTTGATGAATCTGACAGGAAACATATAATTTTTTTGGCACATCTGACTAATTTCTTTGACAACACTTGAAAAAATACCGAAATGGGTATATACTATACAGTACGAGGAAAAATATACTGCCGTGTTCTGCACGGTATCATGTTCAAAGCTATATGGAGGTATTGTCATGAAGGGTTTTGGAATTGCTCTTGTCGGACTGCTCGCTATCGCAGGCGGTGTTGCTGCTGCCACCATCATCACAAAGAAGAAGCTCGAGAAGGAAAACGACGAGGACTACTATGACGACTGGGACGAGGCATGGGACAGCGACGACGCTGATTTCGACTTCGACGAGGACGAGGATATAACCGATTCCGCAAAGGCTGAGCCGGAGGAGGCTCCTGCCAGGGAAGAGATAAAGAAGACCGACAGCGATATGGTCGAGGAGGAGAAGGCTCCCGAATCGGCTGAGGAGCTGTAAGCTATACCGGGCGTTTATTACTGCGAACAGTGCGGTGGTGCGTAGGCATTGCCGCATTTTGCTGTCAGGGGGGATTTTATGAGGAAATTCAGCGCGGCAGTCTGTCTGCTGGCGGCGGTCATGCTTTCGGGCTGCGCCGCGGATATGAGCGGCGGGATAACCGAGCAGCCCGCGTTCACCCGGCGTACTGCGGAGGTCTCCCGGCAGGAGCCTGAGGTTTCTGCGGAGGAATCCATTTCTGAGGAGATATCCGTTCTTTCCGGCGCTCCGGAGCCTGTTACAGTGGAAGCTCCCGCGGTGAACCCCGTTTCCGTGCTGGAGGGTCTCGACAATGAGTACCTGGGTCTGACGGATACCGGGCGGGTCTATATTTTCCGGGATACCGGCGAGCGCTCCGACATAGACGGAAACGAGTGCCTGTGCGTGTCCTGCTACGATGAGGACGAGGGGACGCTCAGCTTTATCTGCGCGTTCTGGGTGAGCGCGGATGGAAGCTGCGTCTACCGTCAGGGTAACTTCGGCTATACGCTTCTGCCGGAGGACAGGAGCCTTTCCGGCTTCACGCCGGAGCAGTCCCCGGAGGACATAATGGCGCAGGCTAACGACATCTACTGTGCCGCCTGCGGGCTTTCTAAGTTCGATGGAAATGCGCAGCCGCTGACCTCCGACCGGGGAACCTTCTATCCCATGACCGATGAGCGGCTGAATACGCGTATAAAGCTCAACGCCGCGCTGGGCAGGTATTTCACGGGGGAGCTTCTCGAAACGCTGCTTTCCGGCTCTGACAACCTGATGGAGGACGATTCCGGCAGGCTGTACTGCCTGGAGTTCTTCGGCGGGATAAGCTATATCGGCACGGATTATTCCCTTGCGGAGCTTACGGATGACGCGGCAGTCTACAGGGCGGTGTCGAAATTCGAGCACGAGGAGGGAAAGGTCAGCGAAAAGGAATACACCCTCACAGCCGTTAAAACGACGTCCGGCTGGAGGTTCTCGGAGTATCAGCTACCTTATGGTGAGTAATATCAAAAGACTTTGTGATATGTAGGGGAGGGGCTTGCCCCTCCCGCCCTGGTTTGCGCAGAACATTCCCCGGGAGGGGCAATCAGGACGATTGCCCACGCGCACCCAGGCGCGTGTCTCCCCAAGTGGGGGAGGTGGGTAAATTGTCAAGTCAAGTGCAACACATAGAAGATAAAAACTCGAGAGGAGAGAGAAAACCAAGGCATTTTCTAGG